>CACZAN010000036.1 GCA_902779165.1 uncultured Bacteroidales bacterium
ATACATTCCGAAGAGCAACGCAGGCACAAGCGCGATGACAACGAGCGACATGATGCGCTTGCTGTCGATGGCATCGTGGATGTGTGTTCCGCCAACGCGTGCCGTAGTGTTAGGCACGAAGGCGAACGTCTCGAAGCCATCATAAAGCGAACGGAAGGCGTGGAGCTTGCCACCCTCCTCAAAGTTCGGCTTTATCTTGTCGAAAAATTTTCTAATGCTATTCATAATTGAAGACCCACCCCCTATCCCCTCCCGTAATGGAGGGAAGCAGCTGGCGCTTGGAAGTCTATAGGGTCATTCTTTTAATGATTAATGTTTAATGAGAATTCTTTCATACACCCCGCAGGCTCTCCCCTCCATTACGAGAGGGGTTGGGGGTGGATCTTTTACATATTCTCTTTTCTCAGGATATCTAATCCCTCGCGAACTATGCGTTGCAATTCCAGTTTAGAACTATCCACGAACTCTGCGATGGCGAAATCCTCAGGAGCCACTTCATAAATACCAAGGGCTTCCTGACGGTCGATGTCGCCGGCTATGATAGACTTCACGAGATATCCAGCATAAATGTCCATGGGGAACACACGGTCGTACTCGCCGGACATGATCATGTGGCGTTCGCCACCCTTGATGCGCGCATCCAACGCATACTCGGTCTTCTTTGGCTTGAGCCAGCTGAAATAGCTGCGGCTGGTGCTGAACTCCTTAAGGCGAGGAGCAATCCATCCGAGCATCTCATAGACATCGTCGCCTTCGGGAATCACGGTGACCTCCGTGGCATGAGCAGCAAGGAAACCCTCCTTCGAGGTCTTCACGCCCACCATGGGGTTACCGTTGATGATGCGCAGACTCTTGTTCTCGTCAATCTGATTTGCCACAATGTCCTTAATGGGTTGACCAACAAGCACCTTAGCATAATGAGGTTCCTTCACCTCACTGCCTGCAACAGCAATAGTGCGGGCGAGATTCACCTTTCCGGTCAGCACCAGACGACCCACGAAGATAACCTCTTCGGCACCCATCGTCCACACCACTTCCCCCTTGTTAATGGGATCAACGTGATTGATCTGAACGCCAACATTGCCAGTAGGAGCTGGACCATCGAAGACGGTGATGGTGCAATCCTTGGCATCAGTCAGTGCCGGTGCTACCTGCCGGGCGCTGATGCCGAGGTGAACCTTAGCAATCTTGGCCAGTAGCGAGATACCTGCCTGAAACTCCTTCTCTTGTCCACCGAGGACATACTCGAAGTCGGCTGCCAGCGGCATACTGTTGAAAGCGCTGACGAAGATGGCCTTGGGCTTGTCCTCGGGATTCGCCACCACATCATAAGGACGCATGCGGAAGAATCCGAACAAACCGCTTTCCAACAGCAGTTTCAGCGGATCCTTCTCTGTGAAGGAAACAGCTTCCTGCTTGCCATCTGCATCTACGCGAACGCTCATCACCTTACGGCGTTCACCGCGCTCCACGAGAGCCACGGTCCCGCTGACAGGCGAAACGAACTTCACTTCGGGATGCGTCTTGTCTACGAACAAGGCATCCCCGACCTTGACGGCATCACCTTCCTTGACAACGACCTTGGGCTTCATGCCATAGAAATCATCGGGGATCAGTGCGAACTGTCCCGCGACTTTCGTCTGCATGCTTTCCAAGCTCGCCTTGCCCTTCAGGTTTACGTCGAGGCCTTTGCGTAACTTGATTACATTTGCCATATAAATAAGAATAAATAAAATGGTTTTAGCTAAAAACTGTGCAAAAGTACTGCTTTTTAACCATATTTCGTGCATAAAGTCCAATATTTTTTGTCCGATGTGCAAAAAAAGTGTACTTTTGTCTTCAAAAACAGACGCAGCCATCAAAACATTCAGCTATATCGTCCGTTTTTTGGTTGGTTTGGTGCTTGTCATCATACTCGGCCTGATACTTTTCACGACCCTGCCTGCTTCACAGCGGTGGCTGGCCGCGAAAGCTTCTTCTATTCTTTCTGATGAACTACAAACAACGGTTAAAATCGGACGGGCTCAGGTGAGTCTTTTCAACCGCGTAGTACTCGATGACGTGCTCATCCTCGACCTGCAGGAGGACACCCTGCTGACCGCCACACGACTGAGCATTAAGATCTCACTGACAGACCTCGCCTACGACAAATTCAATATCACAGCCGCCCAGCTCTTCGGCTTCGACATCCGTCTGCGCCGTACGTCACCGGAAGCCCCCTATAACTTCCAATTCATCATCGACCACTTCGCATCGGAGGACACAACGGCAACGCCTCTGGATATAACTCTATCGCAGGTCGTCATCCGCCGTGGACGGATCTCCCATGATGTCCTCTCAGAGCCTTATACTGACAGATTCTCGCCGTCCCATTTTACACTCGACAGTCTCCGGATTCGCCTTGATGCGGACACTATTACCAATGAACTAATATCTGCGAAAATCAGCGAATTATCATTCATTGAATCAAGAAGTAGTTTAAGGCTCCGAGACTTTCAGACACAACTATCACTACATCTCCCTTCTGATGGCCCGCTGGAAGCCAGATTCAGCAAATTCATGCTACTCCTGCCAAATTCCGGAATATCAATACCCCACCTGAGTGTACAGGCCGAACGTCCCGCTGCCACCGACAGCACCACGCTTCGTCTGACACAGCTGGGAGGGAGCCTGAAAGGCCATTGTACACCGTCCGACCTATCCCCTCTCCTGCCCCTCCTCTCCCGCTTCGATGACAAAATATCCATCAACACTGAGGGTACACTGGCGGATGGTCAACTCCTCATTCGTGAATTCACGCTCACTTCAGAGCTGCTGGCTGTTGATGCTAATGCCAAACTTTCCCTGCCTACGGAGAAAGCCCCCCTTAAAGCAGCAGCGGACATCAACCGCTTACAAGTCGGAGCATCTCTCGTACTACGCACCCTGACGCTGCTGGCTGATTCTGGAATCATCGCCTCTTCTTTGGCTAATAATCTCAGCAATCTAGGTGACCTCCAGTTGCAGGGTAATGGCAGTTATACCCCTGAACAGTCAGCCTGTGAGTTCGACCTACATACCGACCTTGGCAAAGCCCAACTGCAAGGCAGCATCACCCACAGCGACCTCTTCCAGGCACACATCGAAGCTAAAGAACTGAAGGCTAAGCTACTGTTCAACAACCCAGAGGAAATTCCCGTGAACAACATCAGCCTCATCTCAGATGCCCATGGAAGCCTGCGCTCTGGTACAGTACAAGGAACACTCACCAGCGACCTGCATTTCAAGAACGAGAAACTCGATCAGCTTGAAGCTGCATTCAGTCTCTCCACGGACTCCGTTAGCGGACAGGTAATCCTTAGAGACGACCATTATAATGTGAGGTTACAGGGTAATCTGGCCAGCCAGAAACCGCTCCTCTCCGGACCCTCCGTATTGAACGACCTAACAGGCAGCCTCCATGTGTGTGATCTCACTATACACAACGGAGAGGATGACTACGAACTCGAGGATCTGTTTATCTCCCTCCAGAACGATGAGCAACAGCGACATCATATCACCATTATGGGTGATTTCATCAATGCGGCGATGCAAGGCGACTTCTCCTACCTAACCCTTCCAAGTAGCCTGCAAGCAGCTATGCACCGTGCACTCCCCACCCTCGTGCCCGGACCTGCCGGACAACAAGGTTACAACAGCAAGGATCAGATAGATTTTGCCGTTTATCTCTGGGATACCGACAGCCTTCTCGCTCTGGCAGATGTGGACCTTAAGCTACCCGAATCTTTGTATTTTGAAGGAGATTTCAACGGTCCGGCCAAGACCTTCTCCTTGAAGGTCGATGCGCCACATCTCATTTATGGAAGCCAGGATTTACGTGCCATGAGTCTTATCGCCCACGAAAAGTCAGACAGCATCAGCCTCTTCCTTTCGGCACAGCGTATGATAGAAAGTGGGCCTCTGGACATCACCGTTATGGCAGATGCTGCCACAGATGTCCTCACCTCCATCGTCACCTGGGATGATCACAACACCCCGGTTCAGCGCGGTGAGCTTTCTACCCAGACACGCTTCAGACGCAACGAGGAACAAGGAATCGATGCCACCATCGCTATACGTCCCACACAGATTATTGTAGCAGACACTGTATGGAACGTACATCCTGCTGTCGTTCAGCTGGATAATGGCGTTGTCAACGTCCATGACTTCCAGGTCTCACAGTTAGGTCGCCACCTGAAAGTCGACGGCCGTATGTCATCGAATCCCGAGGATACACTCTATGCCGACCTGCGGCACATCAACCTACAGTACGTCTTTGGCATCATCGACTTCCACGATGTGGAGTTTGAGGGTTTGGCAACAGGCAAGGTCAAAATTGCAAATTTCAGCGACATTCCAAGAGTCGACGGACTGCTGGATGTTGATAACTTTGTGCTAAATGGCGGCCTACTCGGCCACCTCGTACTGGATATAGGTTTTGGACGTAAGGACGACCGAGCCATCGACATCGATGGACTCATCCGCGACAAAGACTTCGGACACCTGAGTCATGTTGTGGGTATTGTCAAACCAGGTCGTGAGCCTGGACGAGGTATGGACCTGCATATCTATGCCACCCACCTCAATGCCTATTTCATCAACTACTTCACCGAGGGAATCTTCGACCGCATCGAAGGACGTGCCACAGGCTACACCCATCTTTACGGTCCTTTTGGAGAGTTGGACCTCGAGGGTGACCTCGTTCTGGACACTGTATCTTTGGGCGTTCCTGTATTGGGCACCCGCTACCACACCCACGGGGGCGACAGCATTCACATGCGCCCAGGAAGTATCTATTTTAGTGATGTACACCTCTTCGATGCCCACCACGGGAGTGATTCCCGCCGCCACGAGGGTATCCTGAACGGCGCCTTGCATTTCGAGCATTTCGATAACCTCCGCTACAACTTCAACATCGAGGCACACGACCTCCTGGGCTATGACTTCCGCTCCTTCGGCGACCAGAGTTTTTATGGTACGGCCTTCGCCGATGGCACTGTCGCACTCCGCGGAGAACCCGGTACTTTGAACGTTGATATCCAATGCACCCCTACTGCCGGCACGGTCTTCACCTATAACGTCTCTACCCCCGAGACAATGACCGATAATGAGTTCATCACCTTCAGAAAAAAGACCGCCCCCGCCCGAATGGGGCGTGAAAAACCATTCGGCTTGCATGAGACTTCAAATGCAACTGCCACTCACTCCACTTCAGAAGCTGTTCTTGAAGGGTCGATCGCCCCTATGATTTCAGGTGGCGGTGGGACTGATGCCCCCAACTATGATGAGCCCACCGACATGCACATTAACTTCGACCTCAACATCACCCCTGTGGCACAGATGCGCCTACTCATGGATCCTCGGTCAGAGGATTATATCAACCTCTGGGGCGATGGGCATATCCGTGCAACATTCTATAATAAAGGTCGTTTCCAGATGTATGGAACTTACCGGGTGGACCGTGGCAACTACCACCTCTCATTGCAGGATTTCATCCGAAAGGAATTCCAGTTCGAGCAAGGTAGCAGTATCGTCTTCGGCGGTAATCCTTTACAGGGCGACTTGAACCTGAAAGCCATTTACACCGTCCCCGGAGTCTCGCTCAACGACTTGGCTTCAGGATCCAACTTCTCGTCTGCCAGCGTACGCGTAAACTGCATTATGAACATAGGCGGACGTGCTGAGAACCCGCAGATTAGCTTCGACTTCGACATTCCCAATGTCAACGAAGACGAGAAGCAAATGGTGCGCTCGCTCATCTCAACCGATGAAGAACGCAACCTTCAGGTTATCTACCTCCTCGGTATCGGCCGTTTCTACAAACAGGATCTCGCAGCCAATGAGAACCAGGCCAACACCGCTATGCAAAGTCTGCTTTCCAGCACACTCTCCGGACAACTAAATAACATCCTCTCCAACGCCATCGGCTCCTCAAACTGGAACTTTGGTACAAACTTTTCTACTGGTCAGCTCGGATGGCAGGACATGGATGTCGAGGGTTCTCTCAGCGGCCGCCTCTTCAACAACCGTTTACTCGTCAACGGCACTTTCGGCTACCGCGACACCCCAGTTGCTAACACAAACTTCATCGGTGACTTCGATGTACGATACCTCATCACCCCATCGGGTTCTATAAGTCTGAAAGCCTACAGTGAAACCAACGACCGTTACTTCACCAAGTCAGCCCTCACAACTCAGGGCATCGGCATCATGCTAAAGAAAGATTTCAATGGTCTTCGCGACCTCTTCCACAGGAGAAAATAATACAAATCGAGATTAGATCTTGTCTTTTTTTCCACCTTAAATTAAAACACGCACATGAATAGAAGGAGGATGGAAAGGTAAAGAAAACTTAAAATGTGGAGGAAGATTGATTATAAATGAAAAAATATATGTACCTTTGCAACCGATTTGAATCATCCGAACTAAATTAGATTAGTAATAACCAATAAGATAAAAGACGAAAGCATGAAGAAAGCATTTGTATTTCCCGGCCAGGGCGCTCAATTCCCCGGTATGGGCAAAGAGTTTTATGAGACAAACGCCGCTGCGCGTGCACTTTTTGATAAAGCCAATGACATCCTGGGCTTCGAGATCACGAAGATCATGTTCGAAGGCACTGCCGAAGAACTGAAGCAGACAAAGGTGACCCAACCTGCCGTGTTCCTTCACAGCGTGATTACAGCCCTCTGTCTAGGTGACAAGTTCCAGCCGGATATGGTTGGCGGGCACTCACTCGGCGAGTTCAGTGCACTGGTAGCCGCAGGAGCCCTATCTTTCGAGGATGGTCTGAAATTGGTTAGCGCCCGAGCCAAGGCCATGCAGAAATGCTGCGAGGCGCAACCTTCAACGATGGCAGCCATCATTGGATTGGCAGACGAAGTGGTGGAGGCCGTGTGCAAGGAAGTCTCTGAAACGGTAGGAATCGTAGTTCCTGCTAACTATAACAACCCCGGGCAACTGGTTATCAGCGGTTCGGTGGAAGGCATCAATGCCGCCTGTGAGAAGCTGAAGGCAGCAGGTGCCAAGCGAGCCTTACCACTTCCCGTCGGCGGCGCATTCCACAGTCCGCTAATGCAGGGTGCTAAAGATGAGCTTCAAGCTGCCATCGAGGCTACTCAGTTCCAAGCCCCCAAATGTCCCGTATATCAGAATGTCGACGGTCAGGCACATACAGAACCTGAAGAAATCAAGAAGAATTTGATAGCTCAGCTCACTGCCAGCGTACGCTGGACGCAGGAAGTGCAGGCCATGGTAGCTGCCGGTGCCACAGAGTTCACTGAATGCGGACCTGGCAAGGCACTGCAGGGCATGATTGCAAAGATTGCAAAGGATGTCGAGGGGCTCGTCATCCGCGGTGCCACAGAGCTGTGATAAGCATCATTACCCTCGCAGAACATCACGAGGAACGGTAACAACGTTACATTCTGATGAAAAATCATTCACTCATACGGACAGCTTGCATCGGACTCCTCGCGAGTCTGGCGCAAGCTTGTTCTACTTATACACAGACGCAAGAAATGCAGAAACCTATTGTCTACCAAGTCTTCACGAGGCTGTTTGGTAATGATGCTAATGTCAATCAGCACGATGGATCACGGGCCATCAACGGCTGTGGCACAATGGATGCGTTCACGCCAAAGTCTCTCAATGAAATAAAAAATCTCGGTGCTACCCATATTTGGTATACAGGCATTATCGAACATGCCACGCAGACGGATTTCTCCGCCTATGGCATCAGCCGTGATCACCGCGCTATCGTCAAGGGCAAAGCGGGCAGTGCTTACGCCATCAAAGACTATTATGACGTAGACCCTGACATCGCAACAAGCGTTCCCGCACGTATGCAGGAATTTGAGGATTTGGTACGTCGCACCCACGAGGCTGGCCTGAAAGTCATCATCGACTTCGTGCCCAACCACGTGGCACGCCAGTACCACAGTGATGTATGTCCCGAAGGCATAGAAGACCTCGGCGCCACAGACGACACCACACGACACTTCACCCCTACGAATAACTTCTATTATTTCCCGGGAGAGGCATTAAGTGCAGACTTCGACCTCCAAGGTGACGAACAGGCCCCATATTATGAGCAGCCTGCACGCGCCACCGGTAACGATGTCTTCTCGTCCTTCGCGAAGCATGATGACTGGTACGAAACCGTGAAGTTGAATTACGGTGTGGACTATCTCGCAGGTAGGGTTTCACACTTCGATCCCATCCCCTCTACATGGGAGAAGATGACGGACATTTTACTATTCTGGGCCTCAAAAGGTGTGGATGCATTCCGCTGTGATATGGCAGAAATGGTACCCGCGGAGTTCTGGGGTTATGCCACGAAGAAGGTACGCGAGCAGTATCCGGACATCCAGTTCATCGCGGAGATCTATGGCCCTGACAGCTACCGCAAATACATCCATGAGGGTGGCTTCGACTATCTCTACGACAAGGTAGGTCTTTATGATACTTTGCGTGCTGTTACTTGCGGTTACGCCAATGCCGATGCCATCACACAGTGCTGGCGGTCTGTCGAAGACATCCGCGATCACATGTTGAGTTTCATGGAGAACCATGATGAGCAGCGAATCGCCAGTGACTTTTTTGCCGGTTGTGGCGAAAAAGGACGTGCAGCAATGGTAGTCGCTGCGACTTTCAGCAAAGGCCCTGTCATGATCTATTTCGGCCAGGAACTGGGCGAGAGAGGCATGGATGATGAAGGCTTCAGCGGACGCGACGGACGTACCACAATCTTTGATTACTGGACAGTAAACAGTATTTATCGCTGGCGCAACGGCGAACGCTATGATGGCCATCAGCTGACGCCCCAGGAAAACGAGCTACGGCAGTTCTATTCCCGTCTGCTGCATCTCTGTACGGAAGAACGCTCTGTAACCGAAGGCGAGTTCTACGATCTGATGTATGCCAACCCACACAGTGAAAATTTCAATCCCCGCCGCCACTATGCCTACCTCCGCCGTTTGGGTTCCGATGTGCTGTTGTGCGTGTGCAACTTCGATGACACTCCTGCTGATCTGCAGGTTGTGATTCCAGAACATGTGTTTCAACTTTATCGGATGCGCGGCCGTCAAAAAATCCGTGCTGTAGATTTGCTCACCGGAGAGGCCCAAGCTACCAGCTTTACACCTGACAAGCCATCACATGTCCTTGTCCCTGCCAATAGTGGTGTGGTGCTGAAGATGAAGATAAAATAATTATTGACAATGTATAATTGAAAGGTAGACGAGTTTTTTATGTCGTTTTCTATTATATATGTGGCGATAATCCTTGTCTTCATGCTGACTGCATTAATGTGCGAGCAGTTACGACCGGGACTGATTCTTTTTACTGCTGTGGTGTTATTGCTTGCAGCCGGTATTATCAGTCCCGAGGAGGCTCTAAAGGGATTCTCCAACAAGGGTATGATTACCGTAGGATTGCTTTATCTCGTCAGTGAAGGTGTTCGCAAAAGTGGTATATTGGAGCGTATCGTATTCCACATGCTACCCAAGAAAAATGCCAGCGTTACTTCAGCAGGTCTGCGCTTCTACCCTATCGTCACCTTCATCTCAGCCTTCTTCAACAACACACCAGTCGTTGTTATCTTCGCTCCGATGATCAAGAATTGGGCCCGTAAGATGAAGCTGCCGCCAACGAAGTTCCTTATCCCACTAAGCTATGCCACCATTATTGGTGGTTTCTGCACACTGATAGGAACTACCACTAACCTGGTGATCCATGGTATGTTGCTGCAGGAAGCCAAGGACGAGGCCATAGCTGCTGAAAACGGAGGTGCCGAAGGTATTCTGATGCGCTTCGGCATCGACGGCTTGTCGATGTTTGAGCTCACAAAGGTAGGTGTTTTCATTGCTGTTGCGGGCCTCATCTACCTCATCTTCTTCTCTAAACACCTATTACCCGATGAGCGAAAGGCTGAAGAAGATGCCGATGATCAGAACCTCGCGCCTGGTATGACACGCCATGAGGTATTGCTTGGCAACCGTTTTCCTGGTCTGGGCAAGACCTTGCATGAATTTGATTTCTTCCGTCACTATGGAGCCCACGTTAGAGCCATCAGTCGTGGCGGCAACATCCTCGAAGGCGACTTCATGAATATGAAGTTGACACACGAGGATACGCTCATCATTGATGCCGACGCCTCCTTTATGAAAGCCTGGGGCGAGAGCCGTGTCTTCTGGATGATCAACCGTGTGGGTGACTACGAACCACCCATGGGCACAAAGAAGCGATGGTTCGCCCTATTACTGCTGGTCTTGATGATTATCGGTGCAACCGTTGGTGAATTAGAACCCATAAAACAACTATTGGCCCAATCTGACTTCGTCCAGGAATACATTCCAGCCCTGAAGCTGGATATGTTCTTCTTCGTCTGCATCACGGTCATCATCATGGCTTGGACCCGAATGTTCTCGGCCAAGAAATATACGAAGTTCTTCTCATGGGATGTCCTGATTACTATAGCCTGTGCCTTTGCCATCTCCACGGCGATGACACGCTCTGGCTTTGCAGACTTCATTGCCGGCTACATCATCTCGTTGACAGATATCGTGACAGGTTCAGACTACGGCATTTACATTATCCTGGCCGCATTATTCCTTATCACGAACATCTGCACAGAACTTATCACCAACAATGCCGCAGCAGCCTTAGCCTTCCCACTGGCACTGGCTGTAAGCGACAAGTTAGGTGCCAACCCTATGCCTTTTGTCGTCTGCGTGTGCTTCGCTGCCAGCGCAGCATTCAGCACCCCTATTGGCTACCAGACCAACCTCATCGTGCAAGGTATTGGTGGTTACAGATTTACGGACTTCGTAAAGGTGGGACTGCCGATGAATATTATCGTATTCATCCTCAGTGTGTTGCTTATACCATTGTTTTATAATTTAACCTAATATAAATGACCAACAACATCTACCCCATCTACGATCGTATTATGACACGCCAGGACAAAGAAGCCCTATTGAAACAGCGTGGCATGATGGTCTGGTTCACCGGGCTCAGCGGTTCTGGTAAATCCACTATCGCCCTTGCAGTTGAGCGCGAGTTACACCAGCGAGGAATTCTATGTCGCATCCTCGATGGGGATAACATCCGTTGTGGCATCAATGCAGGACTGGGCTTCAGTGCCGAAGACCGCAAGGAGAACATCCGCCGCATTGCTGAAGTGGGCAAGCTATTTGTGGAAACAGGCATTGTAACTCTTGCCGCCTTTGTTTCACCCACCAACGAATACCGCCAGATGGCTCGCGATATTATCGGATCCGAGGATTTCATTGAAATCTATGTCAGCACCCCGCTGGAAGTCTGTGAGCGGCGAGATGTCAAAGGTTTGTATGCCCGCGCCAGGCGTGGTGAGGTCAAGGACTTCACGGGAATCAGTGCCCCCTTCGAGATTCCAGAACACCCAGCAATGAGCGTGGACACCAGCCGTCAGCCATTAGAAGAGAGTGTGAAGCAGATTATCAATATGATAGCTAATAAATTACAACAGAGTTCATAAAGCTGTTAAGGCTTATGAAGCTAATCGACAAATATGAATAAATACCATCTTTCTCATCTTCAGGAACTCGAAGCCGAGAGCATACATATCATCCGCGAAGTGGCGGCAGAGTTCGAGAATCCTGTGATGCTCTATAGTATCGGCAAGGACAGCAGCGTGATGGTGCGTCTGGCAGAGAAAGCCTTTGCCCCCGGCAAGGTGCCTTTCCCCTTGATGCATATCGACTCCAAATGGAAGTTCAAGGAGATGATTCAGTTCCGCGATGAATACGCCAAGAAATATGGATGGAATCTCATCGTGGAATCAAATATGGAGGCTTTCAATGCTGGCGTGGGTCCCTTCACCCACGGCAGCAAGGTGCATACGGACCTGATGAAGACAAAGGCACTGCTGGATGCCCTGAACAAGCATAAGTTCGATGCGGCTTTCGGCGGTGCTCGTCGTGATGAGGAAAAGAGTCGTGCCAAGGAACGCATCTTCAGCTTCCGCGACCAGTTTCAGCAGTGGGACCCCAAGAATCAGCGTCCCGAACTTTGGGATATATACAATGCCCGGATCCACAAGGGTGAAAGCATCCGTGTGTTCCCGCTTTCTAACTGGACAGAGTTGGACATTTGGCAGTATATCCGTCTTGAGAAGATTCCCATCGTGCCGCTGTACTATGCAAAGGAGCGTCCCTGCGTAGAGATTGACGGCAACCTGATTATGGCAGACGATGACCGTTTGCCCGAGCAGTATCGACCCCTCGTCCATCCCCGCATGGTTCGTTTCCGCACCCTGGGTTGCTGGCCTCTAACCGGCGCCGTTGAGAGTTCAGCCACTACCATCGAAGAAATCGTAGAAGAGATGATGACAACCACGAAGAGCGAACGCACGACACGTGTCATCGATTTCGATCAGGAAGCCAGTATGGAACAAAAGAAACGAGAAGGGTATTTTTAAATCAATCTTTTGAAAGTTGAGAACTCTATGGCAAACAAAGGCTATACCTCCAATCCCACTTCAATTAACGAAGTTACAGTGCCCGATGATTTACACATTGAGCCATCCGGTGTTTCTTCTGTCGACATGGCTGAGGAGGCTGCCCTGCAGATTGATGAGCGTCAACTGACGCGCCAAGCGCTGTGGGAACGAAAGCTCTTGGATTTCAGCCTGCGCAACAACCTGCTGAACACCCGTCTTGGAAAGCGAGCCGTGCAGTTCATTTCTTTTGAAGTCAACAAGATGGAGGACATGCTCCAAAGCGGCGACAACTACACCGTGCAGCCCTGGCCCGAAGAGCGGAAGAAGTTAGACGCTGCAGATGGCATCTTCCATTCCGCCATGCAGGCAGCGCCACTGAAACAGCAGTTCGAGACCGACATCAAGAGCCATAGACTATTGACCTACCTCACGGCTACCGAACTAAAGCCCATACTCACGAACCTCTATCGCGGTGCCCGCACAGCCTTGGAGGAGAATGGTGCCAACTCATTGTTCATTGCTATCGGTATGCTCAAGTGGTACGTCACCGAAAAGAGCGATCAGCCACGCTTTGCCCCCATACTACTTCTGCCAGTTAATATCGTGCGAAATGGCAACGGATATATCATACGATTGCGCGACGAGGAACCAATCCTCAACGTGACTCTCATCGAATTCCTCCGCCAACAGTTCCGGCTCCTTGTGCCCACCTTCGATCCCCTACCCAGGGACGAGAGCGGTGTCGATGTCCCACTCATCTTTGATGCCATCCGCAAGTCCATCGCACAGCACGGACGATGGGAGGTCCTTGATGAAAGTGTCCTTGGACTATTCTCTTTTAATAAATTCGTGATGTGGAACGACATCCACACGAATGCCGAGAAACTGCAACATAGTCCCATCATCGAGAGTCTGATACAACGCCGGCTCACCTTGCCCCCTACCACAGAGGCCGTGGATACACGTGCTTTCGACCTCAGTTCCCGTCCGGCCGACGTTGCAACCCCCATCAGCGTTGACTCGTCACAGCTCGAAGCGGTCATTGAGAGTGGGCTGGCCAAGAGTTTCATCCTCTATGGCCCTCCAGGTACTGGAAAGTCTCAGACCATCACCAATATGATTGCCAATGCCCTCTATAAAGGCAAGCGCGTGCTCTTCGTTGCTGAGAAGATGGCGGCCCTCAGCGTGGTTCAGAAGCGTCTCGCCAAAATCGGCCTCGATCCATTCTGTCTGGAGCTCCACTCCAACAAAGTTACCAAGACACACTTCCTGCAGCAACTGCAACAGGCACTTGATGTAACCCACGGACACCTCAGTGAGGACTTTGAGCAGCGAAGCGAAGAACTCTTTGCTTTGCGCCAACAGCTTAACAGCTACATGCAAGCCATACATCGTAAAGGTGACTGTGGAATCTCCATCTATGACTGTATCGAAGGTTACCTCTCTCTCGCTGATGCCGAGATAATGGATATCCCCTTTGACTTCGCCAGGAGCCGCACTCATTCCGACCTCCAAGGCCTCAACACGGAGCTCACGAAACTCGATGCCTTGTTCCAGATCACAGGACATCCCAAAGGGCACCCTCTAACAGGCCTTGCACCTAAGAACGACCGGCGTGAGGAACTCGCTCGTCTCGAACAGCTGCTACAACAGCTGAAAGCCCTACCCGCAGAACAGCCGTCAGCCCTCGTCAATGAGTGGCAGGCCATCCGACAAAAATGGTTCCTGCCTCGTTTCTTCGCCACCAGCACCTTCCTCAAACGGCTTCAGCGCATCGATGCCTCGTTGACCAAGAACCGCATCGAAGCCTTCATCAGCGACCTTACACAGATCACTACACCTGCCGTGAGTGATGAATGGTTGCAGCATAAAGATCTATGGCGGGACTGGTATCAATGGTCATCACAGCGCACCTCATTGATCGCTCGCGGCTACCAGCCCCTTGTCAACTTCATTGAAGCAGGACACAACGGCGAGGAAGCTGCCCGCACAATCGCTCGTACCCTATATAAAGAATGGGCCTTGCAGATGATCGATGCCGATGAGCAGCTAAGACGCTTCAACGGTCTCGTCTTCGAAGATGTCATCGCACGCTACCGTCAACTGACAGAACATTTCCAGGAACTCACAAAAAAAGAGCTTTACTGCCGACTTGCCGCACGCATACCAAGCATCAGCATCGAAGCCGCCACCGGCTCAGAAGTTAATATCCTCAAGCGCAACATCGCCAACGGTGGTCGCGGCACCTCTATACGCCATATCATCGACCAGATACCCAACCTCTTGCCAAAGCTCTGTCCGTGTATGTTAATGAGTCCCATCAGTGTGGCTCAGTTCATAGATCTCGATCAGCCTAAGTTCGACCTTGTCATCTTCGACGAAGCGTCCCAGATGCCCACGGCCGAAGCCGTAGGTGCCATCGGTCGCGGCAAGGCACTTATTGTTGTCGGCGATAACAAACAGATGCCCCCCACCAGTTTCTTCGCCACTCAACAAGTGGACGACGAGGATGCAGAAATGGATGACCTCGATAGCATCCTTGATGACTGTCAGGCCCTCTCGCTGCCAGGCCATTATCTGGCCTTCCACTATCGCTCAAAGCACGAGTCACTCATCGCCTTCTCCAACCAAGAATACTACGAGGGGCGGCTCTATACCTTCCCCTCTGCCGATGACCGCGTCTCCAAGGTTTCTCTCGTGAAAGTGGAGGGTGTATATGATAAAGGAGGAAAGCGCAGCAACCGAGCCGAGGCTGAAGCCGTTGTAGCAGAGATCATCCGCCGCCTCTCAGATAACGAACTGGCGAAGCGTAGCATCGGCGTGGTAGCCTTCTCCGTCGTGCAGCAGAACCTCATCGAGGATGTACTGATGGAGAATCTAACGGGCCATCCAGAGTTAGAGGCCAGAGCCTTCCAAGCGGAAGAGCCCATCTTCATTAAGAACCTCGAAAACGTGCAAGGCGACGAACGTGACGTCATCCTCTTCAGTGTGGGATATGGGCCGGACAAGGACGGAAATGTCAGCATGAATTTCGGCCCCCTGAACAATCGTGGTGGCGAACGTCGTCTGAATGTGGCTGTTTCCCGTGCCCGCTACGAGATGATCGTTTTTTCCACCCTGCGCGCCGAACAAATTGACCTTCGCCGCAGTAAGGCTGCTGGTGTCGAGGGACTACAGAAATTCCTAAAATATGCAGAAGGCACGACCGCCCCGACACTCGCTTACGACGGAGCGGATGTGAGTGTCTCTTCTCTTGCCACAGACATTGCTACCGCATTGACCGAGCTCGGTTACGAAACAACGACGAACGTTGGACGTTCGAAATTCAAGGTTGATGTGGCTGTCGTGGATCCGACCAACCGTGAGCGCTACTTCCTTGGCATTCTCATCGACAGCCATTCACGTGCAGAAACGAAGATTGCCCGGGACCGCGAACTGACCCAGCCCTCCGTGCTGCAAGGACTTGGATGGAAGGTGCTACGCGTATGGTCCATAGACTGGATGCAAAACCGCCAACGTGTGCTCGAAGCTATAGTACAAGCGCTGGAAGTGAAGGATAGTGAACCTATCGCCAACAGTGAACCACTAAATTTGAAGGCGCCCAAAATCATAGAAGAAACAGTTCGAAGTGCGCCTCCCGCATCCTCCCTCCTCGCTTCCGCGAACCAGAGAGCAGACATTGACGATATCCCGGATAAGACTTTGGATGACGCCCTGCTACGTGTCGTTCGCGAACAAGTTGCCCTCCCCCTCGAAGATCTGCTGCGCTCCACCACGCGCCAGTTAGGATACCCCCGTCGCACCAAACGCATCGATGCCGCCTTGATGAAGCGCATCGGAATCCTTATCGTAGGCAAGCGCATTTTGCGCGATGGTGATAATATAAAATCCCTATAATTCCCATTGGACCCATCAGCCTTATGAAAGATAAACTCAATATCCGCGCCTACCTTGATGCCGATGAACAGAAAGACTTACTTCGTCTGCTGACCGCAGGTTCTGTTGATGACGGCAAATCGACCCTCATCGGTAGGTTGCTCTTCGATTCCAAGAAACTCTATGACGACCAACTTGCAGCCCTCGAACGTGACAGCAAGCGAGTCGGAAACGCTGGTGACCACATCGACTACGCCCTGTTGCTCGACGGTCTTAAAGCGGAGCGCGAAGAAGGCATCACGATAGATGTAGCCTACCGTTATTTCAGCACCAATCGCCGTAAGTTCATCATAGCCGACACTCCGGGACATGAACAGTACACCCGCAACATGATTACCGGCGGCAGCACGGCCAACCTCGCTATCATCTTGGTGGATTGCCGAACAGGCGTCATCACACAGACACGGCGTCACACCTACCTCGTTTCTCTTCTCGGAATAAAACACATTGTACTGGCTGTCAATAAGATGGACCTCGTAGGATTTGACCAAAAGGTTTTCACTGACATCGCAGCCGAGTATAAACAGCTGACCGACCACCTGGGTATTAAGGATGTCACCTGCTTCCCCCTCTCTGCCTTAGATGGCGATAACGTTGTGGAACGCAGCGAACGCACCCCATGGTACACCGGCCCCGCCTTGTTGGACTTTCTTGAGACTGTGCCTATCCATGCGGATCGCAACTACCATGACTTCCGCTACCCAGTGCAGTATGTGCTGCGCCCCAACCTTGACTTCCGTGGTTTCTGCGGCAAGGTGGCCAGCGGCGTGGTTCATGTGGATGACGAGGTAGTAGCCTTGCCCAGCATGAAGCGTAGCCATGTCAAGAGCATTGTGACCTACGATGGCGAGCTTCAGGAAGCTTTTCCACCACAATCCGTCACCATCACCCTCAAGGATGAAATCGACATCAGCCGTGGTGAAATGATAGTACATCCAGATAATATCCCCTTTATCGGTCGGCATTTCACCACCATGCTCGTATGGATGGACGAGGAGCCCATGGATACTCGCAAACAGTTCTTCCTTAAGCACAACACCAACACCACGCGAGCTACCATTGCTGCCATTCGGAACCGCATAGATGTCAACACATTGGAGGAGAAAGCTGGAAAGCCCTTCCAGCTCAACGAAATCGGCCAGGTAGATATTCTCACGGCCAAGACCCTCTTCTTCGATTCATATGCCCAGAACCGCCAAACAGGCGCTTTCATCCTCATAGATCCCATCACTAATAACACTTCTGCTGTTGGAATGATTCTTCACCCGTTGGATGAAAGTACCCTTGAAAACAACCTGGCCCCCACACTCGACTTGCCACGACTCGGCATCACAGAGGAGCATTACACTGCTATCGAGACCATTGTCAAGGAACTTGCCCGCCAAGGACTTGAAATCAAAATCATTAAGTAAACACGTAAAGTTTCTCTAAGTAACAGCAACAGGAAACGCAATACAGTGCCACACTTCTATGGGTTTATTAAAATTCGACAAACTACCCGCCAATCCTCTTGTTGGCGCAGACTGGAACACATTCAAGACGATGGCTGCCGGTCAACGCATCGATCCCGGCTTCCGATCAAAATATCATCTTACCCGAGCCATCTGCCGTATCTTGTCCACCATGGCTCCCATTCAGGAACGCCGCTATCAGCAGCTGTTAAAGAATAAGCCTTTGGAACATGACCCACTATTCATCCTTGGGCACTGGCGATCCGGCACCACCTTCGTCCACAACGTCTTCGCCCAGGACCATCATTTTGGGCACACGACGACCTATCAAACCGTATTTCCCCATCTGATGATGTTCGGTCAACCATTCTTCAAGTTCTTAATGAAGATTTTCATACCCAGCCATCGTCCTGCAGATGGCATGGAACTAACTCCCGACCTGCCTCAGGAAGAAGAATTTGCGCTCAGCAATGTCATGCCCTACTCGTACTACGACTTCTGGTATTTCCCCAAGAACATGCTGGAATACTGCGACCGTTATCTCACCTTCGACGCCATCACTCCCGAAGAAGAACAAGCCTACAAGGAAGCCTTCATGAAGATTGTCAAGATCTCTCTCTGGAATACGGGTGGAACGCAGTATCTCTCTAAAAATCCGCCTCATACCGGCCATATCCGTGCTCTCGTAGACCTCTTCCCCAATGCGAAATTTATCTACCTGATGCGGAATCCCTATACCGTATTCGAATCCACACGGTCCTTCTTCACCAAAACCATTGCTCCACTGAAGCTTCAGGACGTTAGCGACGACGTGATAGAAATGAACGCCGTGAAGGTGTATCCCCGTCTGTATAATGCCTACCAGCAGCAGAAACACTGCATCCCAGACGGAAACCTTTTTGAATTGCGTTTTGAAGACTTTGAGCGTGATGCCTATGCCATCACCAAGGATATCTACGAGAAGCTGCAGCTACCAGGATGGGATGCTGCAGAACCTGCAATCAGAAATTATATCAACAGTAAACGCGGCTACAAGAAAAACCAATACGAATACAAGCCCCGCACCATACAACTCGTCAACGAGCACTGGGGACAGGCCATAGACGATTGGGGCTACGAACGCCGCTCCTGAACGGGCATACTCCACTTTCTGAGACGAAAAAGGTCAAGAAATGGACGTTTTCATAAAATAATAAAAGAAAAAGGTCGCGCGAGTATGTACTTGCGCGTACTTTTTTATAATTTTGCGCCCGAAATGAAAATAGCGATTGTAAAATACAATGCCGGAAACATCTATTCCGTGGTCCATGCGCTGAAGCGTCTGGGGGTTGATCCTGTTTTGACAGACGATGAGCAGGAGTTGCGCTCAGCAGACAAGGTGCTGTTCCCCGGACAGGGCGAAGCCAGCCAGGCGATGGGTTACCTGCGTCAGCATGGACTTGACAAAGTCATCCGTTCGCTCACCCAACCAGTGCTGGGTATCTGCATCGGACAGCAGCTGATGTGCCGCCATTCTGAGGAGGGCGACACCGATTGTCTCGACATCTTCCCCGTGGACGTGAAGAAGTTCTGTCCGACAAGGCACGAAGACAAAGTGCCGCATATGGGATGGAACCTGCTGGAGGTGAAGAAAGAAAGGATGCTAAACGAGCCTTTCTCATTGTGCACGGATCAGACGTATGTTTACTTTGTCCATAGCTTCTACGTTCCTGTCTGTGATTTCACCACAGCAGTAACGAACTACATCCAGCCCTTCAGTGCCGCACTGCATCGCGATAATTTCTACGCCACTCAGTTTCATCCAGAAAAGAGCGGAGCGGTGGGAGAAGAAATCCTCCGAAAGTTCTTGGAGAACACTTAGTAATCATTATTCTGACATTCCGACAACACGATAATTCATTCTTCTGCTCATGGAATTGATTCCTGCCATAGATATCATTGAAGGTCGTCTGGTACGCCTGACAAAGGGTGACTATGCGACACAGAAGGTGTATGCCGAGGATCCTGTGGAAGTGGCTCATGAGATGGAGTCGCTGGGATTCAAGCGGCTTCACGTCGTGGACCTCGATGGCGCCCGCAGTAAGCACGTGGTAAACATCGATGTGCTCCGCCGCATCACACAAGAGACCCGTCTCGTGGTTGACTTCGGTGGAGGTGTAAAGAGCGAGGATGACCTTCGGAAAGTTCTGGATGCAGGAGCTCAGATGGTGACTTTGGGCAGCATTGCCGTAACCCAGCGTGAGTTGGTGATGCAGTGGCTGCAGGAGTTTGGCACAGAACATTTGGTGCTGGGCGCTGACGTTCGTAATGGCCGCATCAGCATCAATGGCTGGAAGGAAGAGAGTACTCAGGAGTTGTTGCCGTTCCTCGATGGCTACCTCCGCGCCGGCATGCGTCATGTGCTCTGCACAGAAATCAGTAAGGACGGCATGCTGCTAGGACCCGCAACTCTCCTCTACCGTCAGGTGCTTGAGGCCTATCCCAACTGCCGCCTCATCGCATCGGGAGGAGTAAGCTGTATCGAAGACATCCGCCAGCTGAATAAGGCAGGAGTACCTGCCGTGGTTTTTGGCAAGGCCATCTACGAAGGAAGAATCGATCTGAAGGAACTCATTGAGGAGTTTCCACAGAATCTCTAAATCCCGAAATCCCGGAATAACGTAATATCGAAATAACGTAATATCGAAATAAATACAAAACTAAGGTGTTAGCAAAACGCATCATACCCTGCTTGGACGTCAAGGACGGTGAGACCGTCAAAGGGACGAACTTCGTGAACCTGCGCAGCGCTGGTGACCCGGTGGAACTGGGTAAAGCATACAGCGAGCAGGGCGCCGATGAGCTGACATTCCTGGATATCACCGCCTCACACGAAGGACGTAAGACATTCACGGAGATGGTCAGCCGTGTGGCAGCCACTGTGAACATCCCCTTTACGGTCGGTGGTGGCATCGGAGAACTGAAAGACGTTGATCGCTTGCTAAACGCAGGAGCAGATAAGGTGAGTATTAACAGTGCGGCCCTTCGTCGTCCAGAACTGATTGATGAAATTACCCATCACTTCGGCTCGCAAGTCTGTGTGGTGGCTATCGATGCTTACAAGGACGAAAGTGGTAACTGGACATGTTACCTCAACGGCGGCCGCATTCCCACCGGACGTGGTCTCTTTGAATGGGCGCACGAGGCGCAGGAGAGAGGAGCCGGAGAAATCCTGTTCACCTCCATGAACCACGATGGTGTGAAAGCCGGTTTTGCCAACGATGCCCTGCGCCGTCTTTCTGATGAACTCTCCATTCCCATCATTGCCTCTGGCGGTGCCGGTGTCAAGGAGCATTTCCGCGACACCTTCCTTCATGGCCACTCCGACGCCGCCCTGGCAGCCTCCGTCTTCCACTTCGGAGAAATTCCCATTCCAGAATTGAAGCAGTATTTACACGCAAATGGTATCAATGTAAGATTATGAATATAGATTTCGACAAAATGGGCGGCCTGGTGCCAGCCATCATCCAGGATGCCGACACGCGTCAGGTGCTGATGCTCGGCTATATGAACCGCGAAGCCTATGAGAAGACTGTCAGCGAAGGGCGCGTCACCTTCTTCTCGCGTACAAAACAACGTCTTTGGACCAAGGGCGAGACAAGCGGGAACTTCCTCCAGGTCGTCAGCATCAAGAACGACTGCGATGAGGATACATTGTTGATTCGTGTGCATCCTGTAGGTCCTGTCTGCCATACGGGCACAGACACCTGTTGGGGCGAGGAGAATACAACCAATCCCCTGCTGTTCCTCACTGAACTCCAGGACTTCATCGAGAAGCGCCACGAAGAAATGCCCGAAGGTTCCTACACCACCAGTTTGTTCCGCGATGGGCTCAACCGCATGGCACAGAAGGTGGGTGAAGAGGCACTGGAGCTGGTTATCGAAGCATGCAACGGAACGAATGAACGTATGATCTACGAAGGTTCAGACATGCTCTATCACCTCATCGTGCTACTAACCTCCAAGGGACTGCGCATCGAGGATATGGCCAAGGAACTTCAAGAAAGGCATAATCCTGGCTGGAAGAAACACTAAAGATATTGGACAATTTCACTATTGGACGATTTCACGAATTCATAAGTAGGTGTTCATAATTAGTTTTATGTTTTTTTATCTTCTATATGGATGCAGGTTATTCTTTTCATCGAAGGAACTTAGCGGGCTAAGTAACTGAGAGGAAGAGGAAAAGATGCGCCAAGCGACGGAGCAGCGAGCGCCATCCAAGCTTGCTTGAAGATGACCGAGTCGTGACGGAGTTCGGCGAAGCCAGTGAGAAATAAAAAACAGGAACTCACCTACAGACAAAGATAATGTAAAATAATTCTGAATACCTACTTATCTAAACATTATAATAATCAATGGTCATCAATTATAAGGAAGTAGATATACAGCGAGACGACCAAGTGGTGCTCTACAACGTGAACTTCGATGTTCACGAAGGAGAGTTCGTCTATCTGACAGGTGTCGTTGGCAGTGGCAAGTCCTCCTTGCTGAAGACCATCTATGGTGAACTCGACGTGATGACAGGCTCTGCAGAAGTTCTGGGCAGAGACATGCGTACGCTGCGTCGTCGACAAGTGCCAAACCTGCGTAAGGAACTGGGCATTGTTTTTCAGGACTTCCGTCTGCTGACCGACCGCAATGTACGTCAGAACCTGGACTTCGTATTGAAAGCCACAGGCTGGAAGGATCGCACCGAACGCGCTGACCGCATCAGCGAAGTGCTGGAGATTGTGGGGTTGTCCGACAAATTAGAATCCATGCCTTATGAACTCTCTGGTGGTGAGCAGCAGCGCGTATGCATAGCACGTGCCATCCTGAACAGTCCAAAACTCATCCTTGCCGACGAAGCCACAGGAAATCAAGATGTAGAATCCGGACTGCGCACGACTAAGATCCTGCACGACCTGGCCAAAGGCGGAACAGCTGTCGTTATGGCTACGCACAACACCCTATTACCTGAGCAGTTCCCAGGTACCATCTATGAATGTCGCGACCACAGGCTATACCTCATCGGATCAGAAGAGGTCACCCAAGCCAAGGAGGAAGATATCGAACTCGAAGAAGAACAGAATGAAGATACCATTCCACTGGCAACCGTTGCAACAGAAGAAGAAACGAATAACTACTAAACAACATACGGAATGAAAGTTCTCAAATTCGGCGGCACGAGCGTAGGCTCTGCCCAGCGTATGCAGGATGTCTGCAAGCTTATCACCAGTGATGGAGAAGCGAAAATCGTGGTACTCTCAGCCATGAGCGGCACCACCAACACCCTTGTGGAGATTGCCGATTATCTCTACAAAAAGAACCCGGAAGGGGCTAATAACGTCATCAACCGTCTGGAACAGACCTACATGGCGCACATCGACCAGCTGTACACTACTGATGAATGGCGCCAGAAGACAGAAGCGTTCCTTCAAGAGGAATTCGACTACCTTCGCTCGTTCACAAAGATGCTCTTCACCTCTTTCGAGGAAAAAGTCATCCTCGCTCAGGGCGAGATTATGTCGACCAACATGATTACCAACTACCTCCAGGAACAAGGTGTGAAGGCTATCCTACTCTCGGCACTCGAAATGATCCGCACCGACAAGAACGCCGAGCCTGACTTCAACTACATCCGAGAGAAAACCCTCGCCCAGTTGGAATCGAACCCTGGCTACGAAATCTACATCACCCAAGGGTATATATGCCGTAATGCCTATGGCGAAATCGACAACCTGCTTCGTGGCGGGTCGGATTACACGGCATGTCTGGTAGGTGCCGCCATTGATGCTGAAGAGATTCAGATCTGGACAGATATCGACGGCATGCATAACAACGACCCACGCATCGTGGAAGGCACAGAGCCTGTACGTCAGTTGTATTTCGAGGAAGCTGCCGAGTTGGCCTATTTCGGCGCTAAGATTCTACACCCCACATGCATCCAGCCCGCAAAGTTCGCCGGCGTGCCCGTCCGACTGCTGAACACCATGGATCCTGCAGCTCCAGGCACCATCATCAATAATCGCATGCATCGTGGCACCATCAAGGCCGTTGCCGCCAAGGACAACATTATCTGTATCGGCATCCAAAGCTCACGCATGTTGTTAGCTCATGGCTTCCTCCGCAAGGTCTTTGAGATCTTCGAGACCTATAAGACCAGCATTGATATGATTGCCACGTCGGAGGTGGGAGTCAGCGTAACCATCGACAACCGCTCAAACCTCAATGAAATCACAGCCGAGCTGAAGAAATACGGAACGGTGACCGTGGAAGAGAATATGTGTATCGTCTGTGTCGTTGGTGACCTGTCGAGTCAGAACATCGGCTTCGAGAGCATGGCAACCGATGCCCTCCGCCAGATTCCTGTTCGCATGATCAGCTATGGCGGTTCAGCCCACAATATCTCCTTTGTCGTGGCGGAAGCCGACAAAAAGCGCACACTACAAGCCCTACAGGGTTGTCTCTTCACCTACGATGGACATATCCGCCGTCCGTCATAACAAATTATAGCACAAACACTATTATGTCCTCCTCTCCTATCACCTCCAAGGACTTCAAGACTCCGTGTTATCTCTATGACATGGACCTGCTTGTCCGCACCCTCGATGCCATCAAGGCAGAGACTGCCGGATACGACAATTACCATGTGCACTACGCCATCAAGGCAAATGCCAACCCAAAGGTCCTCAGCTGTATTGCGGCTGCAGGATTGGGAGCTGACTGCGTAAGCGGCGGTGAAATAGAAGCCGCATTGCGCACTGGTTATTCAGCTTCAGACATCGTTTTTGCCGGCGTAGGCAAGGCCGACTGGGAAATCCAGTTCGCTCTCGAAAAGGGCATCGGCATGTTCAATGTGGAAAGCATCGAGGAACTCGAGGTCATCAATGAGATGGCCAGAAAATTACAGCAACGGGCTCGAGTGAGCTTCCGCATCAATCCAAATGTAGGTGCTCACACCCACGAACATATTACTACTGGCAAGGCCGAGAACAAATTTGGCATTGACAAGGAGGACATGACCAAGGTTATCCGTATGGCCGAGACCATGCCCCTCATCGACTTCACAGGTCTACACTTCCACATCGGTTCACAGCTGCTTCAGATGGATGATTTCGAAGCTCTGTGCATTCGCATCAACGAGTTGCAGGACGAGCTGGACAGCGAGGGCATCTACGCTCCCAACATTAACGTTGGAGGCGGACTGGGTATCGACTACGAACAACCAGATAAACATCCTATTCCCAACTTCAAGGCTTATTTCGACACCTTTAAACGTGGGCTGCAACTGCGTCAGGGCCAGCAACTTCATTTTGAACTTGGACGAGCCATCGTCGCACAGATGGGTACACTACTGACACGTGTGCTCTACGTGAAACACGGCAAGCAGAAGCAGTTCGTCATCGTCGATGCTGGTTTCACGGATCTAATTCGCCCTGCTCTCTATGGTGCTCATCACGCCATCCAGAACTACACGGCCGAGAAAGAGCTCTCCAACCCGAACTCTTCAGATAGCTCATGTTCAGAGATTTGTTCGAAGAGAGCTACCGCTGTCACCTATGATGTCGTGGGGCCCATCTGTGAGTCCTCCGATGTCTTCGCCAAAGACCTCTCGTTACCTGAGACTCGTCGTGGAGACCTCATCGCCATCCGCTCCGCCGGAGCCTACGGCGAAACCATGGCATCGCAGTACAACTGCCGGCCCCTGCCTCAAGCCCACACTACAGACGAATAGCCCACATCATTCTCTATCGCTATATATAAATCCATGTCCACTCCTTTCTCCGTCATCATCCCCACCCACAACCAGGCCCCCGCCCTTCAGCAGCATCTTCCTGTCATTCTGAAGCAGGACTACGACGATTTTGAAGTTATCGTGGTGGATATATCATCAACAGACGAGACGAAGGATGTGCTGGAGAATTTGGAGCTGCAACATCCCAATCTGCGCCATACCCGCACCCCCCAGACCGCTCGTGACATCAGCCTCGAACGTCTGGCACTCACATTAGGCATTCGCTCTGCGCGTCATGAGTGGATTGTCATCACCCATGCAGATTGTGAACCAGCCACTGATCGCTGGCTGCAATGTCTCAATGCCCAGATAAAAGAATCCAAAGAGCTGCTGATTGGTGTGGCGAAGTACGATGAGAGTCGCCGCACATGGTTCGACCGCAAGGTGGGATTCTTCCGGCTATGGAACACCCTTGCCAATATCCGGCATATCAACGGTGGTCATGCTGCAATGAGGGCTGATGGTTGTAATATGGCGCTGCGTAAGACAACGTTCCTCGAAAGCGACGGTTTCGGTAGTAATCTGAATCTACTCACCGGCGCTGAGGAGCTACTGGCAAACCGTCTGTCAAAGCCAAAGAACACGGCTGTTGTCGTCGATGCCGATGCCCTTGTAGTAGAGGACAGACTGGCTGAACACAGATTATGGAAGCAGCAGCGGGTGTTCTATATGGAAACACGTAAGCATCAGAAGAATACATTCCTCTATCGCACAAAGCTGAATATGAGGATGCTATCGTTCTGGCTGTTATTTCTCCTTGCTATAGGGACTTACCCTGTGTTGCTTTATTTCTATCCTGAAGAAGAGATGGCCACAAGTATCATCGCCATCCTGGTCCTGCTATTATTTTTGATTTACAATATCATAGCACTCCACAACCTGAATCGTTTCGCCCATGCAATTGGCTACGAACACGGATTCCACATTACCGGATTCCTCTTCACACTGATGCTGCCCTTCTGGAACATCTCTGCCTGGATAACCCATTGCCTCGCTCCTGAGAGTGAGTTCAACAAGAAATTCGTTTAATAACCCTTCAACATTTCATTTTTCAACTTTTCAACTTTTCAACATTTCAACATTTCAACATTCCCATGTCCACATTCATCGCTTGGTGCATCGACAACCTGAACTACTGGACCATCACTTTCCTGATGACGCTCGAGAGCACCGTTATCCCCATACCCAGTGAATTGGTGGTTCCACCAGCCGCCTATCGTGCCGCAGCCGAGAACAGCGACCTGAACGTCGTCCTCGTGGTGCTCTGTGCCACCATTGGTGCAAATCTGGGTGCCCTCATCAACTACACAGCCGCCCGCTATTTGGGGCGCCCCATCATCTACGCCTTCGCCAACAGCACCTTCGGCCACCTGTGTCTGCTGAATGAGGAGAAAGTGCAGAAGACAGAGAAATACTTCTACGACCATGGTGCCACAGGAACACTCATCGGGCGCCTGGTTCCGGGCATACGCCACCTGATTTCCATTCCTGCAGGACTGGCTAAGATGAAACTATCACAGTTCATTTTCTATACCACATTGGGTGCCGGCCTGTGGAACATCATCCTCGCCGCTATTGGCTACAGCCTTCAGAGCGTAGTTCCTGAGGATCAGTTGATGGAGAAGGTGAATGAGTACAGCCACGAACTTGGTATCGCTATGGTTGTGCTGTTTGTGGGCTTCGTGGCCTTCCTTATTTATAAAGGAAGGAAGAAAAATAAATGAAAAGAGGAAAATCGTGATTACACAGGCCATTGGCCATGTATCCGATAATAATAATAATCGTAATACTCATTTGGTTGAACTCCTTCGGCAAAGATATAGCCAAGGAGTTCTTTCATTTCCGGGGAGTTGTTATCAATGGACAGCCGAATGTAAGCAAGACAATTGTCGGCATCGCCCGTCTCATGATAACAAACAGCAAGATAAGGATAGATCATCGGAAGCAGAGTCGGATCAACAGGGGTTTCCTCCAGTTGCTTGAACACCAAGAGTGCTGTTGCATAGTCTCCTGCTTCAAAGAGGATCTGAGCGCCCTGTAACAACACTTTCTCCGCGGGTTCCTTTTGTTTTGCCACTAACTTATGGATATATTGGATCGCGTGCTTCGTGTCCCCGTTGTCTGCAAAGATACGTGCCCGATAATAGTCAAAATCCTGAGGGGGCTCAGCGTCGGCCACATCCTCATGCACCGCCACCTCTTCCGCGAGGTCGATGTAGTGCAATGCTTCCTCAACCTGTCCCCGTTCAGAGAAGATGTGGGCATGATGTTCATAGATAGCCGCCTGCTCCTGGCTCATGCCGTCGGCCAGCACCTCGGCACGCTCAATCATCGTCTGCGACTCATCCAGGCGTTCGAGGTCAAAGAGGCAATAGGAATCATAGAGACAATGTATCTCTGAACTGGGATTCATGTCCTGCAGCCTGCTATACAGAGCATGGGCCTGCTCAAGGTTGCCCTGTCGCATCAGCACCCATGCCTTCAGTTCCATCGCCCGTTCGTTCTGCGGCTCTATGGCGAGGGCATAGTCAGCACTCTCTATGGCCTTGGCGTAGTCATTAAGTCCGCAGCACGCTTCGGTTCTCCAATTCCAGGCCCTGATATAGAAGGGATCGCAGTCCAGCATCTTTTCGATGTATTCCAGGGAGTTACTGAAATTATCCATAGCGAGATAGATGTCAGCGAACAGTTCCCACGTCTTGAACCACTTGGGGGCCATCTCTTCGAGCCTGTGGGCGAATTTCAGGGCAATGTCATAGCGATCGTAATCGATGAAGATGTATGCAGAATCATAGAGGAAATAATCTACATCCTCCTGCATGACCTCCATGCCCTGAAAGAGAAGGTTGCAGGCATCATCCACCTGATTCAAGCGCAACATCAGCTCTGCCCGTAGGAAAAACACTTCCCGATGTGACTGATCCTGAATGGCATTGCAAAGATGCTTTGCAGAAGCAATGTCGCCCATCAGCATATAACGACGCGCCTTGAATATCTGAGGATCCACAGCATCGGGATGCAGCTGCAGGGCCAGGTCTATGGCCTCGTCAGCCAGCCCCTCATTGTTCTTCACCATGGCATAGTACTCCGCCACATCGGTCAGTTCATCGGCTTCCATATAGATGCCGAGTCCTGCCCGATGTGCGGTTTCGTACCTTTCCAGGATGTCTTTGAACTCTGGGGTCTCGAAATACTTCAGGTCATCGTCGAGTCGCATTATTTCTTAAAGGTATCCTTCAGTCCCACCGTCTTATTGAAGACGAGGTGGTCAGGAGTGGAGTCGGTGTCAATATTGAAATACCCGATGCGCTGGAACTGGAGATACGTCAATGCCGGCATGTCCTTCACAAACTTCTCGACATAGCAGTTCTGGAGGATGTGGAGGTTGTCGGGATTCATCATCTGCTTCATGGCGTCGATGGCCGAGAGGCCTTCGTCCTGCAGGCGTGCCAGCTCATCGCGGGGATTCTCCACCTGCCACAGGCGTTCGTACATGCGTACTTCAGCCGGCAGACAGTGGTCGCAGCTGAGCCAGTGCAGGGTCTTGCCCTTGATCTTGCGGTCAGCACCGGGCATTCCACTGCGTGTCTCGGGGTCATAAGTAGCATAAATGGTAGTGACATTGCCCTCTGCATCTACATCGTAGGGGTGGTCACCTTCCTCATTACATTTAATAATGTAGGCATTCTTCAGTCGCACTTCCTTGCCGGGAGCCAGACGCATGAACTTCTTCTCTGCCACAGGCTGGAAATCATCGCGCTCTATCCATAGTTCACGAGAGAACTCGATGGTGTGGGTTCCTTCCTCCGGACGCTCGGGATTGTTGACAGCGGTCAGTTCCTCAACCTGTCCCTCGGGATAGTTGGTGATGATGAGTTTCACAGGGTTGATGACAGCGGCCACACGGGTAGCACGCTGGTTCAGGTCCTCACGCACAGCACTCTCTAAAAGGGCAAAATCATTGAGGGCGTCGTAGGTCGTGTAGCCGATCTTATTGATGAAATTCACGATGCTCTCGGGTGAGTAGCCGCGACGGCGGAAAGCGCAGATGGTAGGCATACGGGGGTCATCCCATCCGCTGACGAAGCCATTCTTCACCAATGCCAGCAGGTTACGCTTCGACATCAGTGTGTAGTTGAGGTTCAGCTTGTTGAACTCGGTCTGGCGTGGACGGTTATCCTCGATATTGTCTGTCTCGCCGCGCCATTCCTTCATCCAAGTGACGAAGAGATCATACAAGGGCCGATGTTCCACAAATTCCAGGGTACACCACGAATGCGTCACCCCCTCGAGATAATCGCTCTGACCGTGGGTGAAGTCATACATAGGATAGGCGTTCCACTTATTGCCCGTACGGATATGCGGGATGTTCAACACACGATAGATCAGCGGATCGCGGAAGAGCATGTTGGGATGAGCCATATCTATCTTGGCGCGCAGTACCAGCGTACCCGGCTGGCACTCACCGCTGTTCATGTATTCGAAGAGTCGCAGGTTCTCCTCCACGGGACGATCGCGGAAGGGACTGTTGGTGCCCGGCGAGGTCGTGGTGCCTTTCTGCTTGGCGATCTCTTCTGCACTCTGTTCATCGACATAGGCACGACCCTGCTTTATCAACCACACCGCGAAATCCCAAAGCTGCTGGAAATAGTCACTGGCGTAGTAGATATTGCCCCACTCGAAGCCCAGCCAACGGATATCCTGCTCAATGGCATCCATATATTCGGTGTCCTCCTTCTGGGGGTTGGTGTCGTCAAAGCGGAGGTTACACACACCGCCATATTTCTTTGCCAAGCCGAAGTCGAGAGCGATGGCCTTGGCATGACCTATATGCAGATAGCCATTGGGTTCGGGGGGGAAGCGCGTCTGCATCCGTCCACCGTTCTTTCCCTCTGCGAGGTCTTTCTCTACTTTCTGTTCGATAAAGTTCAAGCTTTTCTTCTCCTGAACTTCGTCCTTAATCATTTCTTCCATATATTGTAATATCTTAGTTTCAACGTTAGCGCCCTTTATTTCAATATTTCAATTTTCAATTTTCATTGAAGTTTCGCAAGTGATGCCGTAGGCATCAGACAATGGTAGCCAGCCATTTCAATGGCTGGTAATGAGGATGTTGACGGATAGCGTGCCGTAGGTACGCGACAGGGATT
>CACZAN010000037.1 GCA_902779165.1 uncultured Bacteroidales bacterium
GACAGGGATTTGATGTCGCGTACCTAAAGGCACGCTTTTTCCTAGCTGCTTTATACCAGCCGTTAAAACGGCTGGCTACCATTGTCACGCCCCGCTGGGACTTTGAATTACAGCTGGTTCTTCGAAGAGTCGAAGCGAACAGAAGTCGAGCGAGCATACGTGCGAAACTTGAGTAAGAGATTTAGAAAATAAGAGATTTAGAAAATAGGGAAATAAGGAAATGAGACAATAAGAAATGAAAGATCCCCGCTGCAAGACGGAACCTGCGGCGGGGATGCGGTATATAAATAAGGTGTGCGCCTATTAGGAGTTGAACCACTTGACGTAGCAGAAGTCCTGACGGTGGGGCAGACGGTCGTTCTTGGGGAAGATACGATAGGCCGTCTTGATACCGCCGGCGTTGTTGCAGACGTAGGTGACGTGGAAGGTGAAGAGGTTGCCTTCGCGCTTCACGACCTCCAGGGGTTCGACACTGTAGATGTGGTCTTCGCCCTTCTTGTCAGTGGTGAGGGTGACGAGCTCGATGCCGATGGCATTGTCGAGTCCGGCCTCATCGAGGACGATGTTGACGTCGTACTTTTTCCCAGCTTCGATAACTCCCTCGATGGGTACGCCACGTTCGATGCTGACGACACGTACGCTGTCCCAACGCTCGGCCACGGCCTCTTTCCAGAGGGCAATTTCCTTGGCCATCTGATAGTCCTTGGCGAGGAGCTTCTTGGAGCGGGCGGCCATAGGAGTATAGAACTTGGTGTAGTAGTCGTCGAGCTGGCGCTTCATCGTGTAGTGAGGTGCGATGCGTGCGATGCTGTTCTTGATGACCTGAATCCACGAGGGGCTGTAGCCCTTGGCGTTGCGGGCGTAGTAGGTGGGCATTATCTCGTTCTCTAACAGGCTATAAATGGTGGCTGCGTCGAGCTGGTCCTGATAGGTCTGGTTCTCGTAGGTGCGCTTCTCGGTGAGTGCCCATCCGGCACCCTCGCGGTAGCCTTCGAGCCACCATCCGTCGAGTACGGAGAGGTTGACGACGCCGTTCATGAGTGCCTTCTCGCCGCTGGTGCCGGAGGCCTCGAGGGGACGTGTCGGGGTGTTCATCCAGATGTCTACTCCGGAGATGAGACGACGTGCGAGCTGCATGTCGTAGTTCTCGAGGAAGATGATCTTTCCGAGGAACTCGGGACGCTGGGAGATTTCATAGATTTTCTTAATCAGACCCTGACCTGCGCCATCGGCGGGGTGTGCCTTACCTGTGTAGAGGAACTGCACGGGATAGTTGGGGTTGTTGACGATTTTCTCCAGACGCTCGAGGTCGGTGAAGAGGAGGTGTGCGCGCTTGTAGGTGGCGAAGCGGCGGCCGAAGCCGATGAGCAGGGCGTTGGGGTTGATCTTGTCCATGAGGCTGACGACGCGGCTGGGGTCGCCCTGGTTCTTCAGCCAGCTGTCGCGGAACTGCTGGCGGATGTAGTCGACGAGCTTGGTCTTCAGCTGCATGCGGGTCTTCCAGATTTCGGCATCGGGCACATCGTAGATGGCGTGCCAGATGTTCTCGTTGCTCTGGTCGGAGAGGTGGCTGGCGTCGAAGTGCTTGGCATAGAGCTTGCGCCACTCGGTAGCACACCAGGTGGGGAAGTGTACGCCATTGGTGACGTAGCCGACATGGCTCTCCTCGGGGAAGTAGCCCTTCCAGATGTTGGCGAACATCTTCTTGCTGACCTCACCGTGGAGCCAGCTGACGCCGTTGACTTCCTGACAGGTGTTGCAGGCGAAGGTGCTCATGCAGAAACGCTCGCCGTGGTCGTCGGGGTTCTGACGGCCCATGCCGATGAACTCATCCCAAGAGATGCCCAGCATCTGGGGATAGCCGCTCATGTACTTTCCGAAGAGGCTTTCGTCGAAGTAGTCGTGGCCGGCGGGCACGGGGGTGTGGACGGTGTAGAGGGAGCTGGCGCGGACGAGTTCGAGGGCCTGGTTGAAGGTGAGGCCTTCCTTGACGTAGTCCACGAGGCGCTGTACGTTGCAGAGTGCGGCGTGGCCCTCGTTGCAGTGGTACACGTCCTTCTTGATGCCGAGCTTCTGGAGGAGGAGCACACCGCCGATGCCGAGCAGGATCTCCTGCTTCAGGCGGTTCTCCCAGTCGCCGCCGTAGAGGGCGTGGGTGATGGGACGGTCGAACTCGGAGTTGAGGTCGTTGTCGGTGTCGAGGAGGTAGAGCTTCACGCGGCCGACATTCACGCGCCAAACGTAGGCGTGGACCTGATAGTTCATATAGGGCACGTCGATGACCAGGGGCTTGCCCTCGGCATCGAGCTGCTGTTCGATGGGCAGGCTGCCGAAGTTCTGGGCTTCGTAGTTGGCAATCTGCTGTCCGTCCATAGAGAGGGTCTGGGTGAAATAGCCGTAGCGATAGAGGAAGCCGACAGCTACCATGTCGACATTGGAGTCAGAAGCTTCCTTCACATAGTCGCCGGCCAGGATTCCGAGGCCGCCGGAGTAGATCTTCAGCACCTGGTTCAGGCCGTACTCCATGCAGAAATATGCCACGCTGGGACGGTCCTTGCGGGGTTCCACGTCCATGTAGGTGCGGAACTCCTTGTAGGTGTCGTTCATCTTCTTGATGATGTCCTTGTCCTTGGCGAGTTCCGAGAGTTTCTCGTAGCTCAGGCGTTCGAGCATCAGCACGGGGTTCTGACCGCACTCCTCATAGAGGGCGGGGTCGAGATGGGTGAAGAGACTGCGGGCACTGTGGTTCCAAGCCCACCACATGTTGTGGGCCAGTTCCTCCAACTTGTTGAGCTCCTGAGGGATGTTGCTCTTTACGACAACGTTCTTCCATTGAGCTTCGTTGGCGTTGCTTGCTTTGATTGTCATATTGCTTTTCTTTATTGATAGGGGTTGTTTGTATTATTGTTTGTTTCTCTTTTCCGCATTGGCTAATGCGATGGCATAAGCCTGGCGGTAGTATTTGAAGAAATGCTTCCAGAGGGCGCCTTGTGCGAGTTGGGCAGCGGCCTTGCGGGCGGCGTCGGCCTGTTTCTTCTCCAAGGCGGCGAAGCCACGGATCTCGTCGGCAATGCGGTCGGCCACTTCCTCATAATTATAATCCGTGCGCGCGATGACCTCCACGCCGTCGGTGTCGAGATGACAGGCGGGACGGACGGCAGCGCTGGCGGAACGGGCTTTCTGATCTTCTGCCCAGAGGCCGAAACCGGCAAGGGTGGTGGTGAGGCAGGGCACATGGAAGGCCACAGACTCCAGCGGGGTGTAGCCCCAAGGCTCGTAGTACGAGGGATAGACGGTGAGGTCGAGACCTGGAAGGAGGTCGTAGTAATGGAGGTTGAAGATGCCGTCGGCGCCATCGAGGTAGCAGGGGATGAACATCACCTTCACGCGGTCTGCCTCGTGATTCACGAGACCTCGTGAGCGGAGGAAGTTGGTGGCAGGGTCGTTCCAGGGCTCGCGGAGGACGTGGGTGATGAAGGGATCTTCGAGGGGTGCAGCAGCAGCGTCGGCAGCGGAAGACTGCAGGCGGGCGAGCAGATCCTCGCGGGGTCCTGCCTGCCAGGCGGGAACCTCAACGAGGGCGAGGACGGGACGCTCGGTGGCCTCGAGGCGCTGGGCCAGGCGGGCGATGCCTTCGAGATATACATCGATACCCTTGTTCTTCCATTCATAGCGGCCGCTGGTGGAGACGATGAGGGTGTCGTCGCTGAAAGTGGTGCCCATCAGCGCCTCGGCGACCTCAAAGATACGGCCACGGGCCTTGCGGCGGGCGGCGGTGTACTTCTGTGCCTTCGGCACGAAATCCATCTCGAAGCCGTTGGGAAGAACGACGTCGGGAGTCTTGTCGAGCAACTCGGTACATTCGCGGGCGGTGACGTCGCTGACCGTGGTGAAGCAGTCGACGAAGTGTGCCGTCTGGCGCTCGATGCTGTGCTTGGACTGAACATTCAGTTCCTCGGCCATCTGGTTGCCGTTGTAGGCGAAGAGGTAGTCGTAGAGGGGCTTGCCGTTGCCGGCGATGCTGCGACCAATGGTCGTGGCGTGGGTGGTGAAGATGGTGGCGATGGAAGGCACATGCTTCTGGAGATACAGTGCCCCGAGGCCCGTCATCCATTCATGAGCCTGATAGATGACACGCGGCTGGTCGGCTGCGGCACGAAGATAGAAAGCATAGTAGCTCTCGACCACACGGGCGGCGGCATAGGAGAACATAGAGGCCTCGTCGTAATCGCCGTAAGCGTGGAGCGAATCGACGCCGAACTCGCGCCACAGGGCTCCGTAGATATCATCCTTAATGGAATAGAAAGGGGTGAAGTCCACCAGCAGTGCTATGGGCTTGCCCGGAATCTGCCAACGGCCGACGCGAACGGACAACGACTCGCGCTCGGTCTGCCGACGCCAATCGGCGAGCAGCTTGCGATCTTCTACAAAAAGGGGATTTTCCTTGTTCTGCCAAAAGTCGGGACCGATGAAGAACACATGATCCCGCAGTTCATCCTGCATTGTCTTGGCGCGCGTTGAAAGCACCGTATAAATGCCACCTACTTTATTACAAACCTCCCAACTGGATTCAAAAATATAGTCGGGGCGGAGGTTATCTTGAATCATTTACCTTAATTACGTTAAGCCTGAACTGGCAATTTCTGTTTGCGGGGGCAAAGGTACGGTTTTTTGCTCTAACTTCCAACGAAATAGAGCAAAAACTTTATCCGCGAGGGGCCAGAAACGGACGAAATTGACCTGTAGGAGGTTTTTAACCCGCTACGGACTGAAGAACCAGCCAAGTAAGATATCCGAGATAAACGGCAATGAGAAGCACTCCCTCCCACCGCTGGATGAGGTGACGGGTGCGGGCGAAGAGCCAGAAAAGAATGCCGCTGAGAATCAGTACGACGAAGTCCACGGTGGTGACACCTCCCACATGCATGGGAGAAATACAAGAGGAGAGGCCAAGGATCCAGAAGATATTGAAGAGGTTGGAACCGATGACATTACCTATTGCCATTCCGCTCTGTCCCTTGCGGGCGGCAATGATACTTGTCGCCAGCTCCGGCAGTGAAGTTCCGCCAGCCGCTAAGGTAAGACCGATGACGGCATCGCTGACCCCCAGGGTAGCGGCAATATCCGAGGCTCCCTTCACGAAGAGTTCGCCTCCGGCAATGAGACCTATCAGTCCTCCAATGATAAACAGTGCCACCTTCCATCCGGGCATATCTGCGTCAACGGCAGAGGACGCGGAACCGGAAGAAGCTGACACCTCAGCGTCCACAGGCGAAGCAGAAGAGGAGGACGCGCCGGAAGACGGACGGGCGATGGCCAGCGTGTAGGTCAGGAACACCAGGAAGAAGCCCAGCAGGGCTACGCCGTCGCCACGTGTCAGCACATCGACGGAACCTGGCTCGGCAAACATTCGGTCGAGGGCGATAGCGCTGAGAACCACACTGGCAAGAATGGTGAAAGGAATATCCTTGCGAATGGTATTCTTCGGAACCACAATGGGTGCTATAGCGGCCGTGACGCCCACAATCATCAGCGTATTGAAGAGGTTGGAACCCACCACATTACCGATTCCCATATCGGCAGATCCCTTCAGGGAGGCCACCAAGGTGACGATGAACTCCGGCAGCGAGGTGCCGAAGGCCACAACTGTGAGACCAATGACAAATTCAGGAATAGCGAAGCGGCGAGCAAGAAATACGGAGCCGTCGGTGAGCTTATCGGCCCCCTTCAGCACCAGCACTACACCCGCGAGGGTTATCAAGATACTTAAGAAGATATCCACGATTACGATTCTATTGGATTTAGTGTGAATAAACCTATTTTGAACACCTGCTCATTATCATAATGATGCATCCGCGTTCTCGTCGTTAATGATACCCTCCAACTGATTTTCTTCATAGTGGTCGAAGTGAGTAATTTCGGGGTTGGGATTACCTGAAGGCTTGAACAGCGAACAGATACGCTGCGTCTCGGCCACCATCCGGGTGTGCTCTTCGTAGCAATAAGCGACAATAGGATTATTGAACCATTGCATAAATTGGGCATGAGCACAGTGAAGGCAGCTGACATAAGTCTTCTCCTGAACATTGGGTTTCGGCATACGCAAACGAGATTAGGGGTTGGCAAGGACATAGATCTCACTGGGAACCTTGCGACGGAGCACATCCATCTGGAAGTCCACACCAGGCACGATACCATAAGAACGGAGTATTCCGTCGACGGTCTTCCGTGCCAACTCGGGATGGTTGTTCTCTTCGCTGAGATGACAGAGCCACACGTGGCGCAGGACAGGACTGGAAGAATTGGCCAACAGCTCGGCAGCCTCGGTGTTGCTCAGATGACCCGTGGGACCGGCGATGCGGCCCTTGAGGTAGGCGGGATAAGGGCCTGACATCAGCATTTCGTGATCGTGGTTGCTCTCCAGCACCAGATAGTTTGCAGCCTCGACTTCCTCCTTGATCCGGTCGGTGACGTGGCCCACATCAGTGATCAGGCAGAAACGGACACCACAAGCCTCTATGCGATAACCCACGCAGTCGGTGCTGTCGTGAGGCACCTGGAAGGGTGTCACCACAAAATCACCAATGGAGAACGGGACATCCTTCTCGATGAACACGCGGTCCGCGTCGTGAAGCCGCGGAGAGACACAATAGTTGCGCCCGATGCCCTCGTGCACCAGTTTTGTCGCATAGACCTTCAGGCCATACTCAGAAACCAACTTACCCACCGACTTGATATGATCTGCATGATCATGAGTGATGAAAACGGCAAGCAATTGGGAAACAGGCAAGTTAAAGGTCTGGAAATGACGCTTCAGCGTCTTTATTCCAAGACCCGCATCAATAAGTATACCCCCAGAATCCGTCCAGAGGTAATACCCGTTTCCGCTGCTTCCACTTCCTAAGCAAATAAACTTAAGCATGGTTACATTTTTTAATTCTGCCGCAAAGATAGGCATTTTTTTTCAGAAATGCAACATGATATGCAATTTTTTATTGACTTTTAGCAATAGAAAGGTCAGAATGGCAGTCCGACGGCAAAATGCAGCTGAAAGTCGCGCTTAAAATTGGGGTGAATGATAGGATAATGCTCCCGTCCATAGGCCACAGCCGGATTGATTGCCTTCATACCTGCATCCAAGCGCAGGATGAAATATCCGAAATTCAGACGAATGCCCAATCCATAGGCGACTGCTATCTGCCGCCAGAAGCTGTCGAAGCGGAATTGGCCGCCAGGCTGCTCTTCGTACTCCCGAAGCGTCCAAACATTACCTGCATCGATGAATGCCGAACCGTCTATCTTCCAGAAGAGATGCGTACGCCATTCCGCATTGAGGTCGAGCTTCATGTCGCCGGTCTGATGGATAAAGTCCACACGACCGTCGGTACCCGAGAAACTCCCTGGACCTAAGCCACGTACGCTCCACCCGCGGACGCTGTTTGCGCCGCCGGAGAAGTAACGTTTTTCATAGGGAAGAATCGATGAGTTGCCATAAGGTACAGCGACACCCAAAGCCGCATGAATTGCCAGGGAGTTGCGGTCGTCGAAACGGAAGCTCTTGGAGAAGTCGAAGTCCACTTTTGCATATTGCGCATAAGCAATATTAAAGAGTGTATAAGCTTTCAGATCCTGGGAATAATGCATATTGAAAAGATGCGACAATCCATAGAGCAGATTGCCAGCCGTCTCTACCGCGAAACGTACGCTATATGCATTTTGGCCGTAGGCGGCAGACTGGGTGGCGGCAGGCTGGCTACTGAACTGGAAGGTATAGCCCAGTCGCATGATGAAAAGATTCTCGTAGTTGTAGCGCAGGACGGCGTTGCGACTGCCGTTGTCTGTGAGATATTCGTTCCTGAAGGTCTCGCTGATCCAAGGCATAAACACGTAGTTCAAGTCCACGAGGTCGATGCGGTGCTGGCGCTTGAGGTTGAAGCGGTTCCAACGATAGCGCCAGGCTGCCGTGAGCACACGGCGATGGAACTCGGGACGGTCCTGAGAGTCAAACATCAGCGAGGCAATGCTCTGTGCCTTCACATTATGACGGAACCCTCTGGAAAGGAAAGGGAAGATGAACTCCGGGAAGTTCAGATTGCCCTCGACGCTGTATTCCACATAGTTCTGATCGGCATAGCCTTCAAGACCTTTGATGGCTTCGAAAGCACCGCGCAGGGTGAGACCAAAGACTGCGGAACGGCGGAAGAAATTGCGGTTCTGATAGCTAAAGCTGACAGCAGCACCAAGGTCACCGGCAGAGTTCGTCCCCTCGAGTTCTATACTGAAACTGTGGCGCTTAGCCGACACCATCGAGACGTAGGCATGTAGTTGAGAGGAATCGCTGGCGAGGGGCTCCATAGAAATATTGGTACCCATAATCGCAGCAAGCGAAGAGAGGCTGGAGTAGGTGGACTGGACATCACTCTCGCGGTAGAAGGAATGCTGACGGAGGTCGGATTTACCCAACACGAACTGTGGACGCAGGGGCAGCGACTTGCTCCAATAGAAGTCGGCACCCCGAAAATGGAGGCTGTCGATTTCTGTGAGGGAGTCGTGCATCGTGCGATGATCGACATCGAATAAATAGCTGATGCGGCCGATGCGGAAGCGTGGATGAAGACCCAGCGTGTCGCGAACAGAAGCCCGATAGGCCGGAACACGAAGAGTGAGATCCACATGGTGATTGCCGACGGTGGTGTCGGCGTCGTAGCGAATGAGCGATTTAGTGAAACGATAGTAACCTGTATCCTGCAACTGCGTAGTGATACGCCCTCGCTCGCGGTCGAGGACATTCACATCAAAGGGGAACACGGAATCCTTGAGCAGCGAACTCTCCCACTCTGATGTGACCAGGCTATCGACAGTAGGGTCATCGACCTCGCGGCTCATGGAGTTCACATAGTAACGGTCACCAGGATGAATGTAGAAATTCAGGCGAACACGGTGGTTGCGTATGCGCTCGTTGAGTTCCACGATGGCATCCAAATAACCCAGATTACGGACGGCGGCCTGAATGTCATTGCGGGTGCGAATGGCGAGCAATGAATCATAGACCACAGGGGCTTCGCCAATTCGCTGAATAAAACGATTGATGCGCCGCGTGCTATCCGTTCCGCTGAGGCAGTAGAAACCCATCGGAGCCTTGAAGAGGGAGAACCAACGGGCGTTGGGGTGTTGACGGATATAACCGCTGAGCTGGTCGGTGGGAATATCTTTTGGGGAGGCGTGAATACTCACGTTGTCCAGCAGGTATTCATCCTCTCCCAGAAAGCGCGTAGGCGAACAGGCCGCAAGAAGTCCCAGCATCAGGGAACTCAACATGATTCCTGATAGGCAGAACCGTTGACAGAGGGACTTGAAGCTGGACATGCGGTGAAGAAGAAAAACTAAGACTGGCGCCGGCGGAACTCGGCAAGAACGATTCCAGTTGCCATAGCAACATTCAGGCTATCAGTAGTATAACTGCCGATGGGATAGGAAGGAATGTAAAGGCGCTGGCGGCAGCAGGCATCCACCTCGGGGCTGACTCCCCTACCCTCATTGCCCATAATAACAACCCCGCTGGGGGCAAGGTCGGCCTGCCAGATATTCTGACCTTGCAGCGACGTTCCATAAATGGGAACCGAGGGAGGCAAGGATGCGAGAGCTGCCGGGAGACTATTTAAAATATGTACGCGCACGCGCGCAAGACCTCCCATCGTAGCCTGCACGGCCTTGGGATTCCACACATCCGCGGTGGCGGGAGTACAGAAAATGTCGCTGATGCCAAACCAATCAGCCAAACGCACTATGGTTCCGAGGTTTCCGGGGTCCTGCACGTCGTCGAGGACCAGAGTCAACGAGGACGAAGCAACAGCGGCGAAGTCGGCTGAGAAGTCGGGGATTTCGAAGAGGGCAAGGATACCCTGCGGTGTCTGTTGCAGGCTGGCGCGAGAGAGTTCTTCTGCCGTAAGTTCCACGACAGCCTCAGGCGGCACCCGCTTCAATAAGGAGATAAAAAGAGGACGTGACTCTGACGCTACAAAGAGCTGTCGCAGCACAAAATGTTCCAGCAGTTCACCCACCAATTTAGGCCCCTCGGCCACAAAAAGCCCCTCGCGTCGGCGACCTTTTCGGCTGTCGAGCGCGCGAATCAGCTTCATCGTAGACTTCGTCAACATGGAACTTCAGCGGCGGATGAAGGAATGTCGGAAGTTAGTCTATGTGTGAAGCTCGGACACGGCTCAGCGTCTCAGGAGTCATCTGTAAAAACGAAGCCACATGAACCATCGGCGCACGCAAGACAATCTCGGGCTTAGTCTTCAGCAGACGGACATAGCGCTCCGTTGCATTCTCAAACCGCTGGCTGTCGGCATGTTCCTGCGACGAAATGAGAGCGTGCTCCAGGATCTTACGATAGAGATTAGCCATTTCCTTGTCTACTTCTATCAGAGACATCAGCTTCTCGTAGGGAATACCGAAAACCCATGAGGTCTCCAGAGCCTCGACTATCAGCCGCGAAGGTTCCTGTTTCAGGAAACTCTCGATGCAGATGACGATGCGTCCTTCATAACTGAAGTGCTCGGTCACGTCGCGGCCATTCTTGTAATAGAACTGGCGCACCATACCACGCTCCACGTAGTACATGAAACTACACACGTCCCCCTCATTCATCAGTCGTTCCCCCTTATTCACTTTAAAAGGTACAAGTATGCTCGCTAATGTCTCAACACCCGCGGGGGTCAGGGTGCAATAGCGACGCCCAATTTCGCGTGCGATGTCTTTTCGCTTGTCAATCATAATGCTTATCTCCTATTAGTTGGTTGGTTTTATAGGTTTAGTCTAACTTAAGTACGGCGAGGAATGCCTTCTGCGGCACCTGCACATTACCGATTTGTTTCATGCGTTTCTTTCCTCGTTTCTGTTTTTCCAGCAGCTTGCGCTTGCGGCTCACGTCACCTCCATAACACTTGGCAGTGACGTCCTTGCGCACCTGCTTCACGGTCTCGCGGGCTATAATCTTAGCCCCTATTGCGGCCTGAATGGCAATGTCGAATTGCTGACGGGGCAGCAGTTCCTTCAGCTTCTCGCACATCCGGCGCCCAAAGTCCACAGAGTTGTCCACGTGGGTCAGTGTCGAGAGAGCATCAACAGGCTCGCCATTGAGGAGGATGTCGAGCTTCACAAGTTTCGAGGGACGGAAGCCGTCCTGATGGTAGTCGAAGGAGGCATAACCTTTGGAGATGCTCTTCAGTTTATCATAGAAGTCGATGACGATTTCTCCGAGAGGCATGGCAAACTGAATCTCTACGCGGTTGCCGCTGATGAAATCCTGACGGAGGAGCTCGCCGCGCTTGCCCAGGCAAAGGGTCATAATGGGGCCAATGAAGTTGGCCGTAGTGATGACAGAGGAATGGATGTAGGGTTCCTCTATGTGGTCGATAAGAGTCGGGTCAGGCATTCCGGCTGGATTGTGGACTTCCTTCACCTCGCCTTGCTTGTCATACACGAGATACGAAACGTTGGGCACCGTAGTGATGACATCCATATTGAACTCACGATCCAGGCGCTCCTGCACAATCTCCATGTGTAGCAATCCGAGAAAGCCACAACGGAATCCAAAGCCAAGTGCCACGGACGATTCGGGCTGGAAGGTCAGCGAGGCATCGTTCAGCTGCAACTTCTCCAACGAGGCGCGCAGGTTCTCATAGTCCTCGGTCTCAATGGGATATACTCCAGCGAAGACCATTGGCTTCACTTCCTCGAAGCCCTCGATGGCTGCAACGCTTCCCAACGAGTCCACATGTGTGATGGTGTCGCCCACCTTCACTTCTGTAGCGGTCTTGATACCGCTGACGATGTAGCCCACGTCGCCGCAATGCAGTTCCTTGCGGGGTACCATATCCATTTTCAGTACACCTATCTCGTCGGCTTTGTACTCCTTTCCGGTGTTGATGAATGCCACTTCGTCGCCGCTCTTCATGCTGCCGTTGACAATCTTGAAGTAGGCGATGATACCTCGGAAAGAGTTGAAGACCGAGTCGAAGATGAGCGCCTGCAAGGGGGCATCTTCGTCGCCCTTGGGATGAGGGATGCGGTCTACCACAGCGTTCAGGATGTCGTCCACGCCCTCACCGGTCTTTCCGCTGGCGCGGATGATTTCCTCGCGCTTGCAGCCCAGCAGGTCGATGATCTCGTCCTCCACCTCTTCGGGCATAGCATTCGGCATATCGCACTTGTTCACCACGGGAATGATCTCGAGGTCATGGTCGATAGCCATATAGAGGTTCGAGATGGTCTGCGCCTGCACACCCTGTGTGGCATCCACCACCAGCAAAGCTCCTTCACAGGCAGCAATGCTGCGGCTGACCTCATAGCTGAAGTCCACATGTCCCGGGGTGTCGATAAGATTCAGGATATACGTCTCACCATCACGCTGATACTCCATCTGAATGGCGTGGCTCTTGATGGTGATTCCACGTTCACGTTCCAGATCCATATCATCCAACATCTGCCCTTCAGTGACCTGAATGGTGTTGGTACGCTCTAACAAACGGTCGGCCAGGGTACTCTTTCCGTGGTCGATATGAGCAATGATACAGAAGTTCCTTATATGTTTCATGGTGCAAAGGTAGTGATTTTTTGGTTGCAAAACAAAAAAAGAATGCCTTTTTATTACATAAAATGGGATTTCACCATAAAAAAAGGACTTCCCACACGAGAATAACTCATGTGGGAAGTAAATAATACGGCAAAAAAGCCTTTTTCTCTCTTTTTTACTTCAGGCTGAAGGTGGGCTCTTTCTCATCACCAGCTACGCTGAGCTTGTCCTCACGAAGCAGCCAACCGAGACCAAGGTAAAGTTCCTTTTCGCTCTTAGCCTTTGTAGCCTTCTTCAGTTCCTTTGCACCGAGGGTGCCATTCTCATTCAAGGCAGTCCAAATTGCACCTGCCATAGATCCTGCGTTTTCAAACATAATCTTTTTACTTTGAACAATTAATTATTAACCTAAGGATGTCGCATGTCAGAGTCGCCTCTTTCATTTTGACGGTGCAAAGGTACTGCTTTTCATTAAAAAAAGCAAAAATAATACGAAAAAGTTGCGTCAAAGAGCACATTTTTCGATAAAATGACTACTTTTGCGGCCACTTGGGTACAAAGACACGTCATTTCATGGCATTTTTTGCCCATATTTCAAATATTATAACACACCTATGGAAGCATCATTTTCACTCCCCACGGGACTCACAAAGGCCCAATCTTACGAACAATTCCTGACCGACTATCGTCTGCTTTTGGAAGGCGAAACAGACCTCGTCGCCGTGCTGGCAAACACCGCCGCAGCCCTTCGCGAGGCTTTCGGCTTTTTCTGGGTCGGATTCTACCTGGTGCAAGACAAGCAATGGCTCTCGCTGGGTCCCTTTCAGGGCTCCGTAGCCTGCTCCCGCATCCGCCACGGACGGGGAGTCTGCGGAACAGCCTGGGCCGAGGAGCGCACCATCCTGGTTCCTGATGTCGATGCTTTCCCCGGACACATCGCCTGCAGCAGCCTAAGCCGTTCGGAAATTGTAATTCCACTGAAGGACCATTACGGCCACATTCGCGGAGTTCTCGATATTGATTCCGACCGCCTCAACTCTTTCGACTCCGACGACCAAGAAGGATTAGAGTCGGTTGTTCGCGCACTGTGTCAACATTTTTACGAGTAAACAAACTTTATAATACAGAAAAGGTGCACTTGATTTAGCAAATAGGAATCATGTGCACCTTTTCTGTATAAAATCTGCTTGCCGCGCAGTAAGCTATAGTTCCATCGGGAGTGGCTGCAAGGTCAGCTCCTTGTCGTCTTCTGACGCAGCACTGACACTGATGGTCTGACCATGAGCGAGACGGCCTTCAAGGATCAGCTGGCAAAGGGCGTCCTCCAAGGAGGTTTGCAGCAGACGCTTCAGCGGGCGGGCACCAAACTGAACATCATAGCCCTTGAGGGCCAGCCAATTACAGGCACTGTCGGTAAGCTGGATATCGTAGCCCATCTCATGAATTCGCTTCTGCAACGGACGTATCTCAATATCCACAATCTGATGCAGGCTCTCCTTGGTCAGCTGATCGAAGAAAATGATGTCGTCCAAGCGGTTGAGGAACTCGGGAGAGAACTGCTTCTGCAGGGTCTTGCGGATGATACCACGGGCGAATTCGGGGTCAGCAGCATCACCGGCACGAGTGAAGCCCATCCCCTGTCCGAACTCCTTCAGCTGGCGGGTACCAGTATTGGATGTCATGATGATGACGGTGTTGCGGAAATCCACGGTGGTGCCGCTGCCATCCGTCAATCGGCCTTCGTCCATCACCTGCAGGAGGACGTTGAAAATGTCGTGATGCGCCTTCTCTATCTCATCAAGTAGTATGATGCTGTAAGGCTTCCTGCGCACGCGGTCGGTCAGCTGCCCTCCTTCCTCGTAGCCTACATACCCCGGAGGGGCACCAACCATGCGGCTGACAGTGTGCTTCTCCATATATTCGCTCATATCCACACGAATAAGCGCATCTTCTGATCCAAAGAGTTCTACGGCCAGACGTTTGGTGAGATAAGTCTTGCCAACGCCTGTAGGACCGAGGAACATGAAGGTGCCGATGGGTTTGTTGGGATCCTTCAGGCCTACGCGCGAGCGCTGGATAGCATGAACGAGTTTGTCGACGGCAGCATCCTGTCCAATGACAGATTCCTTGAGGGCAGGGCCGAGGTTGCGGAGCCGTTCGTTCTCGCTCTCTCCTACCCTCTGCACAGGAATTCCGGTCATCATCGAGACGACTTCCGCGATATCCTGTTCAGAGATTTTCTCCCGCTTGTCGCGCAGCTGATGCTCCCAGTCTTGCTTCATCTGCTCCAGACGCACCATCTCGTTGGCCAACTGATCACGATAATCCGCTGCGAGCTCGTAGTTCTGACGGGAAGCTGCTTCTTTCTTCAATTCGCTCAGATGGCGGCAGAGTTCTTCCTTGCGGATAATATCTTCGCTGAAGGGAACACCTGCAAGATGAGTCCTGGAACCCGCCTCATCCATCGCATCGATAGCTTTGTCGGGCAGGCTGCGGTCGGTCATGTAGCGATCCGTGAGCAGGACACATGCACGGATGGCTTCGTCAGAGTATCGCACATTGTGGTGTGCCTCATAGCGGTCCTTGATCTGGCTAAGGATCTGGACGGTCTCCTCTACAGAGGTAGGCTCGACCATCACCTTCTGGAAACGGCGTTCGAGGGCCCCGTCCTTCTCGATACTCTTCTTGTACTCATCAATGGTGGTGGCACCAATACATTGCACCTCACCTCGTGCGAGAGCAGGTTTCAGCATATTCGCAGCATCCATCGTTCCGGCAGCAGAACCTGCGCCGATGATGGTGTGTATCTCATCGATGAAGAGGATGATTTCCTTGTGCTCCTGCAACTCGTTGATAATTGCCTTCAGGCGCTCTTCGAATTGTCCGCGGTACTTGGTGCCGGCGACGACTGCCGCCAGGTCGAGCACCACGACTCGCTTGTCGAATAGCAGCCGGGCCACCTTGCGCTGAACAATACGCAATGCCAACCCCTCCACGATAGCACTCTTGCCCACTCCGGGCAATCCAATGAGAATTGGGTTGTTCTTCTTGCGGCGGCAGAGTATCTGTGCCACACGTTCTATTTCGCGTTCGCGTCCCACTATCGGATCCAGCAGACCCTCTTCTGCAGCCTTCGTGAGGTCTGTGCCGAAAGTATCCAGAGCCGGAGTACCTGAACCCTTACCATTATTCTTTAATACATTTGTCTGGACATCAGCTGACTGTCCGGGGCGACCGCTGTTGTGCAGGTCTTCTTCCTCATCATCGTCATCCTCATCTTCATCGGTGTAGCCGAATCCAGCCTTGGGATCCTGCTTCTGAGTGAGCGAAGCCTTGACGGTCTGATAGTCCACCCCTGCCTCGTTCAGCACATGGCATACGGTATCATCCGTAGCCCGCAGGAGAGCCAGCAGCAGGTGTTCCGTGTCTGCCCATTCAGCCTGCATAGCCCGTGCTTCCAGCAACATCAATTTGATGATACGGCTGGAGGCATCACTGAGCAAGGGGTCACGCTCGGCCTCGGAAGCACGCACCAGCTTTTCCAGCCGAAGCCTCAGGCTCTGGAAGTCTACGCCAGCCTGATGCAGGATAGCAGCAGCGGTGCAGTCCTCTTCGCGCAGCAAGGCCAACAAGAGATGTACAGGTTCCACAAAAGCATTGTGGAGCCGTACGGCCTCCTGTTTTCCAAAATTCATAATTTCGGTTATCTTGGGTGACAATTTATTCTCCATATATTCTCTTTTACCTAATAATAATTGTGGGCATCTCACTCAGCCCGGTTTTTGGTCGGCAAGAGGCAATCACTAGTCAATGTTGCCAGCGGATTGCCTCTTCCGTGACTCCTATAGGATTCAAACCTATAACCTTCTGATCCGTAGTCAGATGCTCTATTCAGTTGAGCTAAGGAGCCTACATATACCCTCAAAAACGCTGCAAAGATAGGTCATTTCCCTGAAATGAACAAATTTTTGGGCGTTTTTCTTCATGAAGGTGTAAAAAAGCACCCTCATCCACGCGATAAGGCACAGAGAAGGTGCTTTCCTTCCGATTATTTCAACAAGTCAACGCTACGCTTCACAAAGCGTGTCAGCGACTCACCCTTCAATAGTCCGTTCTGCAAGAGGGCCAGGTCGATGAGCTGATGTACGAGATCGTTCTGTGCGGCATAAGCGCCGAGCACATCACGCTTCTTGCTTTCCTCGGCCTCGATATCATCCGTACATTTCTTCATATCCTCACGCTCAGCATCAGTAATCTCATCGTATTTTTTCTTGTCCTGCTCAGACTGCAGCACAGCCTTGCGAGCACGGAGTCCGCGCAGTTCAGCCTCAATGGGCTTCAGGGATTCCTCCGTAGCTGCCTCGCTGTCACTCAGCACACTCTTGACAAGCTCTGAATCGGTGTTGAGCACCAAGGTATACATATCGGGCATCTCGCCGTAGAACCCCATTCCAGGCTGAATACGGGCCATATCCTTCATACGGCGCATATATTCGCTTTGAGTAATGACGATTGGCATCGCCTCTGCGCCTAAAGCCTGGGTCTCGACATGATACGTCGTTTTGTCACCCTTGGGCATCTGAGACTCAAAGACGGCTGACAGATTGGCAGAACGTTCTGCTTCCAGTTCCTCGCCCTTAGCCTCCTCCTTCTGGATGAGCCGGTCAATGACGTCGGCGTCAACACGGGCAAAGGTAGTCTTCTCCAACTTGCGTTCGAGCATCTGCACCAGCGGAGTATCCAGCTGGCCGTCGAGCAGCAGGACATTGTAGCCCTTTGTCTTTGCGGCATCAATATAGGTGTAGTGCTCATCGCGATCGGAAGCATAGAGGTAAACGAGTTGTCCGTCCTTGTTTGTCTGCTGGTCCTTGATGAGGGTCTGATACTCCTCAAGTGTGTAATATTTTCCTTCAGTATCTTTCAGAAGGAAGAATGCCTTTGCCTTCTCATAGAAGTCCTCTTCGGTCAGCATACCGTAAGAAATGAATATCTTCAGATCGTCCCATTTCTCCTCGAATTCCTTTCGGTCGTTCTTGAAGAGTGAGCTGAGACGGTCGGCCACTTTCTTTGTAATATATCCGCTGATTTTCTTCACATTGGAATCACTCTGCAGATAACTACGACTCACATTCAGAGGGATATCCGGCGAGTCAATGGTGCCGTGCAGCAAGGTTAGGAAGTCGGGCACAATACCTTCGACTTGATCCGTAACGAATACCTGATTGCAGTACAGCTGAATTTTGTTGCGCTGCAGGTCCAGATTGTTCTTGATTTTCGGGAAGTAAAGAACACCTGTGAGGTTGAAAGGATAATCTACATTCAGGTGGATCCAGAACAAGGGCTCATCCGACATAGGATAGAGATTACGGTAGAATTCCTTGTAATCCTCGTCCTTCAGATCTGCGGGCTTGCGGGTCCACAGAGGTGTGGTGTCGTTGATCTGATTGTCCGCATCAGTGTCCTGCATCTTACCGTCTTTCCACTCCTGTTTCTTGCCGAAGACGACAGGAACGGGCAGGAAATGACAGTACTTCTTCAGCAGACCTTCGAGCTTGTCTTTCTCCAAGAATTCCTTGCAGTCCTCAGCAAGATGCATGACGATATCGGTTCCGCGATCAGCCTTTTCCACCTCTTCCAGGGTGAATTCAGGTGAACCGTCACAACTCCATTTCACAGCCTGAGCACCTTCCTGATAGCTGCGGGTAATGATATCCACCCGGTCGCTGACCATGAAGCTGGAATAGAAACCAAGGCCGAAATGACCAATAATGGCGGCCGCATCTTCCTTGTATTTCTCCAGAAAATCGTTGGCGCCCGAGAAAGCTATCTGATTGATATACTTATCAATCTCATCGGCAGTCATGCCAATACCACGGTCGCTGACGGTGATGGTACCGGCATCCTTGTCAATGCTCACGTTGACCTTCAAGTCACCCAACTCGCCCTGATAGTCGCCCTTTCCGGCAAGGGTTTTCAGTTTCTGGGTTGCATCAACAGCGTTACTTACTATCTCACGGATAAAGATCTCGTGATCTGAATAAAGGAATTTCTTAATGACTGGAAAAATATTCTCAGTCGTTACTCCAATGTTACCTTTTTGCATAATGGTTGTATTGTTTTATTTATTGAACATGCAATTATACAACCAATCTCCTTGCAAAAGGCGTGCCAACTCGTGAGAGAGGGAACTTCAAGGCTTAAAATTAGCAATCGTGACGAGACGGTCACCCTCATCGTCCATCAGGAAGAAATGCGGGCGGCGGACGTACCGTCCATTAACCACAGTGTGGCTGTGAAGGCAGCAGAGCAGACGTCCCTTCCAATCATGAAAGAGCATTCCGTGGCCGAAATTGGGAGGGGTGATGGGCTTGGGCTCCTGCACCCACGGCCCATCGATGGTTCCAGTACGGCTATAGGCCACCCCCTGCGTATACACATTACCTATCCAGCTGGTCCATATCATCCCGAGTTTGCCCGTCTGGGTGCGGAATAGGAACGGGCCGTCTGTAACGGCATTGGGGCCTGTACCCTCATCGTTGCGGCTCCAGGGCGAGTCGCTGGCACGGAAAAGGGTACGTGAAGTATAAAGAGTACTGGAGAGGTCATCGCTGAGGCGGATTCTCTCTACGGTACCATCGAGGTTCTGCAACCATTCATGACAGTAAACCATATAAGGATGACCGTCGTTGTCCTCAAAGAGAGTGGCATCGAGTGTCGGCATATGAGGTGGCAGATAGACCGGCGAAGACATCGGGCGGTAAGGCCCATCGGGCTTGTCAGAGACAAGAACATGACAGGCGCGACGAGGGATTCGGCGACCCGCCACACTATCAATGGTGATGGCATTATTCGTGAAGGTGGCAAAATAATAGTACTTGCCCCGATAGTGATGCAATTCTGCTGCCCAGATTTGAGGATGACGACCCATCCACGAAGCGGTGTCTATTTCAATTACACTACGCGGCCCATCCCACGTCTGCAGGTTCTTGGAAGTCCACAAGAGCCCGCCCGTACCTGTCATATAATAGGTATGGGTGGCGCTGTCAGCGAGGATGAAGGGGTCGCTGAGAATAATACTGTCTGTGGGCACTCCCTCGCGATAACGGGGTTGCCAGCGCTGAGCTTCGGCGGCCATGCATGAGACCACAAGGGCCAGGATGAGCAGTGTTTGTTTCATTGTATGAGTGATTGTTATCGTGTGTAGAAATCTATGATACGGCGCAGCGCACGCTGACAGACAGGACAGAACTCCTCGACCTCATTAACCTTCATGCGGCATTCTTGCACAGGTCGATAAACGCCTTTCGTCTGGTAGCCTCCGCCCTCGTAAACGCCAACCTTCGTGGTGAGGTTGCGATCGTCAGGACGAGTGGGGATCACTGTTCCCTCGGGCAGCATATCCTGCCATTTCGAAGCGAAATCCACAAGGGTGGTCAGGTTGGGCTCCCACGGCTCAGTATCAGCGGGATACATGGGCTCGGCCTGTGAATCGTAAGCATACTCGTCGCCCAACCCACCGAAGCTGTGACCAAACTCATGGACGATGACCTCATAGCGCGAGTGGGGGCACTTGGCCGAGGCCATATTGTAGCTGTTGTAGATACCTCCGCCACCGTATTCTGAAGTATTTGCCAGAATGATGAAGTGTTCGAAAGGAATACCTGTCATCAAGTCATAGAGACGTTGAAGATGCAGGGTCGTGAGATAACGGTTGCTGTAGAAGGTATCGAAACTGGAGGCCAAGGGGGTGTCGCGCCACACCCCCTCATGGGGGATGGATACACCACTCTGCTGAGATGGAGGCATTACAGCGATGAAGTTAAAACGGTTGATGAACGAGCGGAAGGGTTCGTGGGCCGCCAGCGCCATGATGCTGCTGTCACAGACATTCAGGAACTGCTGCATCTCTGCCTCTGTGAAACCTTCAGCCACAAAGGCGACATCGATGCACTCGTGGGAATCGCCGCCCTGTCGCAGGTATTTCCAAGAAGTTTGCGCCTCGCCACTACGATCACGGATAAGGATGTCGCGCGGGTCGAAATGATGACGCAGGCAGGACTGCACCTTCTGATGGTTGTCCCTCAGCTGACAGACTATGTCTACAGGCTGTTTGGGTAGCGGAAGAATGAACGTGTTCTCAAAGGATTTCTCTATCTGCTGTGCCTCTGCAGTCTCCTGCCACTCCTGAAACAAAGTCGAGAAGCTATGGGCATAAAGTGTATCGCCAGAAGCGGCATCAAGTACGTAGAGCTGTCCGTTGCCCAACAACGGCAGGCTGCCGAGATTCCGCCTGCGGCCGTACCACCCAGCAGTCTTCGAAAGCTGTGCGAGGGCTATGTGCTGGGTGTGGTTCGTGCCAGAGAAGATGTAGTCTACCCGTAAGGTAGAATCCACGAAGTGGGCATCAAACTCTGATGTTGTCTGAGCCGAGAGAGCGAGAGACAGCGCACCTGCAAGAAGGAACAGACAGAGACGCTTCATTGTAAGTTAACCGTTATTTGGTTGGTACGATTCGCTTGTCCGTAAAGCTGTCCGGAGGAGGTCTGAGCCGACAGGCTGTAGAAGGCATTGATGGTCACCGTGAGGTTGCTGGCGATATTTGCCGGAACCCTGAAGCCCATAACAGGGTCTGCATTACTGATACCGTCGTAGTTGGTCTTTACGGTGGGCATATAAACCGTGGTGTCCTTGGCAGCCCCATCATAAAAATAGCTGTACTTGAACGACCAGTCGTAGGAAGTGGCATTGATGAGCTTTCCCAGCTGGTCTTGACGTGCGGTCAGAGTGATGCTATCACCAGGAGTAACGGGATTGGGCTGACATTCGATTTTCGAGAAGTGAGGCACGATGCTATATAGCTCATCATTGCTGCAGCCCATCCATAAGCCACAGCACATCGTCATCAGCAAGCTGCTGAAAATGTACTTTTTTCTCATAATATATTAAAGTTTTGTTTTAACGTTTGATATAACCGTTGAACGGGCAGCCCCACGACATTGAAGTAAGAGCCTTCTACGCGTTCAACGCCGATATACCCTATCCATTCCTGCACGCCGTATGCACCAGCCTTATCCAGCGGACGGTAGGTTTCGACATAATGCTGAATTTCTTCTTCATCAAGGCGGGCAAAGGTCACATCTGTGCGACAGGAGAAGGCCACTTGCTTCTCTTTCGTGGTCAGGCAAACGCCCGTGAAAACCTGATGGGTCTTGCCCGAGAGCTCACGCAACATCCGACAGGCATCAGCCTCATCCTTTGGTTTCTCCAGCACCTCCCCGTCCAGCCACACGATAGTATCTGCCGTGATGAGGAGCTCGTCCTCAGAGAGCGAAGAGAGGTAGGCCTGTGCTTTTGCGCGCGAAATATAAAGAGGTATGTCTCCTTCGCGGAGATCGGCAGGGTAGCTTTCATCGATACCCTGCAGCACCCGCACTTCGAAGTCCAGGCCCAGTCCGCTGAGGAGTTCCCTGCGGCGGGGAGAATTGCTTGCTAAAATCAGTTTCACCATCCAAACGCAGTTTTGTCGGCCATCCATAATCCTTGTGCACGCATCACCTGTTCCAGAACATCGCGCACGCAGCCATAGCCGCCGTTTTTATGACTTATATAGGTGGAAATCTCCTTGATCTCGGGTGCCGCATCAGCAGGACATACAGGACAGCCCACAAGTTTCATAATCTCATAATCGGGGATATCATCGCCCATATACAGCACTTCCTCGTCCTTTAGATTATACTTCTCTTTCAGAAGTTGGTAGGTCTCTGTCTTCACAGAACAACGAAGGAAGATATCAGGCACCCCCAGATATTCATAGCGTTTGCGAATGCTCTCGGGGCGGGCACCCGTGACAATAGCCACATGCAGACCTGAAAGACAAGCAAGTCTCAGGGCGTAGCCATCCTTGATATTTACCGTGCGCAGCGGCTCGCCGTCGGAACCCTGAGGAACCGTCTCGGCACTCAACACGCCATCGACGTCGAAAAGCAGAGCCTTTATCTTTGTAAGGTCATAGTTTATCATGAACTTTCAATTTCTCATTTTTCATATTTCAATTCCTGAATACTCCGGGTCAGGATATCATAAACAGCCAGCAAGTCTGGACGCTGGAGCAACATGGCACGCTGCATCCCTATGACATTCTCGTCCCTGCGAATGGCAGGCCCCGTCTGAGCCTCTACGGGTGGCAGTTCATGGAGTTTCTGTACGGTCTCTTCGATGAGGGGCAGCATGGCATCAAAAGGAATATCAGCCTCCCGCAACACCTCGTCGGACAAAGCAAAACAATGGTTGGCAAAGTTGCAGGCGAAGACTGCGGCCAGATGAAGCCTGCAGCGCTCAGCAGAAGAGACTTTATGCACATTCGCCGAGACGACTATACGTGAAGCCAAAGACGACAGGACGTTCAGGTCATCACGAAAGGTCGCTTCAAGGAAGATGTGCACTCGTGAGAAGGCTACCATCCTTTCCTTCGAGAACGTTTGCATTGGGTAGAAGACCGCACCGCGTGTATGTCCGGCCTCTGCGAAGAGTGAGAGAGGCATGGAACCTGCCGTGTGGGCGAAGAGTGCCTGCTCACGGCCTGTGTGCAGTTCACGGATGACATCTGCGAGTACAGAGTCCTTCACGCTGACGAGATAGAGGTCTGCCTCTCTCGTTGCCTGCTCCACCCTACCCCAACGCGCCTTGCATCCTATCCGAGCCGCCAAAGCTTCAGCAGAGGCCTGAGTCTTGCTCCAGACCTCCACCACTTCGCACCCCGCCTCCTTCAAGGCTGGAGCCAGATTGGTGGCCAGACGACCTGCGCCGATGAATGCAATCTTCATAACTGTAAACTATATTGTTATGCAAAGGTATTCACATGCACTTTTTCCCAAAGCAGACGGTCCTCGTTGAAGGGTTTGCGTTCCATACCCTTATGCCCCACAGCCACCATGGCCACAGGCCGCAACGTATCGGGGATATGGAGCAATGAACGGACAATGTCTTCTGAGGGTGTTCCCTCTGCATTAAAACGTTCGCGCAACTGAATCCAGCAAGCTCCCAGCCCCAGGTCTTCGGCCTCATAGAGCAGGATGGTGGTTGCCACGCTGGCATCTTCCACCCAGACGTCGCTCTCCTGCGGGTCACCCACCACAACAATTGCCAGGGGGGCTCCGGCGAGGAAGTCCGAGCCTACGGTCTTGCAGCCAGCAAGCTGTTCGAGTGTCTTCTTGTCATCAACAACGACGAAGTGCCATGCGTGTTTGCCCTTGCTTGACGGAGCCATCAGGGCGGCTCGCATCAGTGTCTCCACCTGTTCTGGTGTCAACGGTTCATCCGTGAACTTGCGCATCGAACGACGCAGCCGGACGAGTTCTGAGAAGTTTTCCATATACCTTAATTATATATCTTTTGTTTTGCGGCTGCAAAGTTACAAAAAAGTTGGGAGTTTATGGTTTCGAGATGAAAGATTATTGCCTTTACAATCGAATTTCGTCGCTTTTTCATTCGAAAAAGAGAAAAACTTTAGCGTCTGAAGTCCAAACTCTAAACTTTTTCACTACCTTTGCACCATGAACAACGAAAATCAAGAACTGTCGATGGCGCGGAACTACGCGCTCTACACTCGCCGCAACATTTTCCTCACGGGCAAGGCCGGAACAGGCAAGACGACCTTCCTGCGACGCCTGAAAGAAGAGTCACGCAAACGCATGATAGTCGTGGCACCGACGGGTGTTGCGGCCATCAATGCCGGCGGAGTGACCATCCATTCCTTCTTCCAGTTGGCACCCGGGCTGTATCTCCCCGGTGGAAAGATGGTGGCCGGACGCGACCAGCATAACCGCTACTCCTTCTCGAAACAGAAACTGAACATCCTGCGGTCGCTGGACCTGCTGGTCATCGATGAGATATCGATGGTGCGCGCCGACCTCCTCGACGCTATCGATGAAGTACTGCGCCGCTATCAGGAACGCGATAAGCCCTTCGGAGGAGTACAGTTGTTGCTGATTGGAGACCTCCAGCAGCTGGCACCCGTAGCGACCGACGAGGAATGGCCCCTGCTGCAACAGTTCTACCAGACGCCTTATTTCTTCTCCTCGCTGGCCCTGCAGCAGACGGATTTCGTCTACATAGAGCTGCGCCACATCTACCGCCAACAGGACGAAAATTTCGTGAGCCTCTTGAATGCAGTACGCGATGGACAGGTCACAGAGCCCATCCTGCAAACCCTCAACAGCCACTACCGTCCAGCCTTCAACCCTCCGGACGACGAGAACTGGATAACGCTGACTACCCATAACCACCAGGCGGCACAGCTGAACAGCCGTAAGCTCGAAGCTCTACCCTCGCCACCCGTGGTCTTCCAGGCCACCATCAAAGGCGAGTTTCCGGAACTATCCTACCCCACAGAAGCCCAACTCACATTGAAAGTCGGTGCTCAGGTGATGTTCTGCAAGAACGACCCCTCGCAAGCCAAAGCGTACTACAACGGACGCATCGGGCGCATCATAAAAATCGAAAACAGCAAAGTCACCGTCCTCTGCGACAATGAACGTATCGAAGTAGGCCCGCTCCAATGGACCAACAGTAAATATGTCACAGACTCCGCGACAGGAGTCATCAGCGAAGAGGTCGTGGGAACCTTCTCCCAGATACCTCTGCGCACCGCTTGGGCAATCACCATTCACAAGAGCCAGGGCCTGACCTTCGACCGCGCCATCATCAACGCCGGCAGGGCTTTCTCCCACGGACAGGTATATGTCGCACTCTCCCGCTGCCGCACCCTTGAAGGACTCATCCTCTCTACGCCCATACCACCCAGCGTCATCACCATCGACCCGGATGTCGTCCAGTTCACCGACTACGCCCACGACCATGAACCGACCGCCGCTTCGTTCATTGCCGATCGCCGCTCATTCATAGAGGACATCCTATGCGACATCTTCGACTTCCGCCAGATGTCCATGCGACTGCGCTATTACTTGCGGCTGACGAGCGAACACATGCCCTACTTCCCCGAATACATCCGTCTCGTGCAGAACGCAGCAGAACAGAATGACGTGCACCTCTTTGCGGTAGGAGTGAAGTTCCAGACACAGATTCATGAACTCATGCCCCTGGCCGATAGCTACAGCGCCAACCAGCCGCTGCGCCAGCGCGTGAAAGCCGCCATGGCCTATTTCTGCAAGGAGACTGCCGCAGCCCTGAGCGAACTGATGGAAGCCGAACAGCCTGAGGTGGATAACGCCCGAGGGAAAGAACTGATCGACCGTGAGTTCCAGTTCCTGAAGACAGAGTTCGACCAGAAGATGAATATCTTCATTGCCTGCATCTCCGAGTTCTCCCTCGATGCATACTGGGATGCCAAAGCACGTGCCTCGATGACCGAAGAGACCACCCCCAAGAAGCGCAAGTCCACCTCCACGCATCGCCCCAAGAGCACCGCCACAGCTCCTGAAGGAACTTCAGGCACGGAGCGTTCCATGAAGACAAGCACCCCCAAGAAATCCGCCCGCACAAAGAAGGCTGACGTTGACACCTCCGCCATACACAACCCCAACCTCTACCGCGCCATCATCGACTGGCGCCGGGCTGTGGCAAAGGAACGCAGTATGCCACCCGCCTACATCATGCCTCTACGCACCATCATCGCCATCACCAATGCGTGTCCTGCCACCCCTGATGAGCTTGGTTCTATCTTTGGAATCGGACCAAAGACGATTGCAGAACATGGCGCCGACCTGCTCGAAATCGTGGCCACACACCGCAAATAAACCATAAAATGCAGCTGAAACACCTCCGGCACCACAAAAACTTGAAACTTGAAACTTGAAACTTGAAACTTTTCCGTACCTTTGCACCCATGAAACAAGCAATGCTCTTCGCCGCAGGACTCGGCACACGCCTGCGCCCGTTAACGGATACGATGCCAAAAGCACTCGTGCCAGTAGCTGGCCGCCCCCTCTTGCACCACGTTATCCTTCGCCTGAAAGCCGCTGGCTTCGAACGTATCGTTGTCAACATACACCACCTCGGACAACAGATTATTGATGACTTGGCCGCCAACCATAATTTCGGCCTCGACATCCGCATCAGCGATGAGCGCGACATGTTGCTCGACACAGGTGGCGGCATCAAGAAGGCATTGCCCCTTTTCGACAGCGAATCCCCCATCCTGATCCACAATGTTGATATCCTCAGCAATATCGACCTGGCAGCCCTCTACAACAGCCCTTATCCCGGCCACGCCGATGCCGCCTTGCTGGTAAGCCCGCGCGAGACGAAACGCTATCTGCTCTTCGACAAGTCCAATTGCCTGGTAGGATGGATCAATAAGGAGACAGGCCAGGTAAAGTCACCGTACCCCGAAGTAGACTACTCGGAGATGCTGGCGTTCAGCGGTATACACGTGATGATGCCCAGTTTGTTCCCATTCCTGAATACTTGGCCAGACCGCTTCCCTATCATCGATTTCTACCTGCACCATTGCAACGAGACCGACATCCGTGCTGTCGTTAAGAAGGATTTGCGTATGCTTGATGTGGGCAAGATAGACACCCTTGCCAACGCCGACGCTTTCGCAGCAACTCTCCCCCCATTAGCCCCATAAGCCCCATTAGCCCTATTAGCCCCATAAGCCCCATAAGCCCCATAATATTACCAGTCCACTATGCAGAAAATCATAATCCTCGATTTCGGTTCCCAGACCACACAGCTCATCGGTCGCCGCGTGCGCGAGCTTGACACCTTCTGTGAAATCCTGCCCTACAACAAATTCCCGCAGGACGACCCCGACGTCATCGGAGTCATTCTCTCCGGTTCACCCTTCTCAGTCTATGACCCTGAAGCTTTCAAAATAGACCTTGACATCATCCGCGGACGCTATCCCATCCTCGGCATTTGCTATGGTGCCCAGTTCATGAGCCACAGCCTCGGCGGCCGCGTCGAACCCGCTCCCTCCCGAGAATACGGACGTCAGCATCTCACAACAATAGATCTCGACAACCCATTGTTCCAGGGCTTCGAGAAAGGCTCGCAAGTGTGGATGAGCCACGGCGACACCATTACAGCCATCCCCGATGGTTTCCAGTGTATCGCCTCCACAGACTCTGTGAAATATGCCGCCTATTGGAGCGGAGACTCCATCTGGGGCGTGCAGTTCCACCCCGAGGTATTCCACAGCACCCAGGGTTCTTTACTACTGAAGAACTTTGTGGTCAACATCTGCGGCAGCCACCAGAGCTGGAGCGCCGCATCCTTCGTAGACACCACTGTAGCAGAACTGAAGAGACAGCTGGGCAACGACCGCGTTATCCTCGGCCTCTCCGGAGGCGTCGACAGCAGCGTGGCTGCCGTACTCCTCAACCGCGCTATCGGCAACCGACTCACCTGCATCTTCGTGGATCATGGAATGCTGCGCAAGAACGAGTTCACACAAGTGATGGAAGACTACAAGATCTTGGGCCTCAACGTGATCGGCGTGGATGCCAGCGCAAAGTTCTTTGCAGACCTCGCTGGGGTTTCTGAGCCCGAACAGAAACGCAAGATCATCGGCCGCGACTTCGTGGAAGTCTTCAACGCTGAGGCCAAGAAGATCACCGATGCACGCTGGCTCGCACAAGGTACAATCTACCCCGACCGCATCGAATCCCTCAACATCACCGGCAAGGTCATCAAGAGCCACCACAACGTCGGAGGCCTGCCAAAGGAGATGAACCTGCAGCTCTGCGAACCCCTAAAGTGGTTGTTCAAGGACGAGGTGCGACGCGTTGGACGTCAGCTCAATATGCCCGAGCACCTCATCACACGGCACCCCTTCCCCGGCCCCGGTCTTGCCGTTCGCATTCTTGGCGACATCACCCCCGAGAAGGTGCGCATTCTTCAGGATGCCGATGATATCTACATCCGTGCCCTGCGCGACTACAAGGTGCGACTCAGCGGCGAAGAAGCACGCAAGGTTCTTGCTGCAGGAATCCCCGCCCAGATGACCGACGGCGAGATTGAAGTATCGCTCTATGATCAAATCTGGCAGGCCGGTGTCATCCTCCTATCCACCGTCCGCAGCGTCGGAGTCATGGGCGATGAGCGCACCTACGAACATCCTGTGGCTCTGCGTGCCGTCACCTCCACCGATGCCATGACCGCCGACTGGGCACACCTGCCCTACGACTTCATGGCAAGCGTCTCCAACGATATCATCAACCACGTCCGCGGCGTCAACCGCGTCTGCTATGATATCTCCTCAAAGCCGCCAGCCACCATCGAGTGGGAATAATGGGGGAACTATAGTTTGTTGCACGAGTAACTATAGTTTGTCGTCGCAGAGACTACAGTTCATGGTTCATGGTTCATGGTTCATGGTTAATTGTTAATCATTAATTGTAAAGAGCGCTCTGTCATCAGGCTGGTTTGCGGTTCGCTGTTCAACGCCGGCCGGAGGTTCGTTACGCTCGGCGCCATGCGACGCTTCACGCTTGAAGAACTTTAAACCTTAAACACGGCTTGGCCGTGTTCCCCTTTTGACACTGCAAAGGTACGACATTTCCATTGCGGTTCACGAATGTTTTGGCAACTTTTTTCAAAAATATGCTTAATTCCGTCATTTTCATGTTTTTATATATTGCGTTTTTAAAAGTTGTCAAAATGTTGTCAATTGTCATTTGTCAAAATCGTTTTCTGCTTGTCAAAAACCGCCACTATATAATAAATATTATATATTTATATATAGTGAGCAAAATGACAAATCCGATTTTGATTTTGACAAATGACAATTGACAAG
>CACZAN010000038.1 GCA_902779165.1 uncultured Bacteroidales bacterium
TTGGGTCGTCAAGGAAAAGTTATGGAGGTTAGGAGGTCGATGACAGGACGAAAGGGGAAAGACGGCCTGACATCTTGGAGAAATACATACGCGAAAGTATATCTAATACACGTTATCACTTTAAAAATGCTATATCCTTTATTATCAGAATAATAAGTCTTATATTAACGTGTAGATAGACAAATTAAAGTGAATAATTAGGGGTAGGTAACTGTGAAATTGACGTAATAAAGTGAATATTTAGGTGCAATAAAGTGAAATTTTAGATGCTAAAGTGTATAAAATAGGGCGAAAATAGCATGAAGCACTATCTCCCATCCGAATCTCATATACCGAGAAGAGATCGGAAATATAATAAAACCCCCATCATTTTTAAGGAAAAATGCACGAAATATTCACTTTAATGAACAAAATATGGAAAAACATATATGGTTTTCTACACGTTAAATTTCGGATATTCACTTTAGCAAAACGGGTTATCTTTTGATGTTCAATGGATTAACAAAATTAAAGTGATAAAGTGTATTAGAAATACTTTCGCGCATGTAATTGTATGAAAAAAACAGCGAAGCATGACAATGGTTCTTCAAGAGGTTTGAAGCGACCAGAGGTTGAGCGCTCCAAGTGTGGAACGAGCAGATCTCGAGCGCTTCAAACCTGAAGAACCATTGTCAAATGCAATGGCATAACTTTCGAAACTTGAGGAAAGAGCCCACTTGAAAAACTGCCATTTTTTGAGGCTGTTCAAGTTTCGTAAGTGATGCCGTAGGCATCTGACAATGGTAGCCAGCCATTTCAATGGCTGGTAATGAGGATGTTAACGGATAGCGTGCCTTAGGTACGCGACAGGGATTTAATGTCGCGTACCTAAAGGCACGCTTTTTCCTGGCCGCTTTATACCAGCCGTTGAAACGGCTGGCTACCATTGTCACGCGAAACTTCAATGAGGCTGCTTTCAGAAGCGCTTACGTTTTGCCCTGAAACAACATTAGAACTGGACTTTATGTCAGCACTGGCTCTTTGATTTTAATCGTTACAACATTACGTTTATTACAAAATGATAGGTAAGTAGGTGATGAAATACATAAACACACCTACTGGAAATAACATGTAAAATAGAATTGATTACCTACTTAAAATCTTTACTCAAGTTTCGCTAACCAGCTGTAATACAAAGCCCCAGCGGGGCGTGACAAAGGTAGCCAGCCGTTTCCGCTCGGCGCTCTGCGACGCTTCACGCTTGAAGAACGGCTGGTATAAATTTCGTCTTGGGATTCGGTTCTGTTTGTCGAAGTTGAATTGCTACGACTTGCGTTTTTGCCCAACGCATCCAGCAACCACTCGGCCGTGAGCCGATAGTCTGTGCTATTTCTCATCGTCCTGCCTCTCCCGCCCCGGCGTGATGCCGTACGCTTCCTTGTAGATTCGGATGAAGTGCGGGAGGTCATAGAAGCCGCAATGCTCGGCAATAACCGATAGTTTCTTATTGGGGAACTGCAGTATTTCCTTATGCGCCTGTTCCAGACGCATCCTCATGATGTATTTCTTGGGCGACATGCCCGTGATGACGTTCATCTTGCGGCGCAACTGCGAGGTACTGATGCACAACTCTGCTGCAATACTCTCGATGTCGGCATTGCCCGTAGCGAGCTGCCTTTGGAAGACTTCCTCGAATTGTCGTACAAACGAGGTTGAGTGTTGTGAGAATGAAGAAGGTTCAAAAGCTGCTTCGGCAGCTGATGATTTTTCGTCCAAAGGCGTGTTCTGGCTGGGCTTGCGATTCATATCGGATAGTTTTGCGTATTTCTCTTGTATCATTCGTCGGGTTTCCAACAGCTTTTGGATCCTGACATACAGTTCTTGCTCGTTGAAGGGTTTATAGAGGTAGGCGTCAGCTCCCTCTTGCAGTCCACGGACACGGTCAGCTTCCGTAGCCTTGGCTGTGACGACGATGATGGGGATATGGCTCGTCAGTTCATCGGCACGTATGCTCCTGCAGAGCTGCAGTCCGTCGGTGTAGGGCATCATCACATCCGTGATAATGAGATCCGGCAAGAGTTCGCGCGCCATCAGCAGTCCCTGCTGGCCATTTGTAGCAAAGTGCAGTTCGTATTGTCCTTCCAGCAGATGACCCATGTAGCGGGCCACGTCTGGCGAGTCTTCCACAATGAGGAGTGTGGGGAGGGCGGTCTCGCTCTCGGCTGGCTCCGATGTAGTCGGCGTATTCTCATAGGTAGTAGGAGCCGACACCGCATCAGAGGAGGCTTTGCCCGACAGGTTCTCCGGTTCCTCCCTGGTCGTGAGCGATGCGGCAGGATGTTTGCCGGGGTTCCAGAGCACCTTCACCTTCGTTCCTTTCCCCACTTCGCTGGTCACCTGTATATCGCCATGCTCGGCATCGATGATCTGTTTCACCAGCGCCAGCCCCACACCACTGCCTGTGGCTTCAGCATTATCTGCCCGGTAGAAGGGCTCGAAGATATGGGGCAGAGCATCGGCAGCGATGCCGCATCCAGTGTCTTCCACGGTCAGTTCCAGCTGTTCGCCCACACGATGCAGGGCAGCGTGCACGCTTCCTCCTTCTGGAGTGAACTTCACAGCGTTGCCGACGAGGTTTGTGATGATCTTGTCCGCGTAATCGGGAACGAAGTTTGCCAGGATACCGCCCTCATCAGTGTCGAAGGTTACCTCCACACCTTTCTGCCTTCCCGCCTCGCGCAAGGTCTCCATAACCATCGTTGCCACAGCTGCGATATCGCCATACTGCTGTGGCTGTTTGCCCATTGCCGACTTCACTTTGGAAATATCCAGCATCTGATTCACCAGTGTCAGCAGTCTCGTTCCCTGCCTTTCTATCATCTCGCCTGTTTCCTGCAGCCGTTTGGTGTCAGCGGGGGGAGTGTTCTGGAGTTCCTTTCCCAGTCCGAGGATGACGGTCAGCGGCGTACGGAACTCATGGGTAACGCTCGTGAAGAAGGACTCGCGTGCTTCGGCCAGTCGGCGCAGTGTGTCGGCAGTCCGTTTCTTTTGGCGGAAGGCAAAAAGCAACGAAGCAATCACCATCGCCAGCAGGATAAACACAATCAAAGAGGTCCAGAAGATAATGCGGTTCATGCGGCGGCTCTCCACATTGGCTTCCTGCAGTTCATCGTTGTGGAACTCTGCATTGGCCTGACTCATCAGTTCCTTCAGCTGCTGGGCATGGATGGTGTCGGACATACGCACATATCGGTTGAGGACATCCAGAGCGCCTCGGGCATCAATGGGAGCCATGGCCTCCGCCAGGGTGCGGTAGTCATACCAAGCGGCGTGGGTGTTCCCCACCTCCTCTTCCAGCCGGATGGCTTCTCGCAGCGCCTCCACGGCTTCGGTATTTCTGCCGATGTCGATGAGGTTCCATCCCTTGTACTCCAGCGTGATTGCCAGCTGGTTGCGGTCGAGGGGTTCCTGCGCCTTCACAATGGCAATGGCGGAGTCTGCCATCTGCAGTCCCAACTCATATTCGCCTTTGCGGTCATAGGCATAACTCAGTTGCGTCATGTGGTTTGCCACACCTGGTTGGAAGTCGATTGCACGTGCAGCCTCCACGGCACGCTTGCCGTATTCGATGGCCTGATCCACCTCCAGGGCACTGCAGAAGATCTCGCAGGCGACTCCAAGCGCATTGTGTAGCTGCATGTTGTCGCCCAATTTCTCGTTGGTCTCGATGGCCTTGACCACCAGCGCCTTGGCCTCATCGTATTTGCGGAGGGCGTGGTTGACCAAAGATAAATAGAGGTACGCACGTGAGAGCTGCAGGGTATTTCCCTCTTGCTGGCACAAGCGCATAGCCTGTTGACCGGTTTCCACGGCACGGGAGTAGTCACTGAGTTTGAAGAGGCAATAGGCCTGATCGCACAACAATGTGCAGTGGATGTCTGCATCCTCTTCCTCTTCAGCCATTGGCAACGCCTTCTCGTTGTAGACGAGTGCCTCCTTGAAGTACGACGTCGTCAGTAGGTAGCGTTCAGCAGCGAAGTTGATGACGAGATTTTGCCGGCGCGGTGCCATGGAGGATGTCAGTTCCAAGTTGTCTTTGAACAGCGCCCGCTGGTCGGAACAGAGAGACAGCAGTTTGCGGCCTGCGGCAATGCGCACCTCGCCGCGCGAGGACTCATAGACGGTCACCAGCGAATCGACCTCGGCTGGCACATCGGCGAGGAGGCTTATTGGAACGAGAAGAGACAGGAAAAACAGCGCTGCGAAGTGGCGAACGAGTGAACCGTCTCGAGAACCTATATTTACGTATGTATTTTGCATCTTTTAAGAATTTTTTCTACTTGAAAACGGGACAAAAGTACAAAAAGTGTTGTAAAAACGGACAAGAATTTTTGTTAGAAAAGCCAAGATGCGCGAAAAATACAATTTTTTGCTCATTATATACAATTGATAATCTTTAAAATGTTCCTATCTTTGCACACCATTTAATTGCAAATTCATTTATTCATTAAACAAAAACTCCTAATTGTATGAAAAAATTCTTATTTCTTTTAGCATTTGTTCTCGCAGGCGCGAGCGCGATTGCACAAGGCTGGGTTGCACCTTCAAATAGCGAATACCTCTACTCCACAGTAGTCTTCGCCCGCCTCAATACGAACTTGTTCCCTTCGAGTTCGAACTTGGTGCTTGGAGCCTTTGTCAACGGCGATTGCAAGGCCATGGCCTCCCCGGATCCCACCGTTTCCGGCAACCCGTTCTATACGCTTCACCTCCTGAGTGACCTGGACGGCGACCTGAACATGCCGATCACATTCCGGGTCTATGACGGCAAGACGGGTTTCGAGTATGTACTGGAATCGCCGTCACCAATGAAATTCATCGACCAGGCCACCTATGGCACGCCGCCTTCTACCAACGCTGTGGAGCTCACCCTGACGGCTGCCACCAATTTTTCCCTCGACTTTACTGAGGCTGAACTCTGGACTACGAACACCCCAATTGAGTACAACCTCTACAAGGACTACATGACCATCACACCCACAGGCGGTGTCATTCCTATAAATCTGGAATGGGAAATCACGCCTGCTGGGTATGCCATGGCCACAGATAGCTTGCTGGTAGCAATGAAACTCTACGACGGCGAACTGACCCTGAAGCTGAAAGGCCCCGCCACCACGACAGCTGGGCCCTCAACGTTGGCTTCTTCCACCTTCAGGATTGTACAGCACGCCACCGCCATCGAGCTCGAAGAAACCAACATACAGGTCAATAAGAGCGACTTGGCCGCGATGAAGACATTCATGCAGAAGGGCATTTCCTACAAACTCAACCCTGAGACCTCCACCGACCAGGTACTTTGGGAGACCGAGAATTCCGACATCCTCCTTTGGGATGACACCGAAAAAGCATTCAATCCTCAGGCTGGAGGTACCACGCGAATGCGCCCATACATTTTACAAAACAACAATACCACCAAACTCGTCCCCCTCATCGGCAATGACGAAGGCTGGATTAACGTTACCGTCTACGTTCCCGCAGAAAGCATCGAGATTGACTACTCCGCATTCGGTGGAAGCTTCAAGGCCAATGTCGGCGACACCCATCTCTACGAACGTATGGCCAAGCTGATAACCGTCAAGCCTTCAGATGCAACGGTCAAGACCTATAAGATTAGCATCGAAAACGGCGACGGCGTTGTGGAGAAGGTTGGCAACACCACCTTCAATGCCGTGGGCTCTGGTGTTGCAACCCTCAAGGTCGAAGCTGACGGTGCTCCTGCTACGGCCGCCGTGCAGGCCACCATTAACCTGACTGTCGAGAAGCCCGTCAAGAGTGCAGACATTCCCAACAACATTATCTATGCCACCCTTACCGACGGCAATCCCACCGACATCACCGACAAAGTGCGTGCCAACATCTCCCTCGGCGGTGATCCCGACCTCTGGGCTACACAGGCCACCGCCACCCTCAGCGGCACCTTCGTAACCTGTACGGACGACACTGGTGCTCCCTTCACCCCGGCCTTCAACGCTACTGGAATCCTCGGCAAATACACCGCCGTGGCCGAAGGTACCTCCACCATGACCATCGACCTTCGTTGGCCGAACTACGACGATTGGGGTGTTTCCTCAAATGAGCTGACCTACGGCAATGCCCAGAAGACCTTCGACATCGTGGTCCAGACCGTGGTTTCCCTCATTGGCTTCGACGTATCCATCATCAATCCCATTGCCGGACAGGACGGCACCATCACCCTGACACCTCAGCCCGAAGGTGCCACCTTCGATCCCGAGGAGATTAATGTCAACATCTACAACGATTACGACGATGATATTAACAAAACCAACGACTGGAGCGATCAGCTCACCATCAATATAGTCTCCAAGACAACCAAAGCTTTGATCTACAACTTCTCGTCCACCATCCCTGGCAACGTTAACGTCCAGGTCACTCAGAATGCACTCACTGGCGGCGAGACACCCATCCCCGTCAACGACCCGAATTCTCCAACAGCCTACTCCTTCAAGAGCTTCGAGATTGGATGGCCTCTAGAACTCACTACCGGTTGGCAGTGGCGCAGCAACCCCTGCGGCTTCATCGCTATAACAGAACTCGGCAGCACCTTCGGCACCAAAGACCTCCTGGAAATCCGAACTGGCAACAAGTTGCTCTACAACGATCCCAACTGGGGTCTCTTCGGCACGCTGACCTCCACGGCTGGCCTCCTCCAAGGACAGTGCTATAAGGTGAATATGGTGAACGCCCACACGGCAACGCTCCTCGGTAGCACCGTCACCGATGCCAACAAGCGTGCTGGCACCATCGATGAAACCGCCAAGACCCTCACCATTTCCCTGAATCCCGGATGGAACTGGGTGGGTAACCCCTATCTCTTTGACCGCAACCTGAACGACCTCTTCGGAGGTACAGCTTCAGGCGTGTCAGATGGAACGGTCATTGTCGGCAAGACCGGTTCTGCAGAGTTCAAGTCTGCATCGGGCCTCTGGGAAGGTGACCTGAAGATGTTGAAGGCAGGCGAAGGATATATCATCAAGAATCCGAGCACTGCGGCCTTCAATCTCGTCTTCCCCGCCGAGACCACGCTGACACCTGGCAACGATGCCGTTCCCTCTGGTGTCAAGGGCATCAATGCCCCCGTCAAGGTCTGGGAGTATGACCACACCCGCTTCGTGAACAACATGACCATCGTAGCCACCCTGGAAGGCATCGAACATCCTGACCAGTACAGCATCGGTGCCTTCGTGGGCGACGAGTGCCGTGGCGAGGGCATCATCGAAGACGGCAAGGCATTCATCACCGTCCACTGCGACGCCGATGAGTTCGTGACCTTCAAGCTCTACAGCCCCTACACCAACGACTTCTACTCCGTCGAAGAAGGCTTGAAGGCCCAGGCACGCGTCGGTTCGCTGAGAGCTCCTCTCACACTTCACGCAGCAGGAGTGGTCGATGGCATCAACGCCACCATGTCTTCGCCTTCCACTGAAGCAAATGCCGCCTACGACCTCAACGGCCGCCGCTCCATCGCCACCCAGCGCGGAATCACCATCCGTCGTATGTCCGACGGCAGTGTCCGCAAGGTCATCGTGAAGTAACACCTTATTAATTTACACACGCACATACGCGTGAGAACGACATCCTGACGTATGAGACGAATCCTCCATAGAACTATTCTGATGGTACTCTTCGCACTGGTCGCCGTGTCTCTGGACACGGCGGCACAGACGCTTTCGCTCAATACCATCTCCACCATCGCCAAGAGCGACCCCCTCATCATCACGGGTGCCGTTGGAACACAGAACACCTACCGCTACAGTTCGGCGGGCAATGGCTATGCCTCCCCCATGAGCAATAGCGTCTATGCCAACCTGAACATCAGCGTCTACGGAATCTCCATGCCCTTCGCTCTCTATTTCACCAACGACGGGATTGACTGGAACTATCCCCACATCGCCTTCCACCTCACGCCGGCCTACAAGAACTGGCGTGGTCACTTTGGCCAGAGCAGCATGTCCTTCAGCCCCTATGTCATGAACACCTCGTTCAATGGCATAGGGCTGGAGTACAATTCCGAGCGGATACGTGCGGGCGCCTTCTATGGCACCCTTCGCAGCGCCATCAACGACGACCCTACCGACCCCTTCGCGCGCCAGCCTCAGTACAAGCGCGTGGGCTGGGGGTTCAAGGCCGGCTACGGCTCGGGTCGCAACTACATCGATCTCTACGTTCTCCGTGCCTACGACCTTCCTAAATCCCTCGATGAGCAGTGGCGCCGCTATATCTCCCCGCAGGAGAACGTGGCCATCGGCGTGAAGGGCGCCCTCGCCCCCACCAAGTGGCTGAGTTTCACCGGCAACATTGCCACCTCACTCTTCTCCACAGATACCCAGGCCCCGAAACTCGACACCCTTGCCACGCCCGCGGCCAAGCGCTTCAGCAACGCCATCATGGATATCCGCTATTCGTCCATGGCGCGCTTCGCCGGCGACGTCAACGTCAACCTCTCCTTCCCCGGTATCTCCGGCTCCGTCACTTACCGCCTCGTTCAGCCCGACTACACCTCGCTGGGCACCTACTACATGGCTAACAACTACCATAGCTTGGGCCTCTCGCTGACCACGACGCTCTTCCGCAAGATATCCCTCGCCGGAAACTTCTCGGGTCAGTCAGACAACCTCACCAACCGCCAGATGTTCACCACCCGCGGTTTCATCTATTCCGCCATGGCCAGCACCCGCCTTGGCGAACACTTCAACATCAGTGCCGGCTACAACGGCTACACCCAGGTCCAGGGCGACGGCACAGCCCAGGTCAACGATACCACCCGCGTACACCGCCGCACATACAGTTTCACCTGCACCCCTTCCTACATGACCGACAACGAGATCCTTGGCCACTCCGCATCCCTCTCCTTCAACTACACAGGCAACAAAGACCTGAATAAGTTCGCCATCGGTGAGAGCGATGTCAAGACCATGGCTATCGGTGCCAACTACACCTTAAGCGTCAAACCCTGGAACACCGACTTCAGCCTCACCTTCAGCAACCAGACTTCCCGCGGCTACAAGACGAAGTATACCAGCCGCATCGGCACCCTCTCCACGGGTCACACCTTCTTCGAAGATAACCCGCTCGTCGTCTCCGGCTCCATCTCGTTGGTATACAATGAGGTAGAGCGTCAGAGCAAGAGCCTCAACATAGGCGGCGATATCAGCGCCAGCTACACCCTGAAGCAGTATCACGTCTTCTCCGCCTCCGCTTCATTCTATAAGTACGGCGACGTCAATCCCACCAAGCTGCGCAGCACCCTCGACCGCACCGACATCACTGTCAGCCTCAACTACGCCTATACCTTCAGCCTCTTCGCCATCAAGAACAAGGAAGAGCGCGGCATCTTCAAGAAGAAATGGATGAAGCGTCTCTCCGAGATTTCCGAAGGATTCTCAGAATAAGTATCAGAGGAATTAAAGAATAAAAGAATATAAATATACAATATATATAAGGTTATGATAGCCCTGATCTCTCATAATTCCCATAAGAACCATGAGTCCCACAAGACCCATGCTTTCTTCAGAGCCCTCTCTCTCTCTCTCTCTTTATTTTTGTCATTCCTCAATATCTCTTCCCCGCTGTTCGCCCAGGAAGTCACGGTGACAGTCACTCCGACGCAGCCCATCCTGCCGCCGCAAGTGATGCTCTATATCACGGAGCCATCCAACTACTTCAACATCTCCCTGACCAACACGGGCAAGGACGACGCCAATATCTACCTCGTCATGCAGGTGGAGCAGGTCATGCCCTCCAGCGGCCTCAGCCTGAGCACTCCCGCCCGGCGCCAGCCCAAACTGCCGATTGTGGTACCTGCCGGTAGCACACACATCCTTTCTCCTTCTGAGATCCGCAGCCTCTTCAACCACATTCCCCTGAACGAGATTCAGGCTCCTCAGGACCTCTTCGATAACTACGCCAATGGTTCTTTTGGACTCCTGCCTGAAGGCCAGTACGAGCTCCACATGACCGCCTATCGCTGGAATCTGGCCTTGACCGAACCTGTCGTCGCCAGTTCTCCCAGCGGAGGCTGTGCTGTATTCAGTGTCTGTTACAACGCCCAAGCTCCTGAATTCCTGACACCTATGGCCGCCACTCAGGGCCTCCTGGCAGTGGCCGAGATGAATCCGCTTGCACCGCAGTTTACCTGGAAGGCACCCGTCGTGGCCTGCAACCCCAGTGCGCTGCAGTACACCTATTCCTTACGCATCGTTGAGGTCCTGCCCGGACAGGCACCCGACAATTCCATGGATAGTAACCCCGTGGTCTATCAGGTCTCGAATCTCAGCACACCGATGTGCATGATTCCACAGAGCGTCATCAGACAGATGACGGAAGGCAAGACCTATGCCGCGCAGGTCACAGCCACCTCGGCGACCGTCAACCGAGCAATGCTCAATTACGTCAGCATAGCCAACAACGGCAAGAGCACTTACAAGCTTTTCCGCTTGAATTCCCAGGTTAATCCCGTGGTACCGGAATTGGATAACGAGGACGAAGATGTAGAAGATGAGGACGACAGCGCTCCAGACCCCGAGGATGAGATGGAGTTGATGGGACTTCTCGGAGAAATCAGGGGCAGCGGAGAAATCAGCGAAGACTCCCTCTATACCTATCGCAACCCCAAGCTGGTGGAACCCGTGTTCATCGAGAGTGCCGCCCGCAAGGTCTTCATTGAGGAAGACATCGATGTTGAATGGGAACCCGTATGGCATCTCGGCGGCGAGGGCACCAACCCCGGCGACAACGAGTTCGAATATGAGCTGCGCCTCTACAAAGGAAGTCAGGAAGCCGACCGCGAGGCTACCTTGAAGACCGAACCCATCTACACCCTGAGGACTCAGGAACTGAAGCAAACCATCGAATGGAAAGACATCGAGGAGAACGTCGCAAAAGGTGACTACATCCTGATGGAGGTCAAGCCCATCGTCACCAAGGGCGAGAGCATCGCCTTCACTGGCGAAGACAACATTACGGACTTCGGACTCTGCGAAAGACTCTCACAAAAGTACTTCCAGTGCTCTGACATGGTGCAGATCAACGACAAGACTCCCACCACCAAGTCAGCTCAAGACCTCAAAGGCAAGGTGGTGGCCATGGGCGAATACCTTCTCACCATCGATGACATCAAGGGCTCTGCTGCCGAAGGTTTCTCCGGCTCGGGCCGTGTGGAGTGGACTCCCTTTGGCTCCAAGATCATGGTATGCGTGACCTTCGACAAGCTCAAGATCAACAAAGAAGACATCGTCTATGAGGGTACGGCCGTCACTGCCAAGGAGCCTGCCATGCTGAGCAGCATGGAGGTCGTTGACAAGCTCTTCAGCGACTGGGGCATCGACAACCTCATCAGCGACACCGGCCTTCCCTATGCCAAGCAAATCCAGGACAAGGCCACCTCCGAAGTCAAAAGTCTGGCCGAGAAGGTGAATCTTGGCACTTATTATAAGAAGTTGCAGGACGGCAAGGAAATCGGCAAACTCCTTACCACGGGTACCATGGACAAGCTCTATATGCCCGTCAGGTTCCCGAAGGAACTTCTGCAAGACAAGTTCGACGCCGTGGATCTTCAGATTGTGGAGATGAAGTTCACTCCCACCTACGCCACGATGAACATCCTCGGCGAGGCCACCATGCCGGAGTGCGATGTCCTCAAGAGCAAGGTCCTCGTCTTCGGAGCACCACGCATCTGTATCTCCCCCAACCAGTTCCTGCCCGAGGCCGGACACGTGGCACTGCTCGGTGACTTCACCCTGACACCCTCTGCCGACATCGAGATGACGTTCAAGGCTCCGAAGAACGTCCTTGAACCAAGTGACGGTTGCTACATCTCTTGGAAGACCGTGGAGGAAAAGACGAAACTCGAGCTTCTCGGGGTGGATATCGACATGAAGATTGCCGATCTCGTCAAGGATGTCAATGGCACGCCCACCGACGAGACTCCCATCATGAACCTCAAGGCATCCGTCGGCAGTTGGGATGACTTCCTTGTGGACCACATCAGCATCGAGGACTTCCAGGTCAAGGACCTCCCGGGCTGGACATTCAAGGCCAGCGACATCGTCTATGACCACACTAAGACCCGCAACTCCGAGCACATGGGCGCCTTCCCAAAAGGCTATAACAAGAAACTGGCGGGTTGCGACAAGTCCGATCTGCTGTGGCAAGGCTTGCACATCGGCAAGGTTGGCGTCGGTTTCCCGAAGTCCCTGCAAGTGGGTGTCGGGGACGACAAGGGCGACAAGCGCCTGTGGGTCGATGCCAAGGAGATGTACTGGGACCAGAGCGGCGTCACCGTGACGATAGGTGCCGAGAACCTCTTCGAGGGCAAGGAAGGCACCCTCGGCGGATGGGGCATCAGCCTCGACGAAGCCCACGTGCAGATTATCCAGAGCGACTTCGATAATGCCGGCTTCTCTGGACAGATCAATATCCCCATCCTCAAGACCGCCTCGAAGAAGGATGGTGAGGGCGACAAGGGGAAAGCCAAGGAGAAAGAACGCTTTGGCAACGTGGACTACACCTGCCAGATACGCAGCCTCACCAGTGTGGAAGCCCGCAAGAAAGGCGAGAAAGCACGCTATTCATACGTCTTCCTCACTGAGAACGTCGGCGAACTGGACTTCAGTTTCTTCATCGCACACGCAAAACTGGATGACGTACAGACCTACTTCCTCGTTGAAGCATTTGACGAAGAGAAGGCCGACAAGATCAAGACCCAGGTGGAACTCTGCATGGGTGGTGAAATCGGTATCGGACTTGTCGATGATGCCAACGACTGGATAAAGAAGAAGACAAAAAATCTGCCCCTGGAACTGAAGATTCCAGACGTCCACTTCACCAAGATGCGTCTCTCCAACGTCAAGCGTAGCGAGTGGATCTCTGTGGATGAGAAAGCCAAGGAGAAACGTTCCGCACGCGAGCAGAAGGAAGAGCAGATCCGCAACAAGGCTCTGACCGTTCTCATGGAGAGCGACGAAATCAACATCGGCACCGCTGATGAACCCTTCTACTTCGACCTCGGCGAATGGTCATTGGCTTCCGAGAAGAAACACCTCGGTCCCTTCTCCTTCTCGTTGGATAAGTTCTCGCCCGGATTCTCCGACGGAAGGGTCACCCTCCAACTGGGTGGCTCCTTGGGACTCTTAGAGGACAAGATTGATGTCAGTGCTTCTTTGGTCATCGCCGCCAAGGTGAATACCAAAGGCGACCTCAAGGACTGGTCCATCGAATACGACACCGTTGAGTTTAAGAAGCTCAGCCTGGACATGGACTTCACCGCCATCCACCTCAAGGGCGAACTCGAAGCCACCGATAAACCCAACAAGGGCTACAAAGGAACCCTTGACATTGGCATCACCGGCTTCTTCAACCTCGATTGCGAGGGCGGCTACTTCGAGCACAAGAAGGATGAGAAGAACGACGATGACGAGAGCTACTCTTGGGGGTATTTCATGGCTAACCTGGAGTCCGCTGCCCTGCGTTTCGACCCCGTGGTCATTGACCGTATCTCCGGCGGCTTCTTCTTCAACTGCCGACCCACCAAGGGCAAAGGTGGGTCCGGTGACGAACCCAAAAAGTCCAAGAATAAGTTCAATGGCGATCCCACACCTAAGAAGGGGTGCATCGGCATTGCTTTCGGTCTCGGCCTGTCCTCTTCTGCGGGCAAGGAGACCCTGAGTGCCGACCTCGATATGCTCGTGGTCTTTGATACGAAAAACAATTGCTTCTCCACCTTCATGCTCGATGGTACCCTCGAGGCCGTGGGAGGCATGGTCAAGGCCAACTGCTCACTCATGTACGAGAACGAGAAGGACATGAGCGGCAATACCAAGAACCGTTACCTATGCCTCAACGTCACCGTGGATGCCGGCGCGGACACCAAGGCACTCGTCGGAAAGGTTACCAAGGCCAATGCAGCACTCGAATCCCTGAAGGGCAAATTCACCGAGTTCCAGGAAGAACTGGATCCCAAGCAACTCTTCGAGAGGGTCGTTAGTCCCAAGAGCGACATGTCTGCCCTCTCCGGCAACGAGGTGGATGCGGAAGAAACCAAGGCGCGTGAGCCTTCGGATAAGGAAAAGAAAGAGCTGGGCATCACTGCCTGCAAAACGGAAATCAATCTGGAATTCAAGGTTACCTGGGTCAAGGACGGACAAAAATACTCCACGCCTAAGTGGCATCTCTACCTCGGCGAACCCGCCAAGGACAAGCGCTGCCGCTTCACTTTCCTGAAGTACGACGGCGTCATCGTCAATGTGGACATCGGTGCCGACGCCTACCTCTGCCTCGGCAACGAACTGCCCGATGGCGGTGCACTGCCTGCCATACCTTCCACGATTACCGAGTTCCTCAGCGGACACAAGGCCGACCAGGCCGACATGGGTGCCGACCTCGGCAAGGCCGAGCGCAGCCGCAAGGCCGCTGCCAAGAAGCTCCTCGACCCCAACTCCTGTGAGGGCGGCATCATGGTCGGTGCCAGCGCCTGGGGCCACATCGGCATCGACCTCGGTCTTTTCTACGGCTCCCTCGATGCCATCGCAGGCTTCGATGCAGCCCTCGTCAACTACGGCAACAATGCCTTCTGCGTCAACTCCGGCTCGCACATGGGCTACAATGGCTGGTACGCTATGGGTCAGCTCTACGCTTACCTGCACGCCGCATTAGGTGTCCACATCCACATCGGTTCCCTCATCAACGAGAAGGTCAGCATCTTTGATGCCGGCATTGGCGGCGTCCTCGAAATCGGATTGCCGAACCCCACCTGGGTCGAAGGTTCTGCCCGCATCAAGATCAGCCTCCTCGGCGGTCTCTGCAAGATCAACAAGAAGTTCGACTTCTCTGCCGGTGACCACTGCGTGCCCTTCAAGGGCAACGCCCTCGACGGCTTCGAGATGTTCCAGGGCGTCAGCCACGGTTCCGACAGCCTCTACCAGGCACTGCTCGACCCCACCTTCGCCATCTCCCTGAACGAGGCAAAGAACATGACCTTCACCACCCAGTCCTCCATCGGCAGCCACTACCGTCTGGTGGATCCCTCCTGGGAGAGTGAGTTGGCCGATAAGGAAGAGGTCAAGCAAGAAGACTTGGAGAAATCCTACGCCCTCAACGCCAGCCGCACCTACGTCTTCGACATCAATAAGGACAAGAACCGCAACGGCATGAAGATGGGCGTCCGTCTCTTCGACCTCGGCGATGGCCCCACCCGCTGGATGGAAGAATGCAAGTCCTCTCCAATTGCAGAACATGGCTATGCCAAGAGTATTGCAAATGGCACGATCATAAGTCCGGAAGACCTGAAGGATCTCTTCGTGGGTAAAAATGCCAGCATCGGCAGCTATCGGCATGGCAACAACCTATATTCTGAGATACTAAAAGGATACACCTACGACGAGCGCAACCAGTATGAATCTGCCTTCGCCAGCAACTTTGTTGACCTGCCACGCACCGAGACCGTCAACGAAGCCTCTATCATCATGCAGGGCAAGGAACTCAGCAACGGTCCCATCAAGGACCCGCTCTCATCGAAAGGCAAGGTCACTGGAGGATGGACCAACAGGGTAGGAGGCCGTCCCAGCGCTGCCGACCTCGAATCTTTCCTGAAGAAACAGATCGTGAATGGCGAGGTCAATGTCAGCTTCCGCGAGGACAAGGGTACCACCTTCCACCTCAGTGACATGGACCTCAAGGCCGGCCACAGCTACATGATGATCCTGAGCGCCGATGCCTACGAGATCGACAACGGACGAAAGGTCTGGTGCGAGTACTACAGCGAGAAGGACCGTAAGAACCACCGCATCCACTGGCAGCAGAACAAGGTCTGGTTCTTCCGCATCAAGAGCGAGGAGGAGGAAAAGATCGTCACAGACTCCCTCCGCTTCCTCGAGCCTTACGTGGCACTGGCATATCCCTCCACCAACGGCACACGCGTGGTGGACAACCGTGGCGAAGGTGTCGTGAAGGCATACTACACCGACATCATGCACCCCACCATCGCCCTCAACCGCGACATACGCGAAAGCCTGCCCGTAGAGAAGATGCAGTGGGTGCTCACCTACACACAGCCCGATGGGACGGAACTCGTGCAGACCCGCAATGCTGTTTACAAGACCTCTGGTAACTGCATCAACCTGGAACCGCAGCAGGCCTTCAAAGAGTTCAATCAGATCACATCCCTGCGCAATCAATCCAACAAGGGCACCTACAACTTCGACCAGGAGCAGTACCACCTCCAGCTCCTCTATACCTATTTCCACAAGAAGAAAGAAAGTGCCCTGGTGTCTAACTACAACGAGTACGGCAGGTATCTCGGCAAGATACCCGGATATATACTCGTCGATGACAAGGACAGCACCTTCGCCCTCGTGGATCTCTACGTCTCCCCGCTACCCCACCACCTCCAGGAAAAGAAGGTGGGTAACGAATGGTATCGTGCTGACAACTGGCTGCTCACGACTACCAGTAGCCAGACAGAACCTGTGGCTTACAGTAAGCCCTTCGTCGGTGGTACCATCGACCAGGCACCCACCATCGAATACGAGAAAGACTACTACAGTTCACGTGGCGGAGATCTTCTCACCGACGAGGACATCGTCTTCAAGAATGCCAAGTTTGGTGGCATCACGAATGCTCAGGGCCGTATCACCAACCGTTTCAATCTGCCCTACCGCCTCATCGACCCCTACCTCTACTTCGCATACCTCGGCAAGTGGGTCTTCATTGGCGACCGCGAGATCAGCGCTTATAGTTTCGACAACGTGCCCGTGAAGTTCGGCTCCGAAAGCCTCATCTTCAACTACAACGGTACCGTTGTCAACTCCGAGTTCCTGAAGGGCCAGACCAACAAGTCGCTGCTGCAGCTTCGCAAGCAGATGTACGGCGTCTGGAACACCTGGAACTACAACGACTCGAACCATCCCAAGTACCCGCTGCCCTCGGTCGGCGGCACCATCGGTGGCATCACCGCCGCCAACCAGGATGGCAAGGCCAGCACCGTCACACCCCTGAACATCAACCACTATACGGATTACACCTATGTCTTCGAAGACCTCGTGAAGGATTATCTGGGAGCATATCAGGTGGCTTCAAAACTTTGTACCTTGCTGAACACGTATTCCACACAGTTGGTCAAGAAGTTCTATAATAAAGCCTCTTTCTATGAATCCTTCAATAGCAGCAGCTTTGACAAAGCGTTCAATGAGAGCATGCAAGAATGGAACTCCCTCCATCGCGGGCAGTATATCGAGGCCTCAGACCGCGGCTACACCGTGCGCGTCCCCATGTATCAGCTACCACTCGTCTTTGGTGACTGCTTCGGTAACAATGCCAAGTTCGGTAACACCAGTTTAAATCGCTCCAAGCGTACCTTCACATTCTCCATTGGCGAGAACGACATGAAGTCCGGCGATGCAGCAAGTTCCAACCTCAGCTTGCGCTGGCCCTCTGCTGCCTCCAACCTCCTCTTCTTCCGCTTGAACGACGGCGGCAACCAGAGTTCGACATACTATGGCTACAACGCGCTGCCCTTCAAATACTTCGAGGGCGACAAATGGTCTTTGTATTCTTCCAACTACAAGAACTCTGTCAGCATCGAGCACGACCAGTTCGATGTCCACAAAGCGTTGCAAGCTGTCACCGGCTTCAAGGCGCGTCTCTACCGCGTGGACAGCTACGACATCAAGACAGGTCTGTACAAGGTCAGCTCCCAAAAATTCGGCGGCGGCCCATGGGAGCAGGTTGTTGCTATAGGTACTGGCAATGCCACTGCCTCCAACATGGACAAGATGTACGAAGCCTCGGAGGAGATGGATGCCTTCTTGGAGACGCATTTCGACAAACCTACCGTGCAGGCAGTGTGGTGCGACAATGAGAAGACCCTTGTGTTCCTCGTTTCCAATATCGACTACAGCAGTGCCATCGGCGAGAAGATCGCCAACGTGGGCAAGGTGGGCGATGAGACTTATGCTGTGGATGGCACATCCGCTGTGGAAAAGCGAAAAGGATGGTACAACTACGCCAAGAACGACTGTGAGAAGGTGATCTTCGACCCGTCCTTCAAGAATGCCGATATCACCACTTGCGAACGCTGGTTCTATAACTTCAAGAAGCTGAAGACCGTGGAAGGACTGCAGTACCTGCCCAAGACCATCACCTCCACCTCTTCCATGTTCCAGGGTTGTACCTCCCTCACGAGCCTCGATTTCAAGGGCATCGACCTGAGCAACGTCACTGACATGGGCAGCATGTTCTATGGCTGCACATCGCTCACCTCCGTGAACCTCAACAAGTGCAAGGCCAACAAGGTGACCACGATGTTCGGTATGTTCTCCGGCTGCACCAGTCTGACCTCTGCCCGTCTCATGGACATGGAGACCGAGAGCCTCACCAACACGGCACGTATGTTCTTCGGTTGCTGGAGGATGACACTGGTAGACCTCACACGCTTCAATACCAGCCAGGTAGAAGACATGTATAACATGTTCGAGAACTGCGAATCGCTGACCTCTCTCAACCTCAGCTCCTTCGAAGGCGGCAACGTACGCCAGATGGGTGAGATGTTCTATAATTGCAAAAAGCTCACCTCCATTGACATGCGCAATTTCGACACTGGCGACCAGAAGAATCCATCTATGTCACGTGTTTTTGCTGGCTGCAAGGCACTGCGCACTCTGAACATCGATGCCCTCAACCCAAATATCACATTCAGTGGTACATGCATGGCTATGTTCGATCAGGTCACCGCCGGCCTCACCTGTTACTACTTCTGCGACCTCACGCCCTACATCGCCGATCAGATACCAGGTGCTAAGAAACCCCAGCCAGACAACCGTGCAAAGGTCATCCACGCGAGACTCAACAATGGCACAGAGGCCCTCTTCTTCCTCTATTCCACCCAAACATTCTCCAAGAACAGTAGTTACACCATCACCACCAGCATCACACCCATTAACTCGTCCACACCTGAGAAGATTACTCATAATATTAAAGTATTGGATGTCTGGTCTGGGGATGATGTATTCAACACGGGCCTCAGTAATCCAAAGTGGGCCACCACCACCATTGCCTCTGCCGTGAGGAACGTCTATATCGACGATAACTTCGCCGCCACCCCGCGTTCCACCTACAAGTGGTTCTATGGCTTCGACAAGATTACCGAGATCCAGGGTCTGTCAAACCTGAAGACCGACAAGGTCACCAACATGGGTTACATGTTCAATAATTGCTCCAGCCTGACGAGTCTCGACTTCACGAAGAACAAATTCGACGAGGTCACCAACATGTCGTACTTCTGCTATGGATGCACCGACCTGGCCACCGTAAAGGGACTCACATCCCCTGCGAGGTTCCCCAAGGTCACGGACATGTGCTATATGTTCTACCACTGCGAGGGCCTCACCTCTCTGCCCTGCTACGGCGGCCCCGAGGTGCGCAGAATGAATTATATGTATACCGGCTGCACAGGCTTTGAGTACAAGGGCAGCACGCCCACCATCACGTCCGACAAGGTGACCACTATGGCCGACATGTTCCATGGCTGCAGCAACCTGCGCAACACCTTCAAGTTCACGTCCACGGCCAACGTCACCGACATGAGCTACATGTATGCCAGCTGCAGCAGTCTGCGCGAGATCAACATGGGCACGTTGAACACTGAGAATGTGCGGCTCATACAAAACATTTTCTCCGGCTGCAGCAGTGCCTATCTCATCGACCTCGGCGAGATGTCGACCAAGAGACTGTCCAACTGCGGAAGCATGTTCCGCAGCGTGCCCAGCTCCTGCACCATCTACATCTACTACGATGCCACCTCCGTCATCCGTGAGTGCCCCTTGTCCACCTATCCCAAACGTATCCTCGTCTATCCTGCCAGCGCCGTCGTGCTGCGTTCCGGCGGCGACTACAAGCTGCACTTCGTCGGCGAGAAGATCACCCTGAAGAGGGGCGACACCTACAACCGCTCGCCCTACAGCGGCTATGTCATCCAGGATGTCTACTCCGGTACCTTTGTCCAGAACCGCGTCCGCAGCAGCGTGAACATCGCCGGCGCGACCTATAAGGAGATGTGGAACTACTATGCCGACCGCATCACCGAGGTGACCGTCGATGCCTCCTTCAAGAAGGTGGAGCTCATCAACGCCTTCGGCTACTTCAAGGGCATGAACCGCCTGACCAACATCAAGGGTATCGGCAACCTGTCCACAGGTAATGCCCAGGATCTCGGCAGTTTCTTCTCGGGCTGCTCCAACCTGACGACCCTTGACGGTGGCTACCTCAGCACCGCCAGCGCCACCCGTATGGACTACATGTTCAAGGGTTGCGCCAAGCTGAGCTCCCTGGCAGGCATCCAGTTCGGCACCTCTGACATCGCCACGGACGTGAGCCACATGTTCTCCGGATGCTCCAGCCTGACGGAAATCAGTTCAAGCAACTACCCCCGCACAGGTAATGCAGAGGAGCTTGCCTACATGTTCTATGGCTGCTCATCGCTGACGGGCGTTCCTGTCAACCGCATGAAGATAACGTCCAAGGCTGAAAACATGGAGAGTATGTTCTCTGGATGCACCAAGCTGAACTTTGCACGCTATATTGGCGGCTTCACGAACTGGGACGTCCAAAGCGTCTGGGATGCCACCAACATGTTCAAGAACTGCGCTACCATCGCCGAGCTGGATCTCTCGACCTGGAACACACGGAGACTGGCCTTCTGGGACGGCATGTTCGCGGGTTGCACCAGTCTGCGCACCCTGAAGCTGGGAACGAATGTGAACCTCTATAACGCCCGCAAGAAGTCTTCGACAACGTACCAAGCTTTCACCTCCGACCATGACATGGTCGTCGTGGCACCCAAGGAAGTGCTTTCCGATGTCAAGTCGTGGTTTACCACCCTGGGCTTTGTCGTGGGCACCACGGGACAGTTCTACGACAAGTTACCCGAGCAGACAATGCAGGTCATCTGGACACGCAGCAACAAGACATTGACCTTCTACTACGGTAACCCCGTGGGTAGCACTTTCAATGGTAACTCCGTCACCAAGGTGTGGAAGGGCGATGCCGTGGGAGGAGCCACCTCCAAAGCGACGCGTGATTGGAACTACGAAGTCAAGAGCAATTTTACGAAGGTGGTCTTCGACAAGACATTTGCCAACGCACGTCCTGTCTCTACCCGCGGTTGGTTCGCCAATTGCACAAACTTGGTGACCATCGAGGGCCTGAACAATCTGCGCACCGACAACGTTACCGACATGTACATGATGTTCTACAATTGTTCCAGTCTGCAGGAGCTTGATTTGTCAGGTCTCATTACGTCCAAGGTCACCGACATGGGGTATCTCGTCTACGGATGCACATCACTGAAGACTCTCAAGGTCTATTCCACTTCCACCTTCCGCACGCTCAATGTGACGAGCATGAAGGGTATGTTCGGCTACTGCACCTCACTGAAGGCCCTCGATCTGAGGTCGTTGAAGACCTCTGCCGTGACCAATGCCGACAACATGTTCAACAACTGTACCAGCCTGCGCGAGCTTGATGTCAGTTCCGACTTCAACTTCCCGTCGCTGAGCTCCAAGGCCACCGGAGCCTTTACCAGTGTTTCCAAGTTGGAGATCACCGCAAGCAGCTCCGTCATCAGCACGGTGAAGAATCCCATCGTCAATAAGTTAGGATTCATCGAGCGCGTTGATGGCACCAATGGTGAGTTCGTGGCCACCGACAAGAAGGGTCCCCAGGCCATCTGGTGCTCCAGCAGCAAGCGGCTCATCTTCGCCTATGGCAAGGAGTACAAGGCTGGCAGCAAGTTCAACGGCTACACCATCACCAACGTCTGGAAAGTCAGCGGCAGCAGCACCCCGTGGCTCGACACCGTCAAGGGAACCGTGACCACCGTGGTGATCGATGCGAGCATGGCCAACTACTCCCTCATGTACTTCAGCGGATGGTTCAAGGATTGCACCAAGCTCACCTCGGTGAGTGGCCTGGAGTACCTGAAGTCCTCCTCCTCGGGTGCTTCCTTCAGCAACATGTTCTATGGCTGCGTGAGCCTCAACCGCCTCGACGTCAGCAATCTTGATGTCAGCAACGCCACCAGCTTCTACTGTATGTTCTATGGCTGTACGGAATTGGAAAACATCAATGTCAGCAAGTGGAACACCTCCAAGGTCACCAACATGAGCTATATGTTCGCTAAATGCAGAGACATCACCAGCCTTGACCTTAGCAACTTTGATGTCAGTAAGGTCACCACTTTCAGAGGCATGTTCTCCTCCAGCGCCTACCTGTGGAATATCACTGGCCTGGATAAATGGAACACCATCAGTGCCAAAGACATGTCCTACATGTTCTACGGCTGCGAGCGGCTCAGCACCTTCAATCCCACGAATTTCAACACGGTCAATGTCACGGATATGAGCTATATGTTCTCTGGCTGCGAGAAATGGACTGTCACAAGCCGTGGCTCCTATCCCGCCCCAAAGAATTACAACGTAAGCAATGTCACCAACATGAGCTACATGTTCTATGGCTGCGATGGCATCACCAACTTGGAACTCCCCAACTGGAAAACCGGCAAGGTCACCAATATGTCCTACATGTTTGCGTGGTGTTCCGGCCTCAAGACAGTCAACTTCAGCGGATGGGATACAAGGGCGGTGACCACCATGCAATCCATGTTCTATCGTTGCAATTCTTTGACTTCCATCAGCCTGACATCTTTCAACACCCCAGCACTGACAACCATGAAGCAGATGTTCTATATGTGTGAAAAGTTGGGTTTGGTTGACCTGCATACCTTTGACCTGAGCAATGTCTCGGATATGAGTTATATGTTCGCCGGCTGCAAGAATTGGCCAGTTATTGATTTACGTGTGTCCAAGAAGATAAAAGCCGGCGTCAATATGTACTACATCTTCAACGACACCTGGGACGTAACTGCAAAATATGGTGGCGTCAGTCTGAATGTCAACACGAACTTCGTGATAACAACGAGCCAGAACTGTGGTTGGCCGACGCGCGACGATTACTTCAACTATTGTTGGTTCAATCTCTACACGAATGATCGCAGCGTCAACACGACGACCAAGAACACCGCCATCACCACGCTGAGGAATCTGGGTTGGAAAGGCGCTGCTAAGGGTGAGAAGCCCTACTTCTACTACAAATTCGTCAATGGCGGATCAAAGGATATTGAATTCTAAACAGAAAGAAACATAAGATATGAAACTTAGGTCTATCATACTGAACACCATCTTCCTGGCCGCTGCCTTGCCTGCAGCGGCACAGGATCCCGACAGCACTTTCACCGGGAACCCGCACACCACCGTGGCCGAGCCGTGGCAGCAACCGCTGATTACCTCGAAGATCCATCTGATGACCCGCGCCTACGGCGACAGCATCGTCCTGCGATGGGTGGCAGAGGACTTCGCCTCCTACAACTACCTGGCACGGTTGGGAGTGAACGTACTGCGTGTGCAGAAAGCCAACGCCGACGGCACACCCTACGATGACTTCCGCATAGACACCCTCGCCTACAAGCTGGTGCCCAAGACCCTGGAAGAGTTCCGCAGCACCTATGCCGAGAACGACAGCAATGCCTTTGTGGCTATGGGGCTGCTCTATGGCGACAAGGAGAACTACCACAAGTCCAACGACGGATTCGCAGACCAAAGCCAGAACCGGAGCAGCGACCAGGACATCACCTATGGCTTCGCCATGCTGGTGGCAGACTGGCGCAAGGATCTCGCCACGGACCTCGCCGTCCGCTTCACAGACAAGTGGGTGGAACGCGGAGCGACCTACGACTACTACATCCAGCCTACGGTGTGGGAGAATGACGGCAAGCTCATCTTCGAACCTGGCGTAGTGGAGGACGTGAAGAACGTGCCCTTCGAGCGGCCACGCTTCGAGCCGCGTATGGTGGACAGTCTATCCACGCCCTATAAGGTGATGCTTGGCTGGTGGGACAAGGAGTTCTCCAGCTATGAGATTGAACGACGCCAGCTGTCGAACCTCGTAGGCCAGAGCGTCAGCGACACCTGGAAGCGAGTGACGCTGAAGCCCTACGTGCCCATGGTGCAGCAGCCCGAGGGTGAGGACTACTGCGTCATCCACGACTCGGTGCCCGAACTGGGCATGTGGGAGTACCGTGTCTTCGGCTACGACCCCTTTGGGGACTTCAGCCGGCCGGCAGAGCACCAGATCTTTGTCCGCGACGTGGAACCGCCCATGCCAGCCAACATCAAGTACATCGTCATCGAACGCCCGGACGATGAAGACCCGATGGCGAAGGTCATTGCCCATGTGGTCTGGGAGAAGGACACCCTGGAGCAGGATCTCGCGGGCTACCGCGTCTTCTACCGCCCCATGCGCGACGGCGAGGGCGGCCTCTGGCAGTTGATGAATCCCAGCTTGCTGGCGCCCACCGACACGCTGCTCAGCCTCGACATGACGGGCAAGCGCACGGGCATGATGTACATCTCCGCCTACGACGACGCGGGCAACGAATCGAAGTCCTTCATGCAGCAGATCCGACTTACGGACTTCAAGGCTCCTAAGACGCCCGCCAACCTGCGCGCCGATGTGCGTAAGATCGACCTGGAGAAGGACAGCGCCATCCTGGCATCGAAGTGGGCCTACATCGACCTCACATGGCAACCTTGGCCCGAGGACGATGACATCGACTACTTCGACATCGCATTCGCCAACGACAGCACCCACGACTTCCTCGTCCGCAACGCGGGTGGTATCCGGCAGACGACGTTCACCGACTCCGTGGCCCTGAACGCCAACCAGAAGTATATATATTATAAGGTACGCGCGATAGACTGGTCCACGAACGTCGGCGAGTGGAGCCCCTGGATTCAGGTGCTGCGTCCACACATCACCCCGCCCACGGAACCCCACTTGGGCCAATCCAGCCACGACGAGTGGGGTATGCACATGCAGTGGATTGTAGGTAACGACGTGGACATGCAGGCGCACACCCTCTACCGACGCCTCGGAGAGAAGGGTGAGCCAGAGGCCATCGGCACCTGGAATGCCGACTCCGTGAAACTGGACAGTTGCATCATCCGCGTGGACGACAACCCGCCCTACACCTCCAAGGAACGCTATTACTACTGGATGGAGAGCACCAACGCCTCGCCCTTCATCAGCAAGAGCCTGGCCGTCAGCTGGCGCCACACCGGCCCCCGCGTCTTCGACATCAACATCGACCTGAGCAGTAGGTACGTCGCTGCGGATAAGGCTGTCTGGCTCGAATGGAGCTGCGACCAGCGACTGCCCGATGGCGACTGGTACTGGGCCATCTTCCGCCGTGGTCCCGACGAGGAGAACTACAAGTACTACATGTCTGTCCCCAAGGAAGACCGCAGCTACTCCGAGCACACCCTGAACGCCGGTGAACAGGCTGACTACTACATCCGCCTGCAGTTCGAAGACGGGCGACGCAGCAACGATTCCGAATCGGTCAGCGTCGTAGCAACCAAGAATGAATAATCACCAGGAAACCTAGAAGACCTGGAGACTCTAGAACATCTAGAGACTCTAACAAATCTGGAATAAGACACCGCCCTATGAAAAAGCTTTCTAAGATACTCCACCTGCTTGGCTGCACGTTCCTGCTCGTGCAGCTATCGAGCTGCGAGCTGCTGGACTTCGACGTGGACAGCGACCTGGCGCAGATAGCCGCCCAGATGAAGCTCAACTTCGACACGGCCTACGTCTACAAAGGATACACCTTGAACGTCTTACCCGTCTTCGAACCAGACTCGCTGAACATCACCGACCTCTACTACACCTCGGGCGACTCCACCGTCGTGGAGGTGAATATGCTGACGGGTAAAATTGTGGCTGTGGGAGCAGGATGGACCAAGCTGTATGCGGAGTCCGTGTCGGCACGCATCAAGGACAGCTGCACCGTCTGTGTCATGGAACCCTGGGACGTCACGCAGGCAGAGTATCCCTATGAGACCGTGTTCTACGCCGACATGACCGTTAAAGGCGAGCCCCTGAACGAGAATATGGTGGTGGCCGCTTTCGTGGGTGATGAATGCCGCGGCATCGGCGAAGCACTCGAGTTCCACGGCATCAGCCTCATGCAGATGCGCGTGGGAGGAGAGGATATCTATGGTAATAAACTCATCATCACACCGTCGGAAGACAATAACGACAATGAGGAGGAAGAGGAAGACGAAGAGGATGAGGAAGATGACGAAGGTGAAAAGGAGGATGACAAAGGCAATGGTCAAGACGAAGAGGATGAAGACATCTGGGACATCTTTGATGATGACAATGAAGGTGGCGACGAAGGTGGCGACGAAGGTGGTGAGGATGTAGAACCTACTCCGCCCCAGAAACCGCAGACCATCGTCTTCCGTTGCTATGATAAGAAGAAACTGAAACTCTACGAATTCATCCTTCCCGCCGGTTTCGACGGGGCCACCCACGGAACCCTCTCCAAGCTCTACAAGATTGACTTTAAGTAAAAGACCCACTCCATTAAACCCATCAACCCCATTAGCCCCATAACCCCTATGAAAAAATTTCTGCCTTTTATCACTATAGCAGCCCTCCTCACCTCCTGCACCCTCTCCATGGAGGATTGGGCCGTTCCCGAGGAGCAGAAAGGTTTCGAGGAAGCCGAAATCGTCGAGAATGAGTTCGGCACCATGACCTATCAGTTCAAGGACGGCGTGCGATCCATCACGGAGAACATCCAGGAGTACATCGTAGAGGTGGAGGACGACAGCATCATCTACTTCATGGACAATACGCCCAGTGAGTGGCTGCCACGTGTCGGCGACAAGGTTGCGGCGATGTGCTCGCCCGTCATCCCCTTCGGCCTGAATCACAAGGTCATTGATGTGCGGGATGTAGGAGGCATATATAAAGTTACCTGCACCAAAGCCACGCGAAGCGAGATATACGAAAAACTGGTTATAGACTTGGATTATGAAGTGGCTACCCCGGATGTTCCGATGTATGACAGCCTGTACTTAGACAGCCTGGGTATCAAGGGTGAGGATCTCGTCATCGAGGACTTGTCCTTGCTGGAGGATTACTATGGTACGGAAAGCATGGCCAAGGCCAACAAGCCGCGACGCGCCTACAAGAAGAACGCCGCCTGGAAGAGGACCAGAGCGGCCCTGGAGTTACCAAATGAGATTCTGGCCACACGCGGCGAGAAGTCGTCCGACTCCGTCATGCACTGGCACCTGGCGAAGCTTACCTTCACGGAACGAAAAACGGGTCTGAAAATCGCCCTTGATGGAGAATTGGAAAAGCACAGCGTGCAGCGTATCGTCTACAAGGAAGACAAGGAAAAGGATTACAAAAAGCAAGTGACGACGGACAAGTCCTACGACATTTGGAAAGCGTCCGCCACCCTCACAAAAGGCAAGGATGCCTTTGATGCCCATGATGACCAGACAGCCAAATCATTAAAAGAACTCAAGCAAGCACTGAAAAATCTGGCTCCATCGAAGCCAGCTGGCAAGAAGACGATGGTGGGCGGCAAGATTTTGTGCCCCATACCGGCAATGCCGGCCATCAGCCTCGCCATCAACCTTGAAGGCAATGTGTCCTTCGAGGGAGCCATTTGTATAGACGCCACCATCAAGCATTACCATCCACAGACAGAATCCGCCTATGAGTATAAGGATGGTGAGGAAATCTACCATCCTACCAAAACGATCAAGGAGGGGTATGTCACGGTGGATGACTACAAAGCCTACGGTTCACTGACGCTGTCGGCGCAGGTCCGAGCCGGTGTAGGTGTTGAGATAACCGGAACAGGCATCGGAGGAGACATCGGCGTAGGCATCACGGCGAAGCTCACAGCCAAGTCGCCGTTCTTGGATGTTCAGCAGCTGATAGACGATGAGACGATGACGCTCATTGATGACAATCCCCACATCACGGTTGAATCCTATTTCTTCGTGGATGCCAGCATCTACTTTTCACCAGGAGGATTTGAAGTTTTCAAGGCCGCTCATACACTAGTGCAGAAAAATCTCTTCAAGGAGACTTTGTACCCTCTTCCCAAGGTTGACAAGAAAAAAACTTCGTTCACCTACAAGATTATGGATGAAGACGAGAACTTAACGCGCAACAACCGCTACACCATCTTGACGGAGTTCAGCAATCTGTGGGTGCTCGGTCTGCCATCGGAACGATGTTATCCACGCTTGCGTATGTATGTGGGGGGCTATGAAGGAGAATGCACTTCACTGCCCGAAGACGATCGTAAAGGCAATGAACGCAATGTGGAAAAAGGGACCAGCTATCAATACACACGCTATTTTGAGACCGGCAAGTACGACAAGATCATCTGCGTACCCAGCATCTATGATGCCGTTCACCACCACTACTACGAATTCCGCGAAAGCGCCATGACTTTTGGCACCGCAAAACCATCCTTCACCTACGTGAAGCAGAAGTCGCGCGTCAGCCTTTCCATCAACAAGTATTTTGAAAAAGAGGGGCTCGACGACGAGGACGTACAGAAGGACTTCCTCAAGGAATACGGATTAGACAAGTTGCCCGCCTGGATGAAGAACCTGAACAACTGGTACTTCCACGAACATGCCCTCGCCCTTGATATCAAGAACCTGGGAATGGTCGATCACTGGGGCGTGAAAGTGCGCATTGAGACCTCGAGTGACACCAACAATGGCACGAAACTGATAGAGAGTGAAATCAATATAAGCAAGAGAAACACGTACATGAAAGCCGGCAAGAAGACCCTTGTCTTCAGCTTCGTCACCAACTGGTCCAAAGGCCACGAGATCAAAGTCACGCCCTACACCGTGGACTCTCAAGGTAATAAGACCTACTACGAGAAGACTTTCGGCCCTTATACGATTTCGGAAGATACCTACAGATCCACTTGGAATTGGAATGAGTGGCCGGGAGCCATGATTCAGGCCGACGTGTTTGCGAATTGAACCATGTAGCCCATAAATACTACAAATAAAATAAGTAAAGCCAAATTTCCCTCAGGCTGGAGGGGAGGATGCGGAGGTCACACCTTCAGCGCCTCCCCTCTTTTCGTAAGTGTACAGGAACGAATGCCGCAAGCGGCTGGGACGGATTCTGGAATCAATCCCACATGAAGGTGTTTGCCGATTTTGCCGATGGCAGGTACGATGGGCGAATACAAAAGTACCAGCAGGGGGCAAGGTGACGAAGATAATTCCTCGTAGAGGAGATACAAGCAGGGGGAGCATCCCCAAATGACAACTCCCCCTGCATACGTTTGACTTATTACTTCTTGATCGTAAACTCCACCTTTTGTATTCCGCGTTTGTAAACATTGCAGAGGATGAGGGCGTAGCGCAGCATTTCGCCCTGTTTCATCGATTGCAAGACGTGGGCCATCTCGCTCTCGGTCAGTATGTTCTTGAACACCAACCTTTTTCTTCTCGGGAAATATTTTGGCGAAATTTCTATAGCAAGAATCAAAAAGTCAACGCTTACTTATGTAGTTCTATGTTATGTCCTATCCTGCTCATGTTATTTTAACAAGTTTCTATTATCATCGTTCTCCAGCACACGCATCTGATTGATGGCAATCTGATTGAGCCGAACAAGTCGGTCGCCCTGTGGCACTCCCTCATCAATGAGAACTGCATTGATGTTCTCCATATTCAGTTCATTGATGGAGGCATAATCACGGATGTTTCCTTTTAGTTCAGGATGGGCTTCACGCCATTGCTTGGCCGTCTGTCCAAACATGGCCACATTGAGCACGTCTGCTTCCTCTGCATAGATGATGCTGGCCTGTGCTGCCGTCACCACTTCAGGGATTAGGTTCTGCTTGATAGCGTCCGTGTGAATGCGATAGTTATTTTTTGAGAGTTCACGTTTAGCCGTCCAACCTAGCTGTTTCAGCTCTTCATCTTTCAGACGTTGGAACTCTCGTATCAGATAGACTTTGAACTCTGGACTTATCCACATAGCGAACTCAAAGGCAATGTCCTTGTGGGCGTAAGTGCCACCATAACGCCCTGCCTTTGAGATAATACCGATGGCATTAGTCTTCTCTGTCCACTCTTTGGCAAAATTCGGATTCATCAACCGCTCCCAGATTCCAAGGAACTCTATGGTGTTGCGTGGTCGAGGCGGCAAGCATGGTGACATCTTCTGGGACAACGAGTCATACGCCATCAAGCACTACCTGAAGATGTTTTCCGAACTTGCCAGTGCCACTTTGAAGCAGGTGGCAGACTGGTTTGTCTGGCTGGCTAGCACCTTGGGCAAATTCAATGTTAACGAACTCAGACGTGCCGACCATGAAGTCCACGACATTGCCGATGGCAGATACGATGGGCGCATACAGAAGTTCCAGCAAGGACTTACGAGATAGGTTAATGTCACAAAGACCCTCCCCGTTACTTGCAGTAGCAAGCAAACGGAGAGGTATGCTTATTGGTACTGGTGCAATTAACTATAGCCCACCATCAGCTACCCAGATATGCTTTTCGTTGTCGTTTCTGATAGCGATGTGCTTCTGCTCTTGTTTCCCATCGGGATGCGACAAGGTGTAGAACACATAGGTGCCAACATAATCGCCATCGCGACGTTCTTTGAATTCTGAGACTTTACATCCTTTCATTTTCTCGCTCAGCGCGGGGAGTACGCTCTTGTAATTTACAAGTGCTTCACAGGCTTGGCTGTTGTCGGCGCTGATGATGGCTTGGAGTATGCGCTGGGCGGCTTGTGTAGCAGTCTCATTTTGGAGTTTGCTGAGTCTGTCATCGGCTGTCGAAGATGTCATTTCTGTTACATCCGTCCATTGAGTGTCTGGGATTTGAATGAGATTGGCACGACTCATCATGACGTTATATTGGATATTATCGATATGAAGCAGGAGGGTCTTCTGGCCATCATTGACAACCCAGAGCTTGACAAAGCGCAGCAGCCCGTCGTTTTTTGTGAATACATTCTCCACTTCCACCTCACAATCCCCCATCTTGCCAGTCTCAAGCAGTTGTTGCAGGTCGCTGTTTTTCTCTGTTCCCTTGAATGTCAAGGTGATGGTTGAATCACTTTCTGTGCGTATCACTTCGTTCTTCTTGGAAAAATCGATGGCAGATTTCTGCATAGTCAGCAGACGCTCGGGGTAGAGCAGGTTGATAAAGTATTCTAGGAAATTGGCAGCACGAGGCCCTTTTACGTAGAACGCGTTAGGAACCCACATATATTGGTCCTGGCCGTCGAATACGATAACACGCCCATTCTGCTTCTCTACACGATAGAACACGCTGTCATTCTGTCTCAGGAGTCCGATGTCTATTCTCACGAAGTCGGCTTTTGGGTCGAAATAAGCAAAGTTGTCATTGGACGTTGTGCGGGCATAGACAGCCATTTGGAAACTGCCCACATTCTGCACACTTTTAATCCACTGCTCAAAGAGTTGGCCGCGTGGAGTCTCGGCCACAGCGGATGTGGAGAAAAGGTGGCTCCAACCGATAAAGAATCCCAGGAGGAACACTGCGGCGGCAGCGATGGGGCGCCAGAGATGGTGCTGCTTGCAGACTGGTCTGCTGATAGATGGTTGGGCAGATGTCTCCTGTGGTTGTAAGGCATTAAACGCTTCGGCCAGTTCTTCATAATAGGCCTTACATTCGGGACACTCAGCCATGTGTGCCTTACATTCTGCCTGCGTCTGCATGTCGATTGTGGTATCAAAAAGGTCAACCACCTTATCTTTAAATTCCTTGCAATTCATAGTCAATGTACTTTTTAATGTTAATGATTCGTTTGTTTCATTGCCTTGCGGATTTTCTCCAGTCCGTAGAGAAAACGAGATTTCACCGTGGGCAGGGGTAGAGAAAGAATCTCGGCTACATCAGCAAAGCTGTTATTTCCATAGATTCGAAGACGTATGACCTCGGCCTGTTCCTCTGGGATTTCCACAAGTAGCTTGGCAATTCGTTGGTAGTCCGATTCGTCGTTTTCCGTTGGGAGATCTGCTATGTCAAGGCGAGCGTCCAAGGGTATTGTCCTGAGTTTTCCCAACGCAGTAAGTCGTGAGGAACACAAGTTAGAGAGTACACGAAAGATATAGTTGCGCCAGTCTCTCACTTCAACGCTCTTCTCATCAGAGAATTTTGAGCTGATTTTAAGGAAGGCATCTTGCAGCGCATCTTTCGCATCGTCCGTATCACCAAGGCGGTAGCACGCATACCTCATCAAGTGCGGTTGCTCCTGTTGAAAGTGTTCAGCGAGTTCTTTCATTTTGATGTCGTTTTCTGTATTCATTATCTTTACGTTTTTGAGATGCATCTGACATAAAGACTCTAAAAGTCCGAAAAAGATTTAAATGAAAGACATTTTTTCAAAAGAAGGGCGAGAATGTACACAATTTCCATCCTCGCCCACCTCGTGGTATTCTATCTATTGCCACAACGGTTCATTCTCCCACCCACGGGGAAAACCCATCATGGAGGGCTGCACCATTGGGTATCTGCTCAAGAGCAATCTGAAGTCCTGAACGAAGGTGTTCTGGGGATTGATGCTGTTGAGCCAATAGGCAATGCAGCAAAGTTGCGGATAGAGACGGTCGATGGGGAAATTGAGATTTCTTATCCATCGCGGGCATGGTGGGCACAATAGTTACGGACGATGGTGAGACTTTCCAACCAACTGCGAAGATATTCATGCTGGGGCATGTCAAAATCGCGAGCCACACGCTTCATGAGATTGAAGTCGTTCATATTGTTGTAGAGCTTGGAGAGGGTGCCGAATGAGGCAACTTCAAGCGTCTTCCATGATGGAGGGAATTCGGGTGAGTCGTATTTCCTGAAGTGTTCCAGAATGAACTCGTCACGGCAGCGGCTTAGCTCTGTACGCAGAGATTCCAGATTCTTATTGTAGCGGTATTCATTGGCTGCAAGCGAGGAGTCCATAAACCAGAATGAGCCGTAGGTCATGGCAAAATGCTGGTTAATCTTGGTCCTCGATGCAATCTCAATATGTTGGAGAGCATTGAACACCAAAGAGCGCAGTTCGCTGTCAAAGTTGTAAAGTGTCAGAACAGATGAGAATCTGCTTCCGTTTCGAAAACGGTGTATGCGGCTGTTCTCCTCCATCACTCGCCAATAACTGGCAAGACGGAAATAGCTGATGTGGTTGAGGACGGCTATAGCCTGTTCCTCATCTTCAAAAATAAGCCCTCGCTGTTTCAGTATGTTTAACTGTTCAGCGAGGGTGATGGGCTGCTTTGTATATTCCATATTAAAAGAAACGTCCCACCCTGGTCCGCTGGTCTTGCGACGAGAAGCGTGGTGGGATTTGTTGGTGCAAAGGTACAGCTTTTATTTGGAATAGCCAAACTTTTTCAAAGAAAAGAATAAATTTGGCCGAAGAAATCGTCATTTTGCCTCAAAGTGCCATCTCAACCTTTCTTTTCCCTACCTTTATGAATCAATTTGCACCAAAGATTATCTGTCTGGCGACACATAAACATTGGTACGATTGAAAATCAAAATTCCGCATCCTTAGTTCGACTTTGAATTATTAACCGCCGTTGAATCCCAGACACTTAGAGTGCCCAAGATACAATAGCGGTACAAGAACCTTGCTTTTAGCCGATTTTTGAGTCATCAACGAAGCAGGGCCACGGAAACGGTTCAGCCCTGCCTGAGATTTAATTATGTCGAATTCGGCACAATTAAAATTCGGATTCATCAACCGCTCCCATATTCCAAGGAACTCAATGGTATATTCTGTACTGTTATCTTTGCCATATCGTCTGCTGTTTTTACAAACTTTACGATGCGAAGTTACAACTTTTCCACCAATTACAGATAACTTGCCATATTAAATAAGGTGAAGGAGGCGTTTTTTACCTCATTTTTGGCATCAAGACGTCACGTTCACCTTTCCTTTCCCTACCTTTTGAATCAATTTGAACCAAAGATTACCTGTCTGGCGACACATTATTCCTTCTTTATTGTGAACTCCACCTTTTGTATCCCGCGCTTGTAGACATTGCAGAGAATGAGGGCATAGTGCAGCGTCTCACCCTGTTTCATGGACTGCTGTACGTGTGCCATCTCGCTCTCGGTAAGTATGTGCTTGAAGAGGAAGCTGGAATGACTGCTCGGCACAAGGCGTATTTCATCAGTAAGCGGTGAGAGCACATAGGCGTAGGTTGCCATATAACGGGCACCTGCCTGCCATAGCGGATGACTCTTGTCGAGAATGTTCTCTAAGTAGATTCGCGCATCCTTGTCAAATTCGGGCGTCGGTGTGCCATCGGCGTATGTCATCTTGCCATCGGCATCCACCATGTATTCACCACCTTTGGCTATGGCATACTTCTCTACCGGACACTGCTGCTCATACTCTATG
>CACZAN010000039.1 GCA_902779165.1 uncultured Bacteroidales bacterium
TAGCGTGCCGTAGGTACGCGACAGGGATTTAATGTCGCGTACCTAAAGGCACGCTTTTTCCTGGCTGCTTTATACCAGCCGTTGAAACGGCTGGCTACCCTTGTCACGCCCCGCTGGGGCTTTGCATTACAGCTGGTTGGCATACTTCCGAAACTTCACTCATCTTACTTTTTAAGTCTTAATGTTCGTACAACTCTGTGGCCTCGTTCACGGCAGCGAGGTCGCGCAGCAGGTCGGCGTAGCGCTGAGCGACGTCGTGGGTGTGGCGAGCACCTTTCTCTGCGGTGGCCAGGCCGGGATTGCCGATGCCGGTGTCGTCGGAAACGAGGTTCCAGTGGCGCGGCAGCCAGGCGGTCTTCTGACGGAGCGAAGGGAGGGTAAAGGGGTGGCTGCTGCCGTCGCCGGCGAGGTCCATGCGCACGAGTTCAGGATGGTAGTGCAGCATGGCAGAGGTCTCCAGCTCATCGGCGTGGTCGCCTGGGTCGTCGAAGTATTCCTTGGCGGGCAGCACGGCATACCAGTCGCTGATGAGGATGAACATCGAGGGGTAGTCGACGAGGAGGTCGCGTACGAATCCTTTCAGGGTGTTGCCTCCGTGGCCGTTGACAATCAACAGCTTGTGGATGCCCTGGTGGAAGAGCGACTCTACGATGTCGCTGAGGATGGCTTGCTGGGTGCGCTGGCGGTAGTGCAGGCAGAAAGGCAGTTCGCGCTGTCCGGGATTCTGGGCGCCCATCATCACCGGCGGCAGCACCATCGTCTTCACGTCGTACTGCTGCAGTGCCAGGCGGGCAGCGTCCACTGCCACGTCGTGCGAGAGGATGCAGTCGGTCAGGTAGGGCAGGTGGCGGTTGTGCGGCTCCGTAGCACCCCAGGGTAGAATGGCAATGTCATAGTTGGTTCCTTGTACCTCTCCAAATGTGCTTGCCGCGAGGTCGACGGCAATAGATGATTTCATCATTTTACGATTTAATGATTAAATGAAAATTCGAAATGTCGAAATGTCGAAATAATGATTTTTCGGCGCTTGAAAACAGGCTCAATGAATGACGAGCACGAAGCCGCCGCGGGCACGGGTGTGGACGGTGGCGGGCAGGGCGACGTCGGATTGCAGCTGCCAGGCGCGGTCTTCGTCGGCATCGAGGAAGGCATTGGAAACGAGGCGGTTGCCGACGATGGCACGGAGGTTGCTGAGGTCGAGGTCACGAGGTTGCTCGGTGCCGTTGATGCCAGCTACGTACCAGGTCTTGCCGCTGCGACGGGCGATGATGGCGTGGTCGGCGGGATAGCCGCTGACGAGGCGAGTCTCGTCCCACACGGCGGGCAGCTGACCCAGGAACTGCTGCACCGGTTGGGGCTGGGCGAGGAAGCTCTCAGGGCGGTCGGCCAGATGCTGCAGGCCGCTCTCATAGAGCACCGTCAGAGCCAGCTCGTGGGCGTGGGTGGTGTTGTGGGGATGCTGCGAGTCGCTGAAGGCGCAGGGCGTGTAGTCCATGGGGCCGATGACGTTGCGCGTGAAGGGAAGCGTGGCGTTGTGGGCGGCAGCACGGGCCGTGAAGGTCGGCACGTTGTTGTACCACTCGGCACCATAGACGCCCTCGGTGGAGAGCAGGTTGGGATAGCTACGTTGCCAGCCGCGAGGGATGGGGGCACCGTGGAAATTGACTGTGAGGTGGTGGCGTGCAGCGCTCTCGAGGAGGTCGATGCAGTAGTCCATGTTGCGCTGGTCGTCGCCGCTGAAGAAGTCGATCTTCACTCCGGCCACGCCTATGCGCTCACACCAGGCGAACTCGCGCTCGCGGTCTTCGGGTTTGTTGAGGCGGAACTTAGGACCTGGAGCACCGTTAATCCATCCTACGCTGGAGTTGTACCAGATGAGGGGCTTGATGCCCTTCTCGCGGGCGTAGCGCACGGCGTCTTCGATGCTCTTGCCGTCCTTCATCTCGTCCCACTCGGCATCGATGAGCACGTAGGGCAGGTGCAGGGCAACGGCCATGTCGACATATTTCTTGATGATATTCAGGTCGTTGCTCCCGTGGTTGTAGGCCCAATAGACCCACGAGACGACGCCCGGCTGAATCCAGCTGATGTCCTGCAGCTGGCAGGCTGGGGCTACGTCGGTGACGAGGGTGCTCTCGACGACATCGGCCAGCGAACCTACGATGGCGAGTCGCCAGGGCGAACTCCAGTCGCCAGAGAGAGTGAGCTCGTTCTTTTCGGGAATGACGCGGAAGCGGTCGCCGTCGTTGTGCATGCTGGCGGCGCTGCGGTAGTGCTCGATACCGGCTTCGGTGAGGAGGACGAAGGTGCCGTCGGAGGGTTCCAGCAGGGCAGGGAAGGCCCAGCGGCCGTTGTCGCTGCTGGTGGCAAGGGGGTAGAACCCTTCGTAACCGTCGCTCCATCTCATCATCCATCGGCGTGTGCCTGCGGGGATGCGATAGGCGGTCTGCTCCTCGGGCACACGCTGGCGCTGCAGGCGCAGTTCATAGCGGAAGGCGAGGCCGTCGTCGTAGAGGCGCAGGCGCACCTTCGCGACGGGCGACAGCTCGAGTACATACTCGTTGGCGCGGTTGGTGCAATGCAGGCGCTTGCCGATGAGCATGTGGTAGTCGGTCTTCAGGTTGGATTGCGTGAGCTTGAAGTCCAACGTCGGAAGCTCGGGATTGTTGGGATTGGCGCTGTAGTGGGCGTCGGTGTAGCCCAGCACGGGGAGTTCCAGCACCGACTGGCCCCGATAGTTGAGCGAGAGGCCGTTGACGGTGGTGGTGAGGGTCAGGCGGCCGTTGGGCGACTTCGGCGTGCGAGCGGCCAGCGGGTTTGCGGCCAGCAGAATCATGGAAAGGATAACGAAGAACTGCTTCATAATGGTAATTGTATTGATTGTTAGGAATTGTTGTCGGAGGCGGCGAGGCTGTCGGAAGTTGAGAGGCTGTCGGCCAGCTGGAGGGTGAACTTGGCGGCACCCTCGTGGGTCAGGTGGTCGGGATCGAAAAAATCATCATCGAGGTAGGCGCTGTCGAGCTCGAAGTCCAGGAGGCGGGCACGGGTTCTTTCGATGCACAGCCGGCGGGATTGGTCGATGAAGTCGCGCTGGCGAGGGGGAATGCCTTGGGAGTAAGCCGGATACACGGGCGGGGCGATCAGCGTAAGTTGGAGCCGATGGTCGCGGCAGTAGTCGGCGATGCGGAGGAGAATACGTTGGTTCTCAAAGGCTTGTTCCCAGACGCTGCAAGTGTGGCGATTCAAGACGCGTTCTACCTGCGTGGTGTTCCATTCCTCCTGATTCCTCTGGTCGAGGCTGTTGTCTGTATCCCAGCCGAGCGGGGTGCAGTCGGGGTGCCGCTGCTGCAACCATTTCTCCATCTTACCGCGTGCGCTCTGGAAATGGAAGAGTTCGAGCCAGTAGCGGGGACGGTAGTAAGGGCCGAGATGCATGTAGCGACGGTAGTAGCCGCAGCGGAACCATTCGTCGGTCTGCTGCATGGGCAGGTCGAAGAGGTTGCTGTTGTCGAGCGTCAGGAGGACGTGGCGCAGACGAGGGCAGCGCGGCGCATAGTGTTCCAGCAGCAGGAGGTCGACATCCAGCGTCTGGGAGACATTGGCGAGATTGACGGCGCAATCGGGCAGCAGTTCCGGACGTATGCCGCTGTATGCGTGGCTGTTGCCGAGGATGATGGTCTCTACGCTGTCTTCCATGCGCTCCATCATCTGCCGCTTGATGCGGTAGCTGTTGGGCAGGCTGCGGACGTAGAGCTCTGTGGCGGTAGCGAGCAGCAACAGAGGCAGCAGGAAGAGGAAAAAGACCCACCCCCGACCCCTCCCGTGAGGGAGGGGGGAAGACCCATTCCCTGCGCCTCCCTTGTAGGGAGGGGGGTAGTTAACTTGAAGGGATGGGGGCCTCTGGGAAGAGGAATTTATGGGGTTGTTATTTGACATTTCGATATTTCGAGGTTTTATTAATCGTTAATGGATCAGAACTGGAAATAGATGAACGCCTGTTCGTCGGCATGACAGAAGAGGAGCAGGGCGATGAGCACGTAGTAGATGGTCCAGCGGACTGCACGGAAGCGCAGGAGGCCGCAGGAAGGGAAGTCGAGGGCGTGGGCACGATGGCGCTGCAACCACTCGATGAGCAGCAAGGCGGCACTCCACAGCAGGGCCTGCTTACCCATCGTCAGGGTGGCGAAGGCCGTGAGGGAAGAGAGGTGCGTGAGGCCGGCCGCATAATCGATGAAGGTCGTGAGGTCAGGGGCTCGGAAGAGGATCCAGCCGAAGCTGACGAGGAGGAAAACCCACCCCGCCCGAAGAGCGCCCCTCCCATAAGGGAGGCGGGAAGGCTGCGCTGTGTTCCCTTTTTGCAACCTGGAGGTCTTCTCTCCCTCACAGGGAGGACAGGGGACGGGTCTGTCGATTCTTCTTTCTACGCACACGAGCACGCCGTGGTAGAGTCCCCAAAGGACGAAGGTCCAGGCTGCACCGTGCCAAAGGCCGCTGAGGAGGAATACGATGAGGATGTTGGCGTAGTGCCGCGAAGGAGAACAACGGTTGCCGCCGAGGGGGATATAGACATAGTCGCGCAACCACGTCATCAGCGATATGTGCCATCGTCGCCAGAAGTCGGCGAGCGAAGTGGCGAAATAGGGCGTGCGGAAGTTCTGCATCAACCGGATGCCGAAGAGGCGGGCACAGCCTACGGCAATATCGGAATAGCCGGAGAAGTCGCCGTAGATCTGAATGGTGAAGAGAAATGCTCCTACGACGAGGGCGAGGGCGCTCTGTTCGCCTGGCGACTGCCAGATGATGTCGACAGCCATGGCGCACGTGTCGGCAACGAGCATCTTCTTGCAGAATCCCCAGAGCATCTGGCGGAGCCCATCGACAGCATCGCTGTAATTGAAGGTGCGCCTGCGCAGCATCTGCGGCAGCAGTTGTGTTGCCCGCTCGATGGGACCGGCCACGAGCTGAGGGAAGAAGGCGATGTAGGCGAAGAAAGCAACGACATCGTGTGTGGCGCGCAGGTGACGACGGAAAACGTCGATGGTGTAGCTCAGAGCCTGGAAGGTGTAGAAGGAGATGCCGACAGGAAGGATAAGGTGCAGGGTGGGCAGGTCGGCGTGGAAGCCAAGCATGCTCAACAGGGCAGAGAAGTTGTCGGCGAAGAAGTCGTAGTACTTGAAAAGGGCGAGGATGCCGAGGTTCAGCACGATATTGGCGGCAGCCACGAGCCGACGCCTGCCCTCATGCCCTTCGAAATGCTCGATAGCCAGACCACTGGCGAAGCTGGCTGCGGTGGTCAGGGCGATGAGTCCTAAGAAACGCCAGTCCCACCAGCCGTAGAAGACGTAGCTGGCCACCACGAGCAGGAGGTTTTGCCAGCGCTGGCTGCGATGCAGTGTCCAGTAGAGGACGAAGACTGCAGGCAGGAAGAAGAGAAACTGGAGGGAGGTGAAGGACATGTAATGTTGAAGGGTTGAAAATTGAAATATTGAAAATTGAGAAATTAGGGTTTTAAGTTTCGTAAGTGATGCCGTAGGCATCTGACAATGGTAGCCAGCCATTTAAATGGCTGGTAATGAGGATATTCACGAATAGCGTGCCGTAGGTACGCGACAGGGATTTAATGTCGCGTACCTAAAGGCACGCTTTTTTATGGCCGCTTTATACCAGCCGTTGAAACGGCTGGCTACGTTCGAGCGAGCATACTTACGAAACTTGAGTTAGGGTTTTATGGGGTTAATGGTGAAATCGTGAAATAAAGATGATTGTCAACTTAATCATTGATGGCTCCGCAGCGGGGACACTTCCCTTTCTGCCGCAGTTTGGCACCACAGCGGCCACAGAGGTAGTGGGCGCGGACATGGCGGAAGTAATGGATGAATGCCAGGAGAATGTAGGTCAGACAGAAGATGCACCCGATGAGGAAATGTGCCTGGGAGGCAAGGGTGAGGAGCAGATAGATGAAGGCGCAGAGGCCAAGCAACGTCAGCAGGTAAACCACCGCTTCTGCCACGCGCAGGAGACTGAAAGCAGCATTGATGACGGCAATCGTCAGCAGCAGTAATGCCCAAACTCCGCATAGGAACACACAGAGAATCAATGGCTGGGACAGTGGATTCAGCGTAGGATGGAAGTAGAAGTTCACCCACTGGTAGGGCACGAACTGCTGGATATAAGCGTAGAGCGTGGTGTTCAGAGCGAGTGTGGAGGTGAGCAGGGTGGGGTAGGCGCTGGGGATGTCGCTGAAATGAAGCAGCGAAATGTGGCGGCGACGCAACTGACGAATGGCAATGGCCACGCAGGCAGCAGTCATGAATAGGAAGAACCAAAGGAGGTGGCGGTTGGAGAAGATGCGTATGAACTGGCTGATGGGGTCATCGGGCGAAGATGCTGTCAGCAAGTCGCGCTCATGAGTCCATCCCATAGTGCCCTGGTCGCGGGCCACCTTCACCCATACGCTGTCCACACAATCCTCCGGAATAACGATGATGGCGGCCACAACGAGGCGGTCGTTGTGCTTCACCCAAAGGCTGTCGCTGGTTTGAGCAACCCCTTGACACCAGTGCATAGGCCGGTCTTCTTGCAGTAGGAGGCTGTCGGCGTGGACAATGAAATTGTAGCCAACGCCGTAGGCACGCACGGCATCATCCTTGTCGGAGGACACGGCGGTGTACTGCGAAGGTCTGCAAGCTGCAAGGAGCAAGAGCGGTAGAAGGAATGAAAGGCGAAGGAGGCGGGAGCGCATAAGGCGTAAGGGTTAATATTCTGGAGTGAAACGTGTGCCTGTCGGCGGCAGGACTTGCATCTCGCAACGTTTGCAGTCGAAGTGCAAGGGGAAGCGGCGACCATCGGAGAGCCGAAGAGCGAGGGGACCGTGTAGCGTGGGATGCTCTTGTAGGCATTGGCCCAGAGCGTGGCGAATGCAATAACGGCAGGTCATGAGGGGAACCACTCCCTGTTCCTCTTGTGAAGGAGGTGAAAGCTCAGGATTGTGAGAATGAAGCATGGCGCCCGCTTCTCGCACCTCGACGGGAGTAATGCCAGGCGGGCAGGGTGTCTCAAGTTCTTTCGCAAGCTCTCTTCTCCATTCCGCAAGGGTCGAGGCAGGGATGAAAAAGTCTGCAGATAGATGGAGGGTGATATCTGCTTCGGTACAGATGAAAGGGGTGTCGCCAAGACGAAGCAGCTGACGGCTGATGGCGCTGGCTTGAGGAGTGCGGGCAAGTTCATGGGGGTGTTCAAAGGATTTCGAGATGCTGCGTCCGTTGTCCGTACAGGTTAGGGTGAGGCGGAATCCCGAGGGATTGTCCTCGAGAAGCCAGCGAACGGAGAGGCGGCGGTCGGCTGTCGGTCGCGAAAGCTGGTGTTCGAAAGCGGCATCGAAATTCCGGTAGAGGGGAGTGCCCTTGCGCAGCGACGAGAGGACTGACGGGTCGGCGGGAAAGAGATGTCCCTGCTGGTCGACACGATTGACACGAAAGCCTACGAGACGACGATCGGAATCAAAGAAACAGAGACCGTCGCCGTTGGCAAAATTCGCTGTGCCGGCAACAGAAAGCGCAGGTCGCACTTCCTTAACGGTTCCTACGGGTTCACCGATGGATTTCGGCGTAGTGTGGCAGGCGAGGTCGCTGGTGCGCCCGTGCAGAAAATAGGAGGTGAAACCGCGGTTGAAGGATTTCTGCGGATGGGGCTTGAAGGAAATGGTGCTCTTTCCGTAGGAGGCGCGACCATAGTCGTCAGGGCGTCGGGCAAAGAGGGCGTCGAGCTGTTGGCGGTAGAAGGCGGTGATGTTCTTCACATAGGCCACATCCTTCAACCGTCCCTCGATCTTCAGGCTGCTGACACCTGCATCCAGGAGTGCTTCGAGGTCGGCAGAGCGGTTCATATCTCGCAGCGAAAGGAGGTGGCGTTGCTTTTGGATAACGTGTCCGTCGACATCAACAAGGTCGAAGGGCAGGCGGCAGAACTGAGCACACTCGCCCCGATTGGCACTGCGGCCAAAGCAGAATTCCGAGGCATAGCAGCGACCGCTGTAGCTCACGCAGAGGGCACCATGAACGAAGACTTCCAGCGGCATCTCGGGCACGGCATCGTGGATAGCACGAATGTCGTCGAGCGAGAGTTCGCGAGCGAGGACCGTCTGCTGGTAGCCTTCAGCGAGACGGGAACGAACATCGCTGACGGTGCGATTATCCATCTGCGTGGAGGAGTGCAGTGGAAGTGGCGCAGACAGCTGGGAATTAAGGGATATGAGTCTCGGATCCTGGGTGATGAGGGCATCGGCGTGGATGGCAGAGAGCTTAGCCATCAGTGCCTGGGCTTCAGGAAGCTCGTCGTCACGAAGGAGGGTGTTGAGGGTGACATAGATACGTACGCCAAAGAGGTGGGCATAGTCCACGAGCCGGGCGATATCACTGATGCTGTTTCCTGCTGCCGCACGAGCGCCAAAGCGCGGAGCACCAATATAAACGGCGTCAGCTCCGTGGCGAATGGCTTCGAGACCACATTCGAGGTCGCGGGCAGGAGCAAGGAGTTCTATCGGACGGGGCATCGTTGTCGCTTAGTGGATAGAGGTGATGTCGTATGGAGTCTCCTGATAGACGTAGTAGTTTAACCAGTTGGTGAAGAACAGGGTAGCATGAGCGCGCCAAGTGACGAGTGGACCCTGTTCAGGATCATCGTCGCGGTAATAATGCTGCGGCTTCTGGATGGGAAGATTCTTGGCGAGGTCGCGCCGGTACTCGCTGTCGAGGGTGAGAGGCGAGTATTCGAGATGCCCCGTGATGAAGAATTCACGCCCTTCGCGTGCCATCACGATGCTGACTCCTGACTCTTCAGATTCGGCGATGATGTGCAGCTCCTCAATGGTTTCTATATCAGTTTTCTGAATTTCGGTGTGACGACTGTGAGGCATCTGGAAATAGTCATCGAAACCGCGGAAAATGGGCAGCAACGGGTCGGCAATCATCTGTGGGAAAATGCCGAATTTCTTCTCAGGTAGCGGATATTTGGGAACGCCGTAGTGATAGTACAGTCCTGCTTGGGCTGCCCAGCAGATATAGAGTGTGGAGGTAACGTGGGTGCGTGCCCAATTGAAGATTTCCTGCATCTCGTCCCAATAGTTGACGTCTTCAAATTCCAGGTGTTCCACTGGGGCACCTGTGATAATCAGACCGTCGAACTTCTGGTTGCGCAGCACTTCGAAATCGTGGTAGAATGCCCGCATGTGCTCCACGGGAGTATTCTTGGAGGTGTGGCTCTTGATCTTCATAAAGGTCAGCTCCAGCTGCAAGGGCGTATTCGAGAGCACGCGGATGAGGTCGGTCTCAGTAGTAATCTTTATGGGCATGAGATTCAGCACCACAATACGCAGGGGACGGATATCCTGCGTAGTGGCGCGTGAAGTTCCCATAACGAAGATGTTCTCCTTCTTCAGGAGGTCTATCGCGGGTAGTCGGTCAGGGAGGGTGAGAGGCATGTTTTTGAATAGGCGTTGAATAATTAACCTTTATCTTCCAGTATTACCAGATAGTGACGCGTTCAGCCTTGGGAACGAACATGGGGTCGGATTCTGTGATTCCGAATGCTTCGTACCAAGCGTCGATGTGAGGCAGGGCACCATTGACGCGCCAGCGACCGAGTGCATGTGGGTCGGACTTGGTGCGGTTGCGGATTTCCTCATCGCGGATGTTTCCAGCCCAAACGCCAGCATAAGCGAGGAAGAAGCGCTGCTCGGGTGTGAAGCGGGAGGCAGATGTTTCCTCTGCTGAGGCTTTGGGAGCTGCTGCCTTCGCATTTTGGAAAGCCTGGAACGCTACCTGCAGACCTCCGTGGTCGGCCATATTCTCGCCGAGCGTCAGCTGACCGTTGGCAAAGAGACCGGGCAGTACCTCTATCTTATTAAAGAAGTCGCGCATTACGTGGGTGCGTTCCTCGAAGTTCTTGGTGTCGTCGGCTGTCCACCACTGGCGCAGATTACCGTCCTTGTCGAACTTGGCACCCTGGTCGTCGAATCCGTGGGTCATCTCATGTCCAATCACAACTCCGATGGCACCATAGTTGAAGGCATCGTCGGCTTGCATATCGAAGAAGGGCGGTTGCAGAATACCAGCGGGGAAGCAGATCTCGTTGGTGGTGGGGTTGTAATAGGCGTTGACGGTCTGGGGAGTCATATACCAGACGGTATTGTCCACAGGCTTATTCAGTTTCTTGTCGATCATGTCGTGAACGCTCCAGATGGCGGCTGCCTTGATGTTCTCCCAGTAGTTGTGACCAATCTGGAGGTCAGAGTAGTCGCGCCACTTGTCGGGATATCCGACTTTGACGATGAAGGCATCGAGCTTCTCATGTGCCACCGCCTTGGTGGAATCAGACATCCAATCCTGAGCATCAATGCGCTGTCCGAGGGCCACTTGCAGGTTGCGCACCAACTGAGTCATGCGCTCCTTGGCGGCAGCGGGGAAATACTTCTCGACATACAGCTGTCCTACAGCCTCGCCAAGTGCGCCTTCTGTGGAACTGACGGCACGTTTCCAGCGCGGACGGTCTTCTTGCTTGCCGGACATGACTGTTCCGAAGAAGGCAAAGTTCTGGGCACGCATCTCATCGTCGAGGAAGCTGGAGGCGGCATTGATAAGTTGCCAGCGGATATAATCCTTCAGGACGGCCAAATCGGTCTCTGCCCACAGTTTCTCTACAGTCTGGATGAATTCGGGCTGCCCCACGCTGACTTCCTTCACTCCCTTGGCACCATGGACGCTGAAGTAGAAACCCCAGTTGATACCTGGGAAAGCGACCTTCAGGGAGTCGTAGGACATCTTATGATAGTTCTTTTCGTCGTCGCGGAGTTCTGTACGGCTGCGTGAAGCCTTGGCGAGTTCTGTCTCGAAGGCAAGGACAGCGTCTACGCGAGAGGCCACTGCTGCATCATCGTTTTCCAGTTCGCAATATTTGAACAGACCTGCCATATATTGCTTATAGGCTTCGCGGATTGAGGTTGTGGCGGAGTCTGTGTCGAGGTAGTAGTCTTTCTGTCCCATGACCAGTCCTGACTGCCATATCTGCACTAGGTTCATGGCGCTGTTCTTGATGTCGGCATCGATATAGAAGCCGAAGAGTCCGTCGATGCCCTCGGCTTGCAGACCAGCGTACAGGCGGAACAGCTCTTCCTTGTCGAAGCATTCTTGAATGCGCTGCAGATCCTCGCGAATAGGCTCTGTGTGTTGGGCATTGAGGCTGACAGAGTCCATAGCGCTGTTGTACATCTGTGCAATCTTGTCTGCTATGCTGCCCGGTTCGTTCTGTTGGGCTGCTGTATTCTCTATGAGCTCGCGCAACTGGACTTTGTTGTTTTCTGCCAGCTGGTCGAAACTGCCGAATCGGGCATATTCTGCGGTGAGGGGATGACTGTCGGTCCAGCCGCCAGTGGCGAAACGATAGAAGTCTGTGCCCGGAGCTGCTGTGGTGTCGAGATTGGCGAGGTCGATGCCTGTGGTGAGTGCGGCTTGTCGTCCTCCGCAAGCAGTGAGGAGGGAGAGTGCCATAAATGGAAGAATGTTTTTGATGTTCATATTGTTGTTGCTTTAATAGATTGATCAATATGCTGTTATGAGAGTTTAGAGAGGGCCTCGGAAGCTTCGAGCCAGGTGGCTTCGGTGGTTTCGAGTTTCGCTTTCAGGCGGGCGTGGCGCTCGTAGAGAGAGGTGTCTGCGGCTCCTTCGGGCGTAGACATCCGGTCCTCGAGCAGGTGGATGGCTGCTTCGATTTCTGCAATCTCGGCTTCGGCTTCAGCCACTGCACGCTCCAGTTTCTTACGCTGGCGGGCTATCGCCTTCTGTGCCTCGTAGGAAACGGCTCCGCCTCCTCCACCTTGCATAGAGCGTCCTGCTGTTTGCGAAGGATTGCAGATGTTTTTGCCATCTCCTGCTTTGGCGGAAGGTGAGGGCGCAGCTTTACTGGTTGACGCTTCTTCTGCCTGTTGGCTTCGTATCCAGTCGTAGATGCCGCCGAGGTGTTCGCGAACGCGACCGCCGCCGAAGGCATAGACCTTCTGTACCAGTCCGTCGAGGAATTCGCGGTCGTGGCTGACGACAATAACGGTTCCGTCGAAGGCGGCAATGGCTTCCTTCAACACATCTTTAGAGCGAAGGTCGAGGTGGTTGGTGGGCTCGTCGAGGATGAGGAAATTCACGGGCTCCAGCAACAGCTTGATCATCGCCAGGCGCGAACGCTCGCCACCCGAAAGAACCTTGACTTTCTTGTCTGAGGCTTCTCCTCCAAACATGAATGCCCCAAGGATATCGCGGATGCGAGTGCGGATGTCGCCTCGGGCAACGCGGTCAATGGTGTCGAAGACCGTTAGCTCCGGATCCAGCAGCTGTGCTTGGTTTTGTGCGAAATAGCCGATCTTCGCGTTGTGTCCTACCTTCAGGCTTCCTTCGAAGGGAATCTCGTCCAGGATGCACTTGACAAGGGTGGATTTTCCCTCGCCGTTGCGCCCTACGAAAGCCACTTTCTCGCCACGTCGTATGGTGAGGTTCACATGAGCGATGACTTCGTGGTCATAGGCCTTGCGGAGTTCCTCCACGATGAGCGGGAAGTCTCCGCTGCGCTCGCAAGGAGGGAACTTCAGGTGGAGAGAGCTGTTGTCGACGTCATCCACTTCGATGGGAATGATGCGGTTCAGCTGTTTGATGCGCTCCTGCACCTGTACCGCTTTTGTCGGCTTGTAGCGGAAGCGTTCGATAAAGTCCTTCAGGTCGGCGATTTCCTTTTGCTGGTTTTCATACGCCCTGAGCTGTTGCTCGCGGCGCTCGGCTCTGAGGCGTACATAGTCATCGTACTTGACTTTGTAGTCCCATATCCTGCCGCAGGTGATCTCTATGGTCCGCGTGGTGACATTATTCATGAACGCGCGGTCGTGGGATACGAGCACCAGGGCGCCGGCACGCTGTTGCAGATACTGCTCCAGCCACTGAATACTCTGAATGTCGAGGTGGTTGGTGGGCTCGTCGAGCAGCAACACATCGGGCTGTCGCAGCAGCAGCTTTGCCAGCTCGATTCGCATGCGCCATCCGCCGCTTAACTCACGTGTGGGGCGCTGGAACTCCCAACGCTCAAAGCCGAGTCCGAGCAGGGTACGTTCCACCTCTGCGTGGAAGTTCATTCCTCCCATCAGCTGGAAGTGTTCTTCAGCGCGGGTATAGCGTTCCACAAGCTGCATGTAATCATCACTCTCATAGTCCGTTCGCTCGCTCATCTCCTGTTGCATTCTTTCAATGTCTGCCTGGAGTTCTCGGATGTGGTCGAAGGCGAGCAGCGTCTCTTCCATCACCGTCCGTTCGTCGGCCAGCTGCATCACTTGAGGCAGGTAGCCGACTGTGGTGCCTCGGGGAGAACTGATGCTGCCGGAGGTGGGAGCCTGCTGTCCTGCAATGATTTTCATCAGTGTGGACTTGCCTGCCCCGTTCTTGCCTGTGAGGGCGATGCGGTCGCGGTCATTGATGACGAAGCTGACGTCGGTGAAGAGCGGTCGGGCGCTGAATTCTATGCTGAGGTGTTCGACGGATATCATGATGAATACGATTGCCTGAAGAACTATTTATACGAATGCCTGTCGGGCCTTCTTGAGAAGGTCTGAGGCAAAGATAAAGTCGGTGAGAGACTGGTTCTCTGACGTGGCCACCTGTGTCTTGTCGCCTCGCCACTCCAAGTGACCTTCCTTGATGAAGATAATGCTGTCGCCGATACCCATTACTGAGTTCATGTCGTGGGTGTTGATGATGGTGGTCATCTGATATTCCACGGTGATGTCATGGATGAGTGCATCGATGACGAGCGATGTCTTAGGGTCGAGTCCGCTATTAGGCTCGTCGCAGAACAAGTATTTAGGATTCAGCGCAATGGCTCGCGCAATGGCCACTCGCTTCTGCATTCCTCCGGAGATTTCTCCGGGGTATTTCTTCTGGGCGTCGATCAGGTTCACGCGGTCCAGACACTGTTGTGCCCTCTTTTCTCTTTCTCTCAGGGTCATATTAGAGAACATGTCGAGCGGGAACATCACATTCTCCAGCACACTCATCGAGTCGAAAAGGGCTGCAGACTGGAAGATCATGCCCATCTCGCGACGCAGCATGGCTTTTTCTTTCTTTTTCATCGCCACAAAGTCGCGGCCGTCGTACAGGATCTTGCCTTCCGAGGGTGTGAGCAGTCCTACGATGCACTTCATCAGTACCGTCTTTCCTGATCCCGATTGGCCGATGATGAGGTTGGTCTGCCCATTATCGAAGCGGGCGCTGATATCTTTCAGCACCTCTTTTTCCTCGAAGGATTTCTTGATGGATTGGATTTCGATCATATTGCGAGCAGAAGTTTCATGAGAGGAGTTTGGTGAGGAAGATGTCGGCAAAGAGAATGAGCATCGAGCAGTGAACGACGCTGTCTGTTGAGGCTTTGCCCACTTCGACCGAGCCGCCTTCTACCGTGTAGCCGTAGAACGAAGAGACGGAGGCAATGATGAAGGCGAAGAAGAACGACTTGATAATGGACATCCATACAAACCACTGATTGAAAGAGTGCTGCAGTCCATAGGTGAGGTCCTCGGGAGTCAGGATGCCTGCGAAGCTGATGGCATAAGCTCCGCCGAATCCGGCTGCCATGGAGAAGGTGACGAGCACGGGAATCATCGTCAGCAAGCCCATGATTTTCGGCAGGATCAGGAACGAGGCGGAGTTGACACCCATGATGTCCAGCGCGTCGATCTGCTGTGTGACACGCATGGTTCCCAGTTCCGAGGCGATGTTGCTGCCCACCTTGCCGGCAAGAATCAGACACATGATACTGCTCGAAAATTCCAGGAGCAGGATTTCGCGGGTCGTGTAGCCTGTGGTGAAGCGCGGCATCCAGGGACTCTGGATATTCACCTTCATCTGAATACAGATGACGGCGCCGATGAAGAAGGAGATCATCAGCACGATGCCAATACTGTCTACACCGAGTTGCTGCATTTCCTTAATATATTGTTTAAGGTACATTCGCAGACGCTCAGGTCGGCTGAAAACCTTGGCCATAAGTTGGAGGTATCGGCCGAAAGTGGCGATGGGTTTAAGGATGGTTGTCATAGTCGAAAAATACCTGCAGGAGAGTACTCCTGAAGGGCTAATTGTGCGTATTTGGCTGCAAAAGTACTGAAAAAAGACTAAAAGAAGGGTGCTAATGAGCAGTTTTTTTGCCGAAAGTGGCTTAAAGTAACAAGTTTTATGTAATTTTGCGCACTCAAATCGAAATGATGGCAGAACAGAACGCTCAAATAGTCCCCTGGAAGCTCCCTTCCGACGACCCGCGGAGCACGCGCTGGAAGGCCCCTCATCAGGCTGACCGCTTGTGTGCTGAGAACTTAAAGAAGATCTACGGCAAACGCACCGTGGCCGACGACGTGAATTTCTATGTCGACCGAGGGGAGATCGTGGGATTGCTGGGGCCTAATGGTGCCGGCAAGACGACATCGTTCTACATGACAACGGGACTGGTGATTCCCAACGAGGGTCGTGTGTTCATCGGCGAGGAAGAGGTCACCGACCTGCCTGTGTACAAGCGTGCCAACAAGGGTATCGGCTATTTAGCTCAGGAGGCAAGTGTCTTCCGCAAGATGTCGGTAGAGGACAATATCGCCAGCGTGCTGGAATTGCGCACTGACTGTTCCGAGCAGTACAAGCGCGAGAAGCTGGAGAGCCTGATTGCTGAGTTCCGTCTGCAGAAAGTGCGCCGAAACCTGGGCGACCGGCTCAGTGGCGGCGAACGCCGACGCACCGAGATTGCCCGCTGTCTGGCTATCGACCCGGCATTCGTGATGCTGGATGAGCCCTTTGCCGGCGTAGATCCCATCGCTGTGGAGGATATCCAGCTCATCGTCTGGAAGTTGAAGCAAATGAACATCGGCGTACTCATCACCGACCACAATGTGGAAGAGACGCTCTGCATCACCGACCGCGCCTACATGCTCTTCGAGGGGCGCATCCTCTTCAAGGGAGAGCCCCATGAGCTGGCAGCGAACCCCATCGTCCGCGAGAAGTACCTGACCAACAGTTTCGAGTTGCGCATGAAGGACTTCGAGGCGATAGAACGCGAGCGTGAGGAAGACAAGATGTCCGACTGAAGCCGACAGGCCGTTCCGCCGAAGACGTCCCGTCGAATCGCCGAAGACGTCCCGTCGATTCGCTGAAGACGTCCCGTCGTTAAGGCTGAGACATATATACGTCAAGGCTGAGACATATATACATAAAGTCGCTCACGTATATACGTAAATCCGCCGACGTCCATACGTCTTCAGGACAGCAAGATAACATAGAACAAAAAACAACAATTACAAAGAATAAATTGAATGGAAATCAAATTTGAAAAGACAAGTGCGGTGGCAGCTGAGCTGACCATCGAGATGGAAAAAGCAGATTATCAGGAGCGCGTCGAGAAGGCGCTGAAGAACTATCGCAAGAAGGCTGCGATGCCCGGATTCCGCCCCGGTCAGGTGCCTTTGAGCCTTCTGAAGAAGCGTTTCGGCGGTGAGGTTACTGCCGAGGAAGTGCAGAAACTGCTCTCAGAGAAACTCTATGGTTATCTCCGCGAGGAGAAAATCGATATGCTCGGCGATCCCCTCGCCAGCGAGAAACAGCAGGCTGTTGACTTCGAGGCCGAGAAGCTGGTATTCATCTTCGATATCGCTCTGGCTCCGCAGTTCGATGCCAAACTGACGGCCAAGGACAAGATTCCCTACTACACCATTGAGATTACCGACGAGATGGTTGACAGCCAGGTGAAAGCCTATACTCAGCGTGGCGGTCACTACGATAAGGTCGACACGTTCCAAGAAGGCGACATGACCAAGGGACATATTGCCCAGCTCGACGAACAGGGCAACATCCTCGAAGGTGGTATTCAGAAAGAGGACGCTGTCATCCTTCCCGGATACTTCAAGAACGATGATCAGAAGAAGAAGTTCGAGGGTGTGCAGGCAAATACCGTGCTCACCTTCAATCCCGCCCAGGCTTATGAAAACAGCGCTATCGAGCTGTCTACTCTTCTGGGTATCACCAAGGAAGAGGCCGAGAACGTTCGCGGCGACTTCAGCTACCAGATTACGGAGATTACCCGTTGGATGCCAGCCGAACTGAATCAGGAATTCTTCGACAGCGTGTTTGGCGAAGGTGCCGTGAAGAGTGAGGAGGAATTCCGCGCTCGCGTGAAAGAACAGTTGCAGGAGCAGTTCGCTGAGGACAGCGAGTTCCGCTTCCTCATCGACGTGCGTGAGTACCTCGAGAAACGCATCGGCGACCTCGAATGGCCCGACGAGCTGCTCAAGCGCATCATGCGTGCCAACAACCCTGATAAAGAAGAGAGTTATGTCGAAGAGAACTATGCAGGCAGCATCAAGGAACTCCTGTGGCACCTCATCAAGGAACAGCTGGCCGACCAGACTGGCATCAAGGTAGAGCAGGCCGATGTGCTGGAGACGGCCAAGGCACAGACTCGCGCTCAGTTCGCACAGTATGGCATGGGCAATGTTCCTGATGAACTGATTACAAAGTATGCTTCTGAGCAGTTGCAGAAGAAAGAGCAGGCCGAGGCACTTGTGGCCCGCACCGTAGAGCACAAGCTCCGCGAGGCTCTGAAGCCGATAGTGAAGCTGCAGCAGAAGACAGTCTCGTTGGAAGCATTCAACAAACTTTTTGAGAAGAAATGAGAAGAACAGACTTTTATAAATTCGCCACTGGGCACCTGGGGATGAACGGTCAGGTGCTCGATGATGTGATGAAGGTTCAGGACAACTACCTGAATCCCTACATCCTGGAGGAACGCCAGCTGAACGTCACTCAGATGGACGTCTTCTCCCGCCTGATGATGGACCGCATCATTTTCCTCGGCACAGAAGTCAACGATTATACGGCCAACACCCTTCAGGCCCAGTTGCTGTACCTCGACAGTGCCGACCCGGGCAAGGATATCAGTATCTATATCAACTCCCCCGGCGGTAGCGTGTATGCCGGTCTGGGTATCTACGATACGATGCAGTTCGTGAACTGTGACGTGCAAACCATCTGCACGGGTATGGCAGCCTCGATGGCAGCTGTACTGCTCGTGTCGGGTAAGGAGGGCAAGCGCAGCGCTCTGCCTCACAGCCGCGTGATGATTCACCAGCCGCTGGGCGGCGTCTCTGGCCAGGCTTCGGATATTGAAATCGAAGCCCGCGAGATTCAGAAACTGAAGAAGGAACTCTATCAAATCATCTCTGACCACAGCCACACCGATTTTGACAAAGTGTGGGCAGACAGCGACCGCAATTACTGGATGACAGCTGAGGAAGCCAAAGCCTATGGGATGATTGACAACGTATTGCAGCGCAAAGCGTAATATCGCGCGCGTGCGTACCTTAATATTATAATTAAGGCAATTTATGGCAAAAAGTATACAGCGCTGCTCTTTCTGTGGACGAACAGACAGAGAAGTCCGACTATTGATAACAGGTGAGTCGGGCTGCATCTGTGACGCCTGTGCCAAACAGGCCTACGAAGTAGTGCAGCAGAACCTGGAGAATGTTGGCGGGAACGGGAGATCCCAAGGCAAGTACTCCACTCTGAGAATGGAAGCCTTGCCCCGCCCGTCAGATATCAAAGCTTATCTCGATCAGTATGTCATTGGGCAGGACGATGCCAAGCGCTATCTCTCTGTGGCAGTCTATAACCACTACAAGCGCCTGCTTCAGCCCAACACCGACGATGGCGTGGAAATCGAGAAGAGCAATATCGTTATGGTCGGACCCACAGGTACCGGAAAGACTCTGATGGCCCGCACGATTGCCAAACTGCTGAAGGTGCCCTTCACGATTGTAGATGCCACTGTTTTTACGGAAGCCGGCTACGTAGGTGAAGATGTCGAAAGCATCCTGACACGACTGCTTCAGGTGGCCGATTTCGATGTGGAACAGGCTGAGCGCGGCATCGTCTTTATCGACGAGATCGACAAGATCGCCCGCAAGAGCGATAATCCCAGCATCACCCGCGATGTTTCCGGAGAAGGTGTTCAACAGGGCTTGCTGAAACTGCTCGAGGGCACCATGGTAAATGTGCCTCCTAAGGGTGGACGTAAGCATCCTGACCAGGACTACGTTCATGTAGACACACACAATATCCTCTTTATCTGTGGCGGAGCCTTCGATGGCATCGAGCGTAAGATAGCACAGCGCATGAACACCCATGTGGTTGGTTACGCTTCGGTCCAGAACGTTGCACAAATCGACCGCAATGATTTGTTGAGATATATTCAGCCCCAGGACTTGAAGTCTTTCGGACTGATACCTGAAATCATCGGCCGTCTGCCTGTGCTCACACATCTGGATCAACTCGACCGCACAGCTCTCCGCAATATCCTCACTGAGCCCAGGAACTCCCTGATTCGTCAGCAGCAGAAGCTCTTCAAGATGGATGGTATCGACCTGCAGTTCGATGATGATGCTCTGGAGTATATAGTTGATAAGGCAGTGGAGTTTAAACTGGGTGCCCGCGGACTTCGGAGCATCGTGGAGGCCATCATGATTTCTCCTCAATATGAACTCCCGTCGTCGGGTCAAAAGGCGTTCCGTGTGACTCGTGAATTTGCCCGTCAGCAATTAGAGAAGTCCACGGTGACCTTTCAATAGGAATTTGTGCCAAATGCCCCCCTTGCAGGGGGTAAAATAGCAGCAGAAGCGCTTTCTATCTCAAAAAATGAGGTTAGAAAGCGTTTTTTTTGTAAAAACTATGGAAAAAAGTTGTGTCGTTGGTGTTTTTTTGTATATCTTTGTAACGCACTTTAACGAGAACGCATGAAATCGAACGTAGACCTTACCTCTCAACTGAAGCATTATTTTGGCTTCGACACCTTCAAAGGAGACCAGGAAGCCATTATTCGAAACTTGCTCCAAGGGCGGGACACTTTTGTCTTGATGCCTACGGGTGGGGGTAAATCCCTATGCTATCAGTTGCCGGCTTTGTTGATGCAAGGAACGGCCATTGTCATTTCACCGCTCATCGCATTAATGAAGAATCAAGTGGACGCTATTCGGCAGGTCAGTGCTGACGATGGAATAGCTCACTTCATGAATTCCTCGTTGAACCGTTCGGCCCTGGATCAGGTGAAGAGCGACGTGCTCGCAGGGCGTACGAAGCTGTTGTATGTGGCTCCTGAGTCCCTTACGAAAGAGGAGAACATCGACTTCCTCAAGCAGGTGAAGATCTCGTTCTATGCAGTCGACGAAGCACACTGTATCTCGGAATGGGGTCACGATTTCCGTCCGGAATATCGCCGTATCCGTCCTATTGTCAATGAGATAGGTTCTGCTCCTGTTATAGCCCTCACGGCTACGGCCACAGATAAGGTTCGCGATGATATTAAGAAGAATCTCGGTATGCCGAATGCCGATGAGTTCTGCAGTTCATTCAACCGCCCCAATCTCTACTATGAGGTCCGTCCGAAGACCAAGGATGTCAACAAGGATATCGTGAAGTTCATCAAGCAGAATCCGGGCAAGAGTGGTATCATCTATTGTCTCTCGCGCAAGAAGGTAGAGGAACTGGCCGAGGTCCTGCGGGCCAACGATATTGATGCCCGCGCCTATCATGCAGGAATGGATACTCCCACCCGCACGATGACTCAGGACGACTTCGTGATGGACCGCATCAGCGTCATCGTAGCCACCATTGCTTTCGGAATGGGCATCGATAAGCCGGATGTCCGCTTTGTCATTCACTACGATATTCCGAAGAGTCTCGAAGGCTATTATCAGGAGACCGGCCGAGCTGGACGTGATGGTGGTGAGGGAAAATGTATTACCTTCTATACCTACCGCGATCTCGTGAAGTTGGAAAAGTTCATGGAGGGCAAGCCGGTAGCAGAGCAAGATATCGGTCGCCAGCTCCTGCAGGAAACCGCCTCGTATGCAGAGACTTCCGTATGTCGGCGCCGCGTGCTACTCCATTACTTCGGTGAGGAATATACCGAGGAGAATTGCCACAACTGTGACAACTGCCTGCACCCGAAGGCACAGATCGAAGCCAAGGATGATCTGAAGCTGGTGCTCGAGGTCATTCGCGATATCAAGGAGAACTTCAAGGTGCCTCATGTCCTGAATGTTCTGACTGGCAATCCCACGGAAGAAGTCATTGCCCACAAGCACGACGATCTCGAGTGCTTTGGCTGTGGCGACCAGAAGGATTCGCGCTACTGGAATACCGTTTTGCGTCAGGCACTGCTCAACGGATTTATTTACAAAGAAGTAGAGAACTACGGACTGCTGAAGCTGACCGACGAGGGACGGGCCTTCATCAAGAAGCCGCAGTCCTTCATGATTTCTCTGGACAACGACTTCGATAGCGATTATGTGGATACAGATGCAGCTGGAACTGCCGCTTTGGACGAAGAGTTACTGGCGATGCTCAAGAGCTTGCGCAAGCGCGTATCCGAAGAAAAGGACATCCCGCCTTATGTCATCTTCCAGGATCAGAGTTTGGACGCTATGGCCACCGTTTATCCTGTGACGATAGAGGAGCTGAAGAACATTCCCGGAGTAGGAGAGGGTAAGGCCAAGCGCTACGGCAAGGAGTTCTGTGAACTCATCATGCGTCACTGTGAGGAGAACGAGATTGAGCGGCCGGAAGACATGCGTGTGCGCACCGTCATCAACAAGAGTAAGAACAAGGTTGCTATCATCCAGAGCATCGACCGCAAAGTGGACCTCGAGGTGCTGGCAAAGAGCAAAGGCCTGGACTTCGACGAATTCCTCGATGAGCTTGACGCCATCGTCGACAGCGGCACGAAACTTGATATCAACTACTATCTGAACCAGATCATGGATCAAGATCAGATTGATGATATCTTCGAGTACTTCCGCGAGAGCGAAACCGATGATATTGATGATGCGCTCGATGAATTGGAGGACGATTATACCGAAGAGCAAATCCGACTCGTCCGCATCAAGTTCATTAGCGAATTGGGCAATTAAAACTGCACTTTTCCCCCTTTAGAGTTCGTCAAAAACCTATTTAGGGCACGGAATCCGCGAGATTTCGTGCCTTTAACAAAATATCACCCTTCTCTTTTGGTTGTCTCGCAGAAATTCCGTACTTTTGCGCGCAATAAAACAAAATCTTACTTATATGGCAGACTTTATTGCAGATCGCATTGTTATGGACGGACTCACATTTGATGATGTCCTCCTCGTTCCCGCTTACTCCGAGGTGCTTCCCCGCACCGTGGATCTCACCACCCGTTTCTCGCGCCACATAGAGCTTAAAGTGCCTTTCGTCACTGCAGCAATGGATACTGTGACCGAAGCCACAATGGCAATAGCCATCGCCCGCGAAGGTGGCATCGGCGTCATCCATAAGAATATGTCGATAGAAGAACAAGCCCGTCAGGTGGCTATTGTCAAACGAGCCGAGAACGGTATGATCTACCATCCTGTCACCATCCAGAGCGATGCTACGGTGGCCGACGCACTGGACCTCATGGCAGAGTATCATATCGGTGGCATTCCCGTGGTCGATAAGGAAAACCGGTTGGTGGGTATTGTCACGAACCGCGACCTCCGCTTTGAGCGCAACATCGGTCGCCCCATCGCCGAAGTGATGACCAAGGAGAATCTGGTCACCACCCACCAGCAGACCGACCTCTTTGCCGCCTCGCAGATCCTGCAGGAGAATAAGATCGAGAAGCTTCCCGTAGTGGATGATGAGAATCACCTTATAGGTCTCATCACCTATAAAGATATCACTAAGGCCAAGGATAAGCCCATGGCTTGCAAAGATGAGAAGGGTCGTCTGCGCGTGGCTGCCGGCGTTGGCGTGACGGTCGATACGCTGGAACGCATCACTGCTCTCGTAGAGGCCGGTGCAGATGCCATCGTCATCGACACCGCCCACGGTCATTCCAAGGGCGTTATCGACAAGTTGAAGGAGGCAAAGAACGCTTTCCCGAATATCGATATCGTGGTCGGAAATGTGGCAACAGGCGAAGCCGCTCGAGCACTTGTTGAGGCTGGCGCTGACGGCATTAAGGTGGGCATTGGTCCCGGCAGTATCTGCACCACACGCGTGGTGGCTGGCGTCGGCGTTCCTCAGCTCTCTGCCGTTTACGATGTGGCAAAGGCCCTCGAAGGCACAGGCGTTCCCCTTATCGCTGATGGTGGTCTCCGCTACTCGGGTGATGTCGTGAAGGCAATCGCCGCAGGTGGTTACTGTGTGATGGTCGGTTCTCTGGTGGCAGGCACCGAGGAGTCTCCTGGCGACACGATTATCTTTAATGGCCGTAAGTTCAAGAGCTATCGTGGTATGGGCTCACTCGAGGCAATGGAAAATGGCAGCAAGGACCGCTACTTCCAGGCTTGCGAGAAGGACGTGAAGAAGCTTGTTCCTGAAGGCATCGCCGGACGTGTTCCTTACAAGGGCACGGTTCAGGAAGTCATCTATCAGCTCATCGGAGGCCTGCGCTCAGGTATGGGTTATTGTGGTGCCGGCACCATCGAGGCGCTGCATCATGCTAAGTTCGTTCGTATCACGAATGCCGGTGTGCTCGAGAGTCATCCCCACGATATTACGATTACTAGCGAGGCTCCCAACTACAGCCGTCCGCAATAAGCTGGAGATTTGAAACATTGAACATTGAATACAGAAAGAATGCATGTGATGAGACGAAATTATTATCTTTTCTCCTTTCTCTTTTCTCTCTTGTCTTTGTCGGCGTTTGCCCAGGAGAATGATCCTATTGTGATGCGAATCAACGGCAAGAATGTGCCGCGTTCGGAGTTCGAATACCATTTCAATAAGAACAATACCGATGAGGTCATCGACCGTAAGTCGGTGGATGAATACGTGGAGCTCTTCATAAACTATAAGTTGAAGGTGGAGGCTGCCCTCGATGCGAAACTCGACACGCTGTCGAGTTATCAGCAGGAATTCCGCAGTTATCGCGATCAGCAGATTCGTCCGCTGATGGTGACTCCCGAAGCCGAGGAAGCAGAAGTACGTGCGTACTATGAGAACATGCTCTCCCAGCTCGAAGGTAAGCAACTCATCCAGCCTGCACACATCTTCGTGCGCGTTCCCCAGCAGTCATCTGCCGATCAGCAGGCTGCCGCCAAAGCCCGCATAGACAGTATCTATTCTGTTATCATCGGCGGTCAGGACTTTGCCGAAGTGGCAGCCCGCACTTCCGAGGATCCGAGCACAGCCCAGCGCGGCGGTATCATCGGATGGATAGGTCCTCATCAGTTGTTGAAAGAAATTGAGGATGCAGCCTACGCTTTGCAGGTGGGAGAGATGGGTCAGCCGTTGCAGTCAACAGTGGGTTGGCACATCCTTAAGCTCATGGACCAAAAGCCTTTGGAACCCTACGACACGTTGGCTCCCCGCATCCGCACATTCCTCGAGGCCCGTGGAATGCGTGACAGGATTGCTGATACGATGGTCGACAGTCTGGCTAAGGCCAGCGGCGGACAGAAGACCGTACAACAGGTTCTCGATGAACAGGCAGAACATTTTGCTGCCCAGGATCAGGAACTGAAGTACCTCATTCAGGAATACCACGACGGCCTGCTGCTCTATGAGATCTGTCAGCGTCAGGTCTGGGAACCTGCAGCCAAGGATACTGCTGCCCTCGAGAGTTATTTCAAGAAGAACAAGAAAGCTTATGCCTTCGATAAGCCCCACTATACAGGTGCCCTCCTTCAGGCACAGTCTCCCGCCCTGCTGAAGCAGGTGCAGAAAGCCCTGAAGAAACAGAAGGACGAGAGCCGCTGGGCCGACCTTGTGAAGACGCTGTTCAACAAGGATTCCGTGCAGGTGCGTTTCGAGCGCAGGATGTTCACCCAGGGCGACAATGCCCTCGTCGACTCTCTGGTCTTCAAGGTTCGTCAGGGAAAGACCAAACTGAATCCTCGCTATCCTGCCGTTGGCGTTCAGGGCCGCATGCTCAAGAAAGGTCCCGCCTATTGGTACGATGTCAGCAGCCAGGTGGTTGCCGACTATCAGGCACTCAAGGAACAGGAATTTGTCGAAGAACTGCGTAGGCGCTATAAAGTAGAAGTGTTCAAGGACGCTATTGCCACCGTAAACAAGCATTAAATGAAATCCCTAAGTATCAGAAGAATACTCCTGGCTGTGCTCCTCACTTTGGGAACGCAGTACTCCTCTTTCGCCCAGCTGAACAGCACCATCGATGAAGTCGTTTGGGTGGTAGGTGATGAAGCCATATTCCGCAGCGAAGTAGAGAAAATGCGGCAGCAGATGCAGCGCGTCAGCGGTAATCCCTATTGCACCATTCCCGAGAATCTTGCCTTGCAGAAGCTATTCCTCCATCAGGCGAAGATTGACTCTATTGAAGTTCCCGCAGAAACCGTGAACCGCTATGTCGAGATGTACATCAACGAGTGGATTCAGACTGCAGGTTCCAAGGAGAAGCTGGAAGAGTACCGTGGGCAGACGTTGTCTCAGATTCGCGAAGAGACCTTCGAGATGGTGCGCGACAACCAAGTAATGAATGAAGTGCGCAAATCTTTGACGAAGGATATCAAGGTGACGCCAGCTGAGGTCCGTCATTTCTTCAAGGACATCCCAGAAGATTCCCTGCCCTTGATACCCACACAGGTTGAAGTGGAGTTGGTCACTGAACATCCGAAGGTGCGCCAGGAGGAAGTTGACCGCGTCAAGGGTCTGCTGCGCGAGTACACCGAGCGCATCAACTCCGGCGAATCCTCGTTCTCGATGTTGGCCCGCCTCTACAGCGACGACACCGAGTCTGCTAAGCAGGGCGGCGAAATGGACTATATGAGCAAGATGGAGCTGGATCCCGCCTTCGCGAATGTGGCCTGGAGCCTCACCGACCCGAAGAAGGTGTCGAAGATCGTGGAGTCGCAGTTCGGCTACCATATCATTCAACTCGTCGACAAGCGTGGTGATAAGCTGAAGTTACGCCATATCCTCAAACGCGTTCATGTGGATGATAACGATGTAGAAGCCTGTCTGCTACGTTTGGACTCCATCATGACGGATGTCCGGGCTGGTAAGTTCACCTTCGAGGATGCCGCCAGCGCGCTCTCTGACGATAAGGACTCCCGCAACAACCGCGGCCTGATGTTCAACGTCACCCAGGATCCGGCCACAGGCGAACGCATGCGTACCTCCCGCTTCAAGATGGCGGACCTTCCCTCAGAGATTGCCCGCGTTGTTGAGTCCTTGGAGGTGGGCGAGATCTCCAAGCCCTTCAAGATGTTGGATAGGGCAGGGAAGACCCAGTGTGCGGTTGTCAAGCTCAAAAGCCGCATCCCCGCTCACACTGCCACCATCACCGAGGACTTCCAGGTACTCCGTCAGATTGTTCACGACAGACGTGCTGAGGAGTTCATCGACAAGTGGATACGCGAGAAACAACGCACCACCTATGTCCGCATCCATCCCGACTGGCAGAATTGTGAGTTCCAGTATCCCGGATGGATTAAGGAGTGACCCCGCCAGAACACCAAAAGCTTGGCATTGAGACATTCAGATTATATCAAGAACCCTGCACGGGGAGAGGCATCACGCAGATTGCGCCGTGCCTCGCTTTATCTGTGTGGTATGCTGTTCTTGCTTCAGGCTACCCTTTTCGCCTTTCCTCCAGCCCAGAAGAAGGGCACCCAGCCCCGAAAGAAAGGCACCCTCATCCATCTGCTGCACTCTGATGAGCTCTACTACAACCAACGCCTGAACCGCGATGCCCAGATCCTTGTGGGTCATGTCCGCTTCCGTCACGATGATGTCATCCTCACCTGCGACAGCGCCCTCTACTACAAGCAGTCCAACTCCTTCGATGCCTTCGGCAATGTCCACATGAATCAGGGCGATACACTGACTCTGGTCTCTGATGTGCTTTTCTACGACGGCACCGACCAGTTGGCGCGTGCCCGCCATAATGTCATCCTGACCCACAACCAGATGCGTCTCTACTGCGACTCCTTAGACTACGACCGCCTCTACGAGCTCGGCTACTTCTTCAATGGCGGCCGCCTGGTGGACGGCGACAACACCCTTGAGAGCGAGTGGGGACAGTACAGCCCTCCCACCCACGAGGCGGTGTTCAATTATAATGTGGATATGCGCACGCCCAAGAGCACCCTTGTCTCCGATACTCTTCACTACAACACCGAAACAGGGTGGGCGCGTATTGTGGGGCCCTCGAATGTAGATAATGGCGACAACCACATCTACAGCGAGAACGGCAGCTACGACACCCGTGGAGAGCGCGTCTACCTTCTGGACCGCTCCATCGTCAGTAATAAGGGCATCAGTATCGAGGCCGACTCCCTCTACTACCAGTCCGACAGCACCCTCTCCAAAGGCTTCGGCAATGTCGTCTATATCGACCGCGATAACCGCAACGAACTGCGGGGTAACTACCTGCTTTACAGCGATTCTCTGGGCTATGCCGAAGCTGCCGACAGCGCCATGTGTGTCGATTATTCCCAGCCCGACACCTTCTATATCCACGCCGATACGTTCAAGCTCTTCACTTATTACTTTGACCTCGACAGCCTTCAAGCTGTGCAGGCCCATCAGGATTCCCTGCTTGCAGCGAAGCGGAAGAAGCAGTCTCCAGACTCCCTGTCCTTGGCTTTGATGTCTGACTCTCTGCGTGCCACCCTTCCAGATTCCCTGCGCGCCTCGTTTCCCGATTCGCTGCACGCCTCCCTCCCAGATTCCCTGCGCGCTTCGTTCCCCGATTCGCTGCACGCCTCCCATACGCCTTTCGCCACAGACTCCCTTGCTGCTACTCCTGCTCCGGCCCCTGTCGACAGTACTTGGCGCGAGGTGCGGGCCTACAACCACGTCCGGGCTTATCGTCGCGACATACAGGCCGTCTGTGATTCTATGGTCTTCATCTCTAAGGATTCCTGCATGACGATGTACAAGGACCCCATCCTCTGGCAGGAGGGACAGCAGCTGCTGGGTGAGGAAATCAAGGCGTGGGTGAACGACAGTACTATCGACTCCACGCATGTCATTCGCCAGGCGCTGTCTGTGGAACGCGTGGATTCCATGTGCTATAACCAGGTGACAGGCGCCCTGATGCGCAGCTTCTTTGTAAAAGGCCAGATGGACCGCTCCATCGTAGAGGGCAACGTCCTCGTCAACTATTTCCCCTTCGATGAAGACAGCCTGATGATAGGCATGATTCATGCCGAAGGCACCCTCCTCCAGCTCTTCATGGGAAAGAAGTCGGTGGACCAGATAAAATTCATCGGACAGGTGGACGGCTGCATGCATCCCTTAGCCCTCATCCAACCCAATGTCCGCTACCTCGAGAACTTCCAGTGGTTCGACTATGTGCGGCCTGTCAGCAAGGAAGACATCTTCCATTGGCGACCCAAGAAACCAGGCACCGAGCTCAAGATCACCGTCACCCACTCCGCGCCTAAGCCCAAGCTGCCCCCAAGAAAACCCAAGTGATTTGACGATTTGACGAATTCACGGATTTCACGATTTCTTCTTACCCCCCCCTTAAACTCTTAAACTCTTAAACTCCTTAAACCCCAATATTTCAATTTCCAATTTCCAATACCCCCATGTCCCTCTTCTCCTCCCGCAGTCCCCGCCGTTTTCGCGGCGTACACATCTACACTTCCGAGCGCAAGGATAAACTCGACCGCCTCGTGGCCGAAGCCAAGCGCGAAGAGCAGATAGCAAATGGCGAAACGCCAGCATATACGCCCGATATCGCGTCCTATCGCGGCAAGTTTGCCCAGAATCTCAAGAAGGCAGACCCCAACCGCAAGCGCCTGCACCCAGGGTTGGCAATAGCCCTCATCGTGGTGCTCATCATTCTGTGGCACTACCTCATGACCGGCTCCTTCCGCTTTTAACCTCCCAACTTTAAACTTTAAACTTTAAACTTATATCTTCGAGCAGAGTTCGTACCCCAATGGACCTCATACAACTCCTTCCCGATAGCGTCGCCAACCAAATAGCTGCAGGCGAAGTCATCCAGCGTCCTGCCTCGTTGGTCAAGGAACTGGTGGAGAACGCCGTAGATGCCGGTGCCCATCGCGTTGATGTCATTGCCATCGATGCCGGACGCACCAGCCTCCAGGTCATCGACGACGGCTGTGGAATGAGTGAGACCGATGCCCGCCTGGCTTTTGAGCGTCATGCTACGAGCAAGATCCGTGAGGCCGCAGACCTCTTCACCCTCACCACGATGGGATTCCGCGGCGAGGCACTTCCCTCCATAGCCGCTGTCGCGCAGGTGGAACTGCAGACGCGTACTGCCGAGCAGGAACTGGGCACCCGCATTGTCCTCGAGGGGTCGCGTGTGGTGTCGCAGGAGCCTGTGGCGTGTCCCGTAGGCGCCAACTTCCTCGTCAAGAACCTTTTCTATAATGTCCCTGCGCGACGCAAGTTCCTCAAGACCAACGCCACCGAGCTGGCGAACATCTCTTCCGAGTTCGAGCGCATCGTCCTCGTGCACCCTGAGATAGCCTTCACCCTCACCTCCAACGGCGCCACCCTCCTCAGCCTCACGCCCTCATCGCTGAAGGCCCGTATTGCTGCTGTCTTTGGTCAGCGGCTTTCCGACAAACTCCTGCCTGTTGATGTAGAGACCCCTCTGGTCACCGTTCATGGCTTCGTGGGCACTCCAGAGTCTTCCCGCAAGCGTGGTGCCCAGCAGTATTTCTTTGTCAATCACCGCTACATGCGGCATCCCTATTTCCACCGTGCCGTTCAGGAAGCCTTCTCACAACTCATTCCTTCCGACGAGCAGGTGCCCTACTTCCTCTATTTCGAGGTGGAGCCAGCAGAGATTGATGTCAACATCCATCCCACCAAGACCGAAATCAAGTTCGAGAACGAGCAGGCCATTTGGCAGATACTGCTGGCTGCCGTGCGCGAGAGTCTGGGACGCTTTGCCGCAGTACCCTCCATTGACTTCGACACCGAGGGCCGACCGGCAGACATCCCCATCTACAATCCCCTCGACCACACGTCCGCACCACCTCGCCAGCCCGTGGTGCCTGTGAATCCCGACTATAATCCTTTCGATACCCCTTCCCGCCGCACGATGCCTGCTGGCTGGGAAACCCTCTATGAAGGACTCTCGAAATCGCCTGCGACTCCAGCGCCCTCCGTATTCCCAGAGCCTGTCGCAGATTTTCCCTCTCAGCCCGAGGATTCCTCCTCGCTGAGCCAGTACCGCGGCCAATACCTGCTGTCTGCCGTTGACCAGGGACTGCTCTTCGTCGACCAGCATCGTGCCCATGTGCGTGTGCTCTACGACCGCTACCTCGCGCAGTCAGAGACTTCGGCGCTCCCCTCCCAGCGCTTGCTCTTCCCCGATGTGGTGCAGCTCTCGGCCACCGATGCCGCCACCCTTGCCACCGTTCAGACAGATCTCCAGTCTCTGGGCTTCGACCTCAGCGACCTCGGCGGCGGCAGCGTCAGCATCCTCGGCATCCCCGCCGGCCTCGAAGGCCTCGACCCACAAGCCCTCTTCCTCGACCTCTTGGCGGCTGCTGCCGACGGCGGCATCCTGCCCTCCGAGAGTATCCACAGGCGGCTGGCACTCACCCTTGCGCGCGCTGCCGCCATCCCTGTAGGCCAGATCCTCGGAGCCCTCGAACAGTCTGACCTGATGCGGCAGCTTGCGGCCACCAGCGACCCCGTCCACACTCCCGACGGTCATCTCATCCAGGCTGTCCTCCCTCAGGAACAGATCGACAAACTCTTCAGATAATCTCCATAGCCCATTATTCAAATCACATAACACATTATGCAACAGAAAATCATCCTCACTGGCGACCGTCCCACTGGTCCTCTCCACATCGGACATTACGTTGGTTCCCTGCGCCGCCGCGTCGAGCTGCAGAACTCCGGCCTCTACGACAAGATCTTCATCTTCGAGGCCGATGCCCAGGCTCTCACCGACAATATTGACAACCCCGACAAGGTGCGCCAGAACGTCATCGAGGTAGCCCTCGACTACCTCGCCGTAGGCCTTGATCCCCAGAAGTCCACCCTCTTCATCCAGAGCCAGATTCCGGAGCTCTGCGAGCTGACATTCTACTTCATGGACCTTGTCAGCGTCAGTCGCCTGCAGCGCAATCCTACGGTGAAGACCGAGATTCAGATGCGCGGCTTCTCTGGCGAGAGCATCCCCGTAGGCTTCTTCACCTATCCTATTTCGCAGGCTGCCGACATCACTCTTTTCAAGGCCACTACAGTGCCCGTCGGCGAGGATCAGGAACCCATGCTCGAGCAATGCCGCGAGATTGTGCGCCGCTTCAATAATATCTACGGCGACACCCTCGTGGAACCCAATATCCTGCTGCCCGAGAATGCTGCCTGCCTGCGTCTGCCAGGCACCGATGGCAAGGCAAAGATGAGCAAGTCACTTGGCAACTGCATCTACTTGAAAGACAGCGCCGACGAGGTGGAGAAGAAAGTAAAGAGCATGTTCACCGACCCCGATCATTTGCGCGTCAGCGACCCCGGAAAAGTCGAGGGCAACACCGTCTTCACCTACCTCGACGCCTTCTGCCGCGAGGAGCATTTCGGCCGCTACCTGCCCGATTATCCCAACCTCGATGAGCTGAAAGCCCACTATCGTCGAGGCGGTCTTGGCGACATGAAAGTCAAGAAATTTCTTGCTGCTGTGCTCCAGGAGACATTGGAACCCATCCGTCAGCGTCGTGCAGAGTTCGAGAAGGACATTCCCTCTGTTATCGAAATCTTGCGTCGTGGCACCGAAGTAGCCCGCGAGGCCGGAGCACAGACGATGGATGAGGTGCGCCGCGCCATGCATCTCGACTACTTCACCGATGCCTCCTTCACCGCCGAGCAGACAGCCAAGTTCCAAGCCTGATACCCCCTTACATTCCTGTAAAGATTTGCCCTGAAAACGTTGAGTCAGAAGCCAACGTCTTTCAGGGCAAGATCGTCTTTGCCTTTGTTCGTTTGTTTGACTTCGTTTCCACCTTCTCTCTCATCGGAACTGACCCTGTTGCCCTCCTCGTCAAAGTTCAGTTCATAGACATCGCCGAAGATGCCGTCGATTTCGCCCAGGAATTCCCTCACCATTTCCAGATTGCCGGCGGTACTCTTGATGGAGCCGAGCTGGCCGTTTGTTGCTGAATCAATCATTTGATTGTTAGCATCGTAGAGTGTATAGGAATAGCCGATAAAGTTGGAGTAGTCGAACGCGTTCAGGTGATATACCGAGTCCCTGAAAGCTTCCTTTACCTCAACCTCGCGCCAGATCTTGAATTGTGCGGGGAGCTTGGATACAAACAGATTCGTCCTGAAATAGTAAGAGTCAGAGTCGGGAGAGGCCTCTACCAGCTCCTCGCTGAGCACGTTGCTGTAGAACACTCGCTGCCCGTTGCTGCACTTCACGACGATGTCGAGATAATTCAGCATATCTGCCTTGTTCTCTACAAAGAACTGCACCTTCACCGTAGCCGGAGCCTTCTTCTCGGGCTCCTCGGCGGGCTCCTCCAGTTCTTCAGGAGTCTGTGGCTCGGGAGGTTCATAGTAACCCCCGCAGGCGATGAATCCTGAAGTTGTCATTGTGCAGCAGAGAGCGGCTGCCAGTGTCATAACAATCTTTTTCATTCTTTTACCTCTATAGGGTTCTTTCTACACGGACTTATTCCATCTTGTCAATCCGCAGGCAAGGCTTTTTCAGCGGCTAATTGTTCTGTAGTCGATGCAAAGATACAACTTCTTTTCGTAAAATGGCCCTTTTCCAATGTTAAAAGTGTCGAAATGCGGGCTGAATAGTAGCAATTTGACATTTCACCCCGTTTTTTCGCACTCTTAATTTCTTAAATTGTGCTATTGGACCCCATAAAATGGGCTGTTCCGAAGAACAGCCCATTTATTGAAAAAAGAATTACGTCGAACTCCTTATTTAAGTAGGTGATCAAAATTAGTTTAATGTATTTTATTCAAGTTTTGCAAGTGATGCCGTAGGCATCTGACAATGGTTCTTCGAAGAGTCGAAGCGAACAAAGTTCGAGCGAGCATACTAGCAAAACTTCAGTTAATGACTAATGACTTAATGACTAATGACTATTTTCGGCTCTTTCCTGTAGCGGAACTTCTCTGTTTGGACGATTAGCCCGTCCCTCGCAGACCTTGCAGAACATCAGGAAACAGGTCATGCACAGGGACGTCACGCACACGCGGAAGCGCTGACGGACACGCACCTTGTCAATATTTTTCGTAATCTCCAAGCGGATAACCTCCACCACTCGCGCCCCTTGGCCTCTAACTTCGGCAGCACCACCTCGCCCTGCATCAGCGGCAGCAGATGGGCCACCTGCTTCAGCGAGACGTGCAGCGCAGGCTGCACATTCTCATTGGCCGCCAACAGCCGTGCGCGAGCCTCGTCGTTGAACTTCGTGGCGATGTACAGGCACTCGGTCTTGGTGAGTAAATAGCAGGGGCGAAGTTGCTCATTAGCATCCTTATAAGTGCCCAATCGAAATTTCGATTCGGCTATTCTTTCCCACGCAGGTTCCATCCTTCGAATGGCCTCCATTACGTGAAAATGTTTTTTACGAGAAGGTGTCATGGTTTTTCACACAAATTCGAGACACGAATCTATATCATGAATTCGAGACCCACGATGTCGTTGGCGCGCTCCACGATTTCCTCCTCCGAGAGCATGTTGCCGTCGGCATCCTTGGTCGGGATATAGCCGCCCGTCATACGAATCTGAGGCAGCACCTCAGAGGTCACCCAGCGCTTGAAGGCCTTCGCCTGCGGCAGCTTCTGATACGACAATTTGTCGGGTCAGCTTGTCTTCATCATCGACATGCATCTTGATAGCTTTCTGCTGGTCGGCATATCCCAGTGCCTTGGCAACATCGCTACCCACGAACATGATTTGGTTATTAACTTGGCAAGTACGAATCTCGCCGAAAATATCACTTGTAAAACTTCAAGAATTCATAAAATCTTTGGCCTGATGCTGGTCTTTTCGTTGTTTTCTGCCCACAAAAATGCCATTTTTTCTCCGAAATACCACCCTTTTCCCCCGAAAAATACACATTATTTAACGATGGAAGAGAGGGTGCTGTGGGATGATGAAGCGCGTCAGCTTGCACCCTGACGAGACAGCCAACATAGTCCGCATGGATGATAAAACACTGAAAAACAAAGAATAAGCAGAAAGGACTTA
>CACZAN010000040.1 GCA_902779165.1 uncultured Bacteroidales bacterium
AGGTTACTGCCCCGACGAAGTCAGGGGTACCTTTCTCGTTTGCGGGTGCAAAGGTACGGCGATTTTTCCGAACTGCCAAACGTTTTAGCAACTTTTTTATCACAAAACCGCAAAAAAATGCAAGATTGTTGATAAGAGTCAACAACCTCGCGCGCGTACATTATTCATATAACGCGAGCGGGCGTGGACATCATTACGAGACATACAAGACAGGTATTTGTAATAAAAGGCCCGAAGAAATCACAAACTTCCTCGGCACTCTTGGAGCCGGAAGACGACATCTAAAAAAGAGCAAACAGCAACTTTTTCGATGCTTCCACCGTAAATAAAAGACAAAACGAGAACAACGAAATCAATTTTTTACTACCTTTGCAGCGCAATTAACAGAAAAGCCCTATAGAATCATAAACAAAACCACTCATTCTATTATCAAACTTATGCTATGAAACCTCTTTATTCGATTCTGATTGCACTCGCCACCCTGTTTGGTGTCGCAGTACTACCAGCAAGAGCCGATGATCCCGCCCCCATCAACCCGAAAGACGACATCAACCTGCTGTTCATCGGCAACAGTATCACTGCTGGCGCCACACTCTCCAAAGCCTCAACACAGGCTCCGCCCATCGTCTGCGGAAAACTTGTGAAGCAGGCCACAGGAGTGAACACCAACGTCTATAACGGCGGGCATTCTGGTATCACCACTTGGGGCTACCTACCAGGTCGCGATGACTTCACCCGCATCGTCAACAAAGCCCAATCCTATCAGAAACAAAATGGAGGTCTGATTTATATTTCCATCATGCTCGGCACCAACGACAGCGCTTGCACCACCACGGAAGGCGCTCCCGTCTCAACCGCTACCTACCGAGATAATATCAAAAAGATAATCGAGGAACTCATTGCCCAAGTGCCCGGCTGCAAGATTCTGCTGAACTATCCCATCTGGTACAGCCCCAACACCCACAACGGCGCTATGTATCTTCAGGAAGGCCTGAACCGCCTGCGCAGCTACTACCCCATCCTCGATGCCATCGTTGAAGAATACGACCAAGTCTTCGCCGGCAACCGCGGTGTCTGGGAATACTTCGAAGACAACAAGGTGCTGTTCACCAAAGAAGCCGGCAACAGCGGCGACTTCTACCTACACCCCAATGTCCACGGCGCACAACGTCTGGCCGAAATCTGGGCCAACAGCCTTCTGGAAATCATAAAGGGCGACGGCATTGAGATTAAAAACCCATTGCCTCCAACCGAATGCCCTCCAGCCAAGTAACTATTTGTTTCCTGCCAAGTAACTATTTGTTCATAGAATAACGGCTTTGCCGTCAGCTACGCCAGACGTATCTCACCAGAGCCGTAGCAGCGGTGCTTCTGTATATCATAGATGACGCAGAACTGTCCAGGCGCTACGCCCTGCAGAGGTCGCTCCGTGTGAACCTCCAGACAACCGTCTGTCAGCAAACTTATTTCTGCCGGACAGAAGTCTGGTGTGTGCCTAATCTTCAGGGTAACACTAATCGCTCCGGTCGGGGATTCCGTAAGTTCAAAGGGACTGATAGTCAGCCAGTGCGGAGCCGTCACGCGGAAGTGATCTGAATAGGCCGCAATAGGATCATAGCCGTGAGCCACCCAAAGTATGTTCCTCCGCATATCCTTCTCCACCACATACCAAGGGCCTCCACTGAATCCCAGTCCCTTACGCTGACCGATGGTATGGAACCATAGGCCGCGATGCAGTCCCAGCACCCGTCCCGTCTCACGGTCGATGACCTGTCCCGGTTGCTCTCCAAGGTATTTGCGGATGTAATCGTTGTAGTCAATCTTTCCCAGGAAACAAATCCCCTGGCTGTCCTTACGGTGGGCCGCCGACAGGTGCTCTCGTTCAGCAATAGCCCTCACGTCAGCTTTCGGCAGATGACCGATGGGGAAACATGCCTTCTGCAATTGCACTGGCAGCAACTGCGCCAGAAAGTCCGTCTGGTCCTTGACGGGATCTGGACTGGTACACAGCCACGTACGCCCTTTTTCATCCTCCTCCGTCTGAGCATAATGGCCGGTGGCGATGATGTCGTAGTCCTTCCCCACCCTCTCCTCAAAGACGCCAAATTTAATAAGGCGGTTGCACATCACGTCGGGATTCGGCGTCAGCCCCTGTCGCACCTGCGAGATGGTGTAGTCCACCACCCGCTCCCAATAGTCCTTATGGAGGTCTATGACCTCGAGCGGCAATTGATATTTGACGGCCACAGCCCTCGCCATTTCCAAGTCCTCTTCTATGGTGCAGGTGAAGTCCGTCGTATCGCGGTCGGGTCCAATCTGTATATACCAGAGGTCCGGCCTCACGCCCTGCTCCACCAGCAGCGCCACAGCCACGGAGCTGTCGACGCCGCCACTGAGCAATGCAGCCACTTTCTTTTCGCTCAAGTCCTTCATACGATTCTTAAATAATTCAGATTACAGATGACGTGTGAACATCAGGCAAAGTTCACAGTTCTTTAAATAGCTGGAGGAAGCCGCAGAGTTGGAACACCTCCTTCAGATCCTCGCTCAGGGATTTCAAGATGGCTTGGTGTCCGTTGCTGCGCGTATGCTTGTAGATGTTGAGGAGTATGCGTAAGCCACTGCTGGAAATGTAGTTAAGTTCCGCGCAATTAATGATAACATCGCAGTCTGTACGCTCAAAAACTGGTGCAAGGCTGGATTCTGCCTGCGAACTGGCTGCATTATCGAGGTCTCCGCAGATGGCGACAACGAGTTTTTCTCCTTGATCGTTAATGGTGATGTTTAACATAATTTGATTAGACGATTATATAGATTGAACGATTTCATGATTATAAGACATTTCGATTCTTAATATATTGTGTCCGTCAATGCGTTGGTATTCCAGTCCATCGGCCATCTGGTGGAGAAACATAATTCCCAAACCGCCAGAAGGACGCTGATCAGCAGGCACTGAGAAATCTGTGGGAGATGCAGCTGTGGGATCGAAAGGTTTTCCGTCGTCATCGATGGTGAGTAGAAGGCACATTCCTACCTGGGAAGATGTAGTCGTTTGCACCTCGGCCTGGGAGGGTGCAGTGGGTTGCGCCTCTGCCTTCAGAGTGATGCTTGTGGCCTCGCCATAGTGGATGATATTGGCCACAGCCTCCTCCACAGCCAGACGCAGGCGCTTGGCTTCACGGCTTCCCATCCCTGCCCGTTGTGCGATATTCGCTATGAAAGGTTCCAGCTGTGCTATGTCATCCATCGAGGACTTCAGGGTCAGAATATTATTATCCAACAATGAAATTGTCGGATGCTCTGAAAGCGGAGCCAACCATTTGATGGCCAATAGGGTGATATCATCGCTTTGAGCAGCATCGCCCACATAGTGGTGCACTTCATCCTGCATGAACTCCACCAACTGCCGTGAAGTGTTGCAACTGCGTTCGTTGACGAGTTGCAGCACATGTGCCCTGCCAAATTGCTTTCCCTCCGTATTCATGGCCTCGCTGATTCCATCGGTATAGAGAAACAGCATGTCATCTCGCTGCAATTGCGCATGCTGATCCTCATAATTCCAGTCGGGCAAAGCGCCTACAGGGAGGTTAGGCTTGACGGGCAGGAGGGCCCCACTTAAGATTGCAGGCTCGTGACCTGCATTGCAGTAGTTAAGTAGCCCAGTTGTGAGGTCGAGCACACCTACGAACATCGTGATGAAGTATCCCGCCGTGTATTCTTCGCTGAGGTTACGGTTCAAGGTGTTCACGATATCTGCGGCAGTATTCGAGCGTCGTGTCTCGCTACGGAACATCGCCCTCATCACCGCCATCATCAATGCAGCCGGAACACCCTTGCCACAGACATCACCGATGCAGAAGAAGAGACGGTTGTTGCGCAGAAAGAAGTCGTAAAGGTCGCCGCCGACTTCGCGGGCTGGGATGAGAGAGGCATAGAAATCGTAGGACAAGGGGGGGAGAGACGAGGGCTCTTGAGGGTTGAGCATCTTGGGGAGCATGGCCATCTGAATACCATTCGCAATCTTCAGCTCATGATCGAGGGTGGCCTTCTGCATGGCGAAGGGATCAGCAATCCCCTTAATCTGGTGTCGGCAGAATAGATAGATAGCCAAAAGGCCCGAGAGCATCACCATTAAGATAATGATATTCAACCTTCGAGCCTTGAAGAGGATGACGTCTTCAGGAGTCACGATGACCATGACCCACCCGATTTCGTTAATGGTGCGATAGTACAGGCGCGACATCACGCCGTCAACCTCCATCATGCAGGTGCCCCGCTGTGTCTTCATCATATTAGATACGCCCTTGTCACACTGCGTCAACATACGTTGCCTGTCGGGATGCATGATATAGTTTCCTTTGAGGTCGATGATGAAAAAGTATGTCTGCTGCCGCAGCCCCTGCTCGTATTGGTCGTTAACCTCCTTCACATTCTCCAAGATGCGTTCTCTCAGCCCCCCCAACGAAAGGTCGGCACAGAGCAGGGCCACAGGTTTTCCCTCACGATTATGAATCGGCATGGTATAAGTGGTGAGCAGGCGTGGTTCCTGGTCTCCGGCCACCTGCTCATTCTCATAGTATGCCTTCGTCCAGCCACCCTCTTCTTTCTGCACCAACTGCCCGAACCATTCGTCATAGAAGTCGCTGTGGTACGTACTGTCGGCGACTGCCACTCTCACGACCCAACTTGTGTCCCTTCTTGCATAGGGTATGAAAACACGTCCTTTGGCAGGATAGAAGCTTGGCTCAACCAAAAGAGCGCAACAGGCTATGCTGGGATTCTGCGTCAGGATACGCTCCATGTGCCCTAACATCGCATCGGGGTTGTCAATGTCACGTTCGATGTCGTGTACGTTATTCTCCATTGCCACATACACGTCCGACAGCCATCGGCTCACTTCCTGCTTACCCTCCAGCATCACACGCAGATACCGCTCTCTGGCCTCGTCGAGCATATACTCCTTGACGAAGAAATGCACCACCGTGGTGATAACTATCAACATAGCCAGTACCACCGCCATGATGCGATAAGTGAGCCGCGAGGACAAGGATTTCGCCATTCTTTTCTTGTTTTACGGCACAAAGGTACGAATTAATAATGGAAAACAATAAACGAAAGCGTGAAAAATGATAAAATGAAAAAACGAAAGTTGGAAAATGATGTCCTTTCGCCCACGTTCCTTATTTTTTATATTAGAAAGGTAACAGATTTGTAATGATAGGTGACATTATGTCTTTTATGTCTCACAGGATTCGCCGAACTCCGTCACGAAAGGCTACGGGTTCTCCAAGTGTGGAGCGTCCCCTTGGGCCGAGCGGGCGAGCCAACCAGCACACGGTCCCACTTCGGGGTCGCTCGCATACTTGAATAGCGTCTCTGCATCACAATCCGACCAAGACCGCAGTATAATCCTGTCAGTCTGCATCATTCTTCAATCAGTCATTAGATATTTACTTCTAGAACTTGCCTTTAGCCCACCGTTTCCAACACTTCCAGCCGCCTGTTGACCAGAGTGCAAGGAAGATCAGCACGGGCTGGAAGAACAGTCGGATGAGACGAGCCTGATCTGTATTCAACCCGAAGGCATCGATATGGTTTACATACTGGTTAATATTACCAGGGAAGATGGCCACATAGAAGAGAGCCAGCAGCGCACCCGCGATTGCTCTTTTCTTCGCTGTGAGGAAGACGATGCTGAGGCCCAATGCAATTTCCACGACACCCGATGCCAGCACCACAAAGTCTGTGAAACCAGGACTGAACTGTAACCATGTGGGTACTTGTGCCACAAACTCCTGACGTGCAAAGGTCAGATGACTAACGCCAGCGTAAGTCATAAATGCTCCTAAGAGCAAGCGAAAAATCAGTCTTACGTACTTCATATTGTTAATCGTTAATAAAATTCTTTGTCATCATATCATAGTGCAGTGCCTCCAGCTCTTCCAGCGTGAGGTTGTTCACTGCCGCTTCAATCTTCCTTATCAGCTCTTCCCTGCGATTCTCGCCAGATAAGCCGTATTTTTTATAGAAATCCATAATTAAAAATTCATATAGGTTGAGTCCCTTTTGTGATGACCACCCATTCGGCCGTGAGTGCCGTCCATCGTTATGATAAACTTCGGCAGTGCCATTCAATACTTGTTGAAATTATATTTCTTTCTCAGTTCTTCTTGCTTCTCAGGAGGTAGTGACTTGAAATAGCCTCGCCAGCTGGGGCAAAAGTTAATTTGCCAACGCCAGAAACGTCCGACAAGCGACTTAGGATTCTTATCATACTGCGCACGCAGCTTGCAGTTCTCACATGGGTACTTCATAATTGTTGTTCGTTTTATAATTACCAATCAAAAGTTAATTGCAAATCTCTTTGAGCGCCTTCTGGCACGATGGGACTTGTGACAGTCAGACCCAACAAGCGGACAGCTCGTCCGTTCATTTCCACTTCATCCAACAACTGCATTGCGATCTGCAGAATCTCATCCATATCCTCTATGGCTGCAGTGCCGGTGAGGCTGTGGGTTGTCTGGCGGAAATCGTTGTACTTGACTTTGAGCACGAGTGAACGGCCCTTGAAGTGGTTCTTCTCCAGACGGCGAAGGAGTTCCGTGGCGAGTGGCGTAAGTTGAAACGCCATCTCCTCATGGGTGGTGAGGTCCTCGGCGAATGTGCGTTCACACCCCACAGACTTACGCACCCATTCTGTGATAACAGGACGATGGTCAATGCCGCGGGCGAAGTCATAGAACACACGTCCCATCTTGCCGAACTCGTGCGTCAACGTCGCAAGAGATTGGGCACGCAACTGTTTGCCATTGGCAACCCCTAAAGCGTGCATCTTTTCCGCCGTCTTCTCGCCCACGCCCCAAAAACGCTCCACCTTGAGGTCATCGATGAAGGCGATGGCTCTGTCAGGATGGACGATGCAGAGGCCATTGGGCTTGCGGTAGTCGCTGGCCACCTTGGCCAGGAACTTGCAGTAGCTGACGCCAGCCGAAGCCGTCAGCCCTGTCGTTTCAAAGATGCGTTGTTTGATTTCTTTGGCAATGTCCATCGCCAAGGGGATGGATTTCTTGTTCGTCGTCACATCCAGATACGCCTCGTCCAGACTGAGGGGTTCAATGAGATCGGTATAGTCGCGGAAGATGGCGTGAATCTGTGCTGAGACCTCCTTGTAGCAGCTGTAATGGCCTTCCACAACGATGAGGTTAGGACAGAGCCGGTGGGCTGTTGCCATAGCCATTGCCGAGTGTACGCCATATTTGCGTGCCTCATAATTCGCCGTTGCCACCACACCTCGCGGACCGTCGTACCCCACGACCACAGGATGCCCTTTGAGCGCAGGATTATCGTGCTCTTCGACCGAAACGAAGAACGCATCCATATCAATATGTATAATCTTGCGCGTAGTCATTCCCTTAGATCCAATCAAAAATACGATGCAGAAGCCACGGTATGATGCCGGCGAAGACGGCTTGCTTCTTCTTTAAGCGGCTGGAGTGATTTCCACTCGTTGACTAATGCTTCTATCATTGTCATCTTGGGCAAATATTCACAAACAATCGGGGCGTAAATCAAGCTGGAAAAGCCCTTTTTTTCCCTAACTGAGGACAAACTTAAACAAAATAATTCATTTGTTAAGGTACGTGCGCGAGAAAAAAGGTTAAAACAGGATAAAAAGGCTGTTTTTGCACCCTTGAAAGTGCTAAAACAATGCAAAACGACTCCAAATGTATCACAATGTTCATTTACGCCACCCCTCCCACCAGATAGATAGTTGATGTCATGTTGCGAGCGCTCGGTTCTGCCGCTTCACATTTGAAGAACTTCTCCGCTCAGATATAGACCAGAACGAGTGCTTCGAACGTGCGCCCGATCATGCCGCTTGATGATTTCGTGCAAAAAGTTGACGCAAAAACACTCCGAACACTCCGATACACTCCGAAAAAATGAAGGATTTGACAACATAAGTAGGTAATCAAAATTAGTTTAATGTATTTTATCTTCTATTTGGATGCAGATTTTTCTTTTCGTCGAAGGAACAGAGCGAGCTCTGTAACTAAGGTGAAGAGGAAAAGATGAGCCAGAGAGTGATAAAATACATAAACACAGTTACTGGAAATAATATAAAATAAATTTGATTACCTACTTAAGATTACAGGTACATTTGAGAGCCTGCTTTTATTCTGAGCGGCAGAACCGAGCAAGTTTCAAAGACAGAGCCAATGAATAAGCGCCAATGTCTACGCTTTTGGGGCCAATTATTCATAATACTCAGCTGTCTCTTCGTCTGATTGATGACTTTCAGGTTCGCCATTCTTCCTTGCCGCCTCATTGATGGCAGCATCGTAGCCCGTCAATGCCGCAAAAGGAGCAAATTGAGCGGCCCTTTGCATCATCGACATCTGCGTATGTTTCTTTGGAACAGGATGTGGCAGGTTGATAATATCGTCGTAGTTGTCTTGTGTCATGCCTTGTGTCCTCCTATTTGTTCGTTTCTGTCCTTAGCCGTTGCCCCTTCGGTGTAGCTCATACCCCGAAGGATGGCATTCTTGCCGAAGCGCGACTTGATGGCCAGTTGCGCTGCCTGCAACCGGCGTTCTTTCGCCAATGCCTCTTCCTCCTCTTTGCGCTTTTGTTCCTCGGCTTCGTAATCCGTGAAGAGGTCAAGCTGAGCGGGAGCGGCCTCTTTTCTCACCTGTGACTCATGCACCACATGGTTCGTGACCAAGGTGATGCGACGGACAAGCAAATTCGAGTCGGTGATACGCTCGTACAGTTGCACGGCAGCTTCCGCAATCATGGAGGAAGAAGATGTCTGCCGTGACAGGTTTTCTGTGCCATGTGCGTGCTTCGGCACGGTGCGACCATAGTAGTCCGTTGTCACAGGACCTGTGTATCGTGCTCGTCGCTCCGGGTCGGTCAGGTTCTCCGTGTCGTAGTTGATGGTCAGTACCAATTGGTCTGTTACGAGGCGCTTAGCGAACAGATCCAGCGACATGGCATCTGCCATCTCATGCACCACGACTTTCGCCTTCTCCCAGGTGTAAGGCTCCTGCAGCACCTGCCCACTACTGAAGGAGTTCGTTTCTGGCCGGTAAGCCTTCACATAGTCGATGGTGCACGGCTCCCATCCCCATGCATGATCAATGAGCAGTTCAGCATTCACGCCGAACAGATTGTAGAAGAAATCCTCGTTCTGCAGAGACTTTCGGGCAATCTGCCCCATCGTGGTAATGCCATACTCAGCCAGTTTCGTTGCGATTCCACGCCCAAAACGCCAGAAAGCGGTCAGCGGGCGATGGGTCCATAGCTTGCGCCGGTATGACATTTCGTCCAGCTCCGCGATGCGTACTCCATCCTTGTCAGCCGGTACGTGCTTCGCCACGATATCCATTGCCACCTTCGCCAGGTACATATTCGTGCCGATGCCCGCGGTGGCCGTGATGCCTGTGGTGGCCAACACATCACGTATCATGCGGATGGCCAACTCATGCGGTGTTGTCTTATAGGTGCCGAGGTAAGCAGTCACATCCATGAACACCTCATCGATACTATAAACGTGAATATCCTCAGGCGCTATATATTTCAGATACGTCTGATACACCTTTGTGCTCACCTCGATGTAGTGAGCCATGCGAGGGGGCGCTGCGATATAATCCAGTTCCCAGTCCGGATGCGCTTTCAGTTCTGTATCGTTTGCGGACTTGCCCGTGAAGTTCCATCCCGCCTTCCTCTTCCTTTCATAGTTTACCTCCCGCACCCGCTGTACCACTTCAAAGAGGCGTGCCCTTCCGCCGATGCCATACGCCTTCAGGGACGGTGATACAGCCAGGCAGATTGTCTTCTCCGTCCTGCTCTTGTCAGCCACCACGAGGTTCGTGGTCAGCGGATCCAGTCCTCTGGCCACACATTCCACCGACGCGTAGAACGACTTCAGGTCTATGGCAATGTAAGTGCGGTCGGACATTCTCTGCTATTTCCTTTTATACTTTGCAGAAACATCTTGTTCACGAAAACGGATGGACTGTTTCTCATAATCCATTTCCTCGATGATGGCAATGGATTCCACATGGAAGCCCTCGTTGCGCAGGATGCTCCCTCCTCTCTGCTGGCCTTTTTCCACAGCCATCCCAATTCCCATCACTTGGGCACCCGCTTGATGAACGATATCGATGAGAGCGAGAGCCGCCTGACCATCAGCCAGGAAGTCATCAACGATCAGCACCTTATCTGTGGGCTGCAGATAGGGCTTAGATACGAATACATTGTTCATCTGTTTGTGCGTGAACGAATAAGCATGGCTCATGTATTTGTCATCGGTGCTATTGGCTGTTTCTCCTTTCTTGGCGAACACCACAGGCACGTCGTAAAGATGGCCCAGCATAGTTGCGATGGCGATACCACTGGCCTCAATGGTCAATATCTTGTTGACCTCTGCATCGTGAAAACGGCGCTTCAGTTCACTGGCTATTTGCCGGATGATGTTGATATCAATCTGATGGTTCAGGAAATTATCAATCTTCAGTACATTGCCCTGTTTGATAACTCCGTCTTTAAGTATTTTTTCTTCAAGAAAGTTCATATATCTGTTGTCCATCATCAATACTTAGTTAAAACAACTTTTAATAATTTGCATCCATTTTTTTGTTCAAAATCCTCCACGACTTTTAGTAGTAGGTTAGGAAGATAACTTTTACCTTTTGCTCTGATGGTATTAGGAATACCAAAAAGAGCTTCGGCGATAGCTCCGGAAATACATCCGATGGTATCAGAGTCTCCGCCAATACTTATGGCATTGCGTATGCACCGATGCGTAGAACGACTCAGGTCTATGGCTATGTAAGTACGGTCGGACATTGGCTGCTATTTCTTTTTATACTTTGCCTTGACTATCTCGTATGAGTTGCGCGTCAGTTCACGAAGGAGGTCATCGGGTGCGGTGGCCGCATCAATGCCGATCCAATGTTTGGGCGACATATTGAACGGCCTGCCGATGCTGCTGTGTTCTACCTTCAGTTCCTCGATGCGCTCCGTCTGGCACTTCAACGTAATGACGCCATAATTATCGCAATCAAAGAACGAGAACATGTGGCCGCAGACGTAGAACACCAGCACTCCACTTGCATAGTGGAACGCCGTGAAAGGCAGTTTCTCTTCCACGTCTGCGCCTAATGACAGGCAATAGTCACGATAGTCCTCTATGTTCATATCATTTCGCAGAGACTGTCTTCTCTGATAATTTTCGGTTCTGCCTTTCCTGCCAGCACCAGCACCTTCTTCCCATTGCGGTAGATATGTAGCTGACGTGAGCGGACCACTGCTGTCAGCTCTGGATCATCCTGCATAGCAATCCAAAGACGGTGATAAATGCCATCCTCTTCGAATAGCTTCTTCTGCAGTTGAGAACACATATTGGTGGTATCAATGGCCATTAGTGGATTTCTTCTAATGCTCCTGTCTCTGAATCAATGACAAACCCACGAACCACAATATCCTTCGGCACCAGCGGATGGGTCTTGATGGTCTCAACGGTTTTACGGACGGAGGTTGGCGTGTCTTTGAATCCCTCCAACCACTGGTCGAGGTCTATGCCACACTTACGGATGGTGTCGAGCGTTTCATCCGTTACACCACGGGCAATCATCTCGTGGTGGAAGTGGTCATAGTTCATGTGACAGGCTCCACAATGAGAGTGAGCCACCACCATAATCTCCTGCACACCCAGTTCATAGATAGCCACAATCAAGCTACGCATAGCGGAGTCGAAAGCAGAGATAACCAAGCCTCCAGCGTTCTTGATAATCTTCGCATCTCCGTTCTTTAGACCGAGGGATGCAGGCAGAAGTTCAGTCAGTCTGGTGTCCATACACGAAAGTACCGCCAGTTTCTTGTCTGGGTACTTGTCTGTTAGATACTTTTCGTAGCCCTTTTGAGCCACAAATGTCTTATTGTATTCAATAATTTGATCTATCATATTATCTTATTAGTATTCAATTTCTTGCAGCAAACTTTCTTGCACAAGCCAGTCCTATGCCGCTTGTAGCACCTGTTATCAATACAGTTTTATTCATAAGTGGGTGAACAAAATAATTCAACTATATTTGTAATGGTAGGTGACGCTATGAACTAATTTCGTTCACCTACTTATCGTTTAACACATGAAGGCCCGGACTATTTCTTCAAGGCGTTTATGACTTCTCCAATATACATCGTGTGGATGCCAGCAGGGAAGTTGCGGTACATTTTGTTCGGAACATCACTTTTGAATCCTTTGGGGTCAAAAGGAGCCACGTACATGATCCTGCACTCCATCACCATCGAAGCCTCAGTGTAGTACGGTGTGCCATTGGCAGTGTAGGCCGTCGTATCGCGGTCGGGTCCAATCTGTATATACCAGAGGTCTGGCCTCACGCCCTGCTCCACCAGCAGCGCCACAGCCACAGAGCTGTCGACGCCGCCACTGAGCAATGCAGCCACTTTCTTTTCGTTCAAGTCCTTCATACGATTCTTTTTTCTTTATTTGGGATATTTCGCCACACGTTTCTTGTTTTCCGGCGCAAAGGTACGAATTATAAGTGGAAAATAAACCATGTAAGAGTGAAAAAAGATGAAAATACAAATTGTCGGCAGTGAGAAGTCACAAAAATGTAGTTCTACGATCCTTTTTCTGGAACTTTTTTCAGGAAATCTGCACGATATTCCAGAAGAATTATGTAATTTTGCAGCGTATACATCGAAATCTTCACGATAGACATACACATCAGCAAAGACAACGGCCTCTTCCGCCGCAACCGTACATAAAACATCGTATGAAAGCACGAAAGGTCTTAATGTTTGGGATATTATTCCTGTTGTCTATGGCCGTGCAGGGTCAGGACGGCGGTGACGTGGAGTGTCCTGTGGTAAGGATGGAGACGGTGCGACTGCCAGATATGCAGATTCCACGTGCTGGTCACAGCACCTTCTGCTTCGACGGCGAGCTGGTAGTCATGGGCGGACACACGACGGGGTTCGTACCCATGCCAACAGCCGAGTACTTCAGCGAGGGCGAGTGGCACGTTCTGCCTATGACCTACAGCCACGATCAAGGTTTCTCGCTGCAACTCTCAACGGGCAAGGTGATGATTGGTGGCGGCCACGAACAGCCCTTAGGCGTAGGCCAGACGTATTCCGTGGATTTCTACGACCCCGAGACACGTAGCTTCACAGATTTCGGCTGTTTAGATGCCAAGCGTTGTTTCGCTGATGCCGTGGAGTTAACAGAAGGACGTGTCTGCATCACGGGTAACTGGTATTACAACGACGGCGTGGAATACTACGACGGAGGGCGCCTATTCTCGGGATTAGACAGCCTGAGTGTGCCACGTTCCAGTCCATATATCTTTCGCACATCTGCGGATGACGCCATCGTCTTTAGCCGATTAGATAACTACGGTCATATTTTTGACAGCATCGTCGTTGAAAGCATTCGCGGCGGCAGGGTGGATGCACCATTGTTTTGTCAGTGGCATCCCTATCAATTCATTCCCCTAGTCTTCCGCAGTGCCGACAGCTTCATCGGCGACACCTGTCAGGGGGAGTATGCCTACCTACTGCCTGTGGAACGTACGACGTCCAACAACTCTTCCTTTTTGAAGAACGGTGACGGCGAACTGGCCGTTGCACAGATAAGAGGGGCTGAGTTCAGCCTGCTGCCTACCGCAGCTCCCATTCCCCGCCGTTCGCCCTGGGGAGACATTTTCTATAACACCTGTCACGTGCTGGCCGACCGGCGCACCGGCCGTGCCTACCTCGTGGGAACTGATGAGCACCATCTTTTTGTCCTCCGTATTGACTACAGCCAAGCCACAGACCGACATCCTGCCCCAGTGACCCTTTACCATTCAGACTCGCTCGCCAACATCGGATATTTCACAGCTCCCGTGCTCACCCCTGATGGCGACATCGTGCTGACGGGCGGTATCGCGCCAGACAACTTCACTCCCACAGGGACTGTATACCTGCTTCGTGTGGGTTCTTCTGAGTCGGGTGATTCAGTCTTCGTCTCATCTGCAAAGTCCAGGCTCTCCACGCTACGCTCATACCTCATCCTTGGTATCGCTTTGACTATAGCTGTGTTGGTTGCTCTTGTTTACTTTTTCTATGTCCGTCGCCTCCTTGTCCATTCGATCAAAGGAGGCGGTGAGGAACAACTGCCAGAGGAGCAACCGTCAATTGACAATGAGGCTTCTGCCGACCAGACTCGTGCCGATCAGGAACTGATGGAGAGAATAGACCAGTTGATGGTGGAGCGCCAGTTCTTCAAGCAGGCAGACTTGAAAGTTCAGGATATTGCAGCAGCGCTGGGCGTCCATGCCCGCCGCGTTTCCGCGGTCATCAAGGTCTGCCGCAATGACACCTTCGTACAATTCGTCAACACCTACCGCGTAGAATACGTCAAGCAGTTGCTGGCCGACGAGCCTGAGCGAAAGATAGCATCGATCTGGGCCGAGGCTGGATTCGCCAGCGAGACTTCCTTCTTCCGCACGTTCAAGGCACTGACGGGTATGAGACCAAGCGAGTTTAAACTTGAAACCTGATACCAGAGGTCTGAAACCCTATCCCTCCCACCCCCATTTTCTGTTTTTTACTCCCATTTTCTGTTTTTGGCAGTCTCACATTTTTCATCCTTGTTATATGCGCAAACTACAAAACTATCTACTACTCATCACGGCCAGCATCGTTCTGCTTTGGATGCCATCCACAGCAAATGCTGCCGTATGTCCGACATCTTCACCCATTGGTGAGGATGAAAACACCCAGTCTTTGGTCGTATGGCTAAAAGATGGCAGCCAAGTGCGTTTTGCACTCGATACCAACCCACGTACCAAGTTTTTTCCTGACCGTGGGCGCATACGGATTCAATATAGCTTATATGGCGGCAATGACTATTACTGGTTGGAGATGGCTGATGTTCTCCGCTACACCTACGAGGGCATCGCTACAAGTGTTCCGACTTTGAAAGGTACGACAGAGCAAATGCTCGTAAACTTTGAGAACAATACACTTGTACTCCATCGCCTTCGTGAAGGAGCTATGATACAAATCTATGCTTCTGATGGCCGCTTGGTCTCCAGCCACCGTGCATTGGGCACATCGGCTCTACATCTTTCCTTTGCTGGTTATCCTTCTGGCATGTATATCGTAAAAGCCCAGCAGCAAACCTTTAAAATCATAAAGCGATGAAGCACAGGATTCTCTTTTCCAACCTTTTCGTACTTTGTACGCTATTTGCAAGTCCGATACGGCTGAGCGCACAGGATGCGTTCTATATCTATCAGAACGACGGACATTTCGATGGCTTCTTCTACGACCAGATAGAGGAGATGAGCTATTCGCCCATTGACACCGCTGGCGTGGAATATAACTACATGGTAACACAAATTATCGTCACAACCGACTCTACCTACCGAATTATGCTTTCCGCTATCGACAGTATCAGCTTTGTCCAACCAGAGATCAAGCTGAATCCTCACTTGCGGAAAGTGCGCGAGGAGGGTCTCATTAACTATATCACGAGTCGCGAGAGCCTGCGCGTCATCTTCTCGTCTTCCATGCCCGAAAACATGCGACCGCAGGTGGGCGACGTGCTGGCAGATTTCGATATCGACGAAGGCTGGGGCGGAAAGGTGCGCAGCATCACACCCACTGCCGACGGTCTCATCGTTCAATGCGACGAGCTGGAGGATATCTCGGACATCTTCCAGCAGTTCGTCAGCGTGGAACAAATCGACAAGGACTCTCAGGGACGACTCATCCGACGTCGTGTGGCAGGCATGCCTGAGAGCACCATCGGCAACTTCGGCCCCCGGCGTGAGGACAGTTTCGAGGGCAATATATTTAACTTCACCCTCGGCGGACACCTTCCTATCTATACCAGTAAAGAGGGCGACGTTAACATTAGCATCGACCCGAATATCACTGCGGCACTCTCTGTGAAGTGCGTTTGGAACCTGCCTCTATGGGGAGAGAAATACATCAGTTTCACCAAGTTTCTCGACCTGGAGGCCAGCCTAGGCTTCACCGTGGATGGCAAAATCAGCGATGTCTTTCCTGCCGGCGTCAACCAGTTCGGTAAGATGCCCGTACCTGCCACGGCTCCTATCTTCGTGCTGGATTTCGGGCCCGATGGGTTCCTCCGTGGCGAGTGGCATGGCAAATTCTCAGGTGAGACACCTAAGGCCAAAGGGCGCATTTGGGAGAAGTGGGAGATTCGCGACTGGTGGCCCTCGTGGTCCTGCGGTTTCGGCAATCCTGAAGAAGACAAGAAGGAGCAGGGCGACAAACATTCTCCTGAAGAGGACGAGAACAACGCCAGCCTATCTGTGGAGTTCAACGGTTTCGTTCAGACGGGGGTGTCCTTCCCTCTGAAGATACGCAGTAACCGCCTTATCCAGAAACTCTTCGACTCCGAATTGGGCGGTACCCTGTACATAGGACCCAAGCTGAACGGTGCCTTGACGCTGGACTTGCGCAATGTCCTCTTCGGCGACAATACATTGTACTCTAATTTCAAGGATTCGAAACTCACGGTAAGCCTCATCAATGCAGACTACGAAATCAAAGCCAAGGTCAAGACCCTTTTCACCGACAGTCGGGAGTGGACGGTGGCCGACGGTTCCATGAACCTCTTCGGCGACATCAATCTCTATTTCTTCCCTGAGTTCGATAATCCCGATGACCGGGTTCATGAGACAACTACCTGGAACATGCTGAAAGACATGGAACACACCATTGTCTTCGCTCCCAAGCAACGAAGCGTCTTGGCTCCATTGCGCGTGGGAGCCGGATTCTACCGCATAAAGCCCGACGGCACAGAAGAAACCTTGAACGAATGGTGGCAATCCTACGACTACTACCAGCTCTACAACTGGGTTGTAAACAAACGTGAGGAATTCTACCCACGTATTACTTTTGAGGAAGGTTCACTTGACGCTGGCGAATACAAGGTGCGGCCCATCTTCAAGTTCCTCGGTAAGACCATTCAGGCAACACCCGAATACACCTTCAACAAGGTTGGAGCTATTATGGAGCTTTCGGCAGACACGCTATTCCTTGACTACAAAGGACGTACCATCGAGCCAATCACCATCCAGGGCAACTGCACAAATTTCAAGCTGACGGACTGGAGGGGAACTGCACTATCCAATCTCGATTACACCATACAAAAAGAAGGAGACAGACAGGCACTATGGTGCAATCGTCTGGAACCTAATATGCACTTCACCGACAGCGTTTTCATCCAGGGGCTAAACTTTAGTGGTTCCGTGACCATCTCCGATTCCACCTATCAGACTCGCAAGGAAATCTGTGTTTGCCTGTTACCGAACACGGAAGAGCTTCCGATAAAATGCAGCTGCACCCTTTCTTCAACGAACGAGGACGGTGAATGGACGACTGTCACCGACTTTAATATGGGGGGTGATAACATCACCGTCACACGTCAGGATTCCATTATCCATGTCACCATATCGGTAGACAACAAGACCTTTGAAACTTGGACTGGGTCGGGGTCTTGGGTTACTTACGATGCTACTGCTGTGACAAGCTATAACGTCTCATTCGACATCATCGCCGTATATGGTAAACCATACGCTCTGCGCAATGGAAGAATGTCAGGCAGCTACGAGAGCTCTCGCAAAGATAAGGATGAAAGTCATTGGAAATGGGGATCAGGGACACATGAGAAGCACTTCAGCGGAGTCACTTTCGGTAATGACACTCCTATGCAGTTCAAACAATGGGGTTATTCAAACGAGGCTTTCTACAGCGAGATCACATGCGACTTTACAGCTGAAGGCAACGTATCCTACAAGACGAAGGAAGGCTATGGGATCATAGATAAAGACTTGAATTATCATGATTCAAACATAAAGGGAAAACTCACCCTTACCTTCCAAGATCACTAAGTCTTAAGGAAAATGTTTCACGGTAACCCACAAGACAGATGCACGCAATCTGTCTTGTGGGTTACCTTAATAGAATCATGTGCCAAAAGCCCTATATTTGAATATTCCACGAGATACAATTGAGAGCGCCGCCTCTTCTGACGGGTATGAGGCCGAGCGAGTTTAAACTTGAAACCTGATACCAGAGGTCTGAAACCCTATCCCTCCCACCCCCATTTTCTGTTTTTTACTCCCATTTTCTGTTTTTGGCAGTCTGTGTTATCTTAGCCTTTCCATTAACTTTGCGCTGAAAATTACATTTTCAACAAGAATATATGAAGAAACTTATCTATCTACTTGTTATTTGCCTGACGAGCGTTCATGTACAAGCTGATGACATCAGCGAAGCGGAAGCCCTGCGCATAGCCCAACAATTTCTGAGCAGCAGCGCAGCGGGCAAGATGAGACGGGCACCAGCCAAAACTGCAGGTATGCGGCTGGCACATCGCATGCAGAAAGTTGGCGACAGTCCGGAACTCTATGTGTTTAACACCCCCGACAACACGGGATTTGTCATCGTGGCAGGCGACGATCGTGCCAACGGCCCCGTGCTGGGCTATAGCGACCGTGGCGCCTTCGACATGGAAAAGGCTCCTGATGGTCTGCGTTATCTGCTTAACTTCTACGCCAGAGGCATTGCCTATATGCGAGAGACGGGCGAGGGCGTGGTTACCGTCGAGCAATCACCGCGGACACCGGCTGGGCTGCCCTCGAAGGTAGAACCACTACTCAATACCAGTTGGAGCCAGAACTCACCTTACAATGACGACTGTCCGCTGGGGCCTACCGGTTGCGTGGCTACTGCCTTGGCCCAGATTATGAACTATCATAAGTGGCCTAAACAGGGTAGCGGCCAACACACCAACTTAAATTTTTCAGGGCAGTCAGTCAACTTCTCCGAGTCAACTTATGACTGGGCCTATATGCCAAACAACAACACCGAAGATCGGACCGATCGCCATGACCGTGCTGTAGCAAAGTTAATGGCCGACATTGACTGTGCAGTGGACATGATTTATCGTGGAGATGAAAGTGCAGCCTATCCGCACAATGCCCACATGGCCTTAATCAAGAACTTTGGATTTGACGAAAGTACTGTGGGACAACCATTTAACAGTAAAGAAGAACTGGCCGCAGGACGTCCGTTCTTTATTAGTGGCCACGACACCATCCACATCCAACGATATATCTATGACCAACTACATGATGTAATAGAACTGACCAAAGGCCATGCCTTTGTCTGCGACGGATATGATGCACAAGGGTTGTTCCATTACAATTTCGGTTGGGGTGGATACCTTGATGGTTATTTCAGAGATAATGCCATCAACCCGCCTTATGCAGGTTCTCACGGAAAAGGCTTTTCGCTCTATCAAGAACATATCGGCGGCATTAAGCCTGCCAAGTATCAGCGCGTGGCGGTTGATGGTGTATTCTACGATATCATCGATGACCATTCCGTCGTAGTGGCCAGCAGTAATGGTGCGCCCGAATATGAAGGCGACCTGACTATCCCCGCCGTTGTAAACATCGAGGGAACGAACTATAACGTGACGGGTATCCGCTCCACGACATTCATTGGCCGATACGATGAAGAGGTTATAGTGACAAAAAGTCCCAACCTGACCAGCCTGACCATTGAAGCTCAGATGGACGACCTGCCCGCTGACGTCTTTTCCGGACTGAAAGGCCTGCAGACACTGACCATCAAAAACGTGAAGACCATAAATGAAGGCCTGTTCCACGATATGCCCAACCTCACCACATTGACGCTGGGCGAAGGCGTGGAGAAGATTGGTGCCCGTGCCTTTATGAATTGCGAGAAACTGCAAGCTGTCACCCTGCCAGAAGGAATCACCAGCATTGCCGACAGCGCTTTCCTTGGTTGCAAGTCCCTCTATCACATCAATTTCCCCGAAGGGCTGAAGACCATTGGACGCCAAAGTTTCTGGAGTACGGCCATTGGCTGGCTGAAGTTGCCCCGCTCCTTGGAGAGTTTGGGCGTAGGCGCCTTTGGAAATATTAATGTTTATGGACTCGATGGCGGTCTGCCAAACCTAACGGAGATTCCCGATAGCGCTTTCTTGAGATATAATCTCTACAATCTGGAGATTCCCGCCACCGTGAAGCGCATCGGCAAATATGCCTTCGCCTACGGCATCGGTAGCAGTAGCGTGAAGTTTAAGGGTACTGGATTCACCATCGATGAGTATGCATTCACTAATTCCGATGGTTTCACCATGGAGGGGCTGGAGAATGCAGCCGAGATTATGTCCAATGGTATTAGGGGGCTGAAAGGCAAATACACAGTGAAAAAAGGTATCACGCTGCACCCCTACTCTATCAGCGGTGCCCCGTTTGATGAAATCTATCTGCCCGCCAATGTCACAGCATTCGACGAGACCTCTGTCACCAACAGCCGTTCCTATCGTGTGGATGTAAACAATCCAAGTTTCAGCGTCTGCGATAGTATGCTCCTGAGCAAGGACGGCAGCCGACTGCTCGTGATGCCTAGCACCGACTATTATTCCGGTGGTGTGATACCTCCTACGGTGACCTCTGTAGGTCCGGCGGCTTTCAAGGGGAAGCGTTTCCTAACAATCCCCTCCAGCGTTGCCACATTCGAGATGGACTATTCACCCTTCTCTGGTCAGGACAACCACGGTATCTATTGCATGAACGCCACGCCACCCACATTCCCCAACATTGATACAACAACGCATTTCGACTACGGCTACCACGGCAAACTGCATGTTCCCGCAGGCAGCAAGGAGGCCTACGCCAACGCCCCCGTATGGCGTGATTTCCCTTATATTCTTGACGACCTAGCCAGCGATGACAATTATTTCTATGAACTTACAGACGAGATTGTTGACCCCTGGACCAACGAGCGAGCCCGCTATGCCACAGTCGTTGGACGAAACACCCGCGCAAAATGGAACGGCCACGCCTCGATTCCCTCGTCAGCAGTGATTGGCGATGAACGCCTGCCTGTAAACGGTATTGCTGATGCCGTGTTCCAAGGCGACCGTACTTTGAAATCATTCACCTCTACCCCCATGCTGAAAGGCATCGGCAGTTTCCGAGGCTGCGACTCGCTGGTGAGCGTTGATTTGGGCATAGGCATCACCTACATTGGCAACTTCGAGGGCTGCACGGCTCTTAGGGACGTCACTATACGCGGACAGGTAAGCTATATCCCTGATGCGGCTTTCAAGGGCTGTACCAGTCTGAATAGTCTCTCGTTTAAGCCCTGCCTGGAGCAGATTTGTAGCGAGGCTTTCATGGGCAGCGGCCTTGAGAAGATTGACCTGGGCGGCAACGTGCAATATATCGATAGAGCCCTATTCAAGAACTGCGTCCACCTGAAGACCGTCAAGGGAATGGAAAGCGTAGTTACCATCCCTGATGAATGCTTTGCTGGCTCTGGCATAGAAACGGTTAAGGTGCCCGCCGCCACTGCTTACGTATACCCCTCAGCCTTCAATGACTGTCAGCAACTGTGCACCATCGAGGTGGACAAGAGCAACACACAGTTAAAGAGCATTCACGGCGACCTCTATGGCAAGGGCGACAGCGGTGGAATGGAACTCTATGCCATCCATTTAGGAGAGCGTGGAGAAGACGGACAAATCACTCCTCGCACCTCGCTCTATATCGCCAGTGAGTGCACCACCATACAGCGAGATATTATACCCTATCAGATTACCGACATCGTACTGCCAGCCTCCGTTCAGAACATCGGTTGGGATAGTTTCTACGGCTGCCGGAACCTGAAGACATTCACCAACCTGAGCACCACGCCACAAAATCTCAGAAGTTCTGATTTCTACTACGAAATCTACGAGACCTGCACACTGCAAGTGCCCAAAGGCTCCAAGGAAGCCTACAAACAGGCCGAGAATTGGAAACGCTTCAAGAACATCGTGGAGATAGACCCCAAGGACTTCAAGGAACCCAAAGACCCAGAACCCGAAAAGCCCGATGAACCTCAGCCACCCGTTGATGACAACATGCGGACTGCGTTCATTGTCTTGATAAAGGACGGATCCACCCAGACGTACCGCCTCACGGACCGTCCCGTCATCACCATTCAAGACCGTCAGCTTCATATCCAGAGCGAGGTCGGCGATGTGCTGATACCTGTCGGCAACATCATCCGCTATACCTTCGAGCGCTACGACCTCACAGGAGTTATGGACCTCCGCGAAGAGGAGCCAGAAATGAAATACCGCAACAGCGAACTGGTGGTGACAGGCCTGAAAGTGGGCACCAACGTCGACATCTACGACCTCTCCGGCAAACTCGTGCGCCACTTGGAATCGCGGCGCAACGGCAGCTACCGTCTCTCTCTCTCCGACCTCAGCAAGGGGGTCTATGTGGTGAAAGTTAATCAGACAACCCTTAAAATCCTGAAACGATGAAAACAATTCATATCAGACAGAGCCATACCTGGCAATTCCTATTGCTCGCTATCTGCACTTTCCAATTCTCCTTTGTCACTTCCATGCAGGCACAGGAATCCATGGAGGATGCCTTCTACATCTATCGCAACGACGGAGGCTTCAACGGCTTCCTCTTCTCTGAAGTCGAGCGCATGGAATTCAGCAAGGTAGACACCGCTGGCGTGACCCAATACGACTATGTCGTTCAGGAGATTCAGACCGCCGATTCCCTCTACCGCATTCCCATCTCCGCCATCGACAGCGTCAGTTTTACGACTCCCAAGACGGTCTATAAAGCGGATGTCGCAGCAACCACAGAAAGTGAGCTTTGGGACTACGTCATCGGCAGTGACTCCCTGAGCCGTCTGGTGCTCTCGGCCTCTATGCCTGCCGCGCTCATGCCCAAAGTGGGCGACAAATTGGTGACCACCAAGAGCCGCGACTACCTGCCGGGAGGCTTCTATGGCATTGTGACGAATGTCAGGTCAGCAGGCGGCAATACCATCGTCGACTGCAAGAGTGCCAGCCTGACCGAGTTCTTCGACCGCCACATCTTCAAGGGCGGCATGTACCTCGCCTCGCCCGACGTCGCACAGTCCCGTGCTCCACGCCGTGCCGGCGAGAGCGGACACACTTTCCATGAAGAACTGGAGCCTATAGAAGGCCAGATAGAATTGGAAAAAGAATGGGAACTGGTGGAGAACTGGAAGTTCACAGGTACGGGTACCATCGGCGCAAAGATTACCCCCGATGTCTATATACATGCCTTTGGATCTATCGACCCCGCAGCTGGTCTGAACACCGATATCTCACTTCATGTAAAGGCCGACAGCGAGTTCGACCTCAGTATCAAGGGCGTACTGGAAGGCAGCATCGACTACGAACTGGCGCAGTCGAGGAAATGGATTCCCGACACGCCGTTCTTCATCGTCACCAAGGGGGGTATCAACAACACGATCTCGGGTGAGATGGAGTTCAAGTACCACTTCGAGAATACCTCGACAGTCATCGGTGCAGCCCAACTCAATCAGGGCGTGTTTTATAACAACATGATGACCCACATGGAGTACAAGAACCTGGGCAGCAAGCATAAGTTTGAATGCACTGGTACCGTCACCGCCAAGGTAGGCCCCTACTTCTCGCTGGCTTTGGTGATTGCCCATGAGGACCTAGCGAAGCTGGAAGCCCGCGTTGATGCTGGATTGCAGGCCGTCATCTCAGCACAAATCAAGAAATCTGACTGGGATCTTGTCTTCGGCGATGAAAGCAACACGGCACTCTACGATGCTCTGAACCGCGATGGCAGCGTCAAGACCGGCCTCTTCGGTACGGGCGTTCTCAATGTGGGATTCATGAAGGAGGAAGAGAAACTAGCCGACCTCTTCGAACTGGAACGCGGCTTTGACTTCGAGGGCGGACTGGTGCCAAAGTTTGAGAAGCCCACGGCCTACTACAGTTCAGAGTCAAAGACCCTCTCCCTCTTTGGGAAGGCCAAACGTAAGGTGCTGACACCCGTGTCTTTGGGCTTTGCCATCTACGACATGAAGGGCAAACTGGTGGGTAATATCGAGTGGGCAGAAGACCATTATACCGACCCTGGCGACTACGATTTCTTCTCGTTCAGCAAAGAGATTCCGAACTTCCCCACAGGCTGGTACAACATCCACCCCGTCGTCAACCAGTTCACCAAGGATATGCTGGCTAAGCCCGCCTATAAGTTTTATGCAGGCGAGCGCACGCTGACCGTCACCCCCGACTCTCTGGGCTTCGACTACCAAGGAGGCACAGGACGTATCAAGGTGGAGAACACGATGGATCCTAATGGTAGCAGCATCAATATCGTTGATATTGCCAACTGGGTACAATACGACCGCGATGGCGAGGACGTCATTGTCACCGTGAAGCCCAACGAGACCACACAGCGCCGCCGTACCACCTTCAACATCACGGCCAACGAACCTGACACATGGAACTCACTCACACGCAGCGTCACCATCACGCAGGACATCGACCCATCACTAATAGGGCTGCTCCCCACCGAAATCAAGAGAAGCAGCATCTGCAGTGACTATGTTCCTGACGACCGTGACGCCTATTATGTAGATATGTACTCCACAACCGACCGTGAAACCGATTGGGGCCCTGCCGGCACCACTGTATGCTTCAGTAGTTTCCCCATCGACCTCAATTCCAACGATGTGAAAGAGATGTTCCAGAAGGCCGCACTGAAGTACAACCAAGACGGCAGTTTCAGTGCCGATGTTGACGGACTCACCATCACTGGCCAGTTTGAGCCTCGCAAGAAAGGAGAGCCTTGGCTCAAAGGCTCCGGCACTTTCACCATCAACTCTGTGAAGCCCGACCACCGAAAGACGGCAGAGGAATATAGCGCTATGTGGCGAACACCGAAAGCTTACTATAATGACCTCGTAGAGACCTACAACCCCACCCTTGATGCTACAATGACCCGTCACATAGAGGGCACATTCACTGTAGTCTACAACGAGAGCACCAAACTCTACGAGTTCACCTACACGGGCACCGGCACCTATAGCTATGATGCCAACTGTGCCGACTTCATCAGCGGACTGATCTTCAACATTGGCGGATGGGAGCAAGGCCCGGCACCCAACGCCACCGTGACTCGTACCACCAACAAAGTAGTGAGTGGCGACAGCGAAATCGAATACCACGTCACCTACCAATTGGTAGAGTAATCCTCACTCGAAGCCATCTACAGTACGTGCGCACCAGTCCTCCATTGATGACAGGTGCGCACTTTTTTGAGGCCTATATTTGAATATTCCACGAGATACAATTGAGGGCGCCGCCTCTTCTGACGGCTTCCAATGCAGGGATGCCAACCACTTCACACTCAGGCAAGGTATTGCTGATTTGCTCTAAAGCCTGGGCATCTTCTTCCAAGCCCAATTGTGGTACAAGAACTAAACTGCCTATTTGCAGATAATTGATGTATGCCCAACTGCGAGCATGAATTCTCTTCGATTTGTATTTTAGTGTAGTGACCTCAAATCGTGCTTCCAAAGCCTTACGATAACGACGGAAGAAATAGGTGGAGAAATCATCGTAGTTCGTCAACAGGATCTTCCCGTTTCCTATATAATGCACTATGCTGTCGCTATGTCCCAAGCCATATTCGTCCCCGTTTCTATCAAAAGGAACAAACAACAATTCGCCTTGGAAAGCCTCCTGTAAGATTTGTTCGACTTCGTTGCGAGATTTGTCTTTATTCTCCTCGAAAACCTTATCAGTCATCACAACCACATCGCCACACTTTACCACATTACCGCCATCCACCACAAGGTCTATTGCTGAACATTTCTGCCAAATAGACTGTAGCTGGTCGTCTTCTGTTTGGAACACCTCTTCCGGATTTGTCTGAATACGCAACCCGATTTTGTCCTGCAGATAGTCTGGCGTGTATTTATATAGAACAAAACGCTCTCTTTCAATTTGAATGGGCATATAGTCACGACACCAGATGTCTTTTGTGCCAGGCAGATAGCCATACACAATCCCCCGTTTCTGAAGTGCTTCCGTAATATGCGCATTCAGAATCGGACATTTCTCAGGCAGCAGGCTTGAGAAGTAAACGGCGTTGGTGAGGTTATCGGTAATCATATTTTTATCCTTTTTCGTCAAATCTACGGTAGTATCTCTTTAAAGTGCTTATACCCTTTATGCTTCCATCTTTCTTTCTGCCGTAATCCCATCTCGCTTTCTCGAAAGTCTCTTTGTTATTCTTGTCATCAGTGTATTTATCGTATAGTTCTTGGTCATAGAAACATAAAGGTTCATCTTCCATTCCTTTATCCTTATATGTTATCCCATATCTAGCTATTGGACTTTTGCAAATTTTACAATCCTTATATGTCTCATCTTCCTTCAGTAATTCAAGCCTCGGCCAATCTTCAGAACTGACATTCAACAATTCCAACATACAAACAAAGGGCCCAGTGATGAACTTCCCGCTATCGTCTTTCAGACTTCTAATTAGGATACCTCCAAATTTGCCATCATCAAAGGAACTTTCGAAACAAATGTCAACACCACTATAATGAAAAAACAAATCACCAGTCTTTTTATTATCACGAGGATAAGTTTTTTCATTCCACTCCTTATTAAATGTGTCTTTGCTGTAATAGTAGAACTCTATCTCCGCAAAGTAATAGCGCTTCGCTCCGCATTTTATGCAGAACTGTTTGAACAGATTGTTTGCTATCTTAGCAAAAGTGTTTTGAACATTGCAATTGTTCATGCCTTCCAAAGGCTTTTGTAGCAATTCCCTGATTTCCATATCATTCATTATTTGCTATGGCACAGTCATTATTCGGCTTTGTATCCTTCGACTGGATTGCCGCCATATTCGCGTGCCGCTGTTCTGTTATGAATTTATCCATACCTATTCCATATTTTGAGCCAAACGCTTGGCCATCTCATTTAGCGCCACAAAACGGTAGCGGAGCGATGTCACCGGGATGGGTGTATAAGTGTAATGCCGTGCCTCCGCCTTACGGCGCAACGTCTCTTCGACTGCCGCTTGTATGTCTGCATCGAGAAACGCATGCTCAGTCGGTTCCAGCAGCAACAATTGTCCTCTCGAGCACGCCTCGAAATACACTCCGCCCGGCTTGTAGTAACGTTCGTGCGGCGAACCCTCTTTAGGGAAGCCGTCGTTGAGCAGCACAACCAACGGATAGCCCTGCGCGCGCAAAGTGCGGGCGATGAGTTGTTCGCCCTTGCTGATGGCCGCCGTATAGGTCACCGTCCCGTTCTGCGCCGCCGCCAATACCGACTGCAAACGTTCCTGCACCTCTTCGTTGGAAGCGCTCCTCGACATCTCCACCGCCTGCTTATCGGGCCAATCCAAGAGGAAATGATTGCCCATCGACGTAAACGACAACCCAGCCGCCTCCGTCCGCCTGTGCAACCGAAAAAGCTCAGGGTTATGGCTCTTTATCCAAAGGCGCCTCGGGTTGTCCTTCACATAGTCAATCATCCGCCTCAACTGCCCCGGCGCATGGAGTATGCGCTCATGATAGTAAGCAGGGTTCTGCTCCCAGATACTTCCCCTGCGCGCAAAAATGCGAGCAAAATGCACAGGCGCGTCCGCGCGCCCTCCTGCACCGCTTCCCTCGCAATCTCCGTGCACTCCAGCGGCGTTTTCGCCGCTGCCATACATCTCCTTATACACCTTCGTGCACCCGCTCTTGAACCCGCGCACCACCGCTCCGATACTCTGCGGCAGCGGCTCCAGCACCTGAATCACCAGATGCACATGATCGGGCATCACCTTCTGCGCCAGCACCTTCAGCGCAAACTCCTTCCCCGCATAAAACTGCGCCAGTCCGTCCAGCATCTGACACACACGCCGCCCAAAGGCATTGAGCCTCACGAAAGCCGTCTCCGCACTCTCGCCCTCCAGCACTCCAAACAGCGGATAGCGCTCCTCCACAGGCAGTGTAAAATGATAGATGGCCCGCCCCCTGTAGTCCCATCCGTTTTCACGGTGGTGCCTCATGGGGTCTACCGGCCTCCGCTTCACTTGTCCATTATCCATCGTCTGTGCCTTATCTTTATCACGTTTATCATACAGTTGTTATTTGTTATTGTTCTATTTTGCGTCCTACTTCCGGCATTCAAATAGGATTTTTGCAAAAAGTTGACGCAAAAACACTCCGAACACTCCGATACACTCCGAAATTTCAATTTTCAATCTTTCAATTCTCAATATTTCAATCTTCGCCTTTCAATACATAAATCCGATGCGTACGCGATCCGGTGGCGACGATTCCGGAATGATCGAGGTTAGCGGCAACACGCAACTCGCGCTGGGCTGTGGAATAGCTGAGGCCCGTTAGCGCGGCATAGTCGGCGATGTGCATGAAGTGATGTCGTGCAAGGTACTCGCGAGCTGCCGCAAAACGCTCGCGACGTTTGGAAATATCTGGCACCTGGATCTTCACTCCCGCCTTTCCGCCAACGAGCTGGAACTTGCCTTGACCATTGCAGCTACTCTGCACTCTTCGCAGGAAGTGCTTGTTGCATCGGAAGTTGATGTGATCCACTTCGATGCTGCGGGCATTGATACTGGCTTCGCTCCCATCGCTCACAGCCTCTGGCTCTGCCTCGCCAATCACGATGGCTGGCGGCTCTGGCTTCTTGTATTTCTTCGATCGCACGGCTACGCTGAAAGTGCCTAATTCAGGCAGGCTCACACTACCCACCTCAGCCAGACGCATTTGCAGGCAGCGGACCAGATCGATGAGGGCTGCCTGAGACATCGCCGGCCCCAGGCTGGAGTGGCGGGCGAAGTAATCAGCGAACTCCTCGGCGCTGTCGCTGTGGTCGAATTTCACTTTATACACCGTGCGGGTCTTTCCGGAATCGGGGTTGCGCAAATCACGGATTTCCTGTTTGTAGTACTTTAGCATAATATCTTTCTTCTTTCTTTTGTTTTTTATCCCTTGTTTGACGACTTCAGGGGGTAAACGTTGGTTTCTGCGGGCAAATTTACGACTTTCTGCTGAGACAAAGAAATCAAAGGCCTTAAATAAAGTTAAATGCTCATCGAGATACACAAGAAACCCGTTGTGGAGTACATGTTACGCGATGAGCTACTTGTAAATCACGTCGTGCTTTAATCTATGCGGCCTAAGGTTACAGAAAATACGTCCTATTCTTTAGGGATATGGAGTAGGGAGTCAGAAGCTTTACCGCCTGTGAAATCAGCCGTAAAACACAGGCGCAAAGAGCCTCACAACCTGCTGATTTTCAGAATGCTGAAAAATTGACAAACTCTTGCAAACCGCAAAAAAATGTTGTATCTTTGCAGCCGAAAACCCGATGGCGGTTTGTGCACGACCGACCGGAGGGGCATGTTTAACTCTTAAAAATTTTACCATTATGAAAGAAAACATTACTCAAAACGAAAGTCTGACCGCACAAGGTCAGCCAGACAACGAAATGCAGATGATTCTGCAACAACAAGAAGTAGAGCCCAAGGCTCTGGAAACCATCGATGAGCCCAAGGCTCTGGAAACCGAAGCAGAGCTGCTGCCTGTGGAGGCATTTCTGGCAGACGGCTACGAGCTGCGCTTCAACGAACTCTCGAAGAAAACGGAGTTCCGCGAGAAGCGCGAGGGAAGTGTGTTCCGCCCGCTGACGAAGCAGGCGCTGAACAGCCTCTACCTGCTTGCAAGCAAGGCACTACATCAAGAAAAAGGTTTGCGCGCGATGCTCACGGCAGCCATCTACAGCGAACGTACCGTGCTGTGGAATCCTGCAACCGCATGGCTCAACAGTCTTCCTGAATGGGACGGTCGCAACCGAGTGGATTACCTCTTCAACCTCCTGCCTGGCTCCACAGCCGAACAGCGTTACTGGCTGACGGTGTGGCTGCGTTCGGTGGTCGCCCACTGGCTGCAGATGGACAGCCTCCACGCCAACGAATGTGTGCCCACGCTCATCGGCGATCAGGGTTGCGGCAAATCGACCTTCTTCCTGCGCCTGCTGCCAGAACACCTGCGAGAGTACTTCCTCGACCACGTGAATCTGCGCAATAAGTTCGACAAGGAGATGGCGCTGACCAACAACCTCTTGGTGAACATCGACGAGCTGGATCAGGTGCGCCCCGCCCAACAGGCAGAGCTGAAGCAGATGCTGTCTAAGGTACGCGTGAACGGGCGAATGATCTATGGTAGCGAACAGACCGACCGCACTCGCTTCGCCAGCTTCGTGGCCACCACCAACAACCGTCATCCGCTGCAAGACCACACGGGCTCGCGCCGCTTCATCTGTATCGAGCTCACACGTGGAAAGCTGATAGACAACACCTTGGATATCGACCACGAACAGCTCTACGCCCAAGTGCTGCACGAGCTCAGCGCTGGCGAGCGCTACTGGTTCACACAAGAGGAGGTGCTGGCCATCCAACGTGCGAATATGCCCTACCACGCCACCTTTGATCTCGAAGTGATGGTCACCACCTGCTTCCGCTTGCCTCGACCCGACGAGTTCGTGCGCCCTCTGACACTGACAGAGCTCATCAGCCTGATCGCCAAGCAGTATCCCCTGATACCTCAGACGCACTCGACCAAGATTCAGCTGGGCTTCGCCCTCCGTGCCCTCGGGTTCCAGCGTAAGGAGGGACATGATGGGATGGCGTACTACGCGGTAGCTGTGGAAAGTTGAACTTTTGGAGCAGCGAGCGCCATCAAGCTTGCTTGAAATGGCCGAGTCGTGACAAAAGTCAGCGAAGCTAAAGTTGAAAAGTTGAGAGATTGAAAATTGAAGATGGACGGCATCAGTCAGAAAAGGCTGGTGCCGTCCATCATTTTTTCGGAGTGTTTCGGAGTGTTCGGAGTGTTTTTGCGTCAACTTTTTGCAAAATAGCTCTACTATTTCTGACCGAAAATGAAGAAAAAAGAGGGGAAAGTGGATAAAAAGCCGTCATTTTAGGCGATTTTCAGAAATTAGAAAGCACTTTATGCTCTGTTTACAGATATAATGATTACTTTTGCCCCCATGAAACATCTTGTGATTCGTAATTTAGGGCCGTTGAAGGAGGCCGACATCGAACTGAAGCGCATCAATGTCATCATTGGTTCGCAGAGTTCGGGCAAGAGTTGTGTGCTGAAGACAGCCTGCTACTGCACATGGGTTGAGAAGCGTATTCAACTGACACAGACAGCAGATTTCTTCGCAAAGGATGGCAATTTCCTCAACGAACTGGAGCGATTCCATAAGTTGAAGGGCTACATAAAGGCTGACACCTTCATCAGTTACGAGTCAGACTTCATGGCTTTCTCCTACGACAACGCCACCAAGACATTCACATTTAACTGGAAGGATGGCCGATGGGATTACCGCCGTTCAAAGGTGACGTACATCCCTGCTGAACGTAATCTCGTTGCTGCCATTCCCAATTGGTTCCAGGTGAAGTTTAACGATGATAACATTCGTGATTTTATGGCTGATTGGGAAACGGCACGGCAGGCAACGACTGATGAACTGTCTGTGCTGAATCTTGGTGTTTCATATCATTACGATACCAACACCAAATCAGACAAAGTGCAGGTCGCTGAAGGTGTGACGCTTGACTTTACAAATACTTCAAGTGGTTTGCAGTCATTAATACCAGTGTTTGTGCATCTTAACTATTTGATATCAATTCAAGATGGAAGGATTGCTAATTCAAGTGTTACAAGAAGCAAAGAAGAAAGCAACTTGACAAATTTGGTATTTGACCATTTTAGCCCAATATTCGGGAAACAAGTTAGTGAAGAAGATATCAAAAAAAATCGCCCTCCCGTTGTTTTTAAAATCAATGACAAGAATTATTCGTTGCAAGTCTCTGATATAAAAAAGATGCAAGATATAATTTTGCAATATATTGTCACGGACCACTGCGATATTTTCCTTGAAGAACCAGAGGCCAATCTCTTCCCGCCCACACAGTCCAACCTTGTTGAGTGGTTGCTTACGATGACAACTGGTGAGCACCCCAGCAATCTTTTCATTGCTACCCACAGCCCGTATATCCTCAACGCCTTCATGGAGAAAAAGGATATTGCTCTGACTCTTCTTTACACAAGAATGTTTGAAGGGCAGATGACTGTAAAGACCGCCACGGAACAAGATATTCAAGATTTATACGATTACGGTGTGGATGCCTTCTTCAACATAGAATCATTGGGATAATAGAATGGAGAAGAAAGATTGGCATATTGTTCCCGAATGTTATGTCGACACAAACCTTGTCGAGTTTCTGATTGCATCCCATAGCGTAAACCACCAGAAGGGTTGTAATGCTGTAGCCAAAAAGATGATGGAGTCGAACTTGAAAGACCAATTCTCTATTGGCGTCATCGACAATGATAAAAGACAGCACTCATACGTAAGCGAGTTCGAGGAGATTGCCCATTCAAAGCATATCTCATTACTAAAACATCGCGAACGTCCTCATTACTTCGTAAGGATTACTCCCGCAATGGATCAGTTCATTCTGGATTGTGCAGCAGAACAAAATGTCAATCTGCAAGACTATGACTTACCCACAGAACTCAGTGAGTTTACCAAAGTAACAAAGAACGTAAGTGCAAAAGACGACCACCGCTTCAAGTCTCTTTTCAAGGCACTTGATGGCTCTAAAGAAATAACATTACTCTGTGCTGTATTAAACTATTTGAACACCTATCAATATAAATGTGACATAGCAGAACTCCAGAGATTATTCGGACAGTATGCACCAAGTTCAACATAATACTATATTATTACTATTGCCCTTGATTATTCGTATCTTTTCCAATTGTTTATAAAAATAATTAGCGTTCAATTGACGTTCACTAAATAAATCTAGCACAACAACAGGTGGCGAAGCTATATTTGAAAAGTTGAAGATGGACGGCATCAGTCACAAAGGCTGGTGCCGTCCATCATTTTTTCGGAGTGTATCGGAGTGTTCGGAGTGTTTTTGCGTCAACTTTTTGCAAAAAGACATCAAAAACATGGTGCTTACTCCCTTAAATATAAAAAACTCTGGGATTCCTTTGGTGGTTTAGGAAATAGTCCGTACCTTTGCACCATAAATATAAATGAAGATTAATATAAATCACGGTTAACATTATGAGGTTTTACAACAGGGATAATGAGATAACAATTCTGAAAGAGAATGAATTGCAGTCGAGAAAGAGTGCTGTGTTCACGGTGCTGATGGGACGCAAACGTGTTGGTAAAACCACTCTAATCACGACTGCGCTGAAAGATTACGACTACGCATATCTCTTCGTTTCGAAGGACAGCGAGGCTGTGTTGTGCCAGAAATTCCAGCAGACGCTGGAGGAGCAGCTGGGCATCCACATCTATGGCACCGTCAGCCACTTCCGCGACCTGTTCGAGGTCATCATGAAGGAGTCGCAGAATCGCCATTTCACCATCATCCTCGATGAGTTCCAGACGTTGTACAAGGTGAATCCCGCCATCTTCAGCGAGATACAGGACTTATGGGACCGCTACCACCGCGAATCGCACCTCTACCTCATCACCTCGGGCAGCATCCAATCGCTGATGAAGCGCATCTTCGAGAACGAGAACGAGCCTCTCTATGGCCGTCCCACCTCGAGACTGACGCTGAAGCCATTCTCTATCAGTGTCCTTAAGCAGATCTTCCGCGAACACGCTCCAGGTTACAAAAACGAGGACCTGCTCTGCCTCTATATGATTACCGGCGGGGTGGCCAAATACGTTGAATTGCTGATGGATGCGGGTTGCTACACGAAGGAGAGGATGCTCAACTATGTGTGCCGTCAAGACTCCTACTTCCTCTCTGAAGGACGCGACATCATGAACCAAGAGTTCAGTGACGAGAGCGCCACCTATTTCTCTATCCTGCAGCTGATTGCCGGAGGGTTGACCACGCGCTCGGATATCGACGGAGCCATGCAGAAGGATATGGGTGTATATCTGCAGAACTTGGAGAAGAACTACTTGATGGTGAGCCGGCTGAAGCCTTTGCTTGCCAAACCCAACAGCAAGGTGACTTCCTACGAGATTTCCGACCAGTTTCTGCGCTTCTGGTTCCGCTTCGTATGGCCGTATCAGTCGCTCGTCGAACGAGGCCAGTTGTCGCTGCTGCGTCAGAATATGAGCCAGCACTACGACCAGTTCACCGGCAGGACGCTGGAGCAGTATTTCCAGACGCAGGCGATGGAATCGGGACTGTACACCTTGGTGGGCAACTGGTGGAACCGCAAAGGCGAGAACGAGATTGACATGATTGCCCTCAACGAGTTCGACCACACGGGAATGGCGGCCGAGATCAAGCGCAATCCCCGAAAGATCAGCCTTAAGGAACTGCAGGAGAAAGTTGACACGCTGCCGTCCAAAACCTTCAGCGAGTACACCCTCTCGCTTCGCGGCCTCTCGATAGAGGATATGTAATCATACGAAACAAGACCAAATCGAGCAAAAAGGAATATTTGCCCTCCATTTTTCGGAGTGTTTCGGAGTGTTCGGAGTGTTTTTGCGTCAACTTTTTGCAAAAAAGCCTGTTTATTCAGTCCTTAGTCAGAAGGATTCAAGAACCGTTGTCATGCCCGCTGGGGCTTTGTTGTACCATGTTTCTGCATATACCCGAAATTTGATAAGTATTAACCAGGTCAATCCTTATCGCAAATATGGCTCAAAGCAGTCAACTGAAAGCGTTAAACCTCACGTCTCAATAATTCCCTCTTTTTAAGGGACGACTATGTAAGCCCTTTGCGCTCTTTTTGGGACGGCTGAAGCAAAAAAAGGATATGTTTTAGTTTCTTTTTAAGCTATCAGGCGAACTCTTTATCCATTTTTCTTTGTCAATTCACAACTTATTCCTACTTTTGCATCGTCTTTCCTTGAAGAGAGCACTTTGTAAGGTGTGCTGACATTAAAAAAATGACAGAATCAGAAGGGATAGACACATATATTGACGAAAGCGTTTATCTGACGCTTTGTTCTTGGCGGTTTCGAAGTCTCGCAAACTCTGACCCTTGCCATAAAGCAAAGCAACAATAGACGTTCACGGATATGTATTATACAGTATTAGGCTGTATGTATACATTTGGCGTGGGCTTCTGCATTGTTGCTTGTCTTTGGCAAGTGAGGCAATGCGAGACGCCGGAAACCGCGGGACAAGTAACAGAGACAAGACTCCCGCGCTTTTGGTTTATGTATGTCTCAAATCAGCATTTCATCCAACAGGTGGTTAATGAATAAGTTAAGAATATATAGATATGAAGAAGATAACTTCCTTTCTATCCGTCTTTGCTTTTGCGCTGGCTCTAATTTCCTGCTCCAGCGATACAGACGAGTTGTCGAACAATGAGGTAGGATACCTCAAACTCGACATTGAGACCAACACTACGACGCACGAAAAAACTCGAGCAGGCGCACCTGCTTTCTACGATGCTAAGAAACTGCATGTCGAAGTGAAGAACGAAGCTGGTGCAATCGTTGCACAAACCGATGACTTCGAGAACGATACTGAACTTAATGGTGCACAAATAATCCTTGTGCCGGGTCTGTACACGGTTGTTGCCCATTCCTATAATTGGGACGGCAATGGTTCCGGTTTCAACACACCTTATTATTATGGTGAGACTGAAGTAACGGTCAAGAGCCACACCCTTAGCACCGCAAAGATTACCTGCACGCTGGCCAACGTGAAAGTTTCTGTGAATTTCTCCGAAGAATTCCAGACGAGCTTTGCACGTGCCACCTCAACCGTTGAGTCCGCCCTTGCGGGCATCAGTGCTCAGGCTTTCACAATGGGATCCAACAAGGGTTCTGCCTACTTCCCCGTCGGTAATCTGACTGCCAACCTCTCTGTATTCAGCAAGAGTGGTGAAGGCCATAGCAGTATGCATGAGATTAAGAATGTGCAGGCACGTGATCACTACATCATTAACTATACAGTAGCCGCCAGTGGTAACCAAGGAAACGTTACGGTTAAGGTCGATCCGACCACACGCACTTACACCTATACATTCGAAGTACCAAGCACCAGTAGCATCAGCGTTGCCGCCTATGCAGCTAATGCTTGGAGTACCATTGCATTCGTCGATGGTGTCGTAACCTGCGTGAATTGTGATTTCGACGCCACGAAACTCTCCTTGCAATACAAAGCTACAGATGCTACAGTATGGACAGATGTTGCAAACGATGCACTTACTATTAGTGGTGATGAAATTAGCTGTAAGATTTCTAACCTTACTCCTGAAACAGAGTATGTCTATCATTTTGTTTACGACATCAATGGCGTTGACAAAATCTTCAGCAAGGACGTCACGTTCACGACAGAGTCACAACCCGCTCTTTACAACGGCGGCTTTGAAGATTGGTATGACGTCGGCGATTATTACAGCCCGAACAAGGACGCCAACACTAAGTATTGGGATTCATTGAACCCAGGAATGGTTAGTATGATAAAGCGTGTTTTAACTTCCCCCGAGACTTCATTCGTCCATGGTGGAAGTAAGTCCGCCAAACTTGCATCAGACTTTGCCCTTGTCAGGTTGTTCCCAGGCAGTATCTACACTGGACAATTCGATGCATTAGACCAATTTTTGGAAGTAATCTATTGGGGTGTCCCCTTCACAGGACGTCCGACAGGTCTTCATGGTTTCAAACGCTATATTCCTGGCAAAATCAATCGTGGCCAGCAGCCCTCTGGCGTAGGTGCTCCTGCAAAAGGCTCCGACGATATTGGTATCATCCGTGTCGCGTTGTTGACAGAACAGCTCCACGTAAGCTATAAGGATATTAGTACCTTCCCGAACTGGCAGACAGATCCTCGTATCATTGGTTACGGCGTTTGGGAATTCAACAGCACTGACAACGATTGGGTGGAGTTCAACATTCCAATTGAATACCATAGCATGACAAAGAAACCTGCTTATATCCTTGTCATGGGTGCAACTAGTAAGTTTGGTGACTACTCCTATGGTTCTGACAGTTCCGTGATGTACCTCGATGACTTTGAACTGGTTTACGGCGATACTCCCGTCACTAATGGGCAAGGCACGGCTTCTGTGGACCGCGATACCTGGCCTGCTGATGAGGACTGGAATGATAACCAAAGCAGCACGAACCCTGTAGAGCGCGACACCTGGCCCGCTGATGAGGACTGGAATGATAACCAAAGCAGCTCGACCTCTGTAGAGCGCGACACCTGGCCTGCTGATGAGAACTGGAACGATAACCAAAGCAGCTCGACCTCTGTGGAACGCGACACCTGGCCTGTTGATGAGAACTGGAACTAAGGAGATGACTATTGAAAAGTGGAATTTGAGAATTAATCATATAAAACAAGAAGAAATGAAACGAACTACTATCTTTTTCCTTGTAGGTGCAGCCATGCTGCTCGCTGCTTGCTCCTCCGACGTGGAGGAACTCAACCCTATTGAAGACGCACGCACCCTACACACCGCCACCCTGCGCCTCAATGGCACCATAGAGCATTTCGATGCGCCAGCAACCCGCGCCACTACGGCCGACTGGGACGATGGAGCTACCATCTACATCCAATACCAGACCAGTAATGGGATGGTCGATGGCACCGCCGTCTATAATCAGAGCAAGGATGAATGGACGGTGAACTACTACGGCAACATCACCCAAGGACAACAAACCAAATGCGAAGTCTATTATTTTGAGCAGCCTGCCTCTACGACCCAGACCGCCGTCAGCCTCAATGCCCAGTCCGCCGTCTTTGCCGATTCGCAGGCCTCGTACCTTCTCGACGGTGGCATCGTCACCCTGAACGCTCACTTCAAGCCACTGACAGGACGCTTCCGCTTCAAAGGCACGGCAGGCTACCAGTTCTCCTTCAATGGACTGAAGTGGTATAGTGGCTACGATATCAGCAGAAACACCCTCAGCCAGCAGGCCTTCATACTGACGCTGACCGTGGGCTCCGATGGTTACACGCCTTATGTCTATGGCGTCTTCGCCGATGCATCTGCAAGGCAGCTGTCGGTGGATAGCGGAGAAGAAGATTATGTCCTGAGAAAGAATTTCGAAGAAGGGGTGCTTGTCACTGGTAAGAGTGGCTATGTTAATGTTCCAACCCTGCAGAGCCACAATGGATGGCAACTGGTGGATGGATGGAAGCAAGAAATTACAGTGACTGGAAATGGGAAGAAAGTGACTTTCAATATGGTAAGGGTGAAAGCTGGAACTTTCCAGATGGGCTCCACCTCAGGAGAGAGCAATGAACAGCCCGTTCACAGTGTGACACTGACCAATGACTATCTCATAGGAGAAACTGAAGTTACTCAAGCGTTGTGGTATGCAGTAATGGGGGTGTCGCCGACTCCTTTAGGAAGTGCATGGAGCAGCGCCTATGGGCTGGGTGATAATAATCCAGCATACTATATCAGCTATGAGGATTGCCAGGAATTCCTGACCAGGCTTAATCAGATGACGGAGCTCCAGTTCCGGTTCCCGACGGAGGCCGAGTGGGAATATGCAGCAAGAGGCGGCATAAAGTCTCAGGGTTACACTTATGCTGGAAGCAATAATATAGGAAATGTGGCGTGGTATAATGAAAATAGCGGTTCGAAAACTCAAGAGGTAGCCACGAAGGATGCTAACGAGCTTGGTCTTTATGACATGAGCGGTAACGTCGATGAATGGTGTGCCGACTGGTATAATTCCTATAGTAGTAATAGAGCAGTCACAGATCCTACAGGCCCATCGTCAGGCACCTATCGGGTGTGTCGGGGCGGTAGGCTGAGCAGCTATCCTTCGTCCTGCCGTGTGGCCGACCGCAGCTATTACACCCCCACGGAACGCGCCAACTATCACGGTTTCCGCCTTGCTCATTAAGTTCCTAAGTAATTCCCGTGGTGGCACATTAGGAACAGGAAGACGTATCCCGCCCACCTATTGATAACCTCAGAGGTGGCAAATCACAGAACGAGATACTATATAGTAGGTTAGGAGTTTAGTAAGGTAACTTGAATCCTGAAAAACTCCTAACTTTAGAACGTGCGGGTATTCTCGTTCTCTTTTCCCGTCTTTAGGACCAATAGGCATCAAAAAATAGTGCCTTTATCGGTCTTATAGTATTCTCTGCCAGTGGGAGTAATCTCTCTGTTGAAATATACCTTCTTTCCGAATATCCCCAAGGACATCATTAAAGAGGTTAAGGATAAGGCATCGTTAGATGACTGGTGAAAGACATTTAGGACAATTATGGATTAGTTGTCCAGTATCCTTTTCGGAGTGTTTCGGAGTGTTCGGAGTGTTTTTGCGTCAACTTTTTGCAGAAATCCTGTTTGTTCAGTCCTTAATATAAAAGATTAGGGGAGCCACGCGTGTATAATCAATAAGGTTCGCACGCGTATATTTAATAAGATGTCATTGCGAGAGCAAATGCAGGATGTTTTTATCAAACAATTGGAACAATACTCTTCCAATAAATAGTAAAACTGCGTAGAATAGTACCGAAATATAGAATTTCTTCTTGAAAAATTTGTCCATGTCGAATATTTCGACTAATTTTGCGACAAAAATCAGCTATTATGGCATCAGAATCCATTGAAAAAAAAGTACTTGCTAAGATGAAAAAGTGCGGGAGGGGAAACTTATTTTTCGCATCTGACTTCATTAACTATGGAGAACAGAAATCCATCAGTAAAGCATTAGAGAGAATGGCGAAAGAAAGTACCATCCTGAGGATCTGCCATGGTATTTACTTCTATCCAAAAATTGATAAGGCCCTTGGCTTAGGGGTTCTATATCCCACACTGGAAGATATCGCAGAAGGAATTGCCAAACGAGACAAGGCGCGTATCGTTCCTACTGGGCTTTACGCATTGAACCGTTTGGGATTCTCAACCCAAATACCGATGAATGTGGTATATCTCACAGATGGTTTTAATCGTAAGATTACGCTCTACAACGGTTCCACTATTCAATTTAAGCGCACGGCACCCAAGAATCTGGCATTTCATTCCCAACTTGCCATGTTACTCACTTTGGCTTTCAAGACCCTTGGTAAAGATAACATCACTCCCGAGGTCCGGTCCCACACCAAGGAACTGCTTGCAAAAGATGAAAAGCAGATTGTGAAACAAGATTACAACTTGATGCCCTCATGGGTTTCGTCTATTATCAAAACACTTTATCCAGAAGATTGATTTTTTCTCGCTGAGCACCTCTCAGCGACTCACAATATTGGAGCAAACAGCCATTAAGTTGTCGTTGCCCAAACAAGCCATAGAAAAGGATTTGTGGGTTTCAACAGTCCTTCAAATCTTATTCAGATTACCTTGAGCAGAAAACATGGTTTTCAAGGGCGGAACATCGCTCAGCAAAGTCTGGGGACTGATTAGCCGTTTCTCTGAGGATATTGATTTGGCTATAGACAGGGCTGTGTTCAGCTTTGAAGGTGACCTTACAAAAAAGCAGGTGAAGAAGCTTCGCAAAGCCTCTTCACTTTTTGTACGCACCGATTTGCTCCAGCAATTGACAGAGGCCGTTGCTGAGACTCCGTTGAAAGCATTATGTCAGATTGAAGCCCAGCCCGATGGCGAAGGAGATTCCACCTATCCAGAGCCTCGTAGCATCTTCATTCGTTATAAGTCCGTGTTTGATGACAAGTTGGGTTATATCCCTCCCATCGTCAAGATAGAGGCTGGAGCACGTTCCCTGCTCGAACCATTCGAGGAAAGCAACATCAGGAGTATGGTAGAGGAGGCGTTTCCAAACATTAATACAACAATTTTGGACTCGAAGGTAAAGACAGCGGTATCTGAAAAAACGTTCTTGGAAAAAGCGTATTTGTTGCACGAACTGTTTTCTGTAAATAATCATGTTGAGGCCTATCGGCGTTCCCGTCATATATATGACTTGTACATGATGATGCAACAAAGCATTGCAGAGAAGGCCATCGCGAACGACGGTCTTTGGAAGACCATTCATCATCACCGTTCTACACTAACCAGCATGAGTGGCGTTGACTATTCGACGGATATAAGGAAGAACATACAGCTAATTCCACCAAAAGAATCAATGCCAGATTGGGAAAAGGACTATGAAGAATTGTCTTCTGCCATGATTTATGGAGAAAAGCCAGTCTTTGAGGAACTCTTAGATTGCATGAGTAGGTTAGAACGGTTATTTAGAAAGGCATTGATGATGAGATGTATGACCATCAAAAACAAATGCCATCTTAGTGCCGATAAACTGAAAAAGTGTTTTTGCGTCAACTTTTTGCACACCTTAGGATAATGACTTTGATTAGAGAAGGTCATCACTAAGGAGGCAATAAAGGAGGGAAGTCACCAAAATAATGGTAAATTTGGTGAATGAAATCACTAAATTCTATATAAATTTGGTGAATTAGCTCATTCTTTTTCGGAGTGTATCGGAGTGTTCGGAGTGTTTTTGCGTCAACTTTTTGCAAAATCATCTTTTCGAGACCATTGATGGAGCTCTTTGAGATCAACAAGCAGCAAAAACAGCGCGCCCGACCGCCAGGAACGGAGTTTTCGCCCTTTTCTGCAGGGTGCAAGCCCTGTTAGGAACGAAAGAATGCACCGTAAACTCTAAAATAATGTTAAATTTTCGACCCAAACACAATTTTCGACCTTTTAACAATTCCACGTTTCAACTATTCCCCCTACCTTTGTCACCGCTAAACCCCTAAAATGTCATTGCCTATCGCGAAACATTACTCAGAAACCAACTTTTTTGGAAAGTAATGCAATATCTATGTGCAGAGTCTGACGAGATGCTCGTCAAACTCTATGAGAATGGTAATGACGAGGCGTTTGACGTCCTCCTCGACCGCTATCAGAAAACTGTCTACGGCTTCATCCTGACGCTCGTATGTGATGTCAATGTGGCCGATGATATCTTTCAGGAGACCTTCTACAAGGCCATCGTGAGCATCCGCAGTCACCGTTATACAGACACCGGACGCTTTCAGTCGTGGCTCATCAGAATTGCAAATAACCTCATCGTTGACCGCCACCGCCATCGCGAGCCCGTGGTCGACGCGCCCACGACAAAGGACAAGGACCGTCTGTTCAACAGCATGGACCTGGCCGAGGGAAACGTAGAAGATAACTACCACAACCAGCAGACGCTTTCTGATATTCATGAGATGATTGCCCGCCTGCCCGAACCCCAGCAGGAGGTGGTGCAACTGCGTATCTTTGAAAAGAAGTCATTCAAGGAGATTGCAGACCTCACGAACTGCAGCATCAACACAGCACTTGGACGTATGCGTTATGCTACCATCAACCTGCGGCGCATGGCGGCACGCCACAAGCTGGATCTCACCTTTGTGAATTATGATTGATTACTCCTTGGGAATCAGTCGTTAAGATTAAACTTATAGCCCAGGGTGAGGAGAACGGTACTGTTGCGAAGGTTGCCGGTTTCCTCCGCATCCTTATTGATACGGGTCAGGTCGATGTGATAACGGAGATCGAGGACAAAGTGCGGATCTTCAAACTCATAGGAAAGGCCGACCGGGATGCAGCAACGGAAGCGGCGCGTTTCATCGAGAATACTTTCTCTCACTCGCTCTGAAACCTGCTTCGTAGGATCATTGTATTCCACTTTCATTCGCAGGTTGGCATTCGTCAGGAAGCCGAGCTGCACGCCAGCCTTCAGAGCCAAGCCCTCGACGACATAGAAGTTTGCCATAATGGGCAGATTTATGTATCCCAGTGCATAGCTCGGGCTCTCGATGAACAAGGGGCCCCGATGAACGCTCTTCCAAGAACCTCCTTCCAAAGAATAAGTCAAACCTGCTGCCAGGCCCACTTTGTCAGCCACCTGGTATTCGACTTCGGCACCAGCAGTAAGAGCAGGGAACACGCTCCGCGTCAGGTCGATAACGCCCGTCACCCCAGGAACTCCCACGTCGCTGACGTCCTGACGCAGGTCGGGCATGTTGGTTATGAAGGCAGAGCCGATACCTATCTTAGGCTGGATGCTGAAGGATCCTTTTTCAAATTGAGCGCTGGCGCTCATGGCAATCGCCACAAGGGCTGCAAGGGTAAGAAGTCTTTTCATTTATAGAATACTTTAAGAGTTAGATTCATTGCATCTTCCAGTCGCCGTCGATGCATATCATCGGCAGTCCCACCTCCTCGGACGTGGAATCCGCATAGGTCAGCTGGAGGTAGATATGGGCAAGGTCGCTCTGAATGGTGTCGCCGACAGCTTCGACGGAAATCAAGTTGCCATGGGCGCGGCGGTCGCGCTCGGCAGCCTCGTGAATGAGGTCCTGCATCTGACTGCGGTACTCAGGCGACATCTGGTCGGCATAGGCAATCTCGCTGACGAAGCGGTCGTACTTGCCATTCTGCAAATAGCGGTAGCAACGTTCTGCCGCACGACGGGCACGGCGCTGATCGCGAGTGAGGCCATCGTTATGACAGGCGACGAGAGCAAGCACCATCAGGACGGCAGGCAGAAAACGCTTCAACGTTGTTTTTGTCATATTCATTGTCATTTTGGCAGAAATGCACTGCAAAGGTAGTCTTTATGGCGGGATTGTGCAAGAAAATGGCACTCTTTTTTATAAAATAAGGTTCGCGCGTAGGAGATTTCATATTTTGGCATACAGTTTGCTTGTTGATAGGTGTCTCGTTTTCACAAGAACGACCCACAAGAAACATTAAACGATAAACGTTAAACAAAAATTATACAACTATGGGAAAGATTATTGGAATTGACTTGGGTACCACCAACTCGTGCGTATCCGTTTTCGAGGGCAGTGAGCCCGTCGTTATTGCCAACAGCGAAGGCAAGCGCACCACACCTTCTATCGTCGCATTCATGAAGGACGGCGAGCGCAAGGTGGGCGATCCCGCCAAGCGTCAGGCTATCACCAATCCGAAGAACACGATCTTCAGCATCAAGCGCTTCATGGGCGAGACCTATGAGCAGGTGCAGAAGGAAATCAGCCGCGTTCCTTACACCGTAGCCAACGAGAATGGCTATCCCCGTGTGGAAATTGAAGGACGCAAGTACACCCCGCAGGAAATCAGTGCCATGATTCTTCAGAAGATGAAGAAGACCGCAGAGGATTACCTCGGACAAGAAGTGACCGACGCCGTCATTACCGTACCCGCCTACTTCTCCGACTCTCAGCGTCAGGCCACCAAGGAAGCTGGTCAGATTGCAGGCCTCAATGTGCAGCGTATCGTCAACGAGCCTACTGCAGCTGCTCTGGCTTACGGCGTTGATAAGGCCAACAAGGACATGAAGATTGCCGTCTTCGACCTCGGCGGCGGTACCTTCGATATCTCTATCCTGGAATTCGGCGGCGGCGTGTTCGAGGTGCTCAGCACCAATGGCGACACCCACCTCGGCGGCGACGACTTCGATCAGGTCATCATCGACTGGATGGCCAATGAGTTCCGTATGCAGGAAGGCGTGGATCTGAAGCAGGATCCCATGGCCCTGCAGCGCCTGAAGGAAGCTGCCGAAAAGGCAAAGATCGAGCTCTCCAGCAGCACCTCCACGGAAATCAACCTGCCATACATCACCGCTGTCAATGGTGTGCCTAAGCACCTGGTGATGACCCTCACTCGTGCTAAGTTCGAGCAGCTGGCCGACAGCCTCATCCAGGCTTGCAAGGTCCCCTGCCAGAAAGCTATGCAGGATGCAGGTCTCAGCAACAGCGACATCGACGAGGTCATCCTCGTAGGTGGCAGCAGCCGTATCCCCGCCATCCAGAAGCTCGTGGAAGACTTCTTCGGCAAGGTGCCCAGCAAGGGCGTGAACCCCGACGAGGTCGTGGCCGTGGGTGCCAGCATCCAGGGCGCTATCCTCAACAAAGAAGAAGGCGTGGGCGACATCGTCCTGCTCGACGTCACTCCTCTGAGCATGGGTATCGAGACCCTGGGCGGTGTGATGACCAAACTCATCGATGCCAACACCACGATCCCTTGCAAGAAGAGCGAAGTGTTCTCCACCGCAGCCGACAACCAGACCGAAGTGACCATCCACGTGCTGCAGGGCGAACGTCCTATGGCCGCACAGAACAAGAGCATAGGCCAGTTCAACCTCACCGGCATCGCTCCCGCACGTCGTGGCGTGCCTCAGATTGAAGTCAGCTTCGACATCGACGCTAACGGTATCCTGAAGGTCAGCGCCAAGGATAAAGCTACCGGCAAGGAGCAGGCCATCCGCATCGAAGCTTCCAGCGGACTCTCCAAGGAAGAAATCGAGCGTATGAAGGCTGAGGCCGAAGCCAATGCTGATGCCGACAAGAAGGAACGCGAGAAGATCGACAAGCTCAATCAGGCCGACAGCATGATCTTCCAGACCGAGAACATGCTCAAGGAAAGCGGCGACAAGCTGCCCGCAGACGTCAAGGCCGAAGTAGAAGCTGCCCTCCAGAAGCTCCGCGATGCCCACAAGGCTCAGGATCTCGCTGCCATCGACGCTGCCACCAACGAGCTCAACAATGCAGCTCAGAAGATGTACGCTGCCGCTCAGCAGGCAGGTGCAGGTGCCGGCGCACAGGGCAACCCCTTCAACGGTGCTGGCGATCCCTTCAACGGCGCACAAGGTGGAGCCGGATTCAACGGCGGAGCCCAGGGCGGCCAGCAAGGTGGCCAGCAGGGCGACAACATCCAGGATGCCGACTTCGAGGAGGTCAAGTAAGGAACTAAATCACATCATGATAGTGCGCAGCCACAACGGTTGCGCACTTTTTTACTATATTACAGGTTATACATCATCACCTCTCTGACTGCGCAATTGCCCAACTCAGCCATCTCTTTTATCTCCACAAAATGCCCACCCAGATGGTAGCCCTTCTGTGAAGTCCATGTCTGTGCCTTAGCTATGACACGCTCAAAGTTCCAGTATTTGCCATAGCCCATCACTCGCGCCAACTTGCGTGAGTTCCACTATTCCTTGCCATCGGCATCAACCTCTCTTAACTGTTCGAAAGGAGATTGAAGTTCTGGGATGTTGTTAGAATTTTGCTCCATATATTCTTTTAACGTTTTTACCCATTTTTATATTTCGTGAGTCCGTAAAACAGTAATACTTTCAGCCTTCAGACCTCAGCCATCAGCCTTCTATATATCAACTGTCCCCATGGCATATGCTATTGTAAAGAGCCAGTCCTTTTACCGTCAGCAGGTATTTCTGGCGAGGGTGACGGGGCGAATCAGGATATAGCATACGGATATAGCCCTCGTTCATAGAAGGATTAAGAGAGTAGTCAAGGAAGTTT
>CACZAN010000041.1 GCA_902779165.1 uncultured Bacteroidales bacterium
GCCTATGAGAAACTGGACGAGAACGACAAGCAGAAGATGGCAGAACTGGAGAACAAATATCACCAATGGACGATCGACTACTACAAAGCCCACCCGATGCTCGGTTTCCTGTTCGAACTCAACGGGCGGCTCAATGGTTTCCACTTCAACGACACTGGCCTCGCCGCTATGCTCGACATCTACCACCACCAATACACCGCACTCTATCCTGACCACCCCGTGCATCAGCGTATCGCCGAGCAAGAGGCTTGGGGCTATCAGATTTGCGGGCGAAAGTACAACGACTACAACGTGCGAACAATGGACGGGCAGCAAGTCCGCGCCTCTGAATACTACAAGGACAAGTTGACGCTCGTCATCTGCTGGGCCTCGTGGTGCTCGCCTTGCATCCGCGACGCTTGCGACATCATTCCCATCTACAACGAGTACAGCAATCGTGGCCTAAATGTGTTCAGCCTTGCCCACGAATTTAAGTCCACCGATGCCATGCGCAAGGCAGTTGAGCGTCACGCTTTCCCCTGGCCTTGCCTCGTTGACCTTGACGACGAGTTCGGCGTTTTCCAAAAGCATGGAACCGCCAATAGTGCCCTGTTCCTCATCGACCGCGACGGCACCATCATCGCCGTGCCCAACAGCGTAGAGGAACTGAAAGCGAAACTTGAAGAGATATTCAACGATAACAAATAAGCAGCAGTTGTGGGATGAGTTGACACGCGATGGAACTATTGTTACCCTCCGAAGTAAGTATAGTTCCTCGTCTCAGAGACTATCCTTTGTTGTACTCACGTCCATACATAGCGGCCAGGACGTATATTGGTGAAAGACATTTCGCCCTTTCGTGGAAGTCGATATGTCCTATTGCGAAAGACGATATGTCCCGTCATGAAGGAGTCTCCATTACTTCTTAATATGCTAAGGAGCTGATTCCTTATTATAGAATAAGGTGTGGGGGATGAGGTGGGTGCTACGGATGCGCCACTCTTTGGGATAGAGATTGTTGGCACGGGTGCCGAGGTTATTCATCAGGCCAAGACGCTGGCCACGGAAGCAGACCTGAACGATGCCGCGGGGAGTATCGGGCGGGAGGATGAGGGACTCGCGCTGGAGATAGCGGAGGGAGTCGGCGAGGGAGAGGTCGACGCGGGGATAAAGACCCATCCCCTTCCGTGAGGGAGAGGAGGCCTCCGGCTTATTATCCAAGGGAGAATCAAGTTGAGAGGTGGGTAGGATGATAAGGGAGGAAGAGGTATCGCGGCGGTCTTTCTTCTTGATTTTCTTCTTGTTGACAGAAGGATACGGGTGGTCGCCGGCTTCGCCATGCTTGCGGAGAACAGCAAGGAAAAAGCCTTCGCCGCGGACTTGACCAGGAAGGAAATGGTAGCACGGGAGAGTTCCTAAGCTGGAGGTATCCCCTCCCCTATCGGAGGAAGAGCTGATGAAGGAACTGGCTTTTCTCAAATCACCTCTTATGCCCCAGGCGGAGTCAATAGGAACGGAGAGGACATCGGCACCAAGCTCGCTGGCAATCCATTCCACATTATCCTCGTCTTCCTCGGGGTTGAAGGTGCAGGTGCTGTAGATGAGGATGCCGCCGGGAGCGAGAAGGGGCCAGATGTCGCAGATGATGCTGCGCTGCAGGGCAGCGCAATCGGTGACGAAGGCGGGCGACCACTGACGGCTGGCCTCTTCTTCCTTGCGCATCATGCCTTCGCCGGAACAGGGAACATCGGCGAGGATGAAATCCACCCACCCGTCACTTTCCCTGCGCGAGAGGGAGTTTGCGCCCTGACTTTTCAGAGGCTTACAAGATGGCAAATACTCAGCAAGGTCGGCAGGATAAGCTTGGGTGACGAGGACATTAGGGTGGCCCCACTTGGCAAGGTTCTCGGCGAGGATTTGACAGCGGGCACGATTGGGTTCGTTGCTGACGAGGAGGCAATCGTCGGGAAGAAGGGAACGGAGCAGCGTGCTTTTGCCTCCTGGAGCGGCACAGAGGTCAAGGGCGAGGCTTGGGGATTTAAATGGAGAAATCTTCAAGCGTGAAGCATCGTAAAGCGTCGGGCAAAGTATGGATCTGACCACGTGGGCGAGAAACATGGAGCTGGCTTCTTGGACGTAGTAAGCACCCGCGTGGAGGAGGGGATCGGCGGTGAACTGGGGGCGCTGCTTCAGATAGAAACCTTCGGGACACCAAGGCACACGACCATCAGAACCCTCAGGCTCCGCCTCCACCGGCAGGCAACGGGAGTTGATGCGGATACTGACGGAGGGCTCTGCCTCCAGTCCTCGGATGAGAGCTTCCACATCCTCCTCATTCCATCGGCGGAGGAAGTAGTTTTTGAAGTCTTTTGGTAGATTCATGGTGCAAAGATAGGTAATTGAAAATTGAAAATTGAAAATTGAATCAATAAATTTGCTATTGGGGCGATGAAAAACATATTTTCATCTGCAAAGGGACTTAATGCACCTTTCTGATATGCTATCAAGGAAATATTTTCATTTTTCAGTTTCCAATTTTCAATTTTTCCGTATCTTTGCACCCGAAAACGAAAAATGGTATGAAACAATACTTGAATCTCCTGCAACGTATCCTCGATGAGGGTGCCGTGAAGACCGACCGTACGGGCACGGGCACGAAAAGCATCTTCGGACATCAAATGCGCTTCGACCTGAAGGAAGGCTTCCCGTTGCTGACAACAAAGAAGCTGCACCTGCGTAGCATTATCCACGAGCTACTTTGGTTCCTGCGTGGCGACACGAATATCCAATACCTGCATGACAACAAGGTCACCATTTGGGACGAGTGGGCCGATGAAAACGGAGAACTCGGTCCCGTCTATGGTCATCAGTGGCGCTCGTGGCCGGACTACGACGGGGGGACTATCGACCAGATTGCCAACGTGGTGGATCTCATCAAGAACCATCCCGACTCGCGCCGAATGATTGTCTCGGCCTGGAACGTAGCCGAAGTAGAGAAGATGGCATTGCCGCCCTGTCATACACTGTTTCAGTTCTACGTCGCCGACGGCCGTCTGTCGCTGCAACTCTATCAGCGCAGCGCCGACACCTTCCTCGGCGTACCCTTCAATATTGCCAGCTATGCGCTGTTGCTGCAGATGATGGCGCAAGTAACGGGGCTGGAAGCGGGCGAATTCATACACACGACAGGCGACACGCACCTGTACCTCAATCATTTGGATCAGGCTCACCTACAGCTTACCCGCGAGCCGCGACCACTGCCTCGAATGGTTCTGAATCCTGAGGTGAAGGACCTCTTCAGCTTCTGCTACGAGGACTTTCAGCTGGAAGGCTACGACCCGTGGCCACATATTAAGGCGGAGGTAGCGGTGTGAAAAGTTGAGAATTGAAAGGTTGAGACATTTAAATATTCTTCATGAAGCACCGCAGAGCGCCGAGCGGAAAGATGGAACGTTAGTTGGCGAGTGGAAAAACATAAAAGATTATGATTAGCTTGATAGCAGCGGTGGCCGAGAACGGGGCCATCGGATATGAGAATAAGTTGTTGTATTGGTTGCCGAATGACCTGAAGCGGTTTAAGGCGCTGACATCGGGCCACACTATCGTGATGGGCCGCCGCACGTTCGACTCGCTGCCGAAGGGAGCGCTGCCGAACAGAAGGAATATTGTGCTCTCGCACAATGCCGCATTTCAGGCACCGGGGGTGGAGGTATTTCCTTCATTGGAAGAGGCGCTGAAAAGTTGCGGCGCTGAAGAAGAGGTCTTTGTGATAGGCGGTGCCAGCGTTTATACTGAGACATTACCGCTGGCCTATCGGCTGTGCCTGACGCTGGTGCATGATGTGCCCAAACGGGCTGATGCCTTTTTCCCTTGGCTGAATCCAGCGGATTGGCGGGTGGAAGAAGAAGAAAGGCACGACGCCGACGAGCGCCATGCCTTCGCTTATACCTTTATAAATTATACGCGCGCGTAAAGAAAGAACCCTCGGGCATAACCCGAGGGCTCATTGTATTTAGGCCTGAGGTTCTTCTGGAGCCTCTGTGGATTCTTCTTTCTTTGGAGCACGCATCTCGACTTCGATGGCCTTAATCTTGCTGGCCAGCAAGTCCAGTTCCTCGCGCAACTTCTCTACCTTACGGTTCATTTCGGCGACGAGGCTGTTGCCGCTCTTTGAGGTAGCATTAAGGAAGTTGAGGTTGTTCTCGTAGGTCTGGAACTCTGCCTTACGGGCTTCGAAGACGCGGAGCAGGCGCTCACGTTCCCGGGCCAGAGTGCTCTCGCCCTTGGCAACGGCCTGACGTACGCTCTTCTGGAATCCTTCGAGGCGACGGCGAGCCTGGCTGGCACCGAAACGCTTATAGAGTTCATCTGCCAAAGCACGATACTCCTTGAAGAGGCGGTCTTTCTCGCGGAAGGGCACATGGCCGATTTCGTTCCACTGCGCCTGCAGTTCCTTCACCTTCTCGAGGGTTGCATCGGCGGTGTCCTCTACAAGGGCTTTCAACTGATCAATGATACTCTTCTTGGCGGCAAGGTTCTCGCGTTCCTCGCTACGCTGGTCAGCCGTGGCAGCCTGACGGGCCTCGAAGAACTTATCACAGGCAGCGGTGAAGCGCTTCCAAAGCTGTTCGCTATACTTGCGGGGCACAGCGCCAATAGTCTTCCACTGCTTCTGCATCTCGATAAGACGGTCGGCTGTGCGGCGCCATTCAGTGCTCTCCTGCAGCGATTCGGCCTCCTCCACAAGCTTACGCTTAGCCTCGAGATTCTCGCCCTGCTCGTCCTTGATGGTACGATAGAACTCAGCCTTGGCTGTGAAGAACTGATCGCAGGCTGCACGGAAACGGTCAAAGATGAGATTGTTCTGCTTGTGGCTGGCGAACCCTATGGTCTTCCACTCAGCCTGCATGGCGATAACCTCCTTGGTTTTCTCTTCCCACTGTGCGAAGGTTGCAAGTTCGTCGAGTTTGATATCCTCCACCTGTTCGCAAAGAGCAGTCTTGCGACGCAGGTTGTCTTCCTCGCGAGCCTTGATAGCCTCGAAGTGCTCCTGATGACGTTTGTTGATGACGGTGGAAGCGGCCTTAAAGCGCTCCCATATTTGGTCGCGCAGCTCCTTGGCAACGGGACCAATTTCCTTATATTCAGCATGCAGGCTCTGCAGCTTATTGAATGCCACTACGACATCTTCCTCATCCACGAGTTTCTCTGCCAGTTCGATGAGTCGTTCCTTGGCAGCCAGATTCTTGCGGAAGTCGTATTCGCGGGCTTCACTATTGAGTTTCAGGAGGTCATAGACCTGCTCGACATAGTGCTGATAGGTCTTCCATATTTCGGTAGCACGTTCAGCGGGCACGGCCCCCACTTCCTTCCACTGGGCTTGCAGCTGCTTGAACTCGTCGAAGTTCTGACTGACTTCCTCAGGGGTGGTTGCCAGTTCTTTGATACGCTCGATGATGGCGAGTTTGCGGTCGAGGTTCTCTTCCTTCTGCTTCTCCAGCGCCTCGGCGATTTCGGCCCGGCGCTGGCGGATATTGGCCATAATTGCCTTGAAGTTCTCCTCGGCGGCATCGACCTCGGCACGCCAGTCCTCGGGAGCTCCGCCTTCCTCAATGAAGGCATTGCGAGCTGCCATCTGTGCGGCTTTGTGTAGCTTGTAGAAGACTTGCTTGAGCAGGTCCAGCTCATTCTTGTCACCACCCTTGTCCTCCTCCTGGATTTCGCGGAGGCGATCCACCACTTGTTCCTTAGTCTCATAAAGGGGACGTGCAGCGCCCTCTGCAGCGGGTTCCTCGATTGCTGGTTCCTCAGCGGCGGGTTCCTCAATTGCAGGCTCCTCAGGGGCAGGTTCCTCTGGGGCTGCTTCAGGTTCTGCCTGAGTTTCCGGGGTTTCCTCCGCGGGAGCGGCGTCCTCAACTGGAGCTGTTTCAGGTTCCTCTTCAGGAACGTTGATAATCTCTTCGGCCTGCGTCGCGGTAGCTTCGGGCGCAGGCGCTGTCTGTACTTCTGCTGCCTGTACCTCATTCTCAGGGGTGGGCTGCAGTTCGTTGGTTTCAGTCATTTTGCTTACGGTTTAAGTAGCTATTATGGTTCATTTGTGCCCTAAGGCGCAGCAAATTAACGGAAAAAAAATGGAACGACCTAACTTTTTGGCAAGTTTTTCACATTAAAGCCACGATTCACGCTTGGAATACCACCAAAAGGCGGCAGTTAGCATCACAGAGATGATGAGAACAAGCGGAAAACCGAGCGGTTGGTTCTCCATTCCGTTGATCAGGTTCATTCCGAACAAACTGGCGATGAGGGTGGGCACCATAAGGAACATGGAGATGATGGTCAGCGTCTTCATCACCGTAGACATATTGTTGTTGATGATGCTGGCGTAGGTCTCCATCATCGAGTCGAGGATGTTGGCGTAGATTCCCGTCGTCTCTCGCGCCTGGTTCATCTCAATAGTGACGTCCTCAATGAGGTCTGCATCAAGTTCATCGACGGGCAATTTAAACTTCAGTTTTGAGAGTAGCGTCTCATTGCCACGAATGGAGGTGGCAAAGTACGTCAGGCTGTCCTGCAGACGGCTAAGGTTGATGAGGTCGGCATTATCTATCTTGCGGTCGAGGTGCTGCTTGGCAGCTTCGATGCGTGCATTGATCTGCTTCAGACGTTTCAGATACCAGACGGCGGAGCTGAGGAAGAGGCGGAAGACCATATCGACGGAATCCGTAAAGCCCAGTCCTCGCTTCTGCTGATAAGTGACGAAGTCTATCATCAAGTTCGTCTCGTAGTTACAAACCGTGATGCAGACATCGCCTTTCAGTATGATACCAAGCGGAATGGTGGTAAAGGGAGTACGGGATTTCACCTCCTTGACGTAAGGAATACGCAAGATGATGAGAATCCACCCGTCATCGTAGTCATAACGTGCACGCTCGTCGGCATCAGCGATGTCGTCGAGGAAATAATCAGGAATCTTGAGCTCGTTCTGCAGGAAGTTTGCATCATCGCTCGTCGGGCACGATACTTGTACCCAGCAATTGGGCTGCCACTGCTCCAGGGTGTGCAGGCCGCGAAGAGTATTCCAATAGGTTCGCATAGTTTAACAATTTTCTTTTTGAGAGGGCGTAGCCTTCAAGGGTTAAGCGGGCAGCAGAGGCCCGATATGCGATGCGAACCTCCGTCCCTTAATCAGTGTAACGTTGATGATAATCGTCCATTTACGGAATAAAGGATGGTTTAACGGCCGCAAAGGTACACTTTTCTTGTGAGAAATGCACAAGAAAAAGATAACTTTTTTGCTGAAAAGGGGTTATTTTACCGTTATTGGCCCTCCGAAACGCCCTTTGGAGCGCCCTGAGGTACGATAATGGGTGCCGTTGTGCCAGTAGTATCTGGCTCGGAAACGGGAACAGCAGGAGGAGGAGCCGAAATGGAAGCTGGACGGTCGAGCAGGCCATAGGTGGTGCGCAACACGCGGAACTCTGTACGACGGTTGAGGGCGTTGCATGCTTCCTGTTGTTCCTCGGGCAATGTCCGAATGAAAGCCTCCGTCAGTGTGTCGCCCAGATGGAGGAAGGGATACTGCTCAACAATACGGCGCTTGACAACCTTCGGACGGCTTTCGCCATAACCCTTGGGCGTGACGCGGTCGGCAGCGATGCCATGTTCTATCAGGTAGTTCACTACGCTCTCAGCACGTCGCTGTGAGAGGCGTTCATTATAGGCATCATTGCCACGATAGTCGCAGTGGGCACTGAGCTCGATAGTAATTGTAGGATTCTCGTTCAGCATACTGACGAGGCTGTCGAGTTCGACCGTGCTGTTCTCGGTAAGGGCTGCGCTGTTGAATTCATAGAACACATTACGCAGAAGGACAGGAGCCGTGATACTTGCCAGCGGGAACTGCAGGACGTATTCGCGGCTGACGCTGCTGGTATCCACCCTCAGTTGTTCTACGTGGTTAAGATATCCCTTGCAGGTACCAAGAAACATATATTCCACGCGGGGTTTCACTACGAACGTGAATGATCCGTCACCACGCACACTGATCTTCTGGTTTGTGCCATCGGTACCTATTAGATGCACAAGTGCCGAGGGCAGTTCATAGCCGTCTTTCTCATACACCCACCCTTTAACGGACTGTATCACCTCGGGGCACTCGAAGGACCAAAGATGATCCCATCCACGAGCATCACCGCGGCTGGAAGAGAAATAGCCTCGGTTATGCACCCCTTCAAACGTCATTCCGAAATCGTCACCGGCAGAATTCATCGGGTAACCCAGATTCTTGACAGTCCACTTGTGAGTAACGCTGTCTTCTGTGGCCACAAAGAGGTCGAGACCTCCCATGCCGGGATGACCATCGCTGGAAAAATACAACTCACCATTGGGACGGAACGTGGGAAACATCTCATCGCCAGGGGTGTTGATGGGAGCAGGCAGACATTCGGCACCAACCAGATTCTTTCCTTCTATACTTATTCGCCAGATATCCTTACCGCCGTGACCGCCAGGAGCATCGCTGACAAAATACAGCCAGTCGCCGTCGGGTGAGACTGCGGGATGGGCAAAACAGGTAAGGGTATCCTTGGATATTTGCACTTCCTGGGGCTTTGACCACGAAGCATCGCTGCGCTGCGAAGAGTAGATATGGGCATAGCGCGGGTATTCAGCGTCCATCGGACAACGGGTGAGGTACATCGTCTTGCCGTCGGGCGAGAAAGCACAGACGCCTTCTTCCAACTCGGAATTCAGTTCACCTTGCACCGACTCGGGGGAACTCCACTTGCCCTTGTCGTCTTTCTTGGACCAGAATATATCCGCGTACTTTGTGCCTGTAATGCCACTGAGTTCATCGCCAGATGCCTGGGGACGGGTACTTGTCCAGTATATCTGGTCCCAATCGTCGCCGAAGAGTGCCGGCGAGAAGTCAGACCGGCGGGAGTTCAGCAAAGGCTCCTTCTTCACGGTATGCAGGGTCGGCCTCTGCTTCATGAGCAGTGCCTGACGAGCCCCGATGAGTCCGTTGGCTGCGAGTGTATCATTTTGCGGCGTACAGATGGTGGTGTGCATAGCTGCCGCTTCCTTGCTGAGGGCGATGTAGGTCTCATAGGTCTTGACTGCGTTCTTGAAGTCGCCGTTCTTATGAAACTGACGTGCCAACTTCAGGGTTGCATCGAGGATGGCGCCCTCATCAATCGAATCCTGTATGTCCATATATGGTGTTTCGGGAGCCGGCTTGTCGCCGAAAACGGCAGACACCCCGTCACGGATCTTCTGGCGGTCGGCTTTGGACTTCTCCAGATAGCGGATACCGTTCTGATATGCGCCAATAGCCTTCGCCGTGTAGTTGATGCGACGATAACATTCTGCCATCTTCAACGCCCGCTCACCCCGTTTGCCACGTTCCTGATTCTTCGTCTTGGCGTAAGCTGCCTTATATTCCGCAGCAGCATCGTAGTATTCGCCAAGCGCAAAGAACTGATCACCCTTGCGAAGGTTCGTCTCGGCGTTGCAGGAGAACAATAATAATGAGAGGCTGAGAAGTTGAAACATCGAAACACACCACACAAGGCAGCATCGAGCCACCTTGCGCAGATGATGATTCTTAAAAAAACAACAATTATTCAACTTTTCTACATTCTAACAGCATTTGAACGTATATATAACGCGCGTACCTTATTATTTATTGTGCTGGCGGCACATGACGGCTCGAAGTATCCTGCATAACGGTCATCACAAGGTCTGTGACCATCTGTTTCAATTCGGCAATGAAGGTGGCGGCGTCGTACTCGTGGCGCTCTATTTGGCGGAGCTTCTTTTCCCAGATACCCGTGAGTTCTGCACTCTTCAGCAACTCCTCGTGAATGAGGCCGATGAGCTGGATTCCCGTCTGGGTAGGAGCCAAACTCTTGCGGACGCGACGAATATAGTTGCGCTTGAACAGTGTCTCAATAATGGCGGCGCGGGTCGAGGGGCGTCCGATGCCGTTTTCCTTCAAGGCATCGCGCAGCTCATCATCCTCCACCAACTTACCTGCGGTCTCCATTGCCCGCAACAAGGTTGCTTCTGTGTAAGGCTTGGGGGGGGTGGTCTGTTTCTCTGCGAGGTTGGGAACGTGTGGACCGCTCTCGCCCTTCTTGAAGGCAGGAAGGGTGCGTTCTTCATCCTGTGGTTTCTCTGAATTCTCGGCATTCTCCGAATTATCTGAACCCTCAGCAGAATCCGTATTCTCCTTCTTCTTCTTTTCCCACAACACATGCCAGGCAGGGTCCACAATGCGCTTGCCCGTAGCCTTGAAGGGCACGAAGTCATCAAACGTGCCCGCTTTCAATCCCTCGCAACGCACTTCTCCCATCACAGTCGTCTGCTCGAACTTACATTCTGGATAGAACACTCCAATGAAACGGCGTGCGATAAGGTCGTAGACGCGTTTCTCCATATCCGTCAGCGAAACCGACGTCACAGGAGTTGGAGTCGGGATGATGGCGTGGTGGTCTGTAACCTTGGTGTTGTCGAAGACCTTCTTGGACTTTTCCAACTTTTTCCCATTTGCAAACAGGGGTTGGATGAAACCAGCGTAGGGTGTCATATTTGCCAGTATCTGCGGACACTTCGGGTACACGTCATCCGGCAGAAAAGTGGTATCCACGCGTGGATAGGTAGCCACCTTCTTCTCATACAGGCTTTGGATGAGCTGCAGGGTGAGGTCTGCAGAGTAGCCGTATTTTTTGTTGCATTCCACCTGCAGCGAGGTGAGGTCAAACAGGCGGGGAGCCGCTTCGCGCCCCGCTTTCTTCTCCACGCTGGTGACCGTGAATGGCAATTCGCGGATGGCATCAAGGGCTTTCTGCCCCTCTTCCTGACTTTTGAAGCCGCGGTCGCCTTCTTCCATCATAGCCGTGAAGGTCGTCTCTCGATAGACCGTCGTAAGTACCCAATATGTTTCAGGCTTGAAGTTGTCTATTTCGTACTGACGATTGACGATCAATGCCAAAGTAGGCGTCTGCACACGACCGATAGAAAGCACTTGTCGGTTCGCACCATATTTTATCGTATACAGGCGCGTAGCATTCATTCCTAAGGTCCAGTCACCGATGGCCCGACAGAGTCCGGCTTCGTAGAGGCTTTGGTACTCGCGCTGGTCCTTTAATGTCTGGAACCCCTCGCGAATGGCTTCTTCTGTCAGCGAACTGATCCAAAGGCGCTGGACAGGACATTTCGCTCCCGCCTTCTGCATCACCCATCGCTGGATGAGTTCACCCTCCTGGCCAGCATCGCCACAGTTGATAATGCTGTCGGCGGCCTGCATCAGTTTCTCGATGATGGCAAACTGCTTCTCCACCCCTTTATCTGCCTTCAGCTTGATACCGAAGCGAGGGGGAATCATCGGCAATTGCGACAGGCTCCACGACTTCCACATCGGAGTGTACTCATGGGGTTCCTTCAGTTCACACAGATGACCGAAAGTCCAGGTCACCTGATAACCGTTTCCTTCAATGTAACCTCCGCAATCGTGCTTGGCTCCCAAGACATTTGCGATATCACGAGCTACAGAGGGCTTTTCTGCTATACAAACTATCATAAGTGGGTGCAAAGATACATATTTTTTGGGATGAAAAAGCCGTTTCTTACAAAATCCTTGCAGAAAATGTTACTTTTGGGACGATTTTTGCAAATAAATTTGGCTGCTCGGACAAACTTTACTACTTTTGCTCGCTTTAAGTAACGATTCGGCCTTATTGTGCCCTTAGAAAGGCACCTTTCAGGCCATTCGTTATGTGATGTTGCGCCAATATTCAAACAAACAAAACCTTATATTCTTTTTATTTAAAAATTTATGGCAGATAGTAAAGAAAAACTCTTCGCGGACTTCACCGCCCCCTCACGCCAGGAATGGCGCGACAAAATTGAGGTAGACCTCAAGGGCGCTGACTACGAGAAGAAAATGGTCTGGAGAACCAACGAAGGTTTCTCCATGCAGCCGTTCTACTTGAAGGAAGACGTGGACAAGCTGCCCACCGTCAACGCCCTTCCGGGCGAGTTCCCCTTCGTTCGCGGCAACAAGAAGGACAACAACGTATGGTATGTTCGCCAGAACATCGTTGTTACCGACCCCAAGGAAGCCAACGCTAAGGCGCTGGAGATCTTGAACAAAGGCATCGACTCCATCGGTTTCCGCTTCCACAGCGACCTGGTAAGTGCCGAAACAATCGAAACCCTGCTCGACGGAATCCGCTGCGACATCGTGGAAGTCAGCTTCCGCTCCTGTCCGCGCCGAGTACTTGAACTGGCCGACATCCTCGTTGCTTACTACGAGAAGAAGGGCTACGACAAGGAAAAGATCGTCGGTGGCATTGGCTTCGACCCCATCGAGGCCATGTTGAAAAAAGGCAAGGACACCTCCGCCCTCCTCGCCACAGCACCCGCTTTGGTTGAGAAGCTGAAGGACTTCCCCAACCTCCGTTGCATCATGGTACACTCCGACCTGCTCAACAACAGCGGTGCCTACGTCTATCAGGAGCTGGGCTACGCGCTGGCTTGGGGTAAGGAATACCTGGAGCAGCTCATCAACGCCGGTGTGGATGTCGATCTCGCCGCCAAAAAGATCAAATTCTACATGGGTATCAGCGGCAATTACTTCATGGAGATTGCCAAGTTCCGCGCTGCCCGTATGCTGTGGGCACAGATTGTGAAGCAGTACGAGCCCAAGTGCGACTGCGCAGCCCAGATGTGCGTCAATGCAGCTACCTCAACTTACAACATGACTCTCTTCGACAGCTATGTGAACATGCTTCGCTCGCAGACAGAGACCATGTCAGCAGCTCTCGCAGGCGTTCACTCGGTCGTGGTGACTCCCTTCGACGTTCCTTATGAGACTCCTACGGACTTCGCCGAGCGCATCGCACGCAACCAACAGTTGCTGCTGAAGGAAGAGTGCCATTTCGACAAGATTGTTGACGTCAGCGGCGGCAGCTATTTCGTAGAAGAGCTGACCGTAGCGATAGCAAAGGAAGCATGGAAACTATTCCTCGCCGTAGAGGAAGAAGGTGGTTTCCTCGCTGCCGCCAAGGAAGGTAAGATTCAGGAGGCCATCAACAGTACAGATGCCGCTCGCCACGCCAATGTCGGCAAGCGTAAGGAGTTCCTCCTCGGCACCAACCAGTTCCCCAACTTCACGGAAACGAGCGAAGGCAAGGAGCCCATGGCTCCCTGTTGTGGTGGTCATGTTTGCTGCAACAATGTTGCAGCAGAGGAGACGGAGATTCCCGCGTTGAAGACCAGCCGCCTCGCCTCCGATTTCGAGACCCTGCGCCTCACCACCGAGAAGGCCGCCAAGCAGCCCGTAGCTTTCATGCTCACCATCGGCAACCTCGCTATGCGTCAGGCTCGCGCTCAGTTCAGCTGCAACTTCCTCGCCGCAGCCGGCTACAAGGTCATCGACAACCTCGGCTTCCCCACCGTGGAGGAAGGTGTAGATAAGGCTTTGGAAGCAGGTGCCGACATCGTTGTCATTTGCTCCAGCGACGATGAATACGCCGAATATGCAATTCCTGCTTTCAAATATCTCAATGGTCGCGCCATGTTTGTTGTTGCTGGTGCTCCTGCTTGTTCAGAAGATTTGAAAGCCGCTGGAATAGAGAATTTCATTCACGTACGTGTCGATCAACTGAAGACACTGCAAGAGTATAACGCCAAACTTGGCATCTAATGTCTAACCTCCCTAACACCCAAAAGCAATGAAAAAGCAATTCAAAGACATTGATATCTTTGCTGGCATCGAACAGAAGAACGGTCAGCAATGGCAGCGGGAGAATGGCATCACTGCCAACTGGAAGACTCCTGAGCAGATTGATATCCAGCCCGTTTATACGAAGGAAGACCTCGAAGGCATGGAACACCTCGACTTCGCTGCAGGTATTCCCCCCTTCCTCCGTGGCCCGTACAGCATGATGTACCCCTTCCGCCCGTGGACCATCCGTCAGTACGCCGGCTTCTCCACAGCCGAAGAGTCCAACGCCTTCTATCGTCGTAACCTCGCCAGCGGTCAGAAAGGCCTCTCCGTGGCCTTCGACCTGCCCACACACCGTGGCTACGATCCCGATAACCCCCGCGTCGTAGGTGATGTCGGTAAGGCTGGTGTGAGCATCTGCTCGCTCGAGAACATGAAGGTGCTCTTCGACGGCATCCCCTTGAACAAGATGTCCGTTTCCATGACTATGAACGGTGCTGTGCTCCCCGTGCTCGCCTTCTACATCAACGCAGGTCTGGAGCAGGGCGCCAAGCTCGAGGAGATGGCCGGTACCATCCAGAACGACATCCTCAAGGAGTTCATGGTGCGCAACACCTACATCTACCCGCCCGCCTTCTCCATGAAGATCATCGCCGACATCTTCGAATACACCTCGCAGAAGATGCCTAAGTTCAACTCCATCTCCATCTCCGGCTACCACATGCAGGAGGCTGGTGCCACCGCCGACATCGAGCTGGCCTACACGCTGGCCGACGGTATGGACTACCTCCGCGCTGGTATCAACGCCGGCATCGACGTGGATGCCTTCGCTCCCCGCCTCTCCTTCTTCTGGGCTATCGGTGTCAACCACTTCATGGAAATTGCCAAGATGCGCGCCGGCCGTCTGCTCTGGGCCAAGATTGTCAAGAGCTTCGGCGCCAAGAACCCCAAATCCATGGCTCTGCGCACGCACTCCCAGACGTCCGGTTGGTCCCTCACCGAGCAGGATCCCTTCAACAACGTCGGCCGCACCTGCATCGAGGCCATGGCTGCCGTCCTGGGTCACACCCAGTCCCTGCACACCAACGCCCTCGACGAAGCCATCGCCCTGCCTACAGACTTCAGCGCCCGCATCGCTCGCAATACTCAGATTTATATCCAGAACGAGACGCAGGTCTGCAAGCACATCGACCCGTGGGCTGGTTCCTACTACGTCGAGAAGCTGACGCAGGAGCTCTACCTCAAGGCTTGGGAGCACATTCAGGAAATCGAGAAGCTCGGCGGTATGGCCAAGGCTATCGAGACCGGTCTGCCCAAGATGCGCATCGAGGAGGCAGCTGCCCGCACCCAGGCTCGCATCGACAGCGGCGTTCAGACCATCGTAGGTGTGAACAAGTACCGCCTCGAGCACGAGGACCCCATCGACATCCTCGAGATTGACAACACCGCCGTCCGCCTCGAGCAGGAAGAGGGTCTGAAGAAGCTCCGCGCCAAGCGCGACAACGAGCAGGTCAAGAAGGACCTCGCTGCCATCACCGCCTGCGTGCAGGAGTTTGCAGATGGCAAGAAGAGCGAGCACAACCTGCTCGACCTCGCCGTCACCGCCGCCGGCCATCGTGCCACCCTCGGCGAGATTTCCGACGCCTGCGAAGCTGTCGTGGGTCGTTACAAAGCAGTAATCAGAACCATTTCAGGCGTGTATAGTTCAGAAAGCAAGAGCGACAAGGACTTCGAGGAAGCCTGCCGCCTCACCGAAGAGTTCGCAAAACAGGAGGGCCGTCGTCCTCGTATCATGGTTGCCAAGATGGGTCAGGACGGTCACGACGACCTCTGTTCCAGACGCCCGCCGAGGCAGCCCGCGAAGCTGTAGAGAACGACGTCAATGTCGTGGGCGCCAGCTCGCTCGCAGCAGGTCACAAGACCCTCATCCCGCAGCTCATCGAAGAGCTGAAGAAACTGGGCCGCGAGGACATCATGGTCATCGCCGGCGGTGTTATCCCCGCCCAAGACTACGACTTCCTCTACAAGGCAGGTGTAGCTGCCGTCTTCGGCCCCGGCACCTCCGTCGCCAAGGCAGCCTGCGAAATGATGAAACTGCTGCTCGGTAAGGAGTAACCCTAGCCTACATAGCAAATAAACAGCTCTCCCACGATGCAATGCTGCATCGTGGGAGATTTCTTTTTGGATTAGGAGATTCCTTTTTCGGCTTACTTTCCCACCGTCTTCGTTGTCCCGTCAGGCAGGCGCATGACGAATTGGCGGTTAGATGGCATTTCGGGGAAGGAGCCTTGCGGCCGACTTATGGTGAGGCGCTGCTGGGTGTCTTCCCATCGTAGGGTGATTCGGGAGCATTGTCCCTGTTCGCAGGCGAAGGTGACACCGTCATCCTCATACAGAGTGAAGGTGGCGTCGGCTCCGGGGATGACGGCTATCGTGTCGCCAGCCAGCGGAATGATGGATCCTGCACGTGCGAAGACAGGAATTGTGGCTGCGTCCACAGCAACGTCAACGTACTGTCCGCCCTGATAATGCTGCCCCGTCCGCCAATCTACCCAACCTCCACGGGATTGGGGCAGATACACGCGCCACTGTGTGACATCAGGTGCTGTGACGGGACAGATGAGGAGGGCTGGTCCGAACATATATTCTGTTGTCTGGGCCAGTGCCTCATTATCCTCCGGGAAGTCGAAGACGAGGGGTCGCATGAGCATCCGGCCCTGTTCGCTGACGGCAGCAGCACAGCTATAGATATAAGGTAACAGTCGCTCGCGCTCGCGCAGGCAACCGACGATGATCCGCTGTGCCTCTTCGCCGTAGCGCCAGGGCTCAGTATCACTCTGATATCCATGCACACGCATGAACGGCAGATAGGTGGCCACCTCTATCCATCTGAGCATCCTGTAGATATATGCGCTATCGGTATATTGGTTTCCTGGCCGGAAAAATCCGCCGGCATCATACGTCCACCAAGGCTGGCCAGCAGCCATCATACCAAGACCTGCTGTAATCTGTCGTGCGAGCGTCTGCCAATCGTTGCCTACATCACCGCTCCACATGGCAGAACCATAACGTTGGATGCCGGGAAATCCGCTGCGTGTGAGGATGAAGGGACGTCGCTGGGGAGCGGCTTCGCGCAGTCCTTCGTAAACGGTCTTATTGACCAGCAGGGGATACACATTTCTCACGCGTTCTCCCTTCCACAGCCCTCGGTTTACTCGTCGTCCCCGCAAGTCGTCGTTCTCGGGTTCCGTAGCATCCTGCCACCAGGCGTCGATGCCCTGAGGCACCAGCCGCTGGCTGAACTCCTTCCAGTAGGCAGCTGCCGCCTGTGGGTTGAAGAAGTCTATCCAGTCGGTTCCGGGAATATAGTTGTCGGCCTCCACCATCTGGCGCCCGACCTCGGACTGCTTGTCGATTTTCGACCATACGCTGAGCATCAGCCGCACGTCGATATCATGCAGGCTGTCGGTCAGTGCCTTCGGGTTTGGATAGAAGCGCTCGTCGAACTTCATAGCGTTCCATCCATGACGTCCCCACCACTGCCAGTCCTGCACAATCACACTCAGGGGCATCCCCTCGCTGCGGAAACGCTGGGCGGTCTCAATGATTTCCTTGGATGAATGGAAGCGCTCGCGGCAATGAATGTATCCGAACGCCCATCGCGGCAACATGGGGCTGTGGCCGGTCAGGTCGTGCAGTGTGGCCATCACCTCGTCTGCGGATCCTACGATGACGGTGTAGTCCACAGCGTCTGCAACCGGTGATCGCAGCGTCGTCGTAGCATCGATTAGTCTCCAGTGGAGCACCGGCTGGTCGTGGGCCTCAAGCTGTGCGTTGACGGTGTGGGTTCCGGCCTTCAGTTCTACGATGGTAGATGTCGTAGGGGGCAGCCAAGTGTTACGTGCCTCGAGGATGGTCTGTCCGTCCACCGCCAGGTGGTGGCGCCTGGCCATCTGCTGCCCCACATCGAGCAGGAGGGCATATCGTCCATCTTGGGGCACCGTCAGCTGCGCCGTGAACCGTCCTCTGACCCGCTCCTCTCGCCGTCCGCCTTCCGTCGTGGTGACGTTCACCACCTCTCGCTCGCCGGTCTGTCCTTCTCGGGCCAGCGGTAGCACATTATCGGCTGGATTGAAGTCTACGAGTCCATAGTTATTCCATAGCAGTCCGTATCCGCGACTGCTGAGGAGTACGGGTATGGAGATTTGTGTGTTCACCTGCGTCAGCCGGCGTGTGAGTCCTCGCAGGTCGGCAAATCCGTCCTGGAACTGCCCGAGTCCATAGAGGTGTTCGTCTTCGGGTGAACTGAAGGTGAGCTGTGCCTCCTGCGTGGGTTCATCGCCCAGCTGGCTGCTGCGTAGTTGGTGCAGCGTGGCCTCGAAGACCACACGCCCGAACTTGTTCGTCAGTCGCACTACTTTCTGCTGTTCATCGACGCTCACGCGCACGTCGGCCTGCTGCTGCACGTCATGACGCACATACAACCAGTCGGGCAATTCCACCGCAGCCGGTCCTTCGCTATAGCGAATCCTCACGGCGTTATCGGCCACCTGTTGCACATCGAGCCGTCCTTGGCCGAAGTTATACGTCTGGGCCATCGCCGTTCCGACGGTAACCAGCAGAACGCCCAAAATCATAATTCGTTTCATAACACCAATATCTTAATTCTTTATATCATAACTTTCAATTTTCAATATTTCATTTTTCAATATTTCCGCTCGACCTTTGGTCGCTTCATGCCTGAAGAACTTTTCAAAGTTCCAGCATCAGCTGCTCCTCGGGCAACAACTTGAAGGTCATCCGATGATAGGGTGTTGGTCCGAACCGCCTGATGGCCTCGCGATGTTCCTTGGCCGGATAGCCCATGTTGCGTTCCCACCCGTATTGAGGATATTCGCGGGCGAGTTCCCTCATGCGATCATCACGATACGTCTTTGCGAGCACGCTAGCAGCAGCAATGCTCATATAGGTGGCATCTCCCTTCACTATGGTGTCTGCCGGAATCTCGTAGGGTATCCATCGGTTTCCGTCGATGATCAGGTGCTGTGGTCTGACCTTCAGCTTCTCTACAGCCCGTTGCATGGCGATGATGCTGCATCGGAGGATGTTCATTTTGTCGATTTCCTGGGGCGAACACTCCGCCACGGCACACGCCACCGCCTCACGCTCGATGACGTCCCGCAACTCATAGCGCTGTCGCTCTGTCAGCTGCTTGGAATCGTTGAGTACGGCATTGTAGAAGCCTTCAGGCAGGATGACTGCGGCAGCAAAGACAGGCCCGGCCAGGCATCCTCTTCCGGCCTCGTCGCATCCCGCCTCTATCACATCGGGAGTATGAAAGCACTTCAGCATCTTCATCACTTATCCTGTTTGTTGCAAAGGTCGAATGCGAGCAGCGATCGCTTGAGTCCAGCATATTTGCTCAGATCGCCCCTGATGACGATGAACCCTTTCGCGAGGAAGTTCTTCATGCTGTAGGAGTTCTGTGGCGCTACAGTGGCGAGAACAGTCTTGGCTCCAGCCTTCTTCGCCTCGGCAATGGCTCGCTCGATGAAGAGCTTCTGCAGGCCGTAGCCCCTCCATTCGGGATCGCTGACGACGACGTCGAAGGTGAAGGCGGTCTGCCAGGGCACGCCTGCATCCTTGCCGAGGTTGCGGTCCGTATGGCGGCATCCCACGAAGAGTGCGAAGGCCGCCAGCGTCCCCTGTTCTTCGAAGACGCCCCACAGCATATCCAGATGCAGTGACTCAAGGATTTCCTCTCGCGACAGGGGATAGAAGAGCGAGGGGTCTGACAGCAGGTCGCAGGCCCTCTGCTGCACTCGCAGGATGTCGGCAATGTCCTGAAAGCCCAGTCGGCGCAGCTCAAAAGTCCGGTTGCGTAGCACCACCTTCTCGGGAGCCTCCAGACGGGTGTTGCTGAGGTCGTAGAGGTAATACTCTCCCTTGAGGTAAGCGGGGCTGAAGGCAAACTCTTCGCGCGGGATGGGCGTTCCCGCCTTCCTGCGGAACTCGGCCCAGGCTGCATAGAGTCGGAATATCTCGTTGTAGGAGGACGAGGTGGGCAGCAGATGATGCTCCTGCACGTAGGGATTGTTGACAAAGATGAAGAACCGGTAACCGAAGAGGTCGTCGAGATCCTCGATCTTTGCAATCTTATTCCTATAGAGCAGATAGAGGTTCTCGAAGAAGGTGCAGTAGCAGGCGATGTCCGTGGGCTGAACGTCTTTCCACTGGTCGGGGTTTCCGCTTTCGGCTGGCGAGGCTTCCAGTATGGAGTACACCTTCATCAGATGCTCGTTGTCGTGGAAATAATTGTTCTGGTCGATGAGCATGTCGCAGCATGTGACGATCTGCGAGTTCCTGAGCTCAATGGCGATGAATACGGTTCCCACCAGCGTGGCGGCCAGCGAGAAGAGTCCCACGGCAGCCTCGTCGCCGAGGTGGAAGAGCCCTGCTATGAGGCTGCACGATATTAAGATGCAGACCGTGACCAGGATGATCATCAGCCTTCGGAGCGTGTTCTTGTTGATTCTCATTATCTGTAGTTCGTTATGTCTGTGGCCTCGTCCGCATCGCGTGTTACTCCACTCTCAGGAGTCCGTCCACGGCGTTGTTTACGGCCTCAAAGACTTCTGTCAGGAGGCTTTTGCTGGTGATGCCCTCGATTTCATATCCCTTGTCGGTCTCCAGTGCGAACACGACATTGCCGTAGATCGGTCCGCCTCCGTAGAGAAGCGTGGCCGGCATATTGTCGCCCACTTCATCGACATATCCGTTGCGGGCCACCATGAACACCAGATGTCGCTTGTTCAGCTGCAGTTGCTCGCTGAGGGCATTCAGTGCGGAGGTATAGCGAACCACCTCCACGCGGCCGTTGGCTCCAATCCACTCCGACAGTTCCTTGCCGAGTGTGTCCCAGTCCTCGTTCTCGCTCTGCTGGAGGACGGTGGTGCCGTCGAAGTTCACCACGATGAAAGCGGGTATGATTTCGTCCTCGTCGTCCTCGTCGTCAGTTTCCTCGTCGTCCTCGTCGTCAGCTTCCTCGTCGTCCTCATACTCCTCGTCGTCTTCTTCGTCCTCGTCGTCCTCCTCATCATCTTGGGGATCAGGCAGTCCCAGGGCTAACTTGATTGTATGATAGGATGTTGCCTCTTCATCGGTTAACTTCCCATCGGCAAGCACCACCTTTGCTAATAAGTTGGACACCTCCTGCTTCGCCTCGCCGTCAAGGTTCTTGAGGAGCTCTTGACAGCGGTCGACAGACATCTCCTGAGCATAGTCGCAGATCTGCTCCCGCGTGTCGTCGTCCATACCGTCAAATGTGTCTAAGAATTCAAATATCTTGAAGGCTTCGCTGTTCGGCATTTCGCCGTCTGCAACGCCCAGTTCCATGCCAAGTCGTGCGATGGCCGCTAAGGTTTCTAATGTTACTTTCATAATCGCAGGGGTTTAGGGGTTATAAACTATGGTGATTGCTTTTTCGAAGAATTTATGAGTTCTCTGGTCCCATTTCAGTCCAGGAGGCATCATTTTTCCGGTAAGGACGGTGCAAATATAGGAAATAAACAGCGATGAAAAAAGAAAAAGCCCCAAAAACTGCACACGATGGTCCAAAATAACTCACAAAACGCCTCCATTTCGCTGCTCAAGGCGCAGAAAGCTTGCCGTTGGCAGCTCTCTTTGGAGATTAGCTCCGCGTATTTTCCAAACACACGTCCAGCCATTTCGTCCGACACGTATATACGTAAATGCTGAGATGTATTTACGTAAAAACAATTACGTCCTATCACGAAGACTCCCACGTCCTATCACGGAGGAACCTACGTCGGTACATCGTGAAACTGAAAAAACGGTGTGTGAAGAGTAAAAAAGCGGGCCGAAAGTGCTCTTTTTCAGTTTTTTTGGTTTGATTATTTGGCCATCTCGGCAGAAGTCGCTACCTTTGCGCCGCAATTTATGCCCCACCTTCCCTTTTGCCAACAATACTAACATTATATTAATCCCTATGAAACTTAAACCATTACTCTCTCTCTTGTTTCTCCTGACTCTGGGGGGAATCATGAACGTGTCCCTGGCGCAAACCGCCGTGACCGTCGGCAGTAAGGTCACGGACGCCAGTAGCATCGTCAGCGGCAACGCTTATCTGATCAAGTACACCAGTATGACTGGAACGCCGTACATCTACGATGCGGGCACGACGACCCCGCTTCAGGCTCCAAGTGTTCAAAATGCGGCTACCAAAGCTTGTGCCTTCTACTTCATCAGCGACGGGAACGGGGCTTATAAGCTGCAGAATGCTTATACAGGCAATTATTGGCCCGCACCAACTGGTAATGCAAGACTCTACCCAACGACAGCAGCTAATGCCGGAAGCTGGGCAGTTTCTATTTCCAACGGTGCAGCTACCCTAACCTGTACTAACGGTGGAACCACCTATGGCCTCGACCGACTTACTCCTGATGTGGTCGGATGGAGCAGCAGAAAGACCGTTGAGATTTATGAAGTTAATGCCGCAGACCTCTCGACGGCTGCCGCCTTCACTGAGTTCACGGACAAGGACATCAACGTCAGCGCCACCGCTGCCACGAGCCTCACACCTGGAACGTGGTATGTGATGAAAAACATCGGCCGCAATGTGTATGCCTATGAGAAGACAGACGCACACAAGCTCTACAACCAGTCCGCAGCTCCCGCCGGATCGGCAGCGGATAATGCCAAATTCCTCGTTCGTCTGCTCAACGGAAGCGACGGCAAGTACTACATCCAGAATGGACTCGGCAACTTCTTTGGAGCCATTCCGGAAAACACGGCAGTACCCACCACTGCTTTGATAGAAGAGCAAATCAGCATTTCCCAAATCGGAGATAATGCCGGTTATTTCTATCTCCGAGGCACTACCGACAGCCGCATTCTCGACTGCCAAGACCCCGGATATCCCGTAGTAGGTTGGGGCACAAACGCTCCTAGCGCCACCAACAGCAATGCAGCCTGGCAGTTCTTCCCCATCGAATTGGTTGAGTCGTGGGTGCCGGCTATCGATGAGGTCTACACGATTAACAACACGAACAGCAACCGTGGTGCGCTCATCTACAACTCCGACAATCCGAAGTATGTATGGAGCAGCGGCAAGAGCGGCACGTTCGATGCCACGGCAGCCAACAGCCAGTGGGTGATCATCCCCTCCGGCACCGCCAAGCAATACTATTTATATAATGTAGGAGCCGGCAAGTTTGCCATTCCTACAGGCATCGCACAGAGCGCCAGCAACTCTTGGGTGTTCAGCGATGATGCCGTGGCTGTCATCTTCGAGAACCAAGGCGACGGCACGAAGAAGATCAAGATGGCAAATAACCCCGTCAGCGGCACCAATGCAGCTTATATGGCTGTCAGCAACAGCTACACGGGTCCCATCATCAACTACAACGACGTAGGCGGCAACTTCACCGTCACGAAAGTAGAGGGCGATGCCAGCACAGCCGCCAGCGCTGCCGTGGCCAAGCTGGTGAAGAACCAGACGGCCTTGACGGGAGGTGCTACAGCAGACGACGGATGGTATGTCATCAGCATCCGTACCACCAGCAACAGCACCGCCACCGCCTCTCCCGGCCGCTACATCTATCCCGGTACCACGAATCAGGCCAACTATCCGCTGACGTTCACAGGTGGCATAGATGTGCAGCCTTCCATCAGCGACGCTACGTTCTACACACGCTTTGTTAAGAACGGCGACGACTATAACTGGCAGATGACCGACGGGCGCTATCTCATCAACAGCAACAATGTCTTCCCCACGGCTTCCAGTGAGCCTGTAGCTGTGGTTCCCGGCTATGATAACGGGTGCTACATCAAATCCAATGGCAGATTTGCCGACCCGTATGTGAGCAACGGCAACTTCTTCATCGGCGAAACGGCTTCGTATCGCACGACGTGGAACATCTATCCCATCGACCTCACTGCTACCGGCCTCACGGCTTGGCAGGTCCTCTGCGACAACGCTCCCGAGTCGGCTGAGATCACCTGCTCGCGCGGTGATGTCTGTGGTCTGACGGCTGTTTATAAGAACGGTTTCTTCTTCCTGCCGACGGGTGTGACGCCCGAGGGAAGCGACTTCACGCTGGACGGAGCCAGTGGAGTCACCATCGACGGAACGGCTCATACCATCGCCTTTACTTACGACCCGAACCTGGCCATCGTTGCCGACGGCGTGGTTGTGGAGCAGGGCTGGCAGACGGCAGGACGCGACAGCGAGGTGATGATGCTGAAGGTCACAGCCAAGCCCTTCAAGGCTGCGAAGAACACCACCTTGACCGTAGGTCTGAAGGACGGTTCGGAGTCCAACATCTCCTCCCTGAAGCTCTACGAGGCTGACACCAACTCGCCCGAGATCTACTCCACGGGCGACGGCGCTCCCACGAAGACGGAGGTCGCCACGGCAACCATCAACGGCGCTACCGCCACCTTCGAGATCGGCGACCTCGCTGCCGGCACGCACTACTACTGGATTGGTGCTACGGTGAGCAGCACGGCTACGCTGGGTGCTGTCCTTGATGCCGCCGTGACGGGCATCGCCTACCAGGTGGAAGGCCAGACGGCACAGGACCTCGACCTGACTTCCGTCGGCGATCCTGCCGACCGCGGTGCTATGGTCTTCAACGTCCGCAGCTATCCCTTCCTGCCGCGCGACAACGGCAGCCGCGTCTATCGTATTCCCGCCATGATTGTGGCTGACGACGGCAGCATCGTGGTGGCCGCCGACAAGCGTTATCAAAGTCACACCGACATCGGCAACGGCGGACACGTCATCGACATCGTGGTGCGCCGCAGCACCGACGGCGGTAAGACCTGGAGCGCTCCCGTGACCATCGCCAAGGGCGAAGGCTCCACCGCCAGCGGCGGCGACGACAAGCGTTGCGGCTTCGGCGACCCAAGTCTCGTGAAGGGTAAGGACGGCAAGCTCTATTGCCTCTTTGCCGCTGGTAACGAAGGCTACTTCTACGGCCAGAAAGGTATGTGTATGTCTGTCAGCACCGACAATGGTGTGACCTGGAGCAGCGGCGAGGGCAACCCGCCCGTTGACCTCTACTGGAGCGGCGCTATCAAGAACGTCGCCACCGCAGGTGCCGCAGGCTTCGGTCTCTATGACTACTTCGTGACTTCCGGTCGCGGTCTGTATATCCCCGAGGACGACATCCTGATGTACCTCATCCCGGCTCAGACGATGACCAGTGAAACCGAGCACACAGGTGACTCGCAGGACTACGTCTTCTACTCCAGAGACGGCGGCGAATCGTGGTACTTCAGCGAGACCCCGATGGTTCAGGGCGGCGACGAAGCCAAGATTATCCAGATGAACGACGGCTCGCTCTTCGGTTCCATCCGCAAGGGAGGCAATCGCCGCTTCAACACCGCCACCTACACGAAGAACGACGACGGCAAGACGCTGAGCTTCAACTTCGGCACACAGTGGGAGAACAGCCAGCTCTATCAGGCCAGCCAGAACAACCAGGACGTCTACTTCTACCAGCGCGAGACCGCTGAGGGCAAGACCGACGTCATCATCCACTCCATCACCACCGGCAACCACGTCAACCTCAAGCTCTATTACAGCACCGACCAGGGCCTCAACTGGACAGAGTTCCTAAACGTGCAGACGAAGGGTACGCGCTACGTGACCATGGACAAGAATCCGGCCAACGGCAGCCTCTACCTGTTGTTCGAGGACCAGTCGCTGAACAGCGCTGGCGGCTACACCGACTACAACCACTATCCCCTGAACTTCCTCGAGATCACCCGCGAACAGCTCGTGAGCCTCATCCCCGCACTGGAGGAATATAATGTTCCCGAGTACCTGAAGACCAGCGTCGTCAAGAACTCTGTTTACCAGACTGGCACAGGCTGCGATACCTACGGAACCTTCTCCGACACCGGCTCTGGCCACTGGGCACGCACCTGGACTTCCAAGGCCTCTGCTGGCGTTGCCGGGCTGACAATTTCCACAGAAAGCGGCTACGGCTTCGACAGGGCAACTATTGTTGGAACCCGCGTCATGACCATCAAGCCCAGTGCTGACGGCGCTACGGACACCTACACCATCACCGCACCTGAAGGTTATATCATTTCAAGCTACTCCATTGGCGGTGCCGTATATACGGGTGGTACCTACCGCATCACCGCAGCCGACGGAACCACCACCGGCGACATCACTTCCACCACGACACCTACGCACATCACCGTGAACGACGTGAATGCCGCCTCCACGACCTTCACCTTCTACGGTGCTTCGCAGAGTAACTGGTTCGGCTTCACCAACTTCACCATCACCCTCACCAAGTCATTCCCGCTGAACGTCGTTGGCGATGCCAGCTACGCTACGCTCTACCTGCCGTTCGACGTGACGACGACGGGTGCCACGAAGGCCTACTACGTGGGAACCGCCAACAACGGCTATGCCCAGCTGACAGCAACGGACAACGAGGGTACGGAGATTCCGGCCAACACCGCCGTGGTGCTCGTCAACAGCGACGCTGATGGCAGCACGACCCTGACGAAGACGACGGGCCTCAGCGCCGTGGTCACCGAGAGCGCCAACCTGTTGAAGGGCACCCTGGTGCCCATGAGCCTCGACCTCAGCGACGAGACACCTTATTATTCCTTAGGCAAGCTCGACGGCGAGATCGGTTTCTACAAGTTCACCGACGGCACCATCACCCTCGGCGCCAACAAGGCATACCTCGAAGTGCCTGCTGCCGGCGGCGTCAAGGGCTTCGCACTCGGATTCGGCGACGAGGACGGCATCCTCGAGCTGAATGGCAACAGGACGAACGAGACCAGCGAGTGGTACAACCTCGCCGGACAGCGCGTCAGAAAGCCCACCCGCGGAGTATATATCGTCAACGGAAAGAAGGTCACCGTGAAATAATAAAGACAGCCACCCCGCCCCCTCCCGCCGCAGGGAGGGGGGCGGGAGCTTCAAATTTAGTTATTCCCCCTAAAAAAACAGACAACTATGAAAAAGAGTTATATTAGTCCTGAATGCCTGATTATCGAGACGACACCCTCGCAGATGATTGCTGCCTCACTGAAGGTCGGAGGCAAGGTCGAAAAGGCAGAAGATGTAGGATTCGTCAAGGGCGACAATGCCAGCGGCGAAAACGCAGAATTTTGGGACGGCGACACAGAATGGTAAACATATAATGAATCCACAGCAGACTGCAGCATCCATTGCAGTCTGCTGTTCTCTTCAAACTAAAGGTGTGTTCTATTACATAAAATAACTAAATCGAAAGAATGAAGCAAACGTACATTCAACCGCAGCAATCCGTCATCGAGGTAGCTGTATCGCAACTCATTGCTGATTCGCCACTGGGCGTAGAGAATCGCGAAGTCAACGACTCAGGCAGAATCGGTTTCGTCAAGGGCGAAAGCAGGCCCAGCGACCACAGCGTATGGGATGACGACTGGTCAAAAGAATAGATAATTATGAAAACAAGACTTTTCCTTCTGGCATTGCTGCTCCTCGTCAATGTCGGAAGCCTGCAGGCATCCACTGCCACATCGTGGTTGTTGCCTAAGCCCCAACAGATGACGGAGGACGAAGCTACCTTCGATCTCGATCGTCCGGTGGCGGTGAGCGACCCGACGAATTCGACCTTGTTAGCCTCGCTCTTCAACACGGCAGGCAGTGCCACGGCCTCCGTGACGGTGAACATTGTAGATGCCGCCACGCTCGGCACCTTCGACTACACGCTGGCGGGCTTCGATAACGAGGGCTATAAGCTTCAAGTTACCACCGATGCCATCACCATCAACGCCGCCACCAAGACCGGTGTCATCCGTGCTGCCCAGACGTTGATGCAGCTCGCCGCAGCCACCGGCGGCGCCAGCATTCCCGGCGTCAGCATCACCGACTACCCGGCTTTCAAGCTGCGCGGCTTCATGCACGACGTAGGCCGTTCGTTCATCTCCTTCGATGAGCTGAAGAAGGAAATCGACCTGCTTTCACGCTTCAAGGTCAACGTCTTCCACTGGCACTTGACCGACAACCAGGGCTTCCGCTTCGAGTCGAAAGTCTATCCGCAACTCAACCAGGCTGCCAACATGACACGATTCGCGGGAAGCTACTACACCCAGTCACAATGCACCGAGCTGGAAGCCTACGCCGCCGAGCGTGGCGTCATCATCATTCCGGAGATTGACATGCCCGGCCACTCCACCGCCTTCACCAACGCGATGGGCTACACCATGAGCAGCGACCAAGGCCGCACAGCCCTGAAAGCATTGCTCTCGGAGCTGGCCGCAGCCTTCCCGCTGGCTCCCTACATCCACATGGGCGCCGACGAGGCCGGCACAACGGCGGCCTTCGTCAACGAGATGTCGCAGTACATCAAGGAGACGCTCCATCGCAAGTGCATCGTGTGGAACCCCATCAGCGGCGTCAGCATCAGTACCTCCACGTTGCCCTACATCGACATGACGGAGATGTGGAGCACCAGTGGCCGTAAGATCGACGGACTGCCCAATATCGACTGCCGCTACAACTACATCAACCACTTCGACGTCTTTGCCGACCTGGTAGGTATCTACAAGAGCAATATCTATTATGCCCCGCAGGGCAGTAGCGAGGTGGCAGGTGCCATCACCGCCATCTGGAACGACCGCAAGACGCCGACCGAGACGGACATCATCAGCCAGAACGGTCTCTACGCCCACGCCCTCGCCACCGCCGAACGCGGCTGGATGGGCGGCGGCAGCCAGTACATCGAGGTCGGCGGAACGACGCTGCCCAACAGCGGTACAGAGTTCGAGGCGTTTGCCGACTGGGAACGCCGCTTCCTCCACTACAAGGACACGTGGCTGGCCAGCGAGCCTATTCCCTACGTCAGGCAGACCAACGTGAAGTGGCGCATCACGCAGGCATTCCCCAACGGCGGCACGGCCTCTGCGGTGTTCCCCCCCGAGACGGCCACCGATGACATCCTGCCCGACCAGTTCACCTACGACGGTCAGACCTATACGACCAGCATGGCCACGGGCGCCGGCATCTACCTGCGCCACGTATGGGGAACGAACGTCCCTGGCTTCTACGCCAACCCGCAGCTGAACACCACGGCCTACGCCTGGACCTACGTCTATTCGCCCACGGCACAGACGGCAGGCGCCCTCATCGAGTTCCAGAACTACAGCCGCTCGGAGAACGACAAGGCTCCCGATGCCGGCAACTGGGACCGCAAGGGCTCACGCATCTGGGTGAACGGCACAGAGGTGGCTCCTCCCACGTGGACCAATAGTGGCAAGAGCATCAATAGCGAAGTGGATCTCGGCAACGAGAACTTCCCCGCGCGCGAACCTATTATAATTAATCTACGCGCAGGATGGAACAAGGTGTTGCTGAAACTGCCCTACGTCAGCGCCAGCAACATCCGCCTCAATAAATGGATGTTCACCTTTGTGCTCACCGACGCTTCCGGTCGCCACGCCCTCGACGGCATCACCTACTCACCCATCCAGAGCCTGGACGCCAATGCAGAAAGTGTCGTGGCAAAGATTGGCGAAATCAAGACCTACGTCAACAGCGTCTGCAGTGCACAAGTAGGCTACTACCCCGTCAGTGCTGCCGCCACGTTGAACGCTGCAGTTGCCGAGGTGGAAGCCACGTTGCAGACGACGATGACCGCCGCCGAGCGAGAGGCACAGGTGGCATCGCTGGAAACAGCCTTCACGACCTTCAAGAACGGCCTGTCGGCACAGGCCATCAACCAGCCTCTGGCCAGCACATCCGGCGAGAACCACTACTATACGTTCTGCACTCCCCTGCGCGGCACGCGCTATGCCACCTCGACGGGTGTCGGCGGTGAGCTGGGCGGCGGAACGACCGTGGAGGTCGCCTCCTGCTGGAAATTCGTCAGCCGCGGCGATGATACTTTCGACATCGTCAATGCCCAGGACGGGTCGTATATCCTGCCCAACAGCACGAACAACAGCGTCCTCAAGACACAAGCCACGTCACCTGCCGCAGGGTGGACAATCGCCAAAGCCAACGAGACGGGTTATGTCATCATCACTTCCGGCTCGTGTCAGTTCAACCAGACCAACCTCAGCAGTTCTGCCCTCTCCGGTGGCTACAAGATCTACAACTGGGGCGGCGGCACGAACACCAGCGACACGGGTTGCAAATATTGCATTGAGGAGATTGCCGAGGACGACATCCCTTTTCCCCTTTCCTCGACAGCACTCGAGGAACTGACCAACCATGACATTAACATCTCAACAACCGCTGCCACCAGCCTCACCACAGGGCAATGGTACATCATGAAGAATGTGGGCCGCAACGGCTATCTCTACGAGAAAGTTGCCGACCACAAGCTCTACACACAAGCTGCACAGCCCAGCGCCTATGCACCTGACAACGCACAGTTTCTGGTGCGTCTCACAGATGATGCCGGAGGGAAGTACTTCCTTCAGACTGGCTACGGCAACTACTTCTACACGCTTGTCAACGGCTTGGGCGGCACAGGCGGTGGCAACAACAACGGAACCACGGCCGTCAAGAAGGCCGCCTACACCATCGGCGCCATCGCTTCGGGTTACTTCTACCTGCAAGACGTGAACGACGTCATCATGGATGCCAACACCGTAGGGGGCACCGTAGCAGGATGGGGAACGAGCGTTCCCTCCTCCACCACGGGCAATGCCGCCTGGCAGTTCTTTCCCGTTGAACTTCCCGACGTTGACCCCTCGCTCTGCTTCCGTGCCACGAACGTCACCGTCTGCCAAGGCCACCAGACCACGGGACAGGGCAACACGATGCAGGCACTCCTGCGCCTGAAGGTCACGCCGTTCAAGACCTGCACGCCGACCAGCGTCAGTGTGACGCTCACCGGTGCCGACCAGCTTGACCGCGTAGCCGTCTACACCACCACCATCGACCAGATTCATGCGGCGGCCAGTCCCGTGAAGATCGGTGAAGCCTCGGTCACTGGCAGCAACCTCACCATCCCGACTTCCTCCGCCACTGCCCTCACGGCCGATACACCTATTTATATATGGGTGACTGCCGACGTGAAGAGCACGGCCACGGAACTCGCCACCATCGACGCCGCCGTCACCTCCATTGCCTACAGCAACGCCTACGGCACAAACGCCTGCGACCTCTCCGCTATCGGCAACCCCGACGGCGCGATGCGTATCTTCAAACAGCAAACCGCCCTCTGGACGGCTTCGCAGAGTCAGGCCAAGTACTACCGCATACCCGTCATCATCCGTACAGCCGACGGCGGCATTGCTGCCTTCACCGACTACCGCTACGACAACACCGAGGACTTGGGCAAACCCGCTTCGGGACACAAGATCGACGTGGTGATGCGGAAGAGCATGGACAACGGCGCCACCTGGTCAGCACCCATGACCATCGCCGCCGGCGACGGCTCCTCGGAGGCCGCCTACGGTTACGGCGACCCTGCCGTGGTGTGCACCCAGAGCGGCAAGCTCATCTGCCTCATGGCGGCGGGCAAGAACAGCTATCCGACAGGTATGCTCCACATGGGCTACACCGAAAGCACCGACAACGGTGCCACGTGGTCCGCACCCAAAGACATCTTCAGCGCCATCAACAAGGGAGGCTTCACCTTCCAGAGCGCCTTCACCACAGCCGGCAAGGGCGTCACCTTCGACAATGGCCGCGTGGCCTTTGCCATGAACGGCAAGGTCAGCGGAACGACCAACGAATACATCCTCTATTCCGACGACGAAGGGGCGACGTGGACCGTCATGCCTACAGCCGTCTATACGGGTGCCGACGAGTCGAAACTGGAAGTGATGAACGACAACTCGCTCCTCCTTTCCGTGCGTCGTGGCGGATGGAACAGCATGGCCAACCGCGGCTACAACCGTTCTGTGGGCGACGCCAGCGGCGACGGCATCACGAGCTGGGGCACACAGGGCATCTGGGGCGATGAGATGAATGCCAACGGATGCAATGCCGACATCCTCTACTACAACCGCGCCACAGAGAATGCTGCACGTCCCGACGTGATGCTCCACACCCTCACCAAGACTTTCAGCACCTACCGCCGCGACCTGCGCCTCTACATGAGCCTCAACCAGGGGCAGACGTGGTACGAGGCACTGCAGCTACAGCCGGGTTACGCCGCCTACAGCTCCATGCAGAAGTTGGCCAACGGCGACGTAGCCATCATTTATGAAGACGGCAGCCTTGGGAATCAGGACAAGATGGACTGCTATGCCATCAACTACATCGTCCTCAGCAGCGAAGCCATCAACGCCCGCATCGACGAACTGAACGAAGCCCTCCACCATCCCACAGCCACCATCATCTCTATGGGCGAGACCAACACCAGTGCTCCGTGGGGCGCATGGACTCCCTCTTCGGGTTGGGCCAACAAGTTCACCACCAATGCCAGTTCCGGCTTCGCCGGCGTGGAGATTTCGGCCACGTACAGTGCCTTCAACCGTGAGAGCGACTACGGTCAGCGTGACTTCTGCATCAAGCCCAGTGCCGCAGGAGCCACCGATGTCTTCACCATAACCGCTCCGCAGGGCTATCTCATCAAAGGCTATAGCATCGGAGGACATTACTGGACTGGCTCTGAGCTCTATACCCTCACCTCTGCCGACGGCACGCAGTCTGCCGAGGTCAACACCAACAGCGGTACGCCTCACATGCTGACCGTGGACAACATCTATGCCCCCTCGACGACCTTCTCCATGAAGAGCAAGGGAAGCAGCAACAACCGATTTGCTTGCATCATGCAGTTCACCGTCACCCTGTCCGACAACATGCCCGTCTCTCTCCACGCCGTGAACAACGGACAGTCATACTCCACCCTCTACCTGCCTTTCGACGTGACGACGGACATCAACACGAAAGCCTTCTACATCACCACCGTGGGCAATGGTTATGCCTCACTGACAGCCACGAACAACGACGGCAAGGAGATTCCTGCCCGTACCGCCGTGGTGCTCGTCAACAGCACAGCAGCCACCGAGGCCACCGTCGGCATGACATCCGGCCTCAGCACCGCGGTCAGCGAGGAGGAGAACCTGTTGAAGGGAACACTCACACCGATGGCGCTTGACCTCAGCGACGGAAGTAACTGTTACTCCCTTGGTGTCCTCGACGACATAATCGGCTTCTACAAGTTCCAGAGTGGTGAAACGACCTCTATTATGCTCGGAGCTAACAAGGCGTATCTGGAGACGCCTGCTTCTGGCAGTCCTGTCAAGGGCTTCGCCCTCGACTTTGGCGGTGAGGACGGCATAGAGCAAATGGTGAATCATGAATCCGCAGACGACAAATGGTATGACCTGAACGGACGCAGACTTCATGGCACTCCAACGGCCAAGGGCATCTACATCAACGCCGGCAAGAAGGTCGTTGTCAAGTGAACAGGAATCAAGACCCCAGAGAGAATGAAAAAGGGAAAACATAGAGAAGACGGTGAAAAAAATCATAAAAACCATCAATCAATGAGAAAGCTAACAACCCTGGCGCTGCTTCTGATAGCGGGAGTCGCGTCTGCCGCAATTCAGTCCGGCTATTATCGTGTCAAGAGCTACAACGACAAGTATCTGACAGAGAATATCTCGAACCATACACTCGTCTGCTCGGATTTACGGGATGGCAACTATACGCAGGTGTGGTACCTCACCGTGAATGGCAGCAATGTCACGTTCCAGAATGCACTGACGGAGAGGTATGTACAAAGTCAGAATAATGCTTCCTACCAATTCACCACAGAAGCAACGCCTTTCAGTTTCACGGTAGGAGAGGACAACAGCACCTATACCTTCAAGAACCATAATAATGGATGGTGGGATGGAGGCCTACATAGTGATGCTGGTTTAAATGTCGTATTTTGGGATGTCACAGATGCGAAATCCAAATGGACCGTGGAGGCTGTGGAAATGGATGATGCCGCACTGGCAGCACAGAAAGCAGCACTCACAGAGGTTTCCACGGAAACACTTGGTTATATCTTCACCACTTCAGCCTGTACTGAACTTAAAAGTCCTTATAGCGGCTATTCCGATGAAGATCTGCGCACAACGCTGAGCGCTTTGTCAATGTCTACATCCCTACAGGACATGGCCATCAAGGTGAAGAACAACTCCTGGGCGACCTACAGCGGATGGAACAAGACCGAGAAGACTTTCCGCATCGCAGACTATAAGGCTTACAGCAGCCATAGCCGCTGGACAAGCATCCTCGGCTACGGCCACCTGATGGGGCGCCTCAGCAATCCTACGGGTATCTGGGTCGACGCAGATCAGATACTGCAAGTCTATGTGGGCGATATCCCTGACGGAGAGAGCGTGGCACTGGAAGTGGCAGGACACGGACAGGCTTCAGGCACCACCTACGACCTGCACGAAGGCATGAACTGCCTGCTCATGACCACCTCCGGCAACTGCTTCGTCTTCTATGAAGTGGATAACACCACCGATGGCGATACACCCTATCAACTGATGTCCAACTATGCTGACGTGACCGTTCACATTGAAGGCGGTACCGTGCAGGGGTACTTCGACCTCACCAAGGGAGACGACGATGACGACTGGACACAACTCACCACGCATCTGCTCTCCAAGGAAAACGTCTGCCTCAAGAGCGACAAGCATGTCATGAATCTCAAGAAGAGTTGGCTACTCACCGCTCTCAATGGATCCAGCGTCGTCGATATGATGAATGTCTGGAAGAACCTCTCTGAATGGCAGGACGAACTTACGGGACGCAGCGACAACTACGGCGGACAGAGCCGCTACGGCCAGTTCTGCAACAACATCACATCTGTCACATCCGTTGGAGCTGATGAACAAGGAGGCAATCCCCACGCCAGCACCTACGGCACATTCTACTACGATAACTATCACCAACGCATCTTCAATGCAACGAATCTGTTGACTGTGGCAGATAATATGTGGTGCATCGCCCACGAGCAGGGTCACAACCGTCAGGACCCCATCAATATGGTGGGCAACACCGAGATCTCGAACAACCTCTTCTCCAATGTGGCCATCTACAAGCAAGGACGCTACACCAGCCGCACAGCCAGCATACAGGACGTGTTCGATGACTACCTCGCCGGTGTCTCCTGGCCTGAACGTATTGCCCGGTCCTGTAATGGCGTTGACGGCTACAATCAGCAGATGCTGCGCCTCAACTGGCAGCTCTATCTGTACTTCCATGTCAACGGCAACGACCCCGACTTCTTCCCCCGCCTCTACGATGCCCTGCGTACCGACCAGATGACGCGAAAGGATGTGTCCGTCAGCGCGGAAACAGTCACAGGAGGCCAGTTCACGGCCGCCTCCGACGACTATCTGAAGTACTATGTCAAGTGCTGCGAGGTCAGCGGTTATGACCTCACGGACTTCTTCACATCCTTCGGATTCTTCATGATTCCCAGTTCAGAGAGTCTGACGCTGAATGGTATCACGACAACCCAATACGCGTTCATTAACGATTACGACAAGACTTGTCTCTACGTCACCAACGAGATGATCAGTGCCGCCAAGGCCACCGTTGCCACACACGGCTACCCCAAGGCAAACATCACCTTCATCGAAGACCGCGTCAAGGCACCACTCGCCACCTACGAAGGTCATGCAGAGGGCGAACTCAGAACAATCAATCCCGATGCACCCGTCGCTTCCTTCGGCGCTGTAGGTGAGATGGGACAATACACCGACTTCGGCACTCCATGTTCCGCCTATACCTATAATATTTCCGAGCGCGGGAATGTGACGGTCAGTGGAAAAGGTGCCGTGGGCATCATCGTCTATGACAACAGTGGCAATATCGTCGGCTTCTACAACACCAGCACCTTCCGTCTGCCCGCTTCTGCCTTTGACGAAAACGGATTGAAGAGCGGTTACAGTATCAAGGCTGCGGCAGGCGATGGCACGACAGCTGCTGCAACATACGACTCCAGTGTGGAAGTCAATGAATTCCCGAAGACGGGAGTGTGGTATACCTTTCGCACTACTCTCCGTGATAATCGTTATATGCTTAGTAATGGCGCGGGTGAAGGTGTCGTAGGTAATCCGACCGCCACGCCCACTAATGCCATGCAGTGGCAATTCGTAGAGCGCGACGGAGAACCAGAGACCTTTGACATCATCAACCTTGCCGACAACTCATACCTCTCGCCCGCAGCAGATTACGACACCCAGATAAACACATCCCAGAACAAGCCTGCTGCAGGATGGAAACTAAAGCCTGCCAATACTGCGGGGATGTACATCGTGTTTAGTGGCTCCGTACAGCTGAATCAGACGAATAATGCTGGCACAAATGGAAATAAGATGTACAATTGGGGTGGCGGAGGCAACACTACGGACGGTGGTTGCCAATTTGCCATTGAAGAAGAGAAAGAACTCGCTTCGACTGCCCTCGACGAACTGGCCGGATTGGATATCAGTGTCTCGGGGAATGCTGCCGATGACTTGACAACGGGACAATGGTATGTGATGTTCGACAGAGGTGCCAATCACGGCTATCTCTACGAGAATGCCTCTTCCCACACCCTCTACAACACCGCCACAGTTCCCTCCGGCACAGCAGAGGCTAATGCCAAATACCTCGTCCGCCTCATCGATGCAGGCGACGGCAAGTATTATATTCAGACCGGTTACGGAAACTACTTCTGGACGTTTAAGCACAGTACTAATGTACAAGTCTCTGCATACCAATTAGAAAAAATAACTATCGCCAAAATCAACGGCACCGCCGGACACTTCTACCTACGCTCTTCAAACAATGTCATTCTCGACGCCAACGCAATTACCAACGGCGACGCTACTGTCGTAGGCTACGGCACCTCCGTTCCAACCAGCACTGGCGGCAACAACGACTGGGCATTCTACCCTGTCACCCTAACCCGCACTGTTGCACTCAACGCCGTAGGCGACAAGAGCTATGCTACGCTGTACTTGCCATACGACGTGACGACGGATGGCGCAACGAAGGCCTACTACATCACAGAGGTGGCCGAAGGCTATGCCAGGATGACGGAAGTGACCAACCAAGAAATTCCGGCAAAGACCGCCGTGGTACTCATCAATAGCGAGAAGGCAGCAAGCACCACTCTGACCGTGGCCTGCGGACTCGCCCAACAGGTAAGCGAGAATGAGAACTTGCTGAAAGGAACGCTGACAGCGATGGAGCTCGACCTCTCCCAGAGCTCTGCCTACTACTCGCTCGGCGTCATCGACAAGATCGGATTCTACAAGTTCAACGACGGAAACTCCACCACCATCACCCTTGGTGCCAACAAGGCGTATCTGGAATATACCGCTCCCGCAGGCGTCAAGGGCTTTGCCCTCGACTTTGGCGGCGAGGACGGCATCGAGCAAATGGTGAATCATACATCCGCAGAACGCAAATGGTACGACCTGAACGGACGCAGACTCCTTGCCGCTCCAACAGCCAAGGGCATCTACATCATCGACGGCAAGAAGGTCGTTATCAAGTGAACAGGAATCAAGGCCCCCTGAGAGAATGAAACAGGGAAAAGCAGAGTGAAGAAGAGCCGTAGCGGTGAAAATAACGCCGCTACGGCTCTTCTTTTCATTTTTTGCCTACCTTTGCACCAGCAAAACAATAAACTCTAAACTTAGAAACGGCTCTAAACTCTAAACTTAGGAACTGTTCTAAACTCTAAGTCCGCAATATAACTACGGCAAAGAAAGCTCTGCTGATGATCCTCGACAGATGGGGAATGGGCAACAAAGGTAAGGACGACGTCATCCACCAGACATCGACTCCTTGTATGGATTACCCGTCTTGGCCGCAACAAAAGGACGCAAGTGAAACAAAGTATAGTCTCTGCGACGAGTAACTACTACTTCCAGCGACGAGGGACTACTACTTCCAGCGACGAGGGACTATAGTGTGACTTATCTCACGGGCGAGACAGAGACTGTCTCATCAATGAGATTGCCATGTCTCACAGGTGAGAATTCAAGAGACATCCAGACGTGAGGGTGAAGGTGTATATACGTAAAGGCCGAGATGTATATACGTAAAGACGAAGATGTATATACATAAAGGTCGTGACGTCCTTTCGTGGAGGACGTGACGGATTACGGCGAAAGACGTGACGGATTATGACGAAAGACGTGACGGATTACGGCGAAAGACGTGACGGATTACGGCGAAAGAGGTGACGGATTACGGCGAAAGAGGTAATGGATTCCGAATGGATTTAATTATTTTTTTCAAAAATCCCCCGAATCCACCGATAGTGGTTTATATTTTTTCTGCTGGAATTTGTTTCCTGAGAGGGAGAATCGGTGGATTCGGGGGATTTTTGAAAAAAAATTTTTTTTAAATCAAACGAGGCCAGGCGTACTCCTTTGTCCAACCCACGCACAGCACGAAGTTCCCATTCGGCTTCTCCCTCGCTGCTCAGGGCTTCGAGTGCCATCGCGAATCCTTCGGGGTTGTTCGTTAAATAACGCACGATCAGACTTTTTTAAAAGGGTTTAAAAAAGGGCACAAAGGGGATACCTCTTTGTGCCCTTGTGCATCTTGTGGGGCATTCTTATTTCCAGTCGTCCCAGTCGACGGTGTTGGCCTTCACGCGGGCAGCCTGATTGCATTCAGGCAGACGGTGGCCGTGGCATGGCAGTTCTCGACGCTACCACCTTCATAGTTCCTGCCCACGATGCCGCCGACACAACGATAGCCTGTGATGCGCATATCGCTGACGGTGACATTCTTCACAACGCCACCATTGAATATATAACCAAAGAGGCCCAGATAGCTGTCAGCCTTGAAATCACTTCCGCCCTTGTAGATACGGATGCCGCTGACGGTATGGCCCTGACCGTCGAAGGTGCCGATGAACGGGCAGCTGCTGTTATTAAAGTAACCACCTATCGGCGTATAATTGTTCTCGGTGCTGGTGGCATCGTTCCAGGCGATGGTATGAGCGTACGTTATGTCGTCAGCCAGCACGAAGTACTTTTTCTGGAAGATATTTCCACTGTTCACGCATGCGCCAGCAGGTCAAGTCCTGCGGTGGTGGTGATGGTGTAGGCCTTCTCGGCTGAGCTTCCGTCTTTGCCTTGCGTTACGCCCCAGACGTCGGTCCACTGGGCATAGAGGTCAACGGTGGCACCGTTGGTGGCGGTGAGGTTCGAGACCTCCTCTCCGTCGGTGTATACCACGTCGCCATCGGGCGCTGTGCTCCATCCGTCGAAGGTGTAGCCGGTGCGGGAGATGCTCTGGATGTTCTGCGCCTGGTCGTAGGTCATGGCCATGTCGGTGTAGGCATCCGTGCCGTCGTTATGATGAAGGCGCAGGGTGTAGGTGATGGGGGTGCTGGCGACATCCGGGATGGTCGCCGTCCTCGCACCGGTGCTGTAGCCAAAGCCCGAGTTGTTGGGTGTGAAGGTGAGCGTCCACCTGCTTGAGGAAGTGTTCTCCGCCGTGAATGCGTAAGTCACGGTCTTCTCCATTGCGTGTGCTGTCCCTGCGAGCGCACAGAGAAAGGCAATGATAAGGTAGAGTTTTTGTTTCATTTTTGTATGGTTCTTCTGATTTTCGGGGGCAAAGGTACATAATTTTTATGTTTTAACGATTTACTATCTGCTAATTTTTTTAATGAAAAGAAAAGTGATAAAGAATTAGGGGGAAAATGGTATTTTTGTGCATAAAAAAAAGTCACGCCCTCTCGGTGGAAGACGTGACGGATTATGGAAACGGCCTTACGGCTTATTGTGTGATGTGCTGAGGATTATTCCTCACGGCGGGGACGGTGTTCTCCGTGGTCGGGACGTTCGCCACGCTCAGGGCGTTCGCGACGGGGACGGGGAGGACGCTCGACGTAGCCTTCGGGCTTCGGGATGAGGACGCGGTGCGAGAGCTTGAACTTGCCGGTCTTCGGGTCGATTTCCAGCAGCTTGACGGTCATCTTGTCGCCCTCCTTGATGCCGGCTTCCTCAACGGTCTCGAGGCGCTTCCAGTCAATCTCGGAGATGTGGAGCAGACCGTCCTTACCCGGCATGAATTCCACGAAGCAGCCATAAGGCATGATGCTGCGAACGGTGCCTTCGTAGACCTCGCCCACTTCGGGCACAGCAACGATGGCGCGGATCTTCGACAGTGCGGCCTGGATGCTCTCGGCGTTGGGGCCGCTGACCTGCACCTTGCCGACTCCGTCTTCTTCGTCGATGGTGATGGTGGCACCGGTGTCTTCCTGCATTCCCTGAATGATCTTTCCGCCAGGGCCAATGACGGCTCCGATGAACTCCTTCGGGATGATGATCTGCTCGATACGGGGAACGTGGGGCTTGAGTTCGGGACGGGGCTCGGGCATGCACTCGAGGATCTTGCCGAGGATGTGCTCGCGGGCCTGCTTGGCCTGCATGAGGGCCTTCTCGAGGATCTCGTAGCTGAGGCCGTCGCACTTGATATCCATCTGGGTGGCGGTGAGGCCATCCTTGGTGCCGGTGGTCTTGAAGTCCATGTCGCCAAGGTGATCCTCGTCGCCGAGGATGTCGGAGAGCACAGCATACTTCTCTTCACCGGGGTTCTTGATCAGACCCATAGCAATACCGCTGACGGGCTTCTTGATGGGCACACCGGCGTCCATGAGGGCGAGGGTGCCTGCGCAGACGGTAGCCATGGAGCTGGAACCGTTGCTCTCGAGGATGTCGCTGACGACACGCACAACGTAGGGATAATCTGCAGGAATCTGACCCTTCAGGGCGCGCCATGCGAGGTGGCCGTGACCAATCTCGCGACGGCCTACGCCGCGCTGTGCCTTGGCCTCGCCAGTGGAGAAGGGCGGGAAGTTATAGTGCAGGAGGAAGCGCATGTAGGAGCGGTCGAGGACGTCGTCCACGAGCTTCTCGTCGAGCTTGGTGCCGAGGGTGACGGTGGAGAGCGACTGGGTCTCGCCACGGGTGAAGATGGAGCTTCCGTGAGGTCCGGGCAGGGGGCTGACTTCGCACCAGATGGGGCGGATGTCGGTGGTGCCGCGACCGTCGAGACGAATGCCTTCATCGAGGATGCAACGGCGCATGGCGTCGCGCTCTACGTCGTGGTAGTAACGGTCCACGAGGGCGTTCTTCTCTTCGAGTTCTGCAGCATCCATGTCTGCATGAGCCTCGGCGTAGCGCACCTTGAAGTCCTCGCGAATCTTCTCGAATGCCTCGGCGCGGGCCTGCTTCTCGAAAGCCTGCTTGGTGATATCGTAGGCGGGCTGGTAGCACTCCTTGTTGACCTGCTCGCGCAGTTCCTCGTCGTTGACCTCGTGGCAGTATTCGCGCTTGACGTCCTTGCCGAGTTCCTTTGAGAGTTCCTTCTGGAGGCGGCACATGGGCTTGATGGCCTCGTGGGCTACCTTCAGAGCCTGGAGCAGATCCTGCTCGCTGACTTCCTTCATCTCGCCCTCGACCATCATGATGTTTTCTTCGGTGGCGCCGACCATGATGTCCATGTCGGCATCCTTCATCTGCTCGAAGGTGGGGTCCACGATGTACTCGCCGTTGAGACGAATGACGCGTACCTCAGAGATGGGGCCCTCGAAGGGGATGTCGGAGCAGCTGAGGGCGGCGCTGGCTGCGAAACCTGCCAAAGCATCGGGCATGTCGATGCCGTCGGCAGAGTAGAGGTTCACATTCACGTAGACCTCAGCGTGGTAGTTGCTGGGGAAAAGGGGACGGAGCGCACGGTCGACGAGGCGACAGGTGAGGATTTCGTCATCATTGGCCTTGCCTTCGCGCTTCGTGAAGCCACCGGGGAAACGGCCGGCAGCGGCATATTTCTCGCGATATTCTACTTGAAGGGGCATGAAATCGGTTCCGGGAACGGCATCCTTGGCGGCACAAACGGTGGCCAGGAGCATCGTATTTCCCATTCGGAGCATCACGGCTCCGTCTGCTTGCTTAGCAAGCTTGCCAGTCTCGATGGAAATCTCGCGGCCATCGGGCAACTGGACTGTCTTGGTGATTACGTTCATCTTGTGATTTGACAATTTAACGATTTACAATTTTACTTTTACGATTGCGTCAAAAAAATATTACTTTCTTCGTCTCAAAACGTTCTTTCTTTTCGGGATGGTCTCAAAAAACCGCGCAAAGGTAGTGATAATAGTTTAAAGTTTAAAGTTTAAGATTTAAAGTTTTGCGCGCACAGGGAGGGAAAGGCTCATTTTTACGTTTTTTTAACCCAAATCGGTCATTAGGATGGATCGGTGCTTACGCCTCTGACTCCCTCCACGCCTGTATCCACACCTCTGTTGAGAGGTTTACCCAAGCCCATGTGAAGGTGGAAATGCGGATGTCGGAGAAGCTCTCAAGAACGCCGACAGCTCCCATAATGGTGGCGCCGGTGGTCATCACGTCGTCCACCAGCATCAGATGCTGCCCCTGGGCAATGGCAGCATCCTCGGCGAGGGAGAAGAGGTCGCGTCCGTTGCGGAAGCGGTCTGGAAGGCGGAAGTGGGTCTGCGACTCGCGGTCCTGATGGCGCACGAGGAGGTCGGTACGCACCGGAAGCCCCAATTCCTCAGAAATTCCGTGGGCGATGGACTCTGCCTGATTGAACCCCCGACGTCTCCGACGTTGCCGGCTCAGCGGCAGCGGCACCAAGGCATCGATGTCATCAAAGAGCCCAGTAGGGGCCAGTCGTCGGGCCGCCATACGCCCCAGCCAGCGTCCGAGGTCGTGGTCGCGGGTGAATTTCATCTCGTGCACCAGTCGTGCCGCCGCATTCTCGCGCCGATAGATGCAGAGGGCGCCGCACTTCGCCAAAGCCGGATGTTCCTCTCGCCAACGCAGGATATGACGGTTCATTCGCCAGTCCATCTCCTCCTCAAAAGGCAGTTTCAGCAGACAGGCGGGACACACATACAGCTCGCCGAGAGCCAAGCGCTGGCCGCAGACGACGCACTGTCGGGGGAAGAAGAATTCCTGAAGGCGACGAAATAGCATGGGATTCACGTTTTGCGTCAGCGACAGCAATCACAAGCTGTGTCCCTGGGACAACTCGGCCTGTCGGCCGGGCGAAGAGGGGCGTCGTCATGACGATGATTACAGGTCTCGGCCAACGGACATCCGGCGCAATGCGGATCGCCCGCCTGTGGAGTGCGGAAACGTTTCCAAAGGCGGCGAGCCGTGTAGATCAGACAGGCGGCGAGGATGAGAGTGACGAGAATGGGTTGCAAAATGTTGAAATATGAGTCCACTTTAAAAAGTGGCATTTATGTTAAACATTTGCTCTGAAGAATATAATCTGAGCTTCAAAACAGACAGCACGGTTTTTTCTGCGATGAGCG
>CACZAN010000042.1 GCA_902779165.1 uncultured Bacteroidales bacterium
GCAGCAGCAAAGTTCTCCGTCAGATGTCCCCACGACGTGCTGCCGGGAATGGCTACTATCCAAGGCTTCTGCGCCATAACCCACGAGAGGGCGACCTGTGCTGGCGTACACTGCTTGCGCTGAGCAATCTCGTTCACGAAATCGACCAGCACCATGTTCTTGGCGATATTCTCCTGCTCAAAGCGGGGCACCTTCGAGCGGAAGTCATCAGCACCGAATGTCTGACCACGCTTCACGGCTCCCGTCAGGAATCCCTTGCCAAGTGGCGAGAACGGAACAAGACCGATGCCAAGTTCCTCAAGCGTTGGAATGATTTCGCGCTCCGGCTGTTGCCAGAACATCGAGTATTCGCTCTGCACAGCTGTCAGCGGACAAACCTTGTGCGCCCGGCGGATGGTCTCGGCACCTGCCTCCGACATACCCCAGTGCAACACCTTGCCCTCTTTCATCAACTGCGAGATGGTCTCGGCCACCTCCTCGGGTGCCGTCTGCTTATCCACACGATGCTGATAGTAGAGGTCGATGTGGTCGGTGCGCAACCGCTTCAGTGACCCTTCCACCGAGGCCCGGATTGTTTCTGGCCGTGAGTCGAGCGCCTGCTTGAAGTCTCTCAGCGCGATGCCGAACTTCGTAGCAATTTTCACCTCATTCCGCATAGGTTCCAGTGCCTCACCCACCAGTTCCTCGTTGGTGTAAGGCCCGTAGCACTCTGCCGTATCGAAGAACGTCACGCCCAGTTCGTCGTAAGCCCGTCGAATCAACTTGATCATCTCCTGTTTGTCTCGCGCCGGCCCGTAGCCGTGGCTCATACCCATGCAGCCCAGCCCCAGGGCTGATACCCGCAAATCCTGTCCTAATGTTCTCTGTTCCATATTCTGATTACGTTTTTGATTTCATGGTGCAAAATTACGCAGAAAACTCGAAACTATTTTGATAATAATTTCGGGTTTTCGTTCACTTTTTACCGAATCGTATCTTTTAATAATCTACTTGAACTCTGTTCGAGCTCGCTCACGTTCTTTCTCCGCTTCGCTATGAAAGCGACCAGAGGTCGAGCGCGGAAATGTAAACGAGCTTCCATTTCTCTCACTTAATCGCGACCTTGAACTTCGTTCGAGCTCGCTCACGTTCGGCCATCTGCAAGCAAGCTTGCATGGCTCTCACTTAATCGCGACCTTCTTCCCATTGATGATATATAGCCCCTCCGACAGCGCATCGAGACTCTTCATATTGGTACCAACAGGCGTGCCGTCAATTCGAAATATATTGTAGCTCTGAGGCATGGCTTGCGAGGGTATAAGCTGGATGCCTGTGAGGTCAGCCAAGTCGATGAGCATGTAAGAACGACTGCCGAGACCTATGCGCTCGGCGTGATCGATGATGTGAGTGCCGTGCTGGCGGGCGATGCGGTCGAGCAGTGGCTGGTGGTTATCGCCAGCCGACGAGGGCATGTTCACGAAGTCGAGACAGGCTTGGTCGAGGGCTACGGGGTCGGTGGAGGCCAGTATACCCACATCCTTCATCTGTGGCGAAGCAGGTCGGCCGTTGCAGTCGCAATCCACGCTAATGTTGTTCATCACATCAATGTAGATGATGTTCTTGCCTTCCTGATGGAAATACTGATGGATGGCGTTGGCAACCTCAGCCATCGACTCAAGGAAGCCGTCCTGGTCATCGGCATACGAGAACCAACGCTCCGATACCGTATTACGCCCAGCTGAGTGGATGAGCGCCTTGCCGCGACGGGCAGACATGCCGATGCTTTGGTTCTTCAGGACACCTCCGAATCCACCCATCTGATGACCCTTGAAGTGAGCGAGGTTAATCATAAAGTCGTAGTTGGCCATGTGGGCACCCACTACGGCATTGGGGAAATGGGGTGTCACGCCGTTCATGTTGTCTGCTGACATCGGTAATTCCAGTTCGCCTGCCGCTGAGTCGGCACCATCGGAGTCCATCAGGTCGAGTTCGTACTTGAAACCACCAGCCACGGTATAGCCGCGTTGCTGTATAGCCCGACGGTGGCTGGCCGTCGTACTGCGACTGCCGCTGTAGGTGGTGTTACATTCCACGAGCGTTCCGTCCACTCCGTTGACGAAAGCCTGAATCAGCGAAGGCTTCAGTTGGTTCGAGTTCTGCGACTCGCCTGTACTGATTTTCACTGCCACGCGTCCCGTTGCCGGCACGCCCAGCACTTCATAGATTTTCTGCAGCGATTCTGCGGAAATATCCTTCGTGAAATACACATTGGCCTGTGCCATCATCGTGACGGTCACGGCAAGCATTGCGATGCTTAATAGGATTCTTTTCATACGTTTGATTGCTTATTAATGTTGGTTGTTCGCTCTGACTATCTCGCCTAAAGAAATGTCAGGGTGACGGTAGCGGGCCTGTGGGTTGCGTTCGCCACGGGCCAACGTGAGGGCTTTTTGCGGACAGTTGTGGACGCATGCCAAACAGTAGTCGCAGTCGCCACTGAATTGGGCCACATCATCTGCCATCTTGAAATTGCCGTGCGGACAGACCTTGGCACAGGTATTGCAACCTATACAGGCCTCGGTGTTCAACTTCAGCAGTTGCTCAGCGGTCATCGGGAAGTGACTCTTCTGCAGATTTGACAGGAAGCCTTGCATCTGCTCGTTCATCTGGTCAAACTTTGCAATGAACTGGCGATGTGCCGCCACGTCGGCTTCGATGGCCGCCAGGTTCTCGGCAGTATGCTTCTCTGCCTTTATCTGTTCGTTCATGTCGAACACAGGCAGATAGTTATCCACCATCAGCAGCGTCTGGATGTACTGGTTCACGACACCTTGCTTTTGGCAATAGTCTTCCCACCATTCGGCTACGTTGGCTGCGAAGTTTCCAAACGTGATGACAGAGAAAATATAGGGAGCCTTCAGCTTTGCCTTCCTCACAAATGCACGCACCAACATCGGGGCCGTTGCAGCATAATCGGGGAACACGAAACCAATTTCGTCGGCTTCGTACTCCAGCCTTCTATCTTTGAGCGCCTGTGGAATGCTGACTAACTCAGTGCCTAATGCCTTTGCCACAAACAGGCTATTGCCCGTTGCTGTGAAGTAGAACACCAACCTCCGCTTCCCCGTCTGTTTTCCACTCGCGTCCCTTGACGACGCCAGACTGCTCAGCGGCGATGCCATCATAGCCGCTGAAAGCACTGAACATCCCATGATCTTCAGTGCTTCTCTACGTGTCACACTTTTCTCTTCCATATTGTAGCTTGTCAAAATTATTTGTATCCCAATCCATTTAGCCACTCGTTGATGGCATTGGACTGACTGCCGGCACTTGCACCACGGGTTTGGAATCCTGTGGCATTGACGCTGGCTTGTGGTTCCTGCTGACGGATGACGCTGATGGCATCGGCCAGTCCGCTGCCCTCATGGGTGGTGAACACCATTACATTCTTGCCGCTCAGGTCATAGGCATCGAGGAAACTGTAGATGGGCATTGGCACGGTGTACCACCATACCGGGGTGCCGATGATGATGTTCTGATAGTCGGCCAGGTTTGTCAGCATCGAAGTCAGTACGGGATGTGTGCCTGCTTCCTTCTCATTGCGGGCAAAATCGGCCAGTTCGTTGTAAGTCACAGGATAGTAGCCGTCGGCCACGGTGATGCGGTGCATGTCGGCTCCTGTGCGGTCTGCAATCTGCTGTGCCACCCATTGGGTAGCCCCCAACTCACGATCTTTGTAATTGAAGACCTGCGTTGCTCCCGTCGAAGCATCTACGCCATCGGGAACGGTCTTAGAGAAATAGACCACTAACGTCTTCCCGTTCGGATTGTCGATAGGCTCGATTGGAGCGTTTGTGTTGTTGTCGTCGTCACTCGAACAAGCGGTCAGCAAGGCCGTCATCATTACTGCTGTAAATAGAATCTTCTGCATATAATAAATAATGTATTGGTTATTTGATAATCTTTTTACCGTCGATAATTTGTATGCCTCGTCCTCCACTGGCCAGCATCCCGCCCAGTGTATATGCTCTTCCTGTGGCTGCGCTTTTACGATTTACACTGCGAATGGCACTCGCCTCATTGGCGGGAAAGAAGAACTGAAGAGCATGGTAGCAGAACTCCCATACGGCGTTAAAGTCGTGGCGACCGCCCTCCTTCATGTGATAGGAAAAGGTGTTGACGTTGAACGTGTCGGTGAGTTTGGCCATAGCCAGAGCCTGGTTGTGGGTCTGGTCAATGCGCACATCCTCGGTGCCCACGGCATACCACACATAGAAGTCGTTCTTGTAGGGTGAGGTATTGACAAGGGATAGTATGCTCCGCCATACATGCCCTGGCTCCAGTTGTCACCGCTCATGGGCAGATACATACGGCTGTAGGGGAAAGCCTGCTCAAAGACATACCACGTGGTGATGCTACCCAGCGAGAAACCGCCGATGGCACGATGGGCACGCGAGGCAAGGATGCCTTCGGGTGTCGTCTCTGTCAGATAGGTGGAGTAGCGCGTCTCCACAGCAGGGATGAGATCGTTCACGTATTCCTGCGAGAATACGGCGGCTTCGCGTGTCGATTCACCCCAGTCCTTAGAACGATTGTCCTTATCCCATGTAGGCGATATGGCGATGAACGGACGGCAGAGTCCTCGCTGAATCAGGTTGTCGAAGATGTTTACCAACCCCGTGCGGCTATTACCGCTGCGCCCCAGGAAATACTCCTCGGCCACTCCTGTCCAGCCGTGCAGCAGGTAGATAACGTCGTACTGCTTCGACGGGTCATAGCCGTATGGCACATACACGTAGGCAGGTTTCCTCGTTGCGGGACGGCTGCTTTGGGTGTAGTCCTTTGAATCATACTCAACCAACTCAATCGTTCCCTGCTGCGTTGCCGCCTGAAAGAAATCCGACGGCACGGGTGTGGTGTACTGTATCTGGAAATCTGTCGGCACGTTGTCATTTGCCGAAAGGTCTGTTGCCTCTTTTGAAGCTCCGTCCGACGAGCAGGCTGCACAACCAAACATCGAAGTCATCAGCATCATCATTGTAGTCATTGATTTTCTCATATTCCTATTCCTTTGGAAGTCGCTCGTATTCCTCTTTACTCAGCATCTCGTCAGACCACACTACGGCAGGACGGTCGGGATTGGTGCCTGCAGCCAGGTGGGCGAAGCGCGAATTGGGTGAGGCACCGTGCCAATGCTTCACACCCGGCGGACACATCACAACATCGCCTGGATGCAACACCTCTACAGGCTGACCTTCAATCTGGTGGTATCCGATGCCGTCGGTTGCTATCAGTATCTGGCCTCCGGGATGGGTGTGCCAAGCATTAATGACACCAGGCTCGAACACGACGTAGTGAAGTCCTGGAGCACCTGCCACATTTGGAGCATCCACTGTATTTGCCAGACGAATCGGCCCGTTGTCCGAAATGGAATTGTCGCTGTCACCAGATGTTTCTGCAGGTTTCCAAGCCGAATCATAAATCACTACCTGAGAGAACCAGTTGTCCTTTGTGGCCCCGTGCCAATGGCGTACCCCTGCGGGAATCTCTAGCACATCACCGCGACGCAGAATCTGTGCGGGTTTGCCCTCCTCCTGATAGAGTCCCACACCGTCGGTCACCAACACAACCATACCACCGTGACGATGCCAACTGCTGTGTGCCGCAGGGCCGAACGTCACGACATTGGTTTGTGGGAAATTGAACACAGAATCTACGCTAATCAGTGGCTTCAAATAAGCCTCGCCTGTAAACGCGGGATTGTCTATCCGCTGGCCAATGGGAAAGGATATCTGTTCCTTCGTAATACCCATTGTGGTCTGTTTATGATCGGCGCACGATGCCAGCAGAAGGCCGCTCATGATGATTGCAAACAATTTCTTCATACGCTTAGAACCCTATTTCGGTGAGCCACTTGTCAATCTTGCCATGCTTCTTGTCCATATCCTTGCCGCCCTGTTCCTTGGTCACCACACAGATACCATTGCGATGGTCGCTCATCGTACTGTTCCAGAAATGTATAGACGGGCATCGGAGCCGTGTACCACCATACAGGGACGCAGACGAACACCACATCATACTGCGCCATGTTCTCCACCTTGCCTTTAATGGCAGGACGCTCGCCGGCCTCCTTCTCCGCCTTGGCATCCTCGGTGCAGGCGTTATACTCCTTGGGATATGCCTTTTCGCGGATGATTTCAAACTCTTCGGCTCCTACCTTTTGAGCAATGTAGTGAGCTGCCTCCTTCGTATTGCCACTCCATGAGAAGTAAGCAACCAGTGTTTTCTTTCCTTTCAAATTTGTCATCTCTTTCTTTGTTGTTTCGTTAGTTGACTCACCAGCCTCTTGGTTGGCTTCGCCTTCGTCCGTCACGACTCGGCCATTCAAGCGAGCTTGATGGCTCTCGCTGCTCCTTCCGTTGGCCTTGTTTGTTTTTGCCGTACAGGCACTCAGTCCCATTACGGTCAGCAGCATCATGGCTGCCAGAGTTAAAATCTTCTTCATATTGTGATACGCTTTATTATTCGACGGTGCAAAGGTACGACAAATCCCCGCAACTATTTTGACAATAATTACGGGGATTCTTTCACTTTTTACCGAAAATCGCGATTAAGCGAGTGCAGATGAACTTGCTCATTCTGCCAAGCGTGAGCGATTTCGACCGTAGGTCAAAAGCATGTTTATTACTCCCTAAAGTCAGTAGGCGAAGCACCGAGATACTTCTGCACATAGCGGCTGAAGTAGCTGGGTGAGGAGAAGCCATATAGGTCAGTCAATTCGGTGAATGAGCGTTTCTTGTCTCGTAACTGGCGACTAATATCAAGCACCGTGTATCGGTTAATCCAGTAGTTGGCAGGAAAACCGCTTACCTTCTTGCACACTTCCGACAAATATTTCGTGGTGACGCAAAGCTTGTCAGCATAGTAGCCTATGTCGCGGTTCTTGCGGAAATCTCCATGTTCCAGCAATGCCAAGAAACGCTCCATCAAATCAGCATATTGCGAAGTTATCTTCTCATTCCCATATAGTGATGCATGGAAGTCGAAGAAATCGATAATCATGCACTGGATTGCATTGATCATGGCATCACGGTGGAAGTTGTGAGTTGTCAAAGCCAAACGCCGTTTGATATAGTCAAAGTCGAGTGCGCACACTTTCTGCTGTTCAGGGTTAAGGTGTAAAATAGGGTCATTGAACAAAGCCATCGACCCTTTCATGCCATAGTTACTATGTGGTGTGGAAACCTCAATAAACTCCGGTAAGGCATTCACCAACCTTCAGCCTATAAACATTGTTATTATATTTGAATTCACAGAAACCCTTATGGCAATAAGCATGACAAAGATAACCAGCAACTTCACCTTTGCCGATGCCGGTTAATGTATTTGATACTATGATGTCTCTACGTTCGTTCACGCCACAAAGGTACAGCTTTTTTGTGAGAATCCGTACCAATTCATAAGAGAAAGGCTAAAATACTATCAATCTTAAATGTTTTTAAGCTAAACAGCGTCTTCTGAGAGTCATCGACTGCATCTAGTGAAATCCCTTCCCTTTTTGATGCTCATGCATCCATTTACCACCCTTGTCTATGTTTTCGATCACAAACTGCACAATTGCTCCCGTAGGAATGTCCTTCGGCAATCTCTTTATGAGTAATGCGACAAGCTGGCCTTTATTGGTGAATCCTGTCTTTTCCTCTTCTGCAACAACTTTTCCTTTGTAAAATGCTGTTCCTCGAAGTAGATTGTTTTTGGATATTCGATCTGTTTCTAACTTCTTTTCTTCCCGACGCAACTCTTCCTTTCCAGGATTACTTACGAGGTTTTTGAACTACGGGTTTCATTGATACTGTTTTCATAATTATAATTTTTATAAGAAATAACTCTTATATACTCTTATAATGTAAAACATTGCTCTTATAAAAGCTATCCCGTTTGCTATTATTTGCGATTGGCACACGGAATAGCGGCTATTTTTTATAGGCTTATTATAGAAAAAACGAGAGGTTAAAGTATGGATGTGGCACTTTAACCTCTCGTAATTAATTATTTGATTTTCAATAAATAAACATTACTCCTCAACAGCAGCCTGTGCGGCGGCTAACGAATGCTGATAATCAGCTACTTATAGGTTTCGTGTAAAGTACTGGCACCATAAATCATACACATTCTGCACGTTTTTACACGCTATAAACGTGATTTTACAGCAGAATTATCTATTTCTATGTCATTTTTACAATTTTGGTTTTACACTCCATTTCTTCACGTATTTCTTTCCTTCCTTGATGTAGATGCCCTTTGTGGGATTGTCGACCAGTCTGCCGCTCAAATCGTAGATTACCGTATTCACGGAGCTATGGGCAGCGATTGATTGGACGGCTGTGTTGTGGCAGTTCATTCGGGCAACGGAGAGTCCGAGGCCACCATAATGGGTGAGCCAGATGAGATCACGCTTTATGTCGAGGATGATTTTAGTCACTTCATTGAGGGCGATGCCTGAGTTGTCGGTGTCGTAAGTCGTCCAAGCGGTTCCATCGTAGCTAACGAGGCCGACGTCACCGGCTGTGGCTATCCATAGACGGTTGTCGGCATCGACCTGTACGTCCCAGAAGCAGTCGCTGGGCAGCGGAGAGTTGTTGTGGTTGTAGGTTGTAAATGTGTTTCCGTCGAAGCGTGTCAATCCCAGACCATATTCTGAGCCCATTTTGTCGGGATAGCGAGGGGCGCGGCTGTTCAGCCAAAGGACGTTGTTGTTATCGACAGTCACTGTGCCCACGTAATTGGACGGGATGGAAGGTTGCAACCTATGTCCTCGAGACGATGGAACAGTATCCGAAGAAGTGTTGTTTCGATGTTTTCGGTACCGACAAGATTCAGCAGATGAACATTCAGGTAGGCCAGATGCTGACCGTGAGCGTGGATATCGACGCCCACGAGTACCAGGGCCGCTGGTACAATCAGATTCGTGCCTGGAAGGCCGTGCCCTATGATCCCAACGCTCCTGTGGCTCCCGTGGCTCCCGTGGGCAGTTTCGATGCAGGCTCTCAGCCTTCAACTCCCTTCCCGCCGACCGACGCCCAGCCTGCGGCTCCCGCTCCCGCTGCTGCTCCTGTTGCAGATGCTCCTGCAGCACCTGCCTTCCCCAGCGACAGTACCGACGATCTGCCTTTCTGATGATTCCGCTCTCCGGAACGTCAGGAAACTACAGGCCCCGCAACATCCAACGATGCTGCGGGGCTTGCTATTAAGCAGGTGCTCACAATTCTTCTACATTATTATATTATCGCGCGCTCGCGACGAACTTACCTTGTGGCTTCGTTCATGGCGAGGATCTTCAGGTTTTTGGTGTATTCGTCCAAAAGGGGGCGCCAGTCTGCGACAGAGATGATAGAGTGGGAGAGCAGGTGCTCGAGGCTGTGTATATCATAGAGACCGCCGTTGTGAAGGATGTGCAGCGCGTTGGCTCTGGCCTTCACCATCGAGCGTGTGGTTTTAAGGCGCTCTTCCCACTGACCTTGACCGAGACGGGCTTCTTGCACCACAGGGAGCAGTTTGTTGATTGACTGGATGAGAAGCTTGCCGTGTTCGTAGATGGGCCAGTAGTGGTGGAAGATGAAGAGGTCTGATTGCTCCACGAGACGGAGCTTGCCCGTAGTGGGGTCGGTGTCAATGTAATAGTGGGTCTCATGGGGCTCGATATCCACGTTTTCAGGCTCGTACTGGCTGAAATCAATACCGTAAATACCTATATCGTCGTCGGGGTTGTAGGGCTTTGGATCTTCGCGTGGAATCTTCTTGGAGCGGTCTTTCAAGATGATGACTTCGCGCGAGAGCGTGTCTGCATCGTATTCCTGATGGTGGTCGGCAGAGGGAAACAATAGGTAGTCGGGGAAACTTGTGTGATTCACCTTCAGGCGCTGCCACTCTTCCTCGAGGTTGTCAGCTGTCTTCTCCAGCGTACGCGAGTAGAAGTACGACTTGACCATGTAATAGACGGGGAGGTTGACGTCGCAGAGCGGTATGGGGTATAGCTGGTAGATCATAACTTAGCAATAGTTAATTGAATACAACAGGGCATGATGTCGCTCATCATAGAGTTTGCTTGTAAGTTCGCGGTTGAAGTAGGGAGTGTCGTAGAACGAGCCAATGCCGCCGCCTGTCTGGCTCAGCGACACGGCTTCCATGAGGTCTCCTTCGCGGGCTTTCTGGGCTGCCAGCAAGAAATTGTCTCTCCACATTCCCCCTGAAGAGTTGGCCATCTCCATGAGGATCTCCTCGAACTCCTTTGTGTTGTCCGTAAGGACTGGCTTTTGGTAAAGGTTGTCCGTCAGGGGTTTCTCAATCAGCGAGAGCTGTGCGTCGTCTCCCACGACAAAGGTGAAATAGCGTGGATTGCAGCTGTAATACCAGCAGATGACACCGTGTTTGTCGCCTGGCTGCAGCGGTGCCTTTGCCCATTCGTCATAGAAGTAGAACACATCGCGCAGCCCCCTGGAACGCTGATTTTCAAACCATTCGCTGCTCTCGGCTTCTGCGTAGGGCTGTCCGTCGTGCAGCGAATTGCGTGCCGAACGGGTGATCTCCTGCAGCCAATTCACGCCCCGGAAACGGGCTTCTACGATCATATGTTCCTTGGGCTTGGCTGGAATGACGTACCATGGTTGCAAGATTGTGTCGTCCTTGGTGGTCTGTGGTGCACCGTTGATTGCAGCCTTGGGCGCTGTGACGGTTGTTGTCTGTGGTGCCGTGGTTCTTGCAGCCTTGGGCGCTGGCGTGTTTGCAGCCTTGGGTACAGTCGTTCCTGCAGCCTTCGGTGCTGGCGTGTTTTCCCTCGTTTCCATCTGTTGCTCAATAGCTTTCATTGCAGCCGAGCGAGCAACATGTTCCACTTGGGGATTCTGGGAAAAGTAGGGCCTGCGATAGTACTTGCTGGACTTGGTGAACAGGATGCTGCCGTCGTGGCCCACGAGGGTGAGCTTGTATAAGATATCGATGTTCGCGTAACTGCTGTTGCCCTGGATAGCCTTCTCCTTGACTTCCATGTGGTTGACAAGGTCATAAAGAACTTCCTTGCGGTCACGTACTTTGCCGCTGCGGGTGCGAACCTCCCACACGAACCCTTTTTCGTAGAAGAACACGTAGTCGCGATTCATGAAATAGGCTGCATGTTTGATGGCTTTGTACATACCAGGCAGAAGCAGGAGAAAGAGCGCCGCAGCCACTGTCAGTGCCCTCACGACCAGCGAACTCGTGGTAATGGCCACAAACAGCAAAAACACAACGACGGTCACCCAGATAGAATCCTTCAGTGTCCATCGTGGCTCCTCCGGCTTATTGCGTATGCATTTTTCAAAGCGCCCCAGATGTTGCGACTCTGGAATCCGCTCCTCGCCCTGCGGCATCAGGAATTCTTCGTTCATAAGCAGCTGAGGAATAAATGTGAGTGTAGGGTTAATAAAAATGGACTTGCCACGAAATTGTGACAAGTCCATTGAAAATGTGCAGTTGGATTATCCTTCGACAGCTGCCTGCGCGGCGGCCAGACGTGCGATGGGCACGCGGAAGGGTGAGCAGCTGGCGTAGTTCAGACCAATCTTGGCGCAGAACTTCACAGAGCTGGGTTCGCCGCCGTGCTCGCCGCAGATACCGCAGCGCAGGGTAGGACGTACTTCGCGGCCCTTCTCTACGGCCATCTTCACGAGCTGACCTACACCATTCTGGTCGAGCACCTGGAACGGGTCAACCTTCAGGATCTTCTTCTCCAGATATGCGGGCAGGAAGCTGGCGATGTCGTCGCGGCTGTAGCCGAAGGTCATCTGAGTCAAGTCGTTGGTACCGAAGCTGAAGTACTCGGCCTCAGTAGCGATGCGGTCGGCGGTGAGGGCAGCACGAGGAATCTCAATCATCGTACCGATCTCGAACTCAACCTTCACACCGTACTCCTCGAAGACCTCAGCAGCCACCTTCTGGATGATGGCCTTCTGCTGCTTCAGCTCATAGAGGATACCAATCAGCGGCACCATGATTTCGGGCTTCGGGTCGAAGCCTTCCTTCTTCAGTTCGCAAGCGGCGCTGAGGATGGCGCGAGTCTGCATGGCGGTGATTTCGGGGAAGGTGATGCCCAGACGGCAACCACGGTGACCCAGCATCGGGTTATTCTCGGCCAGAGAAGCCACGCGGCGCTTGATGGTTTCGAGGCTTACGCCCATCTCCGTAGCCATGGTCTGCTGACCAGCTTCATCGTGGGGCACGAACTCGTGCAAGGGAGGATCGAGCAGGCGGATGTTCACGGGCAGACCGTTCATAGCCTTCAGGATACCCTTGAAGTCAGCCTTCTGATAGGGCAGCAGCTTGGCCAGAGCCTTCTCGCGACCTTCTGCGGTCTCGGCGAGAATCATCTGACGCATAGCGATAATCTTCTGGTCATCGAAGAACATGTGCTCGGTACGAGTCAGACCAATACCCTTTGCACCGAAGGCGCGAGCCACCTCTGCATCGTGCGGGGTGTCGGCGTTGGTGCGAACCTGCAACTTGGTGTACTTGTCGCAGAGATCCATCAGCTCCTTGAAGTCGCCGCTGAGTTCAGCTGCCTTCGTGGGAACTTCACCTGCATATACCTGACCGGTGGTACCGTTGATGGAAATATAGTCGCCTTCCTTGTAAACGATGCCGTCGATTTCCACGGTCTTAGCCTTGTAGTCAACGTTCAGGCTGCCTACGCCGCTGACGCAGCACTTACCCATACCACGTGCAACCACGGCAGCGTGAGACGTCATACCGCCGCGTGCGGTGAGGATACCTTCAGCAGCACTCATACCTGCGAGGTCTTCAGGAGAGGTCTCGATACGTACGAGGACCACCTTGTGACCATCGGCGTGCCAAGCCTGTGCGTCGTCAGCGTGGAACACGATCTGACCACAGCCTGCACCAGGAGATGCGGGCAGACCCTGAGCAATCACCTTAGCGGTGCTGAGGGCTTTCTTGTCGAATACGGGGTGCAGCAGCTCGTCGAGCTTCTGGGGCTCGCAGCGCAGGATGGCGGTCTTCTCGTCGATCTTGCCTTCGTGCAGCAGGTCGATGGCAATCTTCACCATAGCAGCACCGGTGCGCTTACCGTTACGGGTCTGCAGGAACCAGAGCTTGCCTTCCTGAACGGTGAACTCCATATCCTGCATGTCGCGGTAGTGCTCTTCCAGCTTCTCCTGGATGGCGTTGAGTTCGGCGTAGATGGCGGGCATAGCCTCTTCCATCGAAGGATACTTCACGGCACGTTCGCCCTCGCTGATACCGGCACGTTCTGCCCAGCGCTGGCTGCCAATCTTCGTGATCTGCTGCGGAGTGCGGATACCGGCTACGACGTCCTCACCCTGAGCGTTGACCAGGTATTCACCGTTGAACAGGTTCTCGCCGTTGGCGGCATCGCGGCTGAAGCATACACCTGTTGCGGAGGTGTCGCCCATGTTGCCGAATACCATAGCCATGACGCTGACAGCGGTTCCCCACTCGTCGGGTATTCCTTCCATCTTGCGATAGAGGATGGCGCGCTCGTTCATCCAGCTGCGGAACACAGCACAGATAGCGCCCCAGAGTTGCTCGATAGGATCATTGGGGAAGTCCTTGCCGGTGCGCTCCTTGATGGCCTTCTTGAAGCGGACCACCAGTTCCTTCAGCTCTTCTACGCTGAGGTCCTTGTCCAGCTTCACGCCGCGCACGGCCTTCACCTGCTCGATGATTTCCTCGAACGGGTCGATGTCGGTCTTGTTGGCGGGCTTCAGCTCCAGCACCACGTCGCCATACATCTGCACGAAGCGGCGGTAGCTGTCATACACGAAGTGGGGGTTGCCGGTCTTCTTCACCATACCTTCTGCCACCTCGTCATTCAGACCCAGATTCAGGATGGTGTCCATCATACCGGGCATGGAAGCACGTGCACCGGAACGGACGCTGACGAGCAGCGGGTTCTGGGCATCACCGAACTTGGAGTTCATCAGGGTCTCGATGTGCTTGACGGCTGCCATGACGTCGTCGTTCAGCAGCTCCATGATCTTCTCCTGACCTACTTCGTAGTACTCGTTGCACACGTCTGTGGTGATGGTGAAGCCCGGAGGAACGGGAACGCCAATGAGGTTCATCTCTGCCAGGTTGGCACCCTTGCCCCCCAGTTGCTCGCGCATCTGCGCATTACCTTCAGCCTTACCGTTACCGAAGGTGTAAACACGTTTTTGACTCATTAGATGTTGTTTTAGTTTTATGGATTAAAAAAATGTTAGTTATCTCGCTTTGTGACCCTATATATATTAATAAGGTGCGCAAAAGTACGCTTTTTTTGCCAAAGCTCCAAATAAAACAACGAATAATTGTACCCTTGACCATGATTTTTCTCATCACGGCCCCTCTTTCACCATAAAACTGCACAAAAAATAGCTCGCAAGCAGCGATATCTCACGGTTGGGCCACGAACTGAGCCGGTGTGAAACCCGTCATACGCTTGAAGAGCGTTTGGAAGTAGCTGCGGTCGTGGAATCCGCAGTGCTGTGCCACCGCTTCATTGCTCCAGTCTGGATGTGCTTTCAAGGTGCGTTTCGCCTCTTCTATGCGCAGCCGCGTCATCCATTCACTGTACTTCAGTCCCTGTTTCCGCAACCATAAGGCCAACAGATAACGCGGCACTCCCATATCATCTGCCGTATTGGGCATCTTGATGCCGTCTTTCATGTGTCCGCCCCTGTTCAGCCACGCCTCTACGGCAGTGTCCACCCGCAGCATTGCCTCTCTTTCTTCCTCTTCAGCTTCCTTCTGCCCGTTAGTGGCGGAGTCTTCGATCTTAGCGGTTCCCGATGCCTCTTTCCTTTCCCCTTCAATGCCTGTTCTGTTCTCTGTCGCAAACGTTTTCTCGCTTCTCTCACGCACGCTTTCGTTTTCCTGTTCTTCCTCTTCGGCCTCCTTCATCTTTGCCGGCGCCGAGCTGACGACATAGCTGCAGAAGCTGTCGACCAAATAGAAGATACCCATGAAGGAGAAGATGCCGTATATGGCCAGCCACGATCCGGAACCGAAGATGAACAATGGTGCCAGCACTGCCAAGAAGGCCAATACAACGACACTCACCTGCATCCATCGCAGGATGCCGTCCATGTCGCGGTCATAATAGTCCTGCAGGGCCTGGCGCATACGGCGCAGCTCGCGCAGGTGACGATAGGTGTAGAAAAACTGGATGCCTGCATAGCAGAGGCTGGCTCCCCATTCTGCCCAGCGCACCTCACGTGCGCCTGCCAGCAATGGCTTGCCGCCCGCATACGTAGAGACGGCTATCATGGTCATTGCCACAATCCACACGGGCACGCCAATCCATCTTTCCAGCTGGCTGATCTTGCCCTGACGTTGCAGATAGAGCACAGCCAAAGAGAGTAGGGTAGAACTGGGGATGAACAACGCCAAGTTCAGCATCACTGCCTGGGTGACACCCATGGCGCGTAGCTTCAGCACATATTGCAACAGAAACTGCAATGCCAGCAGCGATGTGCCGCAGACCATCAGCCAGCGCGCCTTGCTCGCCACGGCATTTTCCGCGGCACGGTGGGGCAACAGCAGCAGCTTCATCGACAACAGCGTCAGCACCACCACGGCACTAAATTGCATCGTTTCCATGTTCTATTTCAATTTCACATTTGAGGCTGCAAAGGTACGAAAAAAAGTACAAAATACACTCTTTGGTGTTTAAATTGTCACAAATTAAACACCTTATTGGCTAATTTTAAACACCAATCTCACAAATTAAACACCCTCAAGCCTTTTTTTTTGCTATTTTTGCACCGCAATTATAAATAATGGCTTCCATTGGGAGGCAATTAACGCAGATAAAGATGAATATAGAACAACCCCTCTACGACCTGATGTTGCTCATCGCCGGTGGCGTCAACATCCTCCTTGCACTAGTTCTGCTGCACAACAACTACTGGTACCAGGCCTACGACGTGTATCATCGTGCCCGCATCATTGTGGCCGTCAACTACATCATATTCGGTATCGGATTCCTGATGCACGCCCACCTCAGCTGGCGAAACTCATGGCCCGAAGGCGCCACGGCACTCTCGCTGAGCTATTTCCACAGCGGCGGTGTGCTCTTTGGATGGAGCCACACTTCGCTGATGCGACCCGACTACCTCACCCGCCGTGTCGTCGTCCGCGATCTCCTCATCCTAGTCCTCGGCATCACCGCTTACTGGACGACCGCTATCATGAGGTCTTTGGGCTACGAGCAGCATTTCAATATTTCACTCTTCAACCTTTCATCAATCATCTTCTTCCTCCACGCCTTCTATATTTCTTTTACATTCTACCGCACCTACTACCGCGTCAGCCGCAACCTGAACGACCGCGTCGCAGATGCTGGCTCTCCGCGCTGGTGGACTCCTGATGTGAAGCGCACAGTGCTGAGCTTCCACCACTCCTTCCTCATCGGCTGCCATCTTATTATATTGTTTGGTATAGGCAGCATTGCCATCACCGCCGCCTTCCCCCACGATATATGGCCCTACACCCTTCTGCTTATCCTCGGCATCATCGTCTTCACCTACATTTTCTACTCCCTCACCGAGTACGGCAATGTCATCGAGGCTGGAACCAACGCAACAGAGGATGCGGAACTGGATATGAAGAATAAGAATTGAAATCAGATCAAAACCAATAATAAAATAATATGAAACGACAATTTATATCAATTAACAAGACAGCAATCAATTCTTTGCCATGTAATAAGCCTAGAATTATTGCCATCCGTTGGATGCTCTTCCTGTTTGCCATGCTTCTGACCATTCCGGCTCAAGGAAAAACTTATGCCGAAAAATCGGAACAGATGCAAGAAAATCGCAAAGGAAAAGGACAATTCACCATCTTGGTGAAACCTGACAGTAAGGATGAAGAAGATCCTGATTACTTCTTCAATGATGACCAGTACGGAAACGATGACCACGACACCAAGTTCTGTAATAAGTTCTATTCCAAGTCCTTCTTCGACAACGGAAAGGGTAAGTGGTGCTATGAATTTTACTTCGAACAATGGAACGACAAAACAGACTGGGGAGACGAGGAAGACCGCGTCTGTTCTGATACGGAAGTATTAGTGCAGAACAACTCCGGGACGTGGAATACTATTGGAACTATTAAGAATGATGAAAAAGGAGAGGTTGATAACAAAGAATCTTCCTGGGGGCTGCTCGAGAAAAGTGATGATCACGTATACAGGTTCTATCCTTCTCCTCAACTGATAGACGGAGGTTTTAAGGCCATAAAGCTTCAATTCCGCTATTTCTTGGGGCGCCATGCCTTTGGACATGCGACGGATATGTATTTCCGTCTGGAAGTCACCAAATCGAGGTCTCAGGGATTGGATGTCACCTACACTCCGATGCCCCTTCAGGTCCAGTGTACTACAGACGAGAACGGCTACCTGAACATGAATGTTTCAAAAGTTCCAGGACATAGTAAAAAGGTGTTCTATGACTGGCGTTATCGTCGTTCAGATGCATCAATTATATCTAGATCGACGACGGCTGATGTTTCATCGGACTCAGGCTGGAACTCAGGTAAGGATGCGAACACAATCAACGCCACCGATGCCGCGTCGCGAATACACCTCTCACCATTCTACCGCTATACCATTTTCTTGAGAGGTGGAATGGAAACGGATGCTCCCGATAATAATACTTATACATGGTATAATCCCTACAACTCTGATAATGCGTGGGGCGAAAGTGTGGTGGATGCATACGTATATCCCAAAGTGTTGCAGTTCAAGAGTTTCAACCAGTGGGACAAGACTGTCACCCTTTCCTGGACAGCTGAGACATCGGTTCAGGATTTCACCACGAACAAAGTCTATTCTCGCAGCAAAAACGGCAAGTGGTTCATCTATCGTAAAGACTTTGGAGCGAGCAACTCCTCCTATACTCAGATAGGCAATCTCCCTGGAGATACAGAAAACCTTAGCTTCACAGATGCAAAGGTGGATTATGATAAGCAATATACCTACTGCGTTGTCTTCCTTCCCAATGTGATGCAAGATGATAAACGAAATATCAGCGAGCTCCTCCAATGGTTCGAAAAGGAACTGCAGCCAACAGACAGCGTCTCTACCAATCGCGCAGTGGAAGTCAACCTGCAGCAGATTGCTGACCCCGATGTCTCGGGCATCAAGCTGGAATGGACCTACGATATCCAGCAGACAGGTTCCAAATTCTTTGTTCAGCGCCGCCCGTCAGGGGCCGACAGTTCAGTGGCTTGGGATGAAGTGACCGACATGAACGTAGATGTCTCCCAGTCGAAAGTCACCTTTGTTGACAAAACGCCCCAGAGTGTCTGCGACATCTATGACTACCGCATCTACACAACGACCCTCGGAACCTCGTTCTTCAGTAATGAACTGACGAAGTGTAGCATCACCTCGGGCACACGCATCACCTCTTTCGATGTCACCAAGGGCACGGAATCCAATCAGGTTGTTGTCAAATGGACGGTGCTACAGAAAGGTCAGGAAAGCACCACCTTTGACATCGAGCGCCGCCGTATCACCAATGGCGTTCCTGGCGATTGGGCTAAGGTGGGTGATGTGAGTGGCACCGCCTCCGAGTACACCTACCGCGACGCCAACGTGGAGGCTGGCAGTTACTATGAATACCGCGTCCTCATCGAGAACAAGGACTGTGAGACTGGCGAATCCAAGTACGGCGGCTTCACCAGTATCGGCTACAGTCAGTCACGAGGCACTATCACTGGACATATTAGCTACGGCACGGGCACCTCTGTTTCCGACGTGAGGTTGAACCTCATCAAGAGCGGCACCGACAGCAACGACAGCGACCTGCAGCGACAGTTCTCCTCTATACGCATCAGTGGTAACAACACTGGCGGACTCAGCTGGAAACCCGATTCTGCACGCTATGCCGCCAAGCTTACCAGCAACAACCCGCTTTCCTTCCAATTGTGGATAGCTCCTGAAGCTAACAAAGACAATCTGCCCATTGTCTCTTTCAGCAAAGACCTCAGCCTTAGTCTTAAAAAGAACGGCCCCAACGATTATGACCTGATATTCAGTGGCGATGGTTCTACGACCGTTGTCGGTCAGGTGCCAGCACTCCACTTCACTCACGTGACAGCTATCTACGATGGTGCCGGCAAATGGCGGTTCATCCTGAATGGCGACTTGGACAATGCCCAGACGACTCAACGCAGTGGAAGCTGGATACTGAAGGATTCCTTGCATGTGGGTGCCGACAAAAACAATGCATTCAACGGTCTGCTGGATGACATCCGCTTATGGTCGCGCGCCCTCTCTGACAAAGACGTTGCCACGAACTACAATCGTGTGCTGGGCGGAACCGAGAACGGAATGGAATTCTACTGGCCCATGGACGAAGGCATCAAAGGCAACACTTTCGATGTGTCCCGTCAGAACGGAATCTTCAATTGCAACCATCCCACCGTGGCACCCAACGCAGAGCCCAGCTCCATCACTCCTTCGGATCTGAAGCTCTACGGACTCACCGATGTGGACGGCAACTACATCATCCGGGGCATCCCCTTCGACGAAGGCGGCACCAACTACAAACTGCTGCCCGAGTTCGGTATCCACGAATTCCAGCCCTCGTCACGCTCGCTCTACGTCAGCCCCTCGTCGCTCACGGCGAACAATGTGGATTTCACAGACCGCTCCAGTTTCCCCATGCGCGGGTACATATATTATAAAGATACTAATATCCCAGTCAAGGGCATCTACCTTTATATCGACGGCGAGCTGGTGACTTCAGGAGGAACGGTGGCTCAAACCGACGCTGATGGCTACTACGAAATCTCCGTGCCCATCGGCAAGCACTTCATCGAGGCCAAACAGACAGGTCACCACATGGTGAATGCAGGCCGCTGGCCCACGTCAGGAACCTACGACTTCCAGGCCGCCGTACACCAGAACTTCACAGACTCCACCCTCGTCAATTTCTGCGGACGTGTGGCAGGTGGCGAGATCCAGGACGCTAAGCCCGTCGGATTCGGCAAATCGCTGAACAACATCGGCACGGCCACCATCCGCCTCTCGCTGAACAATCCTAACTTCAGCTTCAACTGCGAGGAGGGTACCAAGAATGCCAACGACCAGGAACGCCTCTTCCTGGCACAGAACCCCGACACCATTAAGAGCCGCACCTGGGCTGGCGCCAAGCTGGAAGAACAGGACAATACAAGCTTCATCTATATCTCTACCGACCCAAAGACCGGTGAGTTCTCGGCAATGTTGCCGCCGCTCAAGTACCGTGTGGACGAAATTTCCATCCCCACGAATCCCGACGTCACATTCACAGACCTCACGGAGATTGATATGACAAATGTCATTGCCTACCAGGTGGATACACTCTTCTCTGTCACCAACAATACCGAGAATGACTCAATCGTCATCGCGTATGACCTCTATAAGTACAATCAGAAGATGGTCAGCACCTGGTATGCCCAACCCCAGCTGGAAATCACCGAGACCAGTGACTCCCTGCACATAGGATACTACGGTATGCAGTACTGGCGGAACTATGAAGACGAGTTCGGCAAGGTGGATAGCATCGAGATTTGGAACGCCACGAATGGTCTGCACTACGACTATGACTATCCCGTCTTCCGTATGGGAGACCCATACTCTTTCAAGATCAGAGGCTATGAGGAGTACATCAACTATGACTCCGGATCACCCGTGAAAGACTACGTTCCGATGAGCAGTCAGGTGCTCACCATCAACAACGAATTGAGCGACAATCAGGCTATTGTCACCGAAGACCATCCCGACAAGGACTTGAAGCAGGGCGACGTGTACATGCTCAAATCCAACCAGCTCGCTCTGGACGACAACGGCGAGTTCATCTATCAGTGGAATGCGGGCCTGCCGAACCCGACGGCACCCTACACGCGCCATCTGGGCATTACCTACACGCGCCACAGACGTACCTGCTCGCAGGAAGTCTTTGATGCCTATGTCTTCGGCTCTCTGCCTCTGGGCAACAACTTTGTCACCAAGGGTCCCGATCAAGTGCTGATGGTGCTGCGTGACCCACCGGGTTCTAACTCTTATACCTCCTGGACCAGTGGAAAAGTAACTACCGAGATAGAGACAAGTGTCAACAATGGTTTCGATTTTGGAATTGGTGTTAACTTTGAGGTCATTTATGGAAAGAATCTTACACAGGCTGACGGCATTGGAGTATCAATCGTCACTTCAAATGATATAGCTAACAAAATAAATGTAGGCGGAGAATTCGAGTTATCCTATAACAAAACCAATTCCACAGTCTATACCGTATCTTCAACAGAGACTGTTTCCACCAGTGCGGACCCGGAATTTGTGGGAGCCAACGGTGATGTCTATATCGGAACTTCCACCAATCTCCTCATCGGTAATTGCAAGAAGGTGGGATTCTTCCGCGAAACCATGAACAGCGATTTCGTGGTCAAGGACAGCGTCGCTATGTGTATGAGCGACAGCATCACCACTGCTTTCAAATATACCCAGAGTGAAATAGAAAATAAGCAGATTCCCGAATGGAAGAAGATGCGCGCATCCATACTGACCTCTGTGGATTCCAAGGAAGACGCAGAATCATTCCCCAATCCCGGCAAGGATCCCATCTATGTCACTTGGCAGGACAAGTTCAGCGATGAATGGATCGAAGGAACTAACTATCGGGTCGTTTACGGCACAGACTCCACGACCGTCAGAGTGGATAGTGTGCAATACCTGACAAGCCAAATAGACCTTTGGCGACAGGTGATGGCGGCCAATGAGGAAGATAAAGTGTTAACTATGGAATATATGAACGAGGTGCAATCAGATAGTTTGAGGAATATTTCCTTTGACAGCGGTACCTCTTACAACTATACCGAGAGAAATGACACGACAGAAACCAAAACTCGTCAAGTAGATTATGCTGTGGGATTATTGGGCGACGTCGCTTTGGGATTAGAACTGAAAGCTTTGGAACATTTTGGATTAAATATCACAATAAAGGGTAAATTCAAATACAAAGGTAATGTCACTATAGGCAGTCCCGATGACAACTATACTAACACAGCAGAGTTCAGCTATCACTTTGCCGATTCCAGTTTTGGCTCTGACTACACCGTGAACATCTACAATTCCAAGTGTGGATGGTCCGACTTCTTCTCCGTCTTGGGCGGACAGACCTACTGTCCCTACGAAGGCGAAGTCAGAACCAAATACTACAAACCTGGCGAGAAGGTTCTCAGCAATGCCACAGAAGCGATGCAGAATCCGCAGATACGCATCTCCAACGGAGCGCAGAACCCCTCTTCTCATGCCGTGATTTCTGATGTGGCCGCAGGTGAGTCGGCACTCTTCACACTCACACTCACCAACGATACCGAGATAGATGGCGCAATGACCTACGTTCTGGGCGTGAAAGACGACACCAACTCACAAGGACTACAGTTCAGCGTGGATGGATCCAAGATTTCTGGCGGACGTTCCTTCGTCGTCGAGGCCGGACAGAGCATCACCAAGACTCTGGAAGTGAAGCAGACGGATGTATCTGTTCTGGATTACGAAAACATCTGCCTCACCTTTGCCTCCGATTGTCAGAACGACATATCCAGCATCAACGGCGTCGTCCGCGACAGCTGCACACTTGATGTCCACTTCAAGCCCAGCTCCTCGCCCGTCACCCTCAAGACCGGCAGCTATGTGGTGAACACTGCTAATTCCGGAACACTGAAGCTCACACTCACCGACTTCAACCGCGCGTTCCAGGGCCTGAAGTCCATGGGCGTGGAATACAAGGCTGACGGAGATGTGCAGTGGAACCGCGTGCAGCGTTTTGTCTTCGCACAGGCAGACTCCACCGAGCAGGGCGACATCGTCGTGCCCGCCACTGGCGATGTCAGCCTCCTGCTCGACATGAGCGACAACAACAGCTATCCCGACCGCACCTACATCTTCCGTGCTTACACCGAGACTCCCTACGGCAACGAGGGCATCCGTGTCTATAGCGACGAGGTTTCCGTGGTGAAAGACATGCACCTGCCCACAGCCATCGGCACCCCGCAGCCTGCCGACGGCATACTCCACGCTGGCGACGACATCGTCCTTGAGTTCAACGAGGACATCATCCCCGGCTACGTCAATGCCTCCAACGTCCTCGTCACGGGCAAGGTCAACAAGCAGCCCACCACGCATGAGGTCAGCCTGCATCTCAGTGGTGACGACCCCACGGCTTCCACCAGCAGCGACTTCTATATGCAGGGCAACAGCACGGTGGCTATGTGGCTGAAATATACCCAGCCGGGCACACTCTTCACCCACTGCACTGGCGACAACCAGTTCAAGCTTGCCATCGATGCCGACAATCACCTCACCGTGACCACCAACAACACCACCCAGACGGCAGCCCGACTCACCCTGCCGAAGGATGAATGGATGTATCTTGTCTATGCCTTCAATAAGAACAACTCTGCGCTCGACATCCTGGTGCAATACGGCACACAGACCGACAGCATCCGCGCCACCTTCTCCGGAGCACGCTCCATGAATCAGGTGGTCTATGCCAACGACAAGCGGCTCTTCCTCGGAGGCGATGCCCTGGAGGCTGACATCCACGATCTCCGCATCTACGGCATCTGCCGCAACCCCCTGGAAGTGGCTACGGAGAAATACAGCACCTCCAGTATCTATACCTCCGGACTGATGGCCCACTGGCCTATGGACGAGGGACAGGGCACCAAGGCTCGCGACCTCCGCAACGATGCACATCCGCTGCTCCTCACAGCAGCTGACTGGCACATCGACGGCACCAACTATGCCGCCACCGTGGATGCCAACAAGCAGCAGCACCTCGACCTGAGCATCGCTTCGGCCACCACTGACTACAACGAGAGCTACGTCCTCGAATTCTGGTTCAAGGCCGATGGCGATATGAAGGGCAAGACCCTCTTCCAGGCGGGTAACAAGTATGCCAACAACCTCCGCCTCTTCACCCATACCGACGGCACCCTCTACTTCCAGTACGATGTGAACATTAAGCCGGTAGCTCCCGAAGGCTTCGACATCAATGGCGGATGGCATCACTTCGCACTCAACGTCATGCGCGGGATCTCGGCATCCGTGGCCATCGACGGCAAACGCACCGCCGTCTTCACCGAGACTGAGGTGCCGCCACTCGAGGGAGCACGCATCGTCATGGGTGCCGGATATGAGTTGCCCGTCTTCGACAACTACACCTATAAAGATTGTATGACAGGTGCCTTCGACGAGGTCCGCATCTGGAAGGGTGTGCTGAAACCCGAAGTCGTGCAGGCCAATATGTATCAGTGCGTAGACACCGTATTGGCAGCCGTCCAGGGACTCACTGCATACTATCCCATGGAAGCCACCGTGATGATCAACAATGTCGAGACCAAGGCTCCGTCAGACAAGGATATGGCACCCGGCCAGATCATGGCAGGTTCCATCACCGGTAACTTCGACCTCAATGCCTTCACCCTCAATGCGCCGCCTCTCCGCAGTGCCCCCGAGGTGCAGACCGTCATCAACAGCACCACCGTCTCAGACCGCAAGGTATTCCTCCAGCTGCAGCCTGTCTCCATGGCAGAGATCGAGGGTACTACGCTCGACTTCACCGTCACCGAGATCTTCGACCGCAACGGCAACAAGTCCCAGCCCATCACCTGGCAGGCCTACATCCACCAGAACACCCTCAGCTGGGGTCAGGATTCCGTCACCTGCATCAAGAACTATGGCGATGCCTCCTCCTTCCAAGTCGATATCGTCAACTCCGGAAAGGCCACCGAGTACTACACCATTTCCGGCCTGCCCACCTGGCTGACCACCGACAATGCTCAGGGCGAAGTAGCTCCCGAAAGTCGTCAGGCCATCCGCTTCGACGTCTTGCCGACAGCAGCTGTGGGCACCTATGATGTCAACCTCACGCTCACAGGCAACAACGAGATTGCCGAGCCCCTGCGTCTGGTGCTCAAGGTCAAGGGAATGGCTCCCGACTGGGCCGTTGCAGACGACGCCGGCTACGACGAACAGATGAACCTCGTGGGACAGGTGATCATCGACGGCTTCGTCAATGAGAATCCCGAGAGCCGGCTGGCGGCATTCATCGACACCCGATGCGTGGGCGTAGCTCAGCCCGAGAAGGCACGCGGCTCCTACTTCGTTCCGATGACCATCTACGGAACAGAGAAGGATAGCGGCAAGGACATCTCCTTCAAGTTCTGGGACGCTTCCACGGGCACCACCTACGTCGCCCTCAACACAGACCTCTACGTGCAGTTCTATAAGGATAGCATGAAGGGCAGCTACAGCCATCCCGTCGTCCTCACCAATACCGACGAGTTGGAGCAGAACATCGACGTCGCAGCAGGCTGGAACTGGATTTCCACCTACGTTCAACCCGACACGCTCCTGCCGCTGACGAGTGTCCTCGTGGCCGACGGATTCCTCCAGGGCGACATCATCAAGGACAAGAACAATGCCAGCTACTACGATGGCGCAGCATGGAGCTCCGCAAAGCTCAACACCATCCAGCCCGCCACGATGTACAAGCTCTGCGTGCAGCAGCCCCTCAGCATCGTCATCCAAGGTGCCGAATGCAAGCCCTCGCAGACCCCCGTCAATATCAATCCACGATGGAACTGGATTGGCTTCATCCCGCAGTCTGCCATGCAAATCAACTATGCTCTGGCTGGCAGCGGAGCCGCACAGGGCGACTACATCAAGTCCAAGTCGCAGTTCGCCATCTACGGCCCCTACGGATGGGAAGGCAACCTCAAGACCCTCGAACCCGGCAAGGGCTACATGTACTTCTCACAGGCCCCGCAGACCATCACCTTCCATTATCCCGAGGTGACGGATGCCAACCGCGCTCGTGCCGCTGTCAAGTCCAAATCGCCCGAATACTACTTCCATCCCGTGGGCTCAGAGAACTATCCCGACAACATGTCTGTCGTCCTCCAGCTCATTGCCGACGGACAGCCCCTCGACACCTGTGAGGTGGCAGCATTCATCGACAACGAATGCCGTGCTACGGCCAAGGCCGACGACGGTCTCTACTACCTCATGATCCAGGGAGAGGGGAGTGGACAGCCCATAGAACTTCGCACCATCTATCAGGATCAGGTCATCGTCATCGACCAGTCTTTGGCCTTCCGCAGCGACGAGAATGTAGGTCTGCCCTGGAACCCCTACACCATAGACCTCGACCGCGTCACCAGTGTTCGCGAGCCCGAAGCACAGCCTTCCACCGCCGATGCGAAGTACTTCCTGCCCAACGGCATACAGGTGCAAGCCTCCAACCTGCGCAAGGGACAGGTATATATCAGAGTTGACAAGAATGGCAACGTAACAAAATACAGGAAATAAATAATGAATCAGTCAATCAAAACATGCGTGTTGGCAGCAGTCTGCGGGGTACTCTTCCCCGCAGCAGCTGCAGCACAGAGCTACCAGCTCGTTACATCTGCTGAACAGTTGGAGAGCGGCAAGCGATACCTCATCGTGGCACAACAAAACATCGACACCTACTACGTATGGAATGGACTCGATGTGAGTCAAGAAAAGGGTCTGGCAACCACCATTTCAAAACCCGTTGGCAACATCATTACCCCCACGGCAGCTGTAGTCCCTGTGGTGTTGGAACAAGGTGGCGACTATTGGAAGATAATCGACACGGCGAGCAGTAATAAATATGTGGGCTACGAAAAGTCCAGCAATCACCTTGTCGGCTCAGACTCTCCAAGTTCCGATAATATTGAATGGACTATTTCGTTTTATGAAGGAACGACGTCGGTGTACTATAATAATAATGGCTATCATTATCTGAAGTTCAACTACAACTCTGGAATTACCCCATTATTCCGACCCTATGGATTATCTGAAAATACCGACATTGCCCTCTATAAAGAGACCGCCTTCACACTCTTCGATACAGGCGACAACACCGCCGCTATCACAGTTGCTGAGGGGCACTCGTGCAATGTCACGCTCCAGAATCGCGTCCTCTACAAAGACGGCGCATGGAACACACTGTGCCTGCCCTTTAACCTTACCATCAGCGGTTCTGTGCTCGACGAAGCTGACGTGCGTAAGCTCGAAAGTGCAAACTTCAGCAAGGGCGAACTGACCCTGAACTTCTCTGCCCAGGGAGAGGTGACCGAGCTGATAGCCGGCACACCTTATATCATTAGATGGACCAGCGGAGACGATCTCGAGAACCCCACCTTCACGGGTGTCTCCATCGACCAAACAATGAGGAACAGCGTCTGCAACTTGGGCGGCGGCAGAAGTATCACCTTCGTGGGCAACTACAGCCCCGTGACGCTTGATGCCGGCGACAAGAGCTGCCTCTACCTCGGCGCTGAGAACAAGCTCTACTGGCCAAGTGTAGAGCGCCCCATCAACGCCTTCCGCGCCTACTTCCAGCTCGATGGCATCACTGCCGGCGACCCCGCAGCCGCCATCAGGGCTTTTGTCATAAACCTCGGCGACGAGGAAACAACAGGCATCAGCCTCACCTCCGACACCGCCCGCCTGGGAGAGGAGACGGCCGACGCATGGTACGCCATCGACGGTCGCCGCCTGAGTAGCAAGCCTACGGCAAAGGGTCTGTTCATCCACAACCATCGTACCGTAGTGATAAAGTGAGAAAAAGCCAAATTATAGTCAAATAACAAGAAAAAATGACAAAACAACCAAAAAATCTTTTATCCCCCAGACACTCGGGGGTACCAACAATCAGAGACACATGGCAGCGCCTGAGTATGCTGCTAATCGTCATGCTGCTCACTGCCACGACGGCGTGGGCAGAGCAGACCGTGACATTGAGCCTGAGCCCGGCGGAAGTCAACATCGGTGACGAGCTGATAATCAACGCAGCGGCCGATGGCTTCAGCGGCGACGTGGAGTGGGAATGGCTCGGGGATGACAACGTCACAGTCAATGAACCTGAACCGCCCTCTCTCTATGACGTCATAGTCAGGACAGACGGCAACGGCACGGCTGAGGCCGCCCCCAACGAAGCTGTCCCGGGCGAGACGATCACGCTGACGGTGACCCCGAAACAGGGCTACATGCTGAGCGCCATCACAGTTAACAATGGTGAAGTGGAAGTCACCGGAAACTCGTTTGTTATGCCGAAGTCGAATGCCTTCGTGGATGTCACGTTCGAACCCATATACTACATTGATGCCAACGGCACGATGCACTATGCCGAAGAAGCTACGGTGCTCGATGGCAGCGAGACTGTGCTCAATGCAGGCTGGTATGTGGTGAACAGCAATCTCACCTATGATCACGCCCTGCAGTTGGGCTCCGGCACGATAAATATCATCCTCGCTGACGGCAAGAAGATGAGCATCGGCACCGAGGACAGTTATATACATAATAGCAGTGGCATCGTGCCTACTGATTTGAGCACAATCAAATCTGACCTGTGCATCTATGGTCAGACCGCAGGCACCGGCAGTATGGAGGTGTTTTCCGATAACGGCATTTCCTATATCAATTCCTACACGCAGCATGGAGGCAATGTCAAAAGCATCACCTACGCAACCAGTAGTGCTTTTTCTATCAATTATTTTCCTGCGAATGATAATTCGACCTGCAACTTCACACTCAACGGCGGTACAGTAGTTGCCATTGCTGACTGTCAAGGTGTCGAAGCAGCAAATAATATCATCATCAACGGCGGAACGCTGGATGCCACCGCCCGGGGAAACAACGTCACTATTGTAGCCTTAATGGCAAATAATAACATCATCATCAACGGCGGACAGGTCACTGCCACCAGCAACGGTAATAGCAAAGGCATCAATGCCAAAGGCGGCAGCACCACCCTCGCCGGTGGTAGCGTCACGGCCAGCAGCTATGAGGGTACTGTCATCGTCGCCAACGGCTGGACCTATGCTGCCGACGAGGATGACAATACATACTCCGGCACGCTCGAGAACAGCGACATCGCCAATAAGACGCTGCGTCCCAAGACCTACACCACCTACTACATCGATGCCGACGGCACGCGGCACTACGTCAAAGACGCCACGGTGCTCGATGGCAGCACTACTGAGCTTTCAGCAGGCTGGTATGTGGTGAAGGGCAACGTTGAGTATAGCAGCAAACTCTCTTTCCGCGGCGATGTAAACCTCATCCTTGCCGATGGTGCCAGCCTCACCGTAAACACAAATGATGGCGATGCCATCGATATGCAGTATGGTTCGCTGACCATCAATGGGCAATCACAGGGCACTGGACAGCTCCATGCCAGCAGCCACAATGGTAATGGCATCTATGCCACAGGCAACATCACCGTCAATGGCGGCAGTGTCGAAGCCCGCGCCCAAAATTATAGCATCTTTGCCACAGGCGGCAACATCATCCTCAATGGCGGTAGTGTAGAAGCCAGCAGCACAAATCCTTATGGCATCTATGCCGAAGGCGGCAGCACCATCCTCGCCGGTGGTAGCGTCAAGTCTAACATCTATCAGGGTACAGTCACCGTTGCCACAGACTTCACCTATGCTGCCGACGAGGATGACAACACCTACTCCGGCACGCTCGGCAACAGCGCCATCGCTGGCAAGACGCTGCGTCCCAAGACCTACACCACCTACTACATCGATGCCGACGGCACGAGGTACGACGACGTAACCGCCACGGTGCTCAATGGTTCGAACAGAGAGCTTTCAGCAGGCTGGTATGTGGTGAAGGGCAACGTAAACTATAGCTACTTGCTCTCTTGCACCGGCGGCGATGTAAACCTTATTCTCGCCGATGATGCCAAACTTGTAGTAACTGAAAGTCGTATGCGTGCCATCGGAGTGGAATTCTGTTCGTTGACCATCTATGGACAGGCTCAGGGCACTGGACAACTCCATGCCAGTACCGAAAGTGGTGATGGCATCAATGCCAATCAGGGCAATATCACCATCAATGGCGGCAGGGTAGGAGTCAGCGGCGTAAATTGTGGCATCAGCGCCGAGAATGGCAATATCACCATCAATGGCGGCATTGTCGTAGCCAGTGGCATGACTAATAATGGCATCAATGCCACAAACGGCACCATCCTCGCCGGCGGTAGCGTCATGGCCAACAGCTACGGGGGCACCGTCACCATCGCCACGGGCTTAACCTATATCGACAATAATGAGAATACCTACACCGGCACGCTCGACAACGAGGCAATCGCCGGCAAGAGGCTGAGTCCCAAGACTAACATCGTTACGTTCGACTTCAACTATGAAGATGGCGAAGACCCCGAGGTGCAGATTGTGCTTTCGGGCAGGACGGCTACCGAGCCTACTGCTCCGATACGTACGGGCTACACCCTCAAATGGAAACTGGGCGAGGAAGACTATGACTTCGACACACCCGTGACCAGCGACATCGCGCTCACCGCTGTGTGGACAGCGAATAACTACTTCGTGCAGTTCAACGCCAACGGCGGCTCGGGCGACGCAATGGAGCCGATGGAGCTGACCTACGACGGCGAATGTACGCTCCCAGCTTGCACCTATACCGCTCCCGATGGCAAGGCCTTCAAAAATTGTTGGAACACCGCAGCCGACGGCAGCGGCACCAGCTACGACGACGAGGGAAGGGTGCGCAACCTGACCGGTGAGCCTAACGGCACTGTCGTGCTCTATGCGCAGTGGGGCAAGGACATCGCCACATGCACGGCTACCGTGCCTGGCCAAACGCTGGACGGCACCAGTTATATCTTCTATAAATTTGAATCTGCCAATTCTGGTAATGTTGAGACTGGTACGACGGTGTATGATGGCGAGACGTTGCTCACCGTGGGCACGGACTACGTGTTCGACCAGGTGTATTTCTACGGCACGGAAAACTCTTCCACAGACGAGACCAATAAGGTAGGCGACCGTTTCACCGTAGTGATTAAGGGTATTGGCGACTATGCCGGCACGACTACTGCTGACTTCTATATCGTCAGCCCGGAGGCCAACGGCGAATGGGGCGACCTTGCGTGGGCCATCGATGCTGACGGCGACTTCACCATCAGCAAGAAAGATGGTGTGGAGGGCAACGTGGCCATGAATGAGACTACTAAGGGTGACTATCCTTGGTATGACAAGGCCGGATACATCAAGACCATCACCATCGGTGAGGGCATCACCACTGTGGCAGCCAATGCCTTCTGCCGCGAGACGGAGATGAACGTTTATGGCAACGTTCACACACTAACCCTGCCTGAGTCGCTGACCTCCATCGGCGAGTTCGCATTCGCCTACTGCACTGGTCTTAACATCGACTTGGCAACCCTCGGGGATATCGAATACGATGCCACTGCTTTCAGCTATATCAACAGCCTCACGGGCACACTCTACGACAATGCTGACAACACGAAGACCATCTCCGTGATGGCCCAGACCAACAGTAACGACGTGACCCTCACAGGACGTACGTTATATAAGGATGGCGACTGGAATACGCTGTGCCTGCCGTTCGATGTCAGTGAGGGCAACAACATCCTCGACGGAGCCACCATCAAGGAACTCGACGTCGAGAACTACTACGACGCGAATGGTGAGTTCTACACAAAGCTCGACCATGAGAATGCCTTCCGCACCGGCTTCGAGGCCGAGACAGGCACGCTGCGCCTCTACTTCAAGAATGTAGAAGCCGACGGCAGCGGTGTGGTGCTGCAAGCCGGAACGCCTTACCTCATCAAGTGGGACAAGGCCGAGGGCTACGATGCCGCCGACCCCGCCACCCGCGACATCACCGGCGATCACGTCTTCTCGGACGTGAAGCTTCTCTCATTGCCCAACAACGTGACGAGCAAGGACCACAACGTCACTTTCTGTGGTAACTACAGCCCCGTGACGCTTGCTGCCGGCGACAAGAGCAGCCTCTACCTCGGCGCTGAGAACAAGCTCTACTGGCCAAGTGTAGAGCGCCCCATCAACGCCTTCCGCGCCTACTTCCAGCTCGATGGCATCACCGCCGATGTCCGCGCCTTCGTGATGAACCTCGACGATGACAACGAGGCCACCGGCATCAGCCTCACTCGTCAAGAAGGGGAGAAGACCGACGCGTGGTACACCCTCGACGGTCTGCGCATGGCTTCAAAGCCCGCGAAGAAGGGAATGTATATTTATAAAGGTAAGAGAATCGTGATTAAGTAGGTGAGCGAAATATGTTGCACCAAAGAGACATAAATTACAAATATAGTTAACAAGTAGTATTATGAAAAAGAATTATATCAAACCCACAACCACTGTAATCAGAATTGAAACAGAAAGTAGGCTGCTCTCTGCCAGCCAAGGAGTGACCTCCGTTGAAAGTAACACAGACATCAGCTACGGCGGCGGCGGCGATCAGGCTGCCCGCGTCAAGGCCAACAGCGTAGAATGGGACGACTGGGAGTAATCCCGACTGCCGTTCCCTCAAGGACAGCACCGCCCTCCCGAGGGCAGCACCGTTCACCCAATCAGTATCATGAAAGGCATCCCCGCCGCAGGACCCAACACCTGCGACGGGGATTCTTCTTTTGATGCTCATCGCGATAAGCTCTCCAATGAGTACGTTACTGCACGATGCCGGCAGCCTTCGCACTCAGCGTGGTGATGAGTGCCGTCAGTACCGCAATCACGATGTCAATGATGCGCTTCAGCGTCCTCTTCGTACTTTCTGTCATATCCTCCTCCTTTCTTCTTCTGGTTCTTTAATTCTTATATTTTTTAATTTTTTAATTTTCCAACTGAATCCGAGTGAGGGCACACGGCCCTCAACTCGGTTCAGCTGCCCGGATTCAACTCGTCAACTTGTCAACT
>CACZAN010000043.1 GCA_902779165.1 uncultured Bacteroidales bacterium
GCTGGTGCACCTGTTCTCCGCAGGAAGGCAAACTCATCGTCAAAGTGCAGAAGACCGAGGCACCGGACGACCGTTCAGACGCCATCATCCTCACTGCAAGAGGATATTACGGCGACACGACCAGCAGCCGCATCCTTGTCTATCAGAAAGGAAAGAACGAGGGCGGTGGTGATGATGTAGGCAGTTGGGCAGATACGAGATGGCAGATGAGTGGTACATTGACTGTCGATGAAGTCTATAACGACTCGTTCGTTGCCGACTTCACCGGAGGAAAGGCCAGCTTCAGCCAAGGAATATTGGGAGAGGTATTTGCCCTTTCCAGATACACAGCTGAGCAGTCGGGGCAAGATCTCATCGTCCGCATTTTCTGCGCCATCTACGACAATCATGGCGGTGTCTACACCCTCAACATCCAATACACCTTCCATCGCAATGGCAGCACTGTCACCCGGCGTGGAAGCCATCTATGATGCCAACGGCAGAAAACTCAGCAAAATGCAGCGAGGAGTGAATATCATACTGATGAACGATGGTACGAAACGAAAGGTCATTATGAAGTAGATTATTCCGCTCGGCTTGCCGCTTCGATACGTCGAAGAATTAATTTACGTCTTAATGACCATTGCGACAGCCATATTCCATTGAGAATGTGGCTGTTGCGTGTTTTCTATAGCGAGGCGTGGTCAATTGTCATTTGTCAAAATCGATTTCGGATTCGGTCATTTTTCGCCTAAATAATTATATATTAATAAATTAATACTATATTTAGTGAGTTTGTGACATCCCGAAATCGATTTTGACAAATGACCAAATGACCAGATTGGGGGCTTAAAATGCGATATCTATCTGTATGTCAACATATTGTACACCATACGAAATGGTCATTAAAAACGGAGAATTATTTCAAAAACACTACACACTACACACAATTGTGCTTATCGGCTCATTTTTTCTGCCTGTTTATGGGTAAAAAGAGGAAAATAGTCGGGAAAAGTTGTGTAGTGTGTAGTGTTTTTGAAAAAATTCTCCGTTTTTTGCGAGAAAACGAAGTAGTACTTCGACGGGCGTGGAAGTAGTACTTGGTCGGGCGTGGAAGTATAGTTGCTTGCCCGACAGACTATACTTCGTTTCAGTTAGGGGGCATAGTCCGCGCGTTAGGACATCTGGGCGGAGACGTATATACGTGATGACGTTTATGTATATACATAAAGGCTGAGACGTATATACATGAAAGCCGATACGTCTTATTGCAGAAGCCGATACGTCTTATTGCAGAAGCCGATACGTCTTATCACAGGAGCCGATACGTCTTATTGCAGAAGCCGATACGTCAGTTCGGAAGGGTGCTGACGTTCTATTAACCATTCTTGGACTTGCACAATTTGGAATACTTTAATTCTTCAGGCAACCAATAGGGATAACATATACTCCATCTTTCCTTTGATAGGCATACTTGCCGACGCCGACAATAACTGCCATAAATGATGGTGCCGGCATTTTATCAGTATCTATATTTGCTGCAAGTTCTATCATACTGGCCGCACCAGCATTGATATTTTCTTCTCCTCCCAATTTCACCTCAAGCAGAGCGTAGCTGCCATTACGCCGATGAAGAACAGTGTCACATTCAAGACCTTTGCTGTCTCTGTAATGGTAAAGATGACCATCCAATGCCTCAGCGTACACGCGCAGGTCTCGCACGGCCATGTCCTCAAAGAACAGTCCGAATGTATCTAAATCGTTAATCAAATCTTTAGGCCCAATTCCTAATGCGGCAATCCCGATACTTGGGTCAACGAAATGTCGCGTGTCGCCGGTTCTGATAGCGGCCTTGCTTCGCAGGTTAGGATTCCAGGCGGCAAGGTCTTCAATGACAAAGAGTTTTTTCAGAGCCTTGATGTAGTCGGCTACGGTGTCTTCGTCCAACGTGCTTGCATCGTTTGCAAGCATATCTTTACGAATGGTTGCGTAGGAAACTTGCTGGGATATATTTCTTGCATACGAACGCAACAGTAACATTGCCCGTTCGGGACTTCTCTTCACTTTGTCCACGCGCTGTATATCTCGCTTTGTAACAGAGTCCACATAATCAAATGCCTGATCCAGAGCCACATCTTTAGGAATCAGCGTAGCCCAAGGCCATCCGCCTCGGCAAGTCAGGTAGGCGATGTCATCAATGCTTAGGTCACATTGTTGCACTTCTGGAGTTTTGCCTTCGAACAAATCCTTCAGACTAATTGTGCCCGACGATTCGCCTGATTCATACAAACTCATAGGACGCATCATGATATGTGCGAATCGCCCCGTACCACTATGAATGGTCTCATCGGCATCCGGAAGTACGGAAGAACCTGTAAGGATAAACTGAGATGGTTCCCCTCGCTTGTCCACTTCACTGCGGATGGAATCCCAAATGGGAGGCAGTGCCTGCCATTCGTCAATCAAGCGAGGAGTCGTTCCTTCCAACAGAGACTGGGGACTTATCTCTATCATCTGCGCGCTTTGCTTCAGCACCGATGCATCCCCAAGGTCAAGCACACTCTTTGCCAGTTGTTTGGCCGTTGTCGTTTTGCCACACCACTTGGGCCCTTCAATGAGAACGGCACCTTTTCCGAGAACCTTACGTTCAAGAAGTTTGTCTGCTATTCGTTGTTTGTATTTTACCATTACATTGCTGTTTAGGCCGCAAAGATACAACTTTTATGGAAAACCACCAAAGAAAATCGAAACTTTTCGGTTATTTGAGACTCTTTTGTTCGGTTATTTGTTGGTTTTTTGTTCGGTTATTTGTTGCAAATTCATTCGGTGAATCATGGAAAGGATTCTTATAGATTATAGTCTGTTGGTGCAAAAGAAATGGTTTGACTTTACCTGAAATAGGTAACAAAGTGTGTACCTATTTCAGGTAAAGTCAATACGTCTTACGATGGAGGCCGTTACGTCAGTTTTGGATGCTGCTGACGTTCACTTCCAGCTCTGCTGACTGAAGCAGGGGGGAGGTGAAGCGGAGGCGGACGGTGGTGGAGGAGTCGTCGCCTGAGGGCTGTTCGGCACCAAAGGCTGAGGCGGGGAAGAACTGTCCACCGGGTGCAGCCTGCCGGCCTGGGGTGAGGTAGGCGAGGAGACGACCGCCGTGGGCACGCAGATGGCGTGTGGAGCGGAGGCTGGTGTCGCGTGCGTTGCCATTCTCGAGGCCGAGGATGCGGGCGGGACCTTGCACCATGCAGCTGATGTCGTTGTCGGCGAGGGGTACGAGGTTGCCGTCTTCGTCAATGACTTCGATGTTGACGTGGGCCACTTCATCCGGTCGCGAGAGGGTGGCTTTGTCAATGGTGGCGCGCAGGGCGTAGGGTCGGCCGCAGGTGGTGATGGTGGAGGTGGCTCCGTTGTCGGCTGTGCAACTGAGCGTACCTGCCTGGTAGTTCACGTCCCAATAGAGGATGCCGGTGGCTTCGTCGCGTGTAGCCTCTCCGCCGACGGGTTGGCCGTTGAGCAAGAGCTGGGCCGAGGTGCCATTGGTGTAGCAGACGACACGTACTGACTGCCCTTCGTCGTAGTTCCAGAGGGCGGGGGCGTAGGACGATACGAACTGACGTTGCTGTCTGCCGCCCCGACGTCCATTGCGTCCTCCGAAGCCGTTGGGTGTGGTGCCGATGTAGCATACGGGCGTTTCGCTCCAGAGCGAAGCGCGGTAGTATCCGTTGGGTTTGATGTTGCCTGCGAGGTCGAGGAGTCCGGCCTCCGAGCCGCGTGCGGGCCAGGCTCCGCTCTCGCCCAGATAGTCGATGCCTGTCCAGAGGAACTGTCCGAAGATGTGCTCGTTGTCGCGCACGGCCTTCCATGCGGCGAGGTCGTGACGGTTCTCGCTGCCGTAGATGACGCGCCTGGGATAGCGCTGGTGGTCTTCCTGATAGCGGCTCTCGGTATAGTTGTAGCCCACGACATCTACGGCCTCGGGATAGGCGGTCTGGTTGCTCATGACGACTCCGGCGAGGGCTCCGGTGACGGCGCGTGAATCATCGATCTCACGGACAATCCTTGAGAGTCGCTGGGCAATGATGCCGATGCGTTCGGCATTGGGCTGTCCGGGCTTGTAGCCGCCGTACATGGGTTGTGTGAAGTCGGCTGTGCCGCCATCGAGGATGGGATGTGTGTAGGGGTCATTGGGATAATCGACTTCGTTGCCGATGCTCCAGAGGAAGATGCTGGGGTGGCAGCGGTCGCGACGCACCATGTCGGCCACATCGCGATCTATCCATTCCTCGAAGTAGTCGTATGTGCCCTCGAAGCCGGGTGTGCCCTGGTTCCAGCCTTTCAGCCACTTGCGCTTGGGGAATTCCCATTCGTCGCTGGCTTCGTCCATGACCAGGAGTCCGAGCGAGTCGCAGAGGGAGTAGAAGGCGGGCAAGTGGGGATTGTGGCTCATGCGGATGGCGTTGACGCCCAGGGCTTTCAGGGTCTGCAGACGGCGCTTCCATACATCGGCGGGAACGGCAGTGCCGAGGGTGCCGGCATCATCGTGGATGCATACGCCCTTGACCTTCATCCACTGGCCGTTGAGGGCAAAGCCTTTGTCGGGCGAGAACTCCAGTGTGCGCAGTCCCATAGGCACTTCGGAGCGGTCGATTTCCTGTCCGCCCGCGAGCAGGCGTGCGCGTACCTTATATAAATAGGGTGTGGAGAGAGTCCAGAGGTGGGGGGAGGGGATGGTTAAAGAGCAGACCCACCCTCCGCCCTCCCTGTTAGGGAGGGAACTGTTACTTTTTCTGCTTGCCACAACATTACCAGTGGTATCAAGAATATCGATTTGAACGCTTCTTGAGGATGTCTTGTCTTGAGAGGTGACCACTCCCTCCCTCACAGGGAGGGTGAGGGATGGGTCTTCTACCTTTACCTCCACCACTGCCTTTTTGTCGTTCAGGCTCTTGACTTTCCACGAGGTGCCCCAGAGGTCGAAATGGGTGGCGGGGGCACTCACGAGCCAGACGGGACGATAGATGCCGGAACCCGTGTACCAGCGTGAGTCGTTCTGGCGGGAGTGGTCCACGCGCACGGACAGCACATTGTCCTCGCCCGCACGCAGATGGGGCGTGAGCTCATAGAGGAACGAGGCAAAGCCGCTGGGACGATAGCCGAGCAACTGGCCGTTGAGGTACACGCTGGAGCGGTTGTAGACGCCCTCGAAATAGATGTAGAGGCGACGACCGTCGGCGAGATCGCCGCTGCTCACGGTCAAGTGGCGACGGTACCATCCGATGCCGCCTGGCAGGTAACCCTGACACGAGCCGCAGTCGGGAGACATGGGCTGGGTGACACCCCAGTCGTGGGGCAGACGAACGTGTTGCCAGCGGCTGTCGTTGTAGGTGGTGCTGACGGCAGAGGAATCATCGGCGAGTTGAAAGAGCCAGCCGTCATTCAGGAGGCGTGCATCGCCAAAGCCAGTGGGGGATTGGGCTGCGACCAAGCCGCAACCAACACTGATGGCGAGAAGGAGGAAGAGGGTTCGGGTTTTCATAAGAGGGGTGTTTGTGGTTGAGGGGTTTTATGGGATGAATGGGCTTAATGGGCATTATGGGCTTAATGGGTATTATGGAACCTATAAAGCCCATAATGCCCATTAAGCCCATTAATTACAATGCAGCGAGATAGCGCTCTGCTTCGATGGCGGCCTTGGCGCCAGAACCGGCAGCCACGACAGCCTGGCGGTAGTGGGGATCTGCCACATCGCCGGCAGCAAAGACACCAGGGATGCCGGTGCGCGGAGAGTCGCCTTCGGTGAGGATATAACCCACCTCATCGGTCTTCACCCACGGGAGGAAGATGTCGCTGTTAGGTTTGTGGCCGATGGCAAGGAAAAAGCCATCGATGGGCAGGTCATAACGACGCTCATCGGCTTCGCCTTTGCGGTAGACGACATGGGCACCTTCGACACCGTTCTCGCCGTAGAGGCCGAGGGTGTTGTGCTCGAAGAGGACTTCGATCTTCGGGTTGTTTAAGACGCGGTCCTGCATGATCTGCGTGGCGCGAAGGTAGGGCTTGCGGACGATGAGATATACCTTCGAGGCCAGACCTGCGAGGTAGCTGGCTTCTTCACAGGCGGTGTCGCCTCCGCCCACCACAGCTACGGTCTTCTTGCGGTAGAAGAAACCGTCGCAGGTGGCACACGCCGAGACTCCCTGACCGCGGTATTTCTCTTCGTCGCTGAGGCCCAGGTACTTGGCGCTGGCACCCGTACAGATGATGATGCTGTCGGCCGTGACCTCGGTGTCGTCGTCGAACCATACGTGGTAGGGGCGCTGTGAGAGGTCGGTCTTCACGGCGCTGGCAGAACGGAACTCACAGCCGAAGCGCTCGGCCTGACTGCGCAGGTTGTCCATCAGCTCGTTGGCATCGATTCCTTCGGGGAAGCCGGGGAAGTTCTCCACTTCGGTGGTGGTGGTCAGCTGGCCGCCGGGTTGCAGGCCTTCGTAGAGTACGGGGCTGAGGTTGGAGCGGCCGGCATAGATGGCGGCAGTGTAGCCGGCAGGGCCGCTTCCGATGATGAGGAGGGGGAGGTGTTGCATATTGAAACGTTGAAATATTGAAATGTTGAAAAATTGAGAATTGAAAGATTGAAAGTTTATCCTTACCTCAGGTCGATGACTTCTACATCAGGATAATCCTTGTTAGGGAAGGTGAAGTCGGCATCGCTGGCAGGTTGGTTTACTTGGAAGGAAAGGATGCTCAGACGCACCCAGTTGCCGTTCTGTCGCGCACGGATGCACAAGGGATTGTAGGTGGACTGCTCCACATCGACCAAGATATCAGAGAAGGAGGCCTTCTTGCTCTTGGCTCTGAGGCGCACTTCGTAGGTGGGCTTGCCGCGTAGGGTGCTCGTGCGGAGGCTGTAGTTGTAGCCTTTCTTGTACAGGTGGATGAAGGTCGAGGGGTTCATGCCTACGAGTTCATCGTCGGTGGGTTCGGAGATGTTGACTTCACCGGAACCGGGCATCATGGACCAGAGGGTCTTGCCGTCGAACCAAGAGATGATGTCGGAGGTCTGCATGTGGAACTTACGCCCGCTGACGAGCATCGTTCCGGAGGCTTCGCTCTCAGGAGTGGTGCCGCGGAACTGGGTGGCTTTGAACTGCGAACGGATGCAGCCGGACTGTGTCATACGGGCGGCTGTGGCATCGAGGACGGAGCGGGCACTCTGGGCTTGTGCCATCATGCATGCGAGGAAAAAAGTAAGGAGAAATGCGATTCTTTTCATTGTTTCGTGCGATTTTTGGCACAAAGATAACCCATAACAGCGAAAGTGCCGTTATGGGTTCATTGTTTTTTTGAAGGAAAGGGCTTCTTTTTAAAGTTTTTTAGCCGAGACTGTTGATAAGCATCTCCAAAGCATTGGGATCTTGAATCAGAACGTCACGTGGTTTAGCGCCTTGGGCTGGTCCTACCACGCCTGCTTTCTCCAGCTGATCCATGAGTCGTCCTGCGCGGTTATAGCCGATGGCGAACTTACGCTGTATCATGCTTGTGGAGCCTTGCTGCGACGAGACGATGAGGTGTGCAGCTTCGGCAAACATCGGGTCGAGGTGCTGCAGGTCGGCATCATTGGCATTGCCACCGGCATCCTCCATGGGCGGGCGAGGCAGGGCAAAGGGACCGGTGTAGCTCTGTTGGCAGGCGATATAATTGGCAATGGCCTCTACTTCGGGGGTGTCGACGAAGGCGCATTGCAGACGTACGGGCTCGCTGCCCGCGAGGAACAGCATATCGCCCTTGCCCACAAGCTGGTTGGCACCGGGACGGTCGAGGATGGTGCGCGAGTCCACCATGGCGCTGACCTTGAAGGCCATGCGGGCAGGGAAGTTCGCCTTGATGGTTCCGGTGATGATATTCGTCGTCGGACGCTGGGTGGCGATGATCATGTGGATGCCCACGGCACGTGCCAGCTGGGCAATGCGGGCAATAGGCAGCTCGACCTCCTTGCCGGCGGTCATGATGAGGTCGCCGAACTCATCGATGATGACCACAATATAGGGCATGAACTTATGGCCGTTCTGGGGATTGAGCTGGCGGCTCTTGAATTTCTCGTTGTATTCCTTGATGTTACGCGCACGCGCTTTCTTTAAGAGGTCATAGCGTGTGTCCATCTCGAAGCAGAGGCTCTTCAGCGTGTTCACAACCTTCTGCACATCGGTGATGATGGGCTCGTCCTCCTCGTCCTCGATTTGCGCAAGGAAATGGTTGACGATAGGCGTGTAGATGGGGAACTCCACCTTCTTCGGGTCCACCATCACGAACTTCAGCTCAGCAGGGTGTTTCTTGTAGAGCAGCGAGGTGATGATGGCGTTGAGGCCTACGGACTTACCCTGACCTGTGGCACCGGCAACAAGCAGGTGTGGCATCTTTGCCAGGTCGGCAATGAAGACCTCGTTAGTAATGGTCTTACCGAGCGCCATGGGCAGCTCCATCGTGGTCTCCTGGAACTTCTTGCTGTTGAGGATGCTCTCCATCGAGACAATCTGGGGCTTGGCATTAGGAACCTCGATACCGATGGTGCCCTTGCCGGGGATGGGAGCGATGATGCGGATGCCCAGGGCCGCCAGCGACAGGGCGATATCGTCCTCGAGGTTACGGATCTTGGAGATGCGTACACCCGGAGCGGGGGTAATCTCATAAAGGGTGATGGTAGGACCCACGGTGGCTTTGATGCTGGAGATATTGACCTGGAAGTCATGCAGCACCTTCACAATCTGATCCTTGTTCTTCGTCTGTTCCTCCATGTCGATGGTGCCGCGAGGGTCGATATCGTAGTGTTTCAACAGGTCGAGGGTGGGGTAGCGGTAGTTCTCGAGGTCGAGCTTCGGATCGTAAGGTTCCAGGGCGGCCTCGTGGTTCTCATCGGCAACATCCTCTTCCACAGGTTGCTCGATGGTGAACTCCGTATCATCAGAGCCTTTCTTTCCGTCCTCGCTGCTGTCGGTGGCATTGACGATCCAGTCGGGAGAATCTGTGGCGGCAGCGGCATCCGTCGGTGCCTCGTTGCCTTCTTCGGGAGTGTAGACGGTGGCAATGGGGATGTCATCGTCATCAGCGTCGGAATGTTCCACATCCTCGAACTCCACAACGTTGGCCTCCTCCTCGACATCTTCTTCCTCCACGTCTTCCTCTTCTTCGGCAACTTCTTTCTTCTTAGGCGTCAGCAAATACTTGAACCACAGGAAGACACGGGAAACACGTGGGTGGCTGTCGCCGAAGTCGCGAGCCATCTGCTTGGGATGCATCAGGCGCTTGATGAAGCGGAAGGTCTCGGTGCTGAGGTAGCAGAGATAGGCCAGCAGCGAGAGCAGGATGATAAGGAACGTGCCCACCCATCCGCTGACATTCTCCAGGATATCCACCATGTGCTTGCCGTGGTAGCCGCCGACATCGATTTTCTCGAAATACGAGGTGAAGAAGAACGCTGCTGCTACGCTCGTCCAGCAGAGGAGGAACGTGCAGTTCACGAACCACTTCCACAATCGGATGTGGAACGCTTCCAGCAGCTTGAACGAGGCGGCAAAGAGGAAGATGGGAATGAAGAAAGCTCCGATGCCGAAGTTGTCGGTAATCCAGAACTTACTCCACCACGCTCCCACGTAGCCCGCCCAGTTCATGGCCATACCCGAATAGTTGGGCTCAAAGAGCTTCTGGTCGATGTAGCCGAAGAGCAGATGCGAGATGAAACTGAGCAGGGTGAAAAATGCCAGTGCCAGCAACAGGACGCCACACACGAGGCGGAAAATCTCCAGACGGTCCAGAGGTTCGGGCTTTCCGCCCTGTAAGGCCTTATTCAGATGCAGGGTATTTTTATCCGTGCTGACAGGTGACGATGCGACACGTCTCGTTGTACGTTTCCGAGGCGCTTTTGGGGTGCTTTGTGTTGCCATAAATACGTTTCTATTCCTTTTTCGGCTGCAAATTTAAGCATTTTCATCAACTTTTCCTCTATTCTTTCGGATTTTTTTTCAAAAAAACGTAAATTTGCACCCCAAATCATACAAAAATGGATATTGTTTACTCTTCTCAGGTGGTAGAATTCGTCACAGTGGGCGCAGAGTACTGCGCTTTTCTTGAACAAAGCGAAGGGCGCGACAAAGATTCTTTCATCGACACCCTCTTGAAACTGCTGCCCTTGCTCTATGTGAAAGCATCGCTCCTCCCGAAAGTGGAGGGAAGCAACGTCTTCGGTGCCGAGTCTTTCGTCACCGAGGAGGACTATGAATGGCTGCGGGCGATGCTGACAACAGTCATGGGGGAAGACGATGCCTATGAGGACCTCATCTACGATGAACAGATGCAGACCGACGAGGCACGGTGGAAGAGCGTGGCCGAGGAACTGGCAGACATCTACCAGCCCGTACGTGACTTCGTGGAGACCTTCCGCAATGGCGTGGAGGACAACATCGCCGAGGCGCTGTGGGCAATCAACGACAGCTTCGAACTCTCCTGGGGAGGTAATCTGGTCGATGTGCTGCGCAGGCTGCACAGAGTGAAGTACACCATAATCCAACAATGACGAACGTAAAGATCCTATACAGCAAATTCGACAAGAAAGCCATCCCGGAACTGCCGAAGGTGGAGTTCGGTGGACGCATCATCGTCATACAGACGGCAGGTGAAGCTGACCGCGCCGTGAACTACCTGATGCAGTTTCCGCAGTTGGGCATAGACACCGAGACGCGCCCGAACTTCAAGCCCGGAGGCATGAACCCCGTAGCACTCCTCCAGGTATCTACTCCCGAGGCATGCTTCCTCTTCCGTCTGAACCGCTTCGGACTCACCGACAGCCTCGTGCAACTCTTCACCTCCGAGACCGTGGAAAAGATTGGGCTATCCCTGCACGATGATTGGGCTCAGCTGCGTAAGCGAAAGGAATTTCAGCCGGTTAACTACGTCGAGCTGCAAGACTTCGTGAAGCCCTTTGGCATCAAGGACATGAGCCTCCAGAAACTCTATGCCAACTTCTTCGGACAGAAGATTTCCAAGAACCAACGCCTGACAAACTGGGAGGCAGATGTGCTGACAGAACCCCAGAAACGCTATGCCGCCACCGATGCATGGAGCTGTCTGCAGCTCTATCAGAAGATGACGGAATTGCTGGCGACACGCGCCTACAAACTCATAGAAGTACCAGAACCCGAAAACTCCGTCTCATGACAAAGATATTTCTCAAGCGCGGCAAGGACGAATCGCTCCGCCGCTTCCATCCTTGGATTTTCTCCGGGGCCATCCATCATTTCGAGGGTAAGCCTGCAGAGGGCGACCTCGTGCGTGTGTTCACCGCTGAAGGTGTGTTCATTGCCGTAGGACACTGGCAGATAGGGTCCATAGCCGTGCGCGTGCTGTCCTTCGACGATGAACCCATCGATGATGCCTTCTGGCAGCATCGCCTCCAGGTGGCTCTCGATGCACGGCGTAGCATGGGAGTGGCAGACAATCCCCAAAACGACACCTTCCGCCTCGTGCATGGCGAAGGTGATAACCTTCCGGGACTGGTCATCGATGTCTATGGTCCTACGGCCGTCCTGCAGGCACACAGCGTAGGCATGCACCTCGTACGCCAGCAGATAGCCGATGCCCTGAAAGCCGTCATGGGACCCCGCTTACAGAACATCTTCTACAAGAGCGAGACCACGCTTCCCTTCAAGGCAGACCTCGGACAGGAAAACGGATTCCTCCTCGGGGGCGATGGAAATGACATCGCCACGGAGAACGGACTGAAGTTCCATATCGACTGGTTGCGCGGACAGAAGACGGGGTTCTTCGTAGACCAGCGCGACAACCGCAGCCTCCTCGAGCACTACAGCCGTGGACGCGATGTGCTGAATATGTTCTGCTACACCGGTGGTTTCTCGGTCTATGCCATGCGGGGGGGAGCCCGCTTGGTGCATTCCGTGGACAGCTCCGCGAAGGCCGTGGAACTCGTGAATGCCAATGTAGAGCTGAACTTCCCAGGCGACACCCGCCACCAGGCATTTGCAGAGGATGCCTTCCGCTACCTGCAGCAGATGGAAGAGGGCGCCTACGACCTCATTATCCTCGACCCGCCCGCTTTCGCCAAGCATAAAGATGCCCTCCACAACGCACTCAAGGGCTACACCCGCCTGAACCTGAGGGCCTTCGAGAACATCAGACCCGGAGGCATACTCTTCACCTTCTCCTGCTCACAGGCCGTGAACAAGGATCAGTTCCGCATGGCGGTATTTACTGCTGCTGCACAGAGCGGACGCCGTGTGCGCATTCTTCACCAGCTGCATCAGCCCGCAGATCACCCCATCAATATTTATCATCCCGAAGGAGAATACCTCAAAGGACTCGTTCTCTATGTGGAGTAACCCATAAAATGGTCCTGCTGCGTTAATTCTATTAACAAATTAAGGCGGTGGTGTAGAAATAATGTTAACAAAGATAAAATTATTGAGAAAATAATCCCGAAAGCATTGCAATCAATAAGATAATGTGTATCTTTGCACCGTGTTTTTCATGGTATTAGATTTAAGGTTAATGAAAGGTAGGTTGTCGTGAGACAACCTGCTTTTTTTTATGCTCAGATGCCTCCTGGCAATTTACTCTTTACCCACAATGACTTTGATTTTGACAATACGGCGCTCGTCCATCTCCATGACCTCGAAGGTGAAACGCTCATGGGAGATACGCTCGTGCTCCTGAGGGAACTCACCTTTGATCTCCAACAGCAGACCTGCCAGCGTGTCGGCATCTCCCGCCACATCGTCAAAGGCATCCTCGGGCAGTTGCATGATCTTGCGGAAGTCTGAGAGGAGGGTCTTGGCCTCGAAGACATAGGTGTTTTGGTTCAGACGGGTATAGCTACGCTCGTCTTCGTCGTATTCATCATTGATCTCTCCCACGATTTCCTCGATGATATCTTCCATCGTGACCAACCCGCTGGTGCCGCCGAACTCATCCACGACAATGGCGATATGTACCTTCTGGGCCTGGAAGTCGCGCAGCAGGTCGTCGATCATCTTCGTTTCGGGCACGAAGGTGGCCTGACGTACTAAAGTCTGCCAACGGAAGTTGGCGGGCTTATTTAGGTGGGGAAGTAAGTCCTTGATATAGAGGATGCCGCGGATGTTGTCCTCGTTGTCTGCATAGACGGGGATTCGGGAGTAATTGTTCTCAACAATGCATTTAATAACCTCTGGGAAGGGAGTCTTCACGTCCAGACCTACAATGTCCACGCGTGGTGTCATCACCTCACGCGCCATCTCTCCACCAAAGCGGATGATACCTTTCAGCATCTGTTGTTCATCGGCGATATCTTTCTTATCGGTGAGCTCCAGGGCCTGTTCCAAATCGTCGACAGAAAGCTGTTGAGGGGTCATCTCCAGACGGCTGGTGAGCTTCGTGCTCTTCATCAGCAGGCTGCTGACGGGCCACCATACCTTAATCAGCACACCATAAGCGGGAGCACAGAAACGGGCCATGCGAAGCGGGTTCTGGGCTGAGGCAATCTTGGGCATGATCTCACCGAAGAGCAGCAACAGGAACGTCAGCACCACGGTCATCAGCACAAACTCCAGCATGGTATTTGTTCCGAAGGAGATGGTCTGATGAAAGAAGAACGTAAGTAGCATGATGATGGCTACGTTCACGAAGTTGTTGGAACAGAGGATGGTGGCCAACAGCCGTTCCGAGTCCTTCAACAGCTGCAGAACACGGCGGTCGGTGCTCGTGCGCTCTTCTTCCAACTCATTCATATCGGCCGGACTCAGCGAGAAAAAAGCTATCTCGCTGCCGCTGACAAAGGCAGAACAGAGTAATAACAATAATCCCAACGCCAGAGCAACATAGGCACCAAGGCTGGGGGAGAGTGGGGTGATTCCAGAAAATAAATCGGCAACAGCCGATAGGTGATAATCCATTTTAGCTATTCAACGTATCTATATTTCAATTCTCAATTCTCAATATTTCAATATTTCAATATTTCAATTCTCAATTCTCAATATTTCAATTCTCAACTTTCTCCCCTTTCGGCGTAAACAACTTCAAATCATCAGCCCAGATCTCCGTGATATAGCGGGTGATGCCCTGACGGTCATCGTAGGAACGCGACTGAATCTTGCCTTCCACATAGATGAGGTCGCCTTTGTGAACATACTTCTCTACCGTCTCGCCCAGCTTACGCCAGAAGATGACGTTGTGCCATTCCGTACGCTCGGGAACCTCAGTTCCGTTCTGCAGCGTGTAGCCGCGCTCGGTAGTGGCCAGACGCACCTGAGCCACACAGACACCTTGGTCCACATATCGCACATCGGGGTCTTTGCCCACATATCCGAGGAGGATTGCTTTGTTGACAGTTGCCATAATTGATATTCTTGAGTGATATTTCCTGCAAAGGTACAACGAATATTTGAAACAATCGCTCTTTGAGGACAAATATTTCATTTTTTTGCTCATTTCAGCGTAATAATACTTATTTTATTTTGTATACGCGCCATTTTTACGTATTTTTGCAGCGCAAATACGTACTAAAAACTCATTTAACACTTTACCAAGATGTCCTACATGGTAATCTTCAAACTTCTCGGCTCCCTGGCACTCCTCATGTTCGGTATGAAATCCATGAGCGAAGCCCTACAGAAAATGGCGGGACCGCAACTGCGCCACATCCTCGGTGCCATGACAACAAACCGGTTCACAGGGGTGCTGACGGGTATGTTCGTCACCGCCGCCGTACAGTCTTCCACGGCAACCACCGTCATGACCGTGTCCTTCGTGAATGCAGGACTACTGACACTCGCACAGGCCATATCGGTCATCATGGGAGCAAATATCGGTACGACACTCACCGCATGGATCATGTCTGCAGGTATGTCCTTCGACATCACCAGCGCAGTGTATCCTGCATTCCTCGTAGGTATCATCCTCATATACATGAAGAAACACCGCTACATCGGTGACTTCCTCTTCGGCATGTCCTTCCTCCTGCTGGGATTAGGAACCCTGCGAGCTACGGGCATGGAGATGCACCTGGGCGAGAACCAGGCCGTACTGGATTTCTTCTCTTCCTTCGATCCCACGTCGTTCTCCACGACACTGATGTTCCTCCTGCTGGGCGGCATACTGACATTCTGCGTACAGTCTTCTGCCGCTGTCATGGCCATCACGATGATACTCTGCTCCAGCGGAGCACTCCCCATCTATCAGGGTATTGCACTGGTCATGGGTGAGAACATCGGTACCACCATCACCTCCAACCTCGCAGCCCTCTCCGCCAACACCCAGGCACGACGGGCTGCCCTCTCCCACATGTTCTTTAACTTCTTCGGCGTCTTATGGATGCTCTTCGTATTTCGCCCCTTCGTGGATGCGGTTTGTGGCATCGTGGGTTACGATGTGACGATGACCAAGGAGAGCGCTGGCGTAGATGCCTTCGTGCTCAATGCGGGCAAACTGAACTTCGTACTCGCTACCTTCCACACCTGCTTCAATGTGGTCAACACCTTCATCCTCATTTGGTTCATACCCCAAATAGAGAAACTCGTATGCTGGATCATCAAGCCGAAGAAGATCGATGAGGAGGAGGACTTCCGACTGCATTTCATCACCGCTGGCTTCATGAAAACACCAGAACTGTCAGTGCTCGAGGCACAGAAGGAGATTCAGGGATTCTCAGACCGCATGCAGCGTATGTTCGCCATGGTGCGCGAACTGCTGATGCTTTCCGCATCGGCAACAGGAAAGAAGAAAGGAAATCAGGAGGCGGAGTTCAACAGGCTCTTCACACGTATCGAGAAGTACGAGAGCATATCCGACAGCCTGGAGCTGGAGATTGCCAACTACCTCGATCAGGTCAGCGATGCACACCTCTCCGACGATACCAAAGCCAAAATCCGTGCAATGCTCCGCGAGATTTCCGAACTCGAGAGCATCGGCGACAGCTGCTTCAACATGGCGCGCACCATCAGCCGCAAATACCAGGGCAAGGAGGATCATTTCAACGAGGCACAGTACAACCACCTCCACCAGATGATGGAACTCACCAACAATGCCTTGACACTCATGAACAAGCTGATGGCGGGCCGCAAAGAGTCCTTCGATATCAACCGCACCATCAACACCGAGAACGAGATCAACAACTACCGCAACCAACTGAAGCAGCAGAACATCGTGGATGTCAACAACCACGAGTACACCTATGCCGTGGGAACCATATACATGGACCTCGTCAGCGAATGCGAGAAACTCGCTGACTACGTCGTCAATGTGGTAGAGGCACGCATGGGCCAGAGAATACGCGAAGTATAAGAAAAACACTATGAGCAGAAAACGCAAAGAACTACCCCTCCTCTCCGCCGTCGAAATCACCGATGTGGCTGCTGAGGGGAAGGCACTCGTGAGAATCGATGACCTCGTGGTATTCGTACCGTTTGTGATACCGGGAGACATCGTAGACCTACAGCTGACAAAGAAAAAACATAGCTATGCCGAGGCAGAGGCCGTAAGAATCCTACAGCCCTCCAAGGACCGACTCGAACCTTTCTGTCCCCATTTCGGGGTTTGCGGGGGATGTAAGTGGCAGATGTTGCCCTACGAGCTCCAGCTACAGGCCAAGCAGAAACAGGTGATGGATGCACTCACACGCATTGGCAAGGTGGAACTGCCGCCCTGCAGCCCCATACTCGGGTCAAAGAAGATACAGGAATATCGCAACAAACTGGAATTCGGATTCTGCAACCGACGCTGGCTGACGAAGGAACAGATACGCAGTGGCGAGCAGTTCGAGCATCAGGAGAGCGTGGGATTCCATACAACGGGATCCTTCGATAAGATACTGCCCATCGAGGAATGCCACCTCATGGAACCCGTCAACGACCGCATCAGACTGTTCATACGGGATTATGCCTACGACCGCGGCCTCACATTCTACGACCAGCGCGAGCACACAGGACTCCTGCGCGGCATGATGATACGTACCTCCAATATGGGAGGACTGATGCTCCTCATCCAGTTCTGCATGATGACCGAGGAAGAACACCGACAGGCACAAGACCTCCTCAAGGCCGTTGCCGACAACTTCCCTGAAATCACCTCCCTCCTCTATGTCGACAACCAGAAATGGAACGACACCTTCGGTGACCTCCCCGTCAACGTATTCCGCGGCGAAGACCACATCTTCCTCCAAATGGAGGACCTCCGCTTCAAGGTCGGACCCAAATCCTTCTACCAAACAAACACCGACCAAGCCCTCGAACTCTACAACGTCGCCCGCACCTTCGCCCTCTCCCCCTCCTTCGGTAGTGTGCCCGGCGGTTTCGCCGCCGGTTCCCCCACCTCCCCCTCCGCTTCCCCCTCCTTCTGTAGTGTGCCCGGCGGTTCCCCCGCCGGTTCCCCCACCTCCCCCTCCGCTTCCCCCTCCTTCGGTAGTGTGCCCGGCGGTTCCCCCGCCGGTTCCCCCTCCGGTCCTGTTTCCGCCGGTTCCCCCTTCCCCCTCATCTATGACCTCTACACCGGCACCGGCACCATCGCCAACTTCGTCGCCCGCCAGGCCCGTGAGGTGATAGGTATTGAATACGTCCCCGAGGCCATCGAGGACGCAAAGGTCAACAGCCGCATCAATGGCATCACCAACACCAAGTTCTTCGCGGGGGACATGAAGGATATCCTCACTGAGGACTTCATCGCTCAGCACGGCCGCCCGGATATCATCATCACCGATCCCCCGCGCGCAGGCATGCACGCTGATGTCATCAATGTCATCCTGAAAGCTGCCCCCAGCCGCATCGTCTACGTCAGCTGCAACCCCGCAACACAAGCACGTGACCTTGCGCTGCTCGATGCAGACTACAAGGTCACGCGTATTCAACCTGTCGATATGTTCCCGCATACGCAGCACGTGGAAAACGTGGTGCTGCTCGAGCGGCGCTGAACATGGGGGCTTCCTCGCCCTTTCTGCTCTATACCAACCTCCTACGAGTTCATGGAGATGAGGAACTCCTCGTTGGTCTTCGTATCTTCCAGTCGTTTCTTCAGTTCCGTCATGGCTTCCAGAGGAGTCATGTCTGAGAGGAACTTACGCAGGATCCACATGCGGTCCAGCGTGGTCTTGTCATGCAGCAGATCGTCGCGACGGGTGCTGCTGGCGATGATATTCACAGCAGGGAAGATGCGTTTGTTCGAGAGCATACGGTCCAGCTGAAGCTCCATATTTCCCGTACCCTTGAACTCCTCGAAGATGACTTCATCCATCTTACTGCCGGTATCGATGAGGGCTGTAGCAATGATGGTCAGCGAGCCGCCACCTTCGATATTACGGGCTGCACCGAAGAAACGCTTGGGCTTGTGCAGCGCCTGGGCATCCACACCACCGGAGAGAATCTTGCCGCTGGCAGGAGCCACGGTATTGTACGCACGGGCCAGACGGGTGATGCTGTCGAGGAAGATGACCACATCATGACCGCATTCCACCATGCGCTTTGCCTTCTCCAGCACGATGCCGGCAATCTTCACGTGGCGCTCTGCAGGCTCGTCAAAGGTCGAGGCAATGACCTCCGCATTGACGGTGCGGGCCATATCCGTGACCTCCTCCGGACGCTCGTCGATGAGCAGCATCATCAGGTAGGCCTCGGGGTGGTTGGCGGCAATGGCATTGGCGATATCTTTCATCAGCAGGGTCTTACCGGTCTTGGGCTGGGCCACGATGAGGGCACGCTGACCCTTACCGATAGGGGCGAAGAGGTCCACGACACGTACGCTGGTGGAGTCGCTGTAGCCGCGGCAGAGTTGGAACTTCTCATCGGGGAATAGCGGGGTGAGGTGCTCAAAGGACTGACGGTCACGGATCCGGGCGGGATCCACACCATTCACACTGTCGATACTGATCAAGGGGAAGTATTTCTCGCCCTCACGGGGAGGACGAACGCTGCCTTCCACCACATCACCGGTCTTCAGACCGAACTGCTTGATCTGCTGCTGGCTGACATACACGTCATCAGGGCTGGCAAGGTAGTTGTAGTCCGAGCTGCGCAGGAAACCGAAACCATCGGGAGTGGTCTCCAGCACACCCTCACACTTCACCAGATCACCGAAGTCATAACGGGCTTCGGGCTGTGACTGAACAGCGGGAGAGGGTAGGGCAGTGTGTTCACCATTGGCATCGCGGATACTGGAGAGATCCTGGATGAAAGAGGGAGGGGCTGCTACGGCCATAGGCTCGTAACCAGTCTCATAATCAGGAATCTCTGGCACAGACTGCAGGATGACGAAATCGGGCTCGTTGGCGTTGAAGAAGGCTTCCACCTCCTCCGGAGAGGGCATACCGTTAACCTGCGGATAGCCTACCTCAGAGGGAGTGTCGGCATAAGGCATGTCGGCCATCTCGGGCTGTTCCACCTCGGCAGAAACCTCCTCCGGCGCAACGTCTTCCTCACTGAAGAGCGTGGGCTGTTCTGCAGCGGCGGCAGCAGCCTCGGCTTCCTTCTCGGCCTTGGTCTTACGACCCCGTTTCTTGGGCTTCTCAGCGGCAACAGGGGCCTCAGATGTTTCTTCAGCAACTGTGGGCACTTCGGCAATGGGCTCCTCGGCTGGCTTACTGTCTTCAGCAGCAGCTTCGGGGGCCTCGGCAGGCACTTCCTTAGCCTTTTTGCTCGTGCGCTTGCTCTGCTTGGAGTTCTCTGTTGCGGACTGACTCTCTGCGGCTTCGGCTTCCTTCTCGGCCTTGGACTTACGACCGCGCTTCTTGGGCTTCTCTGCCGGTACAACAGCCGGCTGCTCACTCTCGGCACCGATGATGCCGTAGATGAGATCTATCTTTTCTGTACTTGACGATACGGGGATGTTCAATGATTTAGCGAGAACGACCAACTGTTCGTCCGTCAGATTCTCGAGTTCACTTTTAGTGTGCATAGAGTTTTTCGATATGTATTAAAAGGTAACGAAGATACCTTCATGAATATGATTCTTGTGAGAAATGAATTTCGTGGCTTTAACAACACACGGAAAAGCGCCAAAATAGGGTCTTCCGTCATAAATTCGCGTGCAAAGGTACGGTTTTTTCACCATTCTGCAAATTTTCTCGCACTTTTTCTTTACTTTTGCACCGAAAAAAGTGAATTATGGCAGCAGTGAACCCCTATTTGCAAGTCGAAGGACTGCGTTTTGCCGTCGGCGACAAGGAACTTTTCCACGATATCAGCTTCGGAATTGCCGAAGGTCAGCGTATAGGACTCATCGCCCGCAATGGGGTGGGGAAGACCTCGCTCCTCAACATCATCGCGGGCAAGGAAGAACCCGAGGCGGGAACCGTGGTGTTCCGCCGAGACCTGCGCGTGGCATACCTCGAACAGGCACCTTCCTTCCCAAAGGAGATGACGGTCATGGAAGCCTGTCTGTGGCATTGTAGCGAGGAACCCAGACGCATCAAGGAATACCTCACCAAGCTCCATATCACCGACCACGACCAGCCCATAAGCCACCTATCAGGAGGGCAACTCAAGCGCGTGGCACTGGCCAATGTCCTCTGTCAGGAGCCAGACCTCCTCATCCTCGATGAACCCACCAACCACCTCGACCTCAAGATGATAGAATGGTTGGAGAACTACCTCTCACGCTCACGGATAACGCTGCTCATGGTCACCCACGACCGCTACTTCCTCGACCGGGTGTGTTCGGTTATCCTGGAACTCGAGGACCAGAAGCTATACACCTATCGCGGCAACTACGCCTATTACCTCGAGAAACGACAGGAACGCATCAATGTCACCAATGCCGAACTCGCGCGCGCGAGTAATTTATATAGGAGGGAACTGGAATGGATGCGCAGCACCCCACAGGCACGCAGCCACAAGGCCCGCTACCGCGAGGAAGCCTTCGAAGACCTTGAACGAAAAGTACGACAGCACCCCACGGAACAGAACGTATCCCTACAACTTAACAGCGCCTATATCGGTTCCAAGATATTCGAGGCAGAATACGTCTCCAAGACCTTCCCACCACGCGAGGATGACCCCAGTTCCACGGAGCGAGTGATTCTGAAAGATTTTTACTATAACTTCTCCCGCTATGAGAAGATGGGCATCGTCGGAGCCAACGGCACCGGCAAGTCCACCTTCATCAAAATGCTCCTCGGTATCGTAAAACCAGATAGCGGCCGTTTCGTCATCGGCGACACCGTCCGCTTCGGCTACTTCTCCCAAGAAGACCTCCTCCTTCCCCCCTCTTCCCCCGCCCCCTCCCCCTCCTTCCCCTCTGGCTCCGCCCCCTCCGCTTTCCCCTCCTCCGGCCCTGTTTCCGGCGGTTTGTCCGCCGGTTCCCCCGTCCCCTCTTCGTCCAGTATGTTGCCATTTATGGCAACTTCTCCCTCCTCCGCCTCCCCCGCTCCCTCCCCTGTCTCCCCCTCTGGCTCCGCCCCCTCCGCCTCCCCCTCCGCTTCCCCCTCCTCCGGCCCTGTGCCCGGCGGTTCCGCCGCCGGTTCCCCCTCCCCCTCTTCGTCCAGTGCGTTGCCATTTATGGCAACTTCTCCCTCCTCTGCCTCCTCCGGTTCCCCCTCCGCTTCCCCCTCCTCTGGCCCTGTGCCCGGCGGTTCCGCCGCCGGTTCTCCCGCCTTCCCCTCTTCGTCCAGTGCGTTGCCATTCATGGCAGTTCCTTCCTCCCCCGCCTCCCCCGCTCCCTCCCCTGTCTCCCCCTCTGGCTCCGCCCCCTCCGCTTCCCCCTCCTCCGGCCCTGTGCCCGGCGGTTCCGCCGCCGGTTCTCCCGCCCCCTCTTCGTCCATTATGTTGCCATTCTATGGCAACCCCTCCCCTTCTGGTCCCGTTTCCTCCACTTTCCCCTCCATCCCCTCCATCTCCCCCCGTGCCCGCGTCATCGACGCCGTGCGCAGCATCGCGGAATATGTGGATCTCGGCGGCGGCCGCCAGCTCTCCGCTATGCAGTTCCTCCAGCATTTCCTCTTCACACCCCTCCAGCAGCAGAACTACATCTACAAGCTCTCCGGCGGCGAGCGCAGGCGCCTCCAGCTCTGCATGGTCCTCATGCAGAACCCCAACTTCCTCATCCTCGATGAGCCCACCAACGACCTCGATATCGCCACCCTCAACATCCTTGAGGACTACCTCGCTACCTTCCGTGGCTGCGTCATCGTCATCAGCCACGACCGATATTTTATGGACAAAGTCGTCGACCACCTCCTCGTCTTCCACGGCGATGGCAACATCCAGGACTTCCCCGGCAACTACTCTCAATTCCGCGAATACCAGCGCGCCTCCTCCCCCTCCTCCTCCCGCCCCCTTAAGCCCCTCAAACCCCTTAAACCCTCACCCCCCTCAACCCCGTCCTCCTCCCCCGCAGGTCCCGTGCCCGGCGGTTCCGCCGCCGGTTCTCCCTCCCCCCACCGCCGCCTCACCTACAAGGAAAAGCGCGAAATGGAAGCCCTCGAAGCCGAAATCGCTGCCCTCGAAGCCGAAATCGCTGCCCTCGAGACCGCCCTCTGCAGCGGCACCCTCTCCGTCGCAGAGCTCACCGAGAAAAGCCGCCGCCTCCCCCGCCTCGCCGAAGAACTGTCCGACAAAGAAATGCGCTGGCTCGAACTCTCAGAAATAGAAGGTTAACCTCTCCTCCTCTCTCCGCCCCTGTGTCCTCCTCTCTCCGCCCCTGTGTCCTCCTCTCTCCGCCGCCGTCCCGTCCATTATGTTGCCATTTGATGGCAACCCCTAAACCCTTAACAGAGGTATTCTCCCCCCTTCCTGGGTTCTGTGCACGGCGGTTTCCCCGCCGTTTCTCCCTTGAATAATTTTGAATTGTGCGCTTGACCTTGCTCGCTTGACCCTTCAAGAATTATCAATTATCAATTCTCAATTATCAATTATCAATTACTCAAGTTTCGCTAGTATGCTAACCAGCTGTAATACAAAGCCCCAGCGGGGCGTGACAATGGTAGCCAGCCGTTTCCGCTCGGCGCTCTGCGACGCTTCACGCTTGAAGAACGCCCTGTCGCGTACCTACGGCACGCTATCCGTTAACATCCTCATTACCAGCCATTGAAACGGCTGGCCGCTCGACCTTGGTCGCTTCATACCTGAAGAACCATTGTCAGATGCCTATGGCATCACTTCCGAAACTTGAATCAATTATCAATTATCAATTATCAATTCTCAATTCCCCTCCTCTGTCTCACCGCCTCGTACACCAATATCGCCGACGACACACTAACATTCAGTGAGTCCAGCCGCCCCAGCATCGGTATCCGAATGTGCGCCGTCGCCGCACGCCGCCACTGCTCCGTAAGCCCCGTCGACTCCGTGCCCATGACGATCGCCGTACCCACCCGCATGTCCACATCATAATACGGATGCGAGTCCTGCAGCTGCGCCGTGAGAATCTGGATGCCACGCTCCTGCAAAAAGGCAATACACTCTTCCGACGTACACGCCACCGTGGGCACCGTGAAACGAGCCCCGATGGAGCTGCGGATGAGGTTCGGGTTATACAAATCTGTGAGGGGGTCACACACCACCACAGCATCCGCCCCAGCCGCATCCGCCGAACGCAGAATGGCACCTAAATTCCCAGGCTTCTCCACACTTTCCAACACCACGATGAGTGGCGCTTCTCTCATTTGTAAGTCATTGAGATCCAGGGGCCTCTCCTTTACAACCGCCACCACACCCTCCGTGCTCCCGCGATACGCAATATGCTCATATAGGGTGGGGGAGAGCTCATAGGCCGTTGCCGCCTTAGCCTCACTCAGCAACCGCTCTCCCGCAGCCCCCAACAAACTGCTGCACACATACCATTCCACCACCTCGTACCCCGCCGCTATACAATGTCCGAGTTCGCGTTGCCCCTCCACCACGAAGAGACCGCTACGACGACGTTCCGAAGACTTCTGTTGCAGCGCCAGCAGCGCTTTGATGCGCGGGTTTTGTTTGCTGGAGATCAAAAGAGGTTCCATAGTGTTCCTTTTTTTTGTATTTTGTAGTTTCTTGTAATGTTTACTGCAAATTTACATATAATCCACCGATTTATCCTCTTTGTTAGGGGAATTTATGACCTTTTTTATTGATTTTAAGATTTCTTAACGGCTCGCATCGTTTTATCGTAATAATATTTCGTACCTTTGCACCGCATTTAGTGAACACTTTATCGGGACCCCTATTTCGAGGGCTCGAGAATGCAATAAAAATAGGTCCAGAAGTCCACTGACAGAGGGCGACAATGCATCATCCTCAGGCGTCATACAAATTTCGGAGACCGTAAGAAGGCTGAAAGTCTTTCACTTTCAGTAGTTTAGTCCAAGCGATATCAATCTGCAAGGACAAGGCCTTGTCGTAAATGAACACAACGAGCACCACCCTTTCAGCACCCACCACGGTTCCTGCTGAGGCACACCTTCCCCAGTGGCATGTCATGACACATCTGGAGATGGCACGCTTTCAGAAATGGTTCTCCAATGTCAACGCCATGCGCTTGCGCGACGGACTGCCCGTTATCCAGACCTTCTATCCCTACGATTTTCTTAGAGGCCGAATACGTGACACACGCGAAACCTCCGATGCTGAGCAGCAGAAGACCACCGTCAAGGCAGATGCCCACGTGGAGTTCCGCCGCTTCGTCTTCCTTAAGGCCACCGACAAAGACATCCGAGACCTCGTCTACTCCAAGGAAAACCTCGACTCCTTCATTCGCCTCCGCCGATACCTCGACCCCACCGGTCATCAGGCTCTCGTACGCGATGCCGTCATGCGGGAGTTCTTCCAGGCTTGCCTTGACTACCGCGAGCGCTTCGAGCTCAGCCCCTCCCTCGAGGGCGTCAAAGCCCTCGACAAAGTAAAGATCATCAGCGGACCCTACAAAGGCTATGAGGCCACCGTCGTCAGCATCAAGCTCGTCAACGGCAAACTCGACCTCCGCCTCGCCATCCCCATGGTCCACGGGCAGATCGACATCCACCGCAAGAATGTCAGTGCCAAGGAGGTAGTCCCCCTCAACCCCTCCGATGCCAGCGCCCTCCGCGCCGACTTCATCCGCTACACCCAGGACTCCCTCCTCGACATCCTCACCGCCCGCGCCGCCGCCCTCGAAAAAGCCGAGCGCGCCCACCGCCGTCCCTCCTCCTCTTCTCCTGTCCCCCCCTCTGGCTCCGCCCCCCTTAGTAGTGTGTCCGGCGGTTCCCCCGCCGGCTCCCCCGCCTCCTCCGCTTCCTCCGCCTTCTCCGCTTCCCCCTCAGGTCCCTCCCCCTCTGGCTCCTCCCCCCTTAGTAGTGTGTCCGGCGGTTTGTCCGCCGGTTCCCCCGCCTCCCCCTCCGGCTCCTCCCCCCTTAATGGCCCTGTGTCCGGCGGTTTCGCCGCCGGTTCCCCCGCCTCCCCCTCCGGCTCCTCCCCCCTTAATGGCCCTGTGCCCGGCGGTTCCGCCGCCGGTTCCCCCGCCTCCCCCTCCGGCTCCTCCCCCTCCAGCCCTGTTTCCGCCGGTTCCCCCGCCTCCCCCTCCGGCTCCTTCCCCCTTAATGGCCCTGTGTCCGGCGGTTCCGCCGCCGGTTTCCCCCCCTCCTCCGACCTCTCCCTCTATCGCCGCCACGCCGAGCTGCTCACCACTCTCTACCGCTACCGCGACTACGAGATTCAGAACCCCTCCGCCGAGGCCCATTTCACTGCCCTCATGCTTATCTGCGCCCACCTCTGTCAGGACGCCAAGGGCGAGAAAGAACTCCAGCAGCGTGCCCTCGCCCAACTCGAGGCCATCAACGCCAAAGGACCCGCCAAAGCCGCCACCGACACACGCACCTACCTCTGGATAGCCCTGAAGATCTCCACCGGAGACCCCCAATACCGCGACCTGGCCAAGGACTACATCCGCACTAAGCAACCCAAGTCCCCCCAACTCCGCCAGTTCGTCACCCTCATCTCCAAAAAAGTCCGCCTCTAATCTCCCCCCTTCGGCCCTGTTTCCGGCGGTCTGTCCGCCGGCTCCCCCGCCTCCTCCGCTTCCCCGGCTCCCTCCCCGGCTCCCCTCTGGCTCCGTTCCCCCCTCCTCCTCCCCGCTTCCCTCTCTCCGGCCCTGTTTCCGGCGGTTTGTCCGCTGATCTCCCCTCCCTCCCTTTTCGTCCAGTATGTTGCCATTTTATGGCAACCCCTCCTCCCCTCTGGCTCCGTTCCCCCTCCTCCTCCCCACTTCCCCCTCTCCGGCCCTGTGCCCGGCGGTTCCGCCGCCGGTCCCTCCCCCCTCCTCCGCTTCCCCCTTTTCAATCTTTCCATTTTCCATTTTCAATTCTCAATCTTCAATTATGAAAATTTCAGTCGCCGGCACCGGCTACGTCGGCATGTCCATTGCCACCTTACTCGCCCAGCACAACGTCGTCACCGCTGTGGACGTCGTTCCCAGCCGCGTCGACATGGTCAATAACAGGAAGTCCCCCATCCAGGACGACTACATCGAGGACTACCTGGCCCACAAAACCCTCAACCTCAAGGCCACCCTCGACCAGGAGGCAGGCTACCGGGATGCCGACTTTGTCATCATCGCCGCTCCCACCAACTACGACCCGCAGAAGAACTTCTTCGACACCACACACGTCGAAGAAGTCATCGATGCCGTCCTCAACGTCAACCCCAATGCCGTGATGGTCATCAAGAGCACCATCCCCGTGGGCTACACACGCAGCCTCTACCTCAAATACCACCAAAAAGGTGCCACCCGCTTCAACCTCCTCTTCTCGCCCGAGTTCCTCCGCGAGAGCAAGGCCCTCTACGACAACCTCTACCCCTCCCGCATCATCGTCGGCATCCCCAAGATGATGGACGGCGAGGAATACCAGGAGGAGAACGAGGCCATCAAGGCCCTGACCGATATCCAGTGGCTCACCGAGAAAGCCCACCAGTTCGCCCGTCTGCTGCAGCAGGCCGCCATCAAGGAAGATGTACCCACGCTCTTCGTCGGAATGAAAGAGGCCGAGGCCGTGAAACTCTTCGCCAACACCTACCTCGCCCTGCGCGTCAGCTACTTCAATGAGCTCGATACTTATGCAGAGATGAAAGGCTTGGACACACAAGCCATCATCGACGGCATCGGTCTCGACCCCCGCATCGGCACCCACTACAACAACCCCTCCTTTGGCTACGGAGGTTACTGCCTCCCCAAGGACACCAAGCAGCTCCTCGCCAACTACGAGGACGTGCCCCAGAGCATGATGACCGCTATCGTGGAGAGCAACCGCACCCGCAAGGACTTCATCGCCGAGCAGGTACTCCGCAAGGCCGGCTACTACGAAGCCAGCAGCCAGTGGGACGCCCAGCGCGAACAGCGCTGCGTCATCGGCGTCTACCGCCTCACCATGAAGTCCAACTCCGACAACTTCCGCCAGAGCGCCATCCAGGGCATCATGAAGCGCATCAAAGCCAAGGGCGCCGAGGTCATCATCTACGAGCCCACCCTGAGAGACGGCGAGACCTTCTTCGGCAGCCTGGTCGTCAACGACCTCGCCAAGTTCAAGGCCGAGAGCCGAGCCATCATCGCCAACCGCTACGACTCCTGCCTCGACGATGTGAGAACGAAAGTATATACAAGGGATATTTTTGAGCGAGATTGATTATCAATTATCAATTATCAATTATCAATTCATTTAGTCTACACCCGCGACATCTTCAAGCGCGACTAATCTCCCTTTTCCCTACTCAATGAAACCTCTCAGTTCATGGAAGAATGATTCTGCGAATATCCGCGAGATCTGCGTGACATAATCTAATTGATGAGTTCGCAGAACGACCATCAAAAGAAAAACGGCCGAAAATTTGGAGATTCAACAGAAACTCCCTATCTTTACGGCGAAATTAATGAAACCCATAGTCATGTGTACATATAAAATCACAGTCAAAGATACATTAATAGATCGTGTAAGGCCAGCTTTTGTTGACAACCATGAAATAGCCTCATGGATGCAACAACAGCTTGAAGTCATCTTGCTGCAGTTGGCAGCTCAGATGGAAGGAAGGAGTGCAGAACGAGGCCTTTCGCAACGCCTCCGTGGAATTGCACATGCGCCAAAGGATTTCGACTATAAGGCAGAACTGGCAAATCGTTATTGAGTTGTGATGAAGCACTATCTGATAGACACCAATGTCATCATAGACATGTTGTTAGACCGTGAAGATGCTGATGCGGCATGTGCAGTCATTGATGCTGCAGAACGTGGCGAGATAATGCTTCACTTTTGTGCGTTGTCATATACGAATATCTATTATTCTCTTCGCAAGTACCTTTCACGTGAAGAACGCATCTCCTGCTTAACGCAGCTTAGTGGATTGTTGGTCACGATTCCTGTCGATGGTCTCATTATTCACGATGCGTTAATGTCAGGATGGAAAGACTTCGAAGATGCAGTTCAGTACTTTGCTGCAAAATCACAGCCAGATATCATCGGTATCATTACTCGCAATGTTCGAGACTTTAGTCTCTCAGAATTGGAAGTCAAAGATTCGATAGATTTCTTGTAGTTCCTCTATTCCAAACTACTTTCCACCATCGGGAAAAATCCCCCGAGAATCAAAGTGGTCTATAGAATATAAAATCCAGTAAGTTCAAAAGAACTAGATTCGGAAGTCCTTTGCTAAAGGACTCCTTCATCCTTCATCTTTAATCCTTCGCTCGACCTCGGTCGCTCATTCGAGCTTGCGAGTCTTGAGAATGCTTAACCAAAGGTCCCCCTTCACCAAAGGTCCCCAAGATGTGCTCGGGCTCGCTCGACTATGTCGCTTATTCGAACAACTTTGTGAGCTAATGTGCCAAAAGGGGGGGATGCTTACTTATTTTCACATGCCCACAACCTTTGATAGATCAATATAATCATAAGATTGTGAATTATCATTGGCTTTTAAAAAAATGCACCTTCGCATTTTTCGCTATATCCATTAGCATTATTGTATGGACGTTGATGAACAGAAAATCAAATTTGCATGGGATGATGACTAATAAAGTGGATTCTAACGACAATAAACAACCTAGTTGTGAGATGAAAGATGTAATGCCTAATTCTATTGATCAACTTAGTGCAAGACTAGATCGTGTAAATAAGTGGATTGAGAATTGTGATCAAAAGGTTTATATTATGCTGGCTTTTATCGGAGCTTGCATAACAGTTGTCTTTTCATCTTGTATGTTCTTTAAGGCACGTACTGTTCTGATACATCCTTTTTACGCCTTTCTAAAACATAACGATGCATATTGCGTAGATTGTCGGAAATTACTTCTTTTTATTGGTTTGATAATAATAAGTATCTTTGTGGGGCGAATGATATATTTTTTGATAAAGGCATTAACTCCGAAGACGATAACAAATGATTTTTTGAAAAAGAATCCTAGCCTGGAGGGCAAATCCCTACTTCATTTTCAAACAATAGCGGGAATGCCGTTTGATGAATTTGAGTCACAAGCAGACAATGATACAAAAGAACGATATAAGCATGACCTTTATTCTCAGATATATATCAATTCAAGCATTTGTGATGCAAAGTTTGAGAACTTGAAGAAGGGTTTGCAAGCAATGAATTGTTTGTTTGTCTTTATTCCATTGGAGGCAGCATTGGCTTTCTTTCTTCCATAGCACTATGAGTAAGAAATCATTCTTTGAGACTATTGACAAGGTGATAGAGGATTGGCGAACTACGTCATTTACATTCTATCAAAAAGATTATGTACCCGGGTTAGATTCCGATAATAACCTTACTTATGGCGACGGGGAGAATAAAAAGGGTGTTGAACTATATACCTGTGTGCTCTTTGTGGATATTCGCAACTCTGTAGCACTTACAAAGGAGCATCAGATTCGCACTATGGCTAAGATTTACTCTGTTTTTACACATTGTGTACTTCTTGCAGCTCAAGAGGAGGGTGGTTTTGTACGCAATATAATAGGAGATAGGGTAATGGTTGTCTTTCCTCCTGATGGGTGTTATACTAAAGCTGTTGATTGTGCAATGACAATATATCAGGCGGCACTGCATATCAATGATAAGTTTTCAAATATTGAATTTAAGTGCGGAATAGGTATTGAATATGGTAAAATAAATGTGATGAAAGTTGGTATAAAGAAGAAAGGTGAAGAAAACGATGATAATAAGGGACTTGTATGGATTGGATATCCTGCAAACTTTGCATCTCGTCTTTGCGATAATGCCAACAAAACAATAATAGATGAGTATTACCATGTAGAGGGTGAAGGGTTAACTTTTTCCCTTCTTGGAGGTCCGACAATTCAACCACCTGAAAAGAAAGTCAAGGAGTATTCAAAAGAAGATTTGTTGAATGCCATCCATCTATATGATGGTGCTTTACGTTTAAGTTCTTTTGCTAGAATAAATTCATTTGAGGCTAAGAGTGGTTCCTTTAAGTTCGAACCAATTTTGATGTCTAAACAGGTTTACGACGGATTTGCAAAAGATAATCCTAATAGGAAAAGTGTTAAAAAAGGATATTGGGCAGTGCAAAATCACCCAATAAGAGATATTGACTTTGTTATATATGGCGGTCACGTTACGTGGGATTTAACTTAGATTCTTATATGGAAGCAACTAATAAGGCATATAATTTTGCAGATTCATTGAGTAGGATAGACGATATCCTTAATGCGGACAATAAGCAGTTTGAAGAGAGGGAGTCCATCCCTGCCCGCAGTAGCCTAACCCATACAAATGGGTTCTACGTGAATTGCACAGCATTGTTTGTGGATATCTGTGATAGTAGCAAGCTACCTCAATATCAGAACCGTCCAGTATTAGCCAAGATATATAGAAGTTTCATATCTGAACTTGTGGCATTATTTAATGGTGCAAACAATTGCAAGGAGGTGAATATTAATGGCGATTGTGTATGGGCGGTATTTGATACAACCACAAAGTCAGACGTTGATGGCGTTTTCGACTGTGCCGCAGCCGCCAACTCTCTTGTTAAGATATTGGACTATAAGCTTGAAAAGAAAGGTTACAAGACCTATAAGGTAGGTATCGGTATTGACTACGGTCGTGCGTTGATGATTAAGGCAGGCCACAAAGGTTCTACTATTAATGATGTTGTATGGATGGGAGATGTGGTGAACCAAGCAAGCCATTTGGCAGCAAAAGGGAATGATGCATACTCCAGTGGCAATCCGATAATGCTATCTGATGTAATATATGATAATTTGAATGAAAAGTATCAAGACTTTTGTAGCCGCAATTCTAACAATCTTTGCTATCAGTCAGACGCTATCAATATTGAGATGAATAACTGGCTTAAAGAACAGAAAGAAAAAGACCAGAAGAGATTGGGTGATAACGGGTTCTCTGGATGGTAGTATTATTTTGCCGCCTAGAGTCTCCAAAACATACGCGCTGAATATGGTCGGGCTCTCATGGAAGATGACCATTAATCATTAACCCTGAGCCCTCACCCCTTGGCCGCGCCTTCACATCTTCCCTCTTCCATCTTCCCTCTTCCATCTTACATCTTCCATCAATCGAGCAAAGTATGAGCGAGATTAGTTCTTCCATCCAAGACAAATGCCTGGCCTTCGGCGACAGAATCATCAAACTCAATGATTACCTGCTGGCTCAGGCATGCAAGAGGGAAGAAGCAAGAAGTAAGAAGGAGAAAAGCAGTAGAATACCCATTCAGCTTCTTGCTGTCGCGAACCTCTCTAATCAGCTCTTACGTGCAGGCACAAGCATAGCTGCCAATAACGCAGAGGCCACAAATGCTATCAGCAAAGCTGATTTCAAGAGTAAAAGTTTCATAGCTCTTAAGGAAGCCCGGGAGTCATTATGCTGGATTGAGCTCCTGCACCGCAATGGCTATCTGGACGAAAAACAATATACATCCATCCACAGTGATTGCGAGGAACTCGTGAAGATCCTGGTCCACAGATGCAAGAAACTCAATGAAGGAAACGACGGCGAGGATGCCGCAAGTAAGAAGTAAGACGAAGTGTATGGGAAATGCGCAAAGAATCACATCCTCCACGGCCTACCCCCACACATCTTCCATATTCCATCTTCCTTCTACCCTCAACCCACATCTTCCTTCTTCCATCTTACATCGAAGTCTTCTTCCCTCTTCCCTCTTCCATCTTCCATCGAAGTTCCGCTGGAACTTCTGTCAATCCTCGGGGGATTAACCGAAATGTTATAACGAGAAATTAATATATACGATATATGAAAAAAGTAATGTTAGTGTTTGGAACCAGACCAGAGGCCATCAAGATGTGTCCTCTGGTGAAGGAGTTCCAGAAATACCATGATTAATATGTAACGATTGTTTGTGTGACGGGACAGCACCGCGAAATGCCGGACCTGGTGCATCAAACCATCCGCCTAACATTTATTAACATGGCTATCGGTATTACGCACAGCCGGAGCTGCGATGAGGTAGTAGAATCTTCTGCACAAATGAATTGATTAAATTAAAACGAATAATAAACAATAAATTATAAACACTTGATCAACGTTGGAATTATCGGTTGTACCCTATTGTCACGGGTGTGAGTAAACAATTGCTGGAGAAAATAATAAAAAAAACGAGCCGCACCATCGGCGCAACTCGTCACTAGAATATAGGTTCCTCAGGTTAGCTCTCCATTGAATCACTAGGCCAATCAAGGCTGTCCACCTTTGCGCTATGCGTCTTCCGCTTCGGCACCTTACTCTGTTGCGGAACCTTGCTTAAGCCGAGCACTGCACCCCTCTTGAACGTCAACAACAATCAGTTGTTCCCGTCAAGAGGCCCTCAGGCTCCAGGTCGCCATAGTCCCAGAGAGCGTCAAAACAAGGGTGGCATCAAAGAGAGTAACTGAGTGTTACTATCAAAGATGACTTCTCAGAGCTCAGAGGGTGCAAAATAGATTTATTCTAATTGCGGCAACCGACGTTTAGCTCGTGAGGTGCCATCAAAGGTGGCAACTGAGTGTTGCCAGCAAAGATGGTTTCTCAGCAATCAACAGATGCAAGGCATGCTTGTCATAGCCGAAGCAGAAGTTGGCAATTGCGTGAGGGCAGTCGGGAGGCTTTATGATCAGTTTTCCATCGAATCACTTGGCCAATCCAGGAGCCCCTCAGGCTCCAGGTCGCCATAGTCCCAGAGAGCGTCAAAACAAGGGCAAAACTTCAGCCATTCCTCTGGCTCCACGTGTCCATCCCCATCCAGATCCGGCGACAGGTCACGGTGTCCCATGATAATGGTTGACGGAAACTGATCATGAAGCCTGGTTAGCAGCGCCCGCATGGATTCACGCTGCGCCTTGGTTCGCGTGTCGCAGGCATTGCCGAGGGCATCGAGCCCACCTTCGTAGCAGATGCCGATGGAGTGTTTGTTGTGGCCCTTGCAGTGAGCACCCTCCTGCCACAGTGGCCGGCCCTCATGCACCTGGCCGTCGCGCGTGATATAGTAATGGTACCCGATGTCCTTCCACCCTCTCTTGAGGTGGTCTTCTTTGCACCGACGGAACGTGTAGCTCTGTGTCGTCCGCGTGCCGCTGCAATGCAGCACTATCAATGTTATTCTGAGTGCTGTCATCAAAGATGGTTTCTCAGCGCTCAGAGGGTGCAAGGCATGCTTGTCATAGCCGAAGCAACCGACGTTAAGCGCGTGAGGGAAAAGAGAAGTTTAGTGTTCTAAGATAGTTTAGTGTTCTAATTTAGTTTAGAGTTTAGTGTTTAGAGTTTAGAGTAGTTCCGAAGTTGAGTGTTCTAAGATAGTTTAGAGCTTAAGCTCTCGAGTTTGCTCGCACTCTCCACTCCCAAACTGCTCTACACTCTACACTCTCAACTCTCAACTTGAGAACCCTCTCCACTCTCAACTACGATAAGTTACCCAACGCAGCTCGTCGTTGTAAGCGAGGTGATGATCGCGGTGAGGATGGTGATGATGATGTCAATCACTCTCTTGATGGTTCGTTTCGATGAATCTGTCATAATGGTGGTTAAGGGGTTATAAAGAATTAAAAAATTAAAGAATTTATCACGTTCTACAATCACGTGGATTGAATTAAACCGCACGCAGAAAACGCAGAAAACACAGAAAAGATCCATGCGGCAGCTTCTTTCAGAAAAACCTTGTTTTGTAGAAAAGAATATCAAGAGCGAGCTCTCATAGTTCTTTTATCAAAACCAGGTCTTTATTCTCTCGCGAGAGAAGAAAGGTTTATATTTG
>CACZAN010000044.1 GCA_902779165.1 uncultured Bacteroidales bacterium
ACCCCATCGACCTCACGCCCAGTGCCGACGGTACGGTGTGGACACTCAGCACGATGCCCGAATACGACGTCGAGCTGGAAGTGACATACTACACCGATGCCGAACTCGACCAGATGGCAGCCGATGAAGTCATCGCCAAGATAACAGCCATCGGCACCGTGACCTACACTCCTGAGAGCAAGGCCCTCATCGACGCAGCACGCACGGCCTACGACGCGCTGACCGCCGCCCAGCAGGCACTCGTGACAAACTACTCGACGCTGACCGATGCCGAGACCACCTACGCCACCGCTGAGGAGACCGCCTACACCGAGGGCGTAGAGCTGACCAAGAACCCCGACGGCACGTGGACACTCGCCGCAACTCCCGCCTTCGACGTGGAGCTGGAGGTGGAGTATGAGACCGCGTCACCCTGACGCGCACGCTTGCCGCCGGTTCGTGGAATACGTTTGCTGCTCCGTTCAGCACCGCTATCCCCGAAGGCTGGACCGTGAAGGAACTCAGCAGCGCAACGTTCGCAGACGGAACGCTGACCCTGAACTTCGCCAATGCTGCCAGCATCGAGGCAGGCAAGCCCTATCTGGTGAAGGTCGCTGCCAACGCCGACCTCTCCACAGCACCCTTCACGGGAGCCATCGTGAGCAAGGATGCACAGCCCTTCACCTCGACCGACGTCGATTTCATCCCCACGCTGGGCGCAACGACCATTCCCGCTGGCGACACGAAGGCCGTGCTCTTCCTGGCAGCCAACAATACGCTGCTGAACCCCTCGGCACTGCCCGCCAATATGAAGGGCTTCCGCGCCTACTTCCAGCTGAAGGGCGAGGCTGCCAGTCTGGCCCGCGCCTTCAGCATAGACTTTGGCGGCGGCGAGACCACTGGCATCATTGCCATTGGCACTGACAGAGCAGCCAGCACCGACAATGCCACCTACACACTGGACGGCCGCCGCATCAGCAAGGCCACACAGAAGGGTGTCTATATTCAGAATGGTAAAAAGGTAATCATCAAGTAAAGCAAGGAGGACACAGATATGAAAAAGAAAGTAATCGATTTTAATCGCTTGCCTAAGCAAGAATATCAGAAACCCGCGATGGAGGTCATAGAGTTGCAGCACAAGAGCCAGATTCTGGCCGGGTCTGTAACGAGCGTTAAGACCACGGGCCTTGACGACGACCTGATTCTTCCCGAGGACGAAGAGCCTAAAAGTGGCAATCCCTGGGAGTTTGCTTGGTAATTATTTGTACCATAGTTAATCATCATTCGGGGACGGAGCACTTTCGTATGCTTCGTCCCCGAATTTTTACATCAAATCCAGTATATCCCTAAAGAAAGCCTCGACAGTCCGTTGCATTAACCCCCAAAATCTACACTTTCTCATCCATTTTGTGCTTGGCTTCGAGCCGTACTACTCCTCGGCAAGAGCGGTCAACAAAGAACCATCGATTAGGAGTTCCAGGAAATTCCACTGCTGGAACTGGCGAATTCCAGCAGTGGAATTCGTGAGTTCCAGCAGTGGAACTCGCCAGTTCCAGCGGTGGAATTCGCCAGTTCCAGCAGTGGAACTCGACAGCACACCCTATCTGCAGGCGGAGAATATGATGCGCTGAAGTGGTAGTCTTCCTACATCTTTCGCCACGATTCAGCAGAAAATCTACTGCAAAAAGCACCCTTTTCAAAAAATCTACTGCAATATATCTCATTATAGTTCAGTATATTGCAGCGATTTGCAGTAGATTCAGTTCATTTTTTTCATGTTTTTAAATTTATTGCGCGTGCTCGTGTGGAATCATTAGACCATCGATTTGTGTTAAAGCATCGATTTGTGTTAAAGCATCGATTTGTGTTAAAGCATTTCAGTCCAATTCCTATCATATCTTTAAATAATCCTAATTGTTGGCACAAAAGTACTGATAATCGATGAAAAATGAGTAAATTTGCCCCGTTTTACAACATGGTTTAAGAGAAACAATGGAACAATTTGAAGATAAGCTGCACCAGGATCTGCACCAGTTCCTGCAGTCAATGAAGGAGGTTGATGAACGTCTGCCGGAGTGCTTCGATGTTGAAGAAAAGTGGGAAGAGATAGCCCAGGCCTATATCCCAGATGGTATCCGTGAGTTTCAGAACTATCCCTCAGCTTCGCTCGGTTGGATGATGTATATTGGCATGGCTGTCGCTAAGTTCTGGGATGCCGAATGGGAAATATACTCAAAGATTGATAACCTCTATGCCTACATGCGAGACAAGAGGGGCTACGATGCAATGGACGAATATGTCCGTGAAGATGTGCTGTTGCTGAGAGACGTTGACTATACCGAGTTGGAGAAACTGGTTGGTGAATGTGCCTCACGTGTCTACAATGCCTTGATGCATCAGCGTATAGAGCCTGGAACCAAGGAGGCTTTTGATGCCTATGTCACTTGTCTGCATCAACTCTACCTGTTTGGAGCCGCCATGCAGTTGAACAGAATGGGCTATCACATGACTAAAATGAACTGATGCACGACCACGGCTACCTACATATCGCCCTCATCTACCTCGCTGTCATTAACGTGGTCACTTTCTTCGTGTACGGTATTGACAAGTGGAAAGCCAAGAAGTCTAAGTGGCGTATAAGAGAGACTGCATTAGTGGGCTTGGCTGTACTTGGTGGTAGTATTGGAGCTTGGTTAGGAATGAAAGTCTGGCATCATAAGACCCAGCATAAGAAATTCAAGTATGGTGTCCCAGCTATTATCATTATTCAACTCGCATTAATCGTCTATTTTGTAAGTAGGTGAACGACATTAGTTATATGTACTCAACTTTCGCTCGCTCGAACTTTGTTCGCTTCGACTCTTCGAAGAACCATTGTCAGATGCCTACGGCATCACTTGCAAAATTTGAACATTCTATAGAACCCACCTATAAAGAAGTCTTTTGTTCAGACCCGATAAAATGAAAGAATATGGAATCAAGAAAACATATAGCAGCAGAGAAAAAGAGGTGCAATAGTCACAACTGCGCCCAAGCCATCCTCCATACTTATGCCGATATTGCAGGGATAAGTGAGGATGAAGCCATGAATATTGCAGGGGCTTTCGGCGGTGGTATGGGTAATATGGAAGGAACTTGTGGCGCACTCGTTGGGGCAGGTCTTGTCTTAGGAATAGTCAACAAGGACAAGGTGAAGTCCATGAAACAGATGCGGCAGATTATGACCAAGTTCCAGGAGAGAAACGGAGCCACTCAATGCAAGCTACTAAAAGGTGTAGGAACAAAGGTGGTGCTGCGTGAATGTCCCGACTGTGTAGCTGATGCAGCAGAGTTCCTTGAAGAACAATTAAATGGGTAGGATTCAAATATGCAGATAATACTCGCTTCCGCAAAGATAATGAATGACAAGCTAAAGTCTGTTCTCAGCGTTAGTCTGTCATTACCTCGTTTCCAGGATGAGGCTCAGGCTTTTGCTAAGAATATGGCTCAGTATTCTACAGAGACGATTGCCGAAATGCTGGGCTGTAGTCAACAGATTGCCGTTCAGAACAGGATGCGGTATGTGGGATTCTTTGAAGATGCTCCCAAACTTCCAGCTATCCTCGCTTATCACGGCCAAGCATACAAACATCTGAAGGCTGAGACTCTGAATGTTGATGACCTCAATAATGCTCGTGGAAAGTTATGGATAACATCTTTCCTATATGGGCTACTTCGTCCGCTTGATGGAATTCTGCCTTATCGGATGGAAGGTAATGTAGAACTCCCGAGCGGAGAGGGGCAGAATATGTTTGGCTTCTGGAAGAATCGCCTGACGGATGTTCTTATAGACAGTGTGAAGGCTGATGACGGAATTCTGATACACCTTGCTACCGAGGAATTCCAGCACCTGTTTGACTGGCAGCGCGTCCGTAAGGAGATCCGAGTCATTCAGCCATTGTTCTATATAAGAAAAGGGAACGACTTGAAGATCCAGGCTGTATGGGCTAAGACATGCCGGGGAGCAATGACACGATTCATCATTCAGAATCGAATCACGAACCCCGATGACCTTGCTTCTTTCTCTTATGAGGGCTTTGGATACGAACCCACATTAGGAGCGCTCGGCCCTATGGGACGCTTGCTAAAGCAAGAACCAGATTATCCGCATTTTATCAAGCAATAACCAGAATAGAGCAAGAGTAGCACACCGTCCGAAAGATGATAAAGCATTTATTCAACAAGATCAAGACATGGCTACAGTCGCTATCATTCCGTACAGGTGTGATAGTCTTACTATGCTGCATCCCTTTCTATATACTCTCCTTTGCCCAAATGCTGCTCCCAATAAGTGCTGCTGCAAAAGGTGTGTTATGGACTATACTCTTCGGGCTGGCTAAGACTTGTCAGTATGGTGGTCTGACAATTCTTGGAATTGAGGGCTACAATCGGTTGAAGAATTGGATTAAACGGAGAAAAGACGATGGAGTAGATGAAGTATATTAAGCTATTAATTTCCTTCCGGTTTCGTGGATAATAATGGTTTTATCTCTCGTTCAAAGATTCCCCTCTCGACAATCCTGTAGTGTGGCCGATATGCCTCACGATATTCTGGAGAATGACTGATTGCGTATTTTCCGACAGTGAGGATGCTGTCGATAAACTCACCATCTTCCTGATAGCAGGGAATGGTTAGCTGCATTTGGTCAATAGTTCCTATAATCATGTGCCATTGGTCTCGCCAGGATTCTACTGAAGGTCTCCTGTCTGAGTTTGCGCTACGGATAAAAGCATCAAGCAGCAAATCCTCTGAAACCTTGTTCTCCTTGACGGCTCTGATACTAACTCGCACATACTGGCCATCAATTCCGCATGGCTCATAGTACCATGGCATCAGGTCATCAAGGCTTGTGGACTGGAGTTCTTCGTCCAAGTAGGACTTTACCCTCTGCTTGTCCGAAACCAGGTGCTCGGCTCCCATGTAGTCCTGAAAACAGGACTTATAGATGTCGAGTAACCGGGACTTAGGATAGGTTTCGAGCTGTTGATGAACGAAGTCCTGTATTTCTTGAACCGAAGAACAGACAGGCATTCCAACTTCTTTCCATGCAAGAATGCCACCTTTGAGATTAACGCACTTATAGCCTATATCAGCCAATTTTCCAGCTGCATTAGCAGATCTACGACCACTTCTACAATAGACGGCAATCTTCTTGTCGACAGGGAGTGCTGCTTTTGCTTTCTCCACAAAATCACTTTGTCCCTGGTCGATAAGGATAGCTCCCTTGATGTGTCCTTCAGCAAATTCAGCCGCAGTACGGACATCAAGCACCACGACGTTAGAATCTGTTATCAGTTCAGAGAAACCTTGAACGTCAGTGTTCTCGAAGTTTTGTTGGCCACAGGCTGATGTTAGTCCTAGTGTAGCCAGTAGGCAGGTGAGAATATTCTTCATATCATCTTATATTTCGATAAGTAGGTAATCAAATTTATTTTACATTATTTCCAGTAGGTGTGTTTGCGTATTTTATCACTCTTCGGCGTATCTTTTCCTCTTCCTCTCAGTTACTTAGCCCGCTAAGTTCCTTCGAAGAAAAGAAAAATCTGCATCCAAATAGAAGATAAAATACATTGAACTAATTATGATCACCTACTTAAATTATGGAATATGGTCACTTCGTTACAGCCAATTACCTCGCCCCACCATAATTGCGGAACTCACAAAAAAAGATTCCCTGCCACGTCCCCATATTTAGGTGGCCGTCTTCTAATAGAGTGAGTAGTGCCTCTTATGAAGCAAAACTGGAGCCCATTGGCTCCAGTTTGCGGAGGGAGAGGGATTCGAACCCCCGGTGCCTCTCGGCACGACGGTTTTCAAGACCGTTGTAATCGACCACTCTACCATCCCTCCAAAGAGGCAAAAAAGCGGGCGTTGGCACTTTTGCGGGTGCAAAGGTAGGCAAAATAATGAAAAGTGGGAAAAGAAAGATGAAAAAGTTTAGTGTTTGATGGCTAAAAACCAAAGTTTTTCCTTTTCTGCATTATTTTTCGCACAATTTTTCCCATTTTTGCACACGCAATAACGGCCATCTGTGCCCCATGCTCCCTTTTTTACTCATTTAGTTTTTACTCTTTCACTTTTATATAGCAATGTATACCACGCTCATCTTCGACCTCGATGGCACACTCACTGACAGCGGTCTTGGCATCATGCGCTGTGCTCAGTTTGCCCTCAGCCATTTCGGCATCCATGTTGAAGATTATACCACCTTGCGCAACTTCGTAGGTCCTCCCCTCGAGGATTCCTTCATCGACTTCTACGGCTTCACACCTGAGCAGGCTGACGAAGCCGTAGGCATCTATAGAGAACGCTATTTTACCACCGGCGTCTATGAGAACGAGGTTTATCCGGGCACCGTCGAGGCCCTGCAGGAACTGCAGCGTCGTGGCTATCGTATGGGCATCGGTTCCAGCAAGAATGTGCCTATGGTCATCGAGGTCCTTCGCTATTTCAATCTCGCCCCTTATTTCGAATTCATCGCAGCCCGCGATCCCGACGGGCTGCTTCACTCCAAGGCCGATGTTCTCCGATATGCCCTTGAGCACTTCCGCCTTGATCCCGCCAGCACCCTGATGATAGGCGACCGCTACCACGATATCGAAGGTGCCCACGCCGTTCATCTTCCTGCCGCAGGTATCCTCTGGGGAGGCTACGGTACCCGCGAGGAAATGGAACAGTACCAGGCCGAATATATCCTCGATACGTGGCAGGAGCTCCTCGATCTTCTCTGATGCCGGTGGCAGCTTGTCGAGGACTCTTTCTTGTGTTTTCGTTGGGACAGCCGTCGTGCGTGCGCGCGCGAACATTATTTATTTTTATATAAACGCCGATGGCAAATGGTCCGTTTATTTGCTCTTTATGGTCGTTGGGATGACGAAAAGTGGCACTCGGCACTTAACACTGTATGCGCCTAAAGTGTCATTTTTCGCTCTTTGTAGTGTTAAACATTCTTAAATTATCAGAAAAATGCACTTGTTTTGTGCTTTGAAGGCGTTTTTCTGGGCAGAGGGCATTGTTATTTGAGGATTTTTGTCTACCTTTGCAGCCCGAATGGGCATAATGTGCCCGTTTGCATCGTCTTTTGACTCAAAAATATACAATATATAATAATAAAAACAAAAAACAAATGCCTACAATTCAACAACTCGTGCGGAAAGGCCGCAAGGTGCTTGTAGACAAGAGCAAGAGCCCCGCTCTGGACAACTGTCCTCAGCGTCGCGGTGTCTGTGTTCGCGTGTACACGACCACCCCTAAGAAGCCTAACTCCGCCATGCGTAAGGTAGCTCGTGTGCGCCTTACGAACACTAAGGAAGTTAACAGCTACATCCCCGGAGAGGGCCACAACCTGCAGGAACACAGCATCGTGCTGGTGCGCGGCGGCCGTGTGAAGGACCTCCCTGGCGTACGCTACCACATCGTCCGCGGCACATTGGATACTGCCGGCGTTGCCAATCGCACCCAGCGTCGTTCGAAGTACGGCGCTAAGCGTCCGAAAGCTGCTAAGAAGTAATTAAAGAGGTTTTGTGTTGTATAAACGCGGTTGAGTAAATGCGGCCACCCCCTCGTGATGAGGACAGCGGCATTGAAGAAAACAAACGAATACAGCCAAACAGAATTAAAAATCACACAAAACAATGCGTAAAGCTAAACCAAAGAAACGTCAGGTACTTCCCGATCCCGTATATGGCGACGTGAAGGTATCGAAGTTTGTCAATCATCTGATGTATGATGGCAAGAAGAGCATCTCCTATCGTATCTTCTATGATGCTCTGGAAATCGTTAAGAACAAGATGCAGAACGAGGAGAAGACTTCCCTCGAGATTTGGAAGGAAGCTCTTCAGAAAGTAACCCCTCAGGTGGAAGTAAAAAGCCGCCGTATCGGTGGTGCTACATTCCAGGTGCCGACGGAAATCCGTCCCAGCCGTAAGGAGAGCGTAAGTATGAAGAACCTCATCCAGTATGCCCGTAAGCGTGGCGGCAAGACTATGGCCGACAAGCTTGCTGCTGAGATCATGGATGCATACAATGAGCAGGGTGGTGCCTTCAAGCGTAAGGAGGACATGCACCGTATGGCAGAGGCTAACCGTGCATTCGCACATTTCCGCTTTTGATTTAAGTAGAAAGGTTTTTTCAAGATAACACAAGAAGAATGGCAAAACAAGATTTGCATCTGACCCGTAATATCGGCATCATGGCACACATCGATGCCGGCAAGACAACTACGTCTGAACGTATCCTCTTCTATACGGGTCTGACACATAAGATTGGTGAGGTGCACGACGGCGCTGCCACCATGGACTGGATGGCCCAGGAGCAGGAGCGCGGTATCACCATCACCTCTGCTGCCACGACAACGTTCTGGAAGTGGAACGACAACAAGTACAAGATCAATCTCATTGACACTCCGGGACACGTGGACTTCACCGCAGAGGTGGAGCGTTCACTGCGTGTGCTCGACGGTGCTGTGGCAGCCTACTGCGCAGTTGGTGGCGTGGAGCCCCAGTCTGAGACCGTGTGGCGTCAGGCAGACAAGTACAACGTCCCCCGTATCGGATATGTAAACAAGATGGACCGCAGCGGCGCCGACTTCTTTGAGGTCGTTCGCCAGATGAAGGATGTGCTGGGCGCTAAGGCTGTGCCCGTGGTCATCCCCATCGGCGCTGAAGAGAACTTCAAGGGCGTCGTGGACCTCATTAAGATGAAGGCTATCCTCTGGCATGACGAGACGATGGGCGCTGAGTACAGCGTTGAGGAGATTCCCGCCGACATGGTCGACGAGGCTCAGGAGTGGCGCGATAAGATGATTGAGACCGCCGCTGAGTACGACGAGGCTCTCATGGAGAAGTTCTTCGACGACCCCAGCAGTATCACTGATGCAGAGATCCTCGCAGCTCTTAGGGCTGCCACGGTGAGCATGGAGATTACTCCTATGCTCTGTGGCTCCTCCTTCAAGAACAAGGGCGTGCAGACGTTGCTCGACTACGTTTGTGCTTTCCTGCCCAGTCCTCTGGACACCCCGAATGTGGTGGGCGTGAGTCCTGACACCGGTGAGGAAGAGGATCGCAAGCCCTCTGAGGACGAGAAGACCTCTGCCCTTGCCTTCAAGATTGCTACCGACCCGTATGTGGGACGCTTGACTTTCTTCCGCGTGTATTCCGGTAAGGTCGAAGCCGGCAGCTATATCTACAATCCCCGTAGCGGGAAGAAGGAGCGCGTGAGCCGTCTCTTCCAGATGCACAGTAACCACCAGAACCCCGTGGACTGCATCTCGGCAGGTGATATCGGCGCAGGCGTAGGCTTCAAGGATATTCGCACCGGTGACACTCTCTGCGACGAAGACGCACCCATCGTGCTCGAGAGCATGGACTTCCCCGATCCCGTAATCGGTATCGCTGTGGAGCCCAAGACGCAGAAGGATCTCGACAAGCTCAGCAATGGCCTCGCCAAGCTGGCAGAGGAAGACCCCACCTTCACTGTTCGCACCGACGAGCAGAGCGGCCAGACCGTTATCAGCGGTATGGGCGAGCTGCACCTCGACATCATCATCGATCGTCTGAAGCGCGAATTCAAGGTGGAGTGCAACCAGGGTAAGCCTCAGGTGAACTACAAGGAAGCAATCACCAAGACCGTGAACCTGCGTGAAGTATATAAGAAGCAGTCTGGCGGCCGCGGTAAGTTCGCTGACATCATCGTGAACGTGGGTCCCGTGGACGACGACTTCGAAGGCACCGGCCTGCAGTTCGTCAACAGCGTCACGGGCGGTAACATCCCCAAGGAGTTCATCCCCGCTGTTCAAAAGGGCTTCGAGAGCGCCATGAAGAATGGTGTGCTCGGTGGCTTCCCGATGGACAGCCTGAAGGTGGAGCTCGTGGACGGATCGTTCCACCCCGTGGATTCCGACCAACTGTCCTTTGAGATCTGCGCCATCCAGGCTTATCGCAATGCCTGTGCACAGGCTAAACCCGTGCTGATGGAGCCCATCATGCGACTGGAGGTGGTGACACCCGAGGAGAACATGGGTGACGTCATCGGCGACCTCAATAAGCGTCGCGGACAGGTGGAAGGCATGGATACCAGCCGCAGCGGTGCCCGCATCGTGAAGGCTATGGTGCCCCTGGGCGAGATGTTCGGCTATGTGACGGCACTGCGTACCATCACCTCCGGACGTGCCACCAGCAGCATGACCTATGACCACCACGCTCCTGTTTCCAGCAGCATCGCCAAGACTGTGCTGGAGGAAGTCAAGGGCCGTGTTGACCTCGTCTGACGAGATCAAAGTGGAGAGTGAAGAATGAAAAGTGAAATAAGAATTCATTATTCATTATTCGTGAAGTAAAAGGGTAGGGGGTGGCCGAGCAAATGACTCTTCGGCGCCCAACCACCCTAAGTAAAGTAAAATAGTAAATAAGTTAAATCGTAAAATCAAATCATGAGTCAGAAAATCAGAATCAAACTGAAGTCTTATGACCACAACCTCGTGGACAAGTCCGCAGAGAAGATTGTGAAGACAGTGAAAGCTACCGGCGCTATCGTGAGCGGACCTATCCCCCTTCCCACCCACAAGCGTATCTTCACCGTTAACCGTTCCACCTTCGTTAACAAGAAGGCCCGCGAACAGTTCCAGCTCTGCAGCTACAAGCGTCTCATCGACATCTATTCGAGCACCGCTCAGACTGTGGATGCATTGATGAAACTCGAATTGCCCAGCGGCGTGGAAGTAGAGATCAAAGTCTAATTAAAGCGTAGGAAGGCCTGGGGTGTTTAGGCATCCTGGGAGTACCTATAGAAAATAATCAAATTAATTAAATTAAAGAAATGCCAGGATTATTAGGAAAGAAAATCGGAATGACTTCCGTTTTCAGTGCCGACGGCAAGAACGTGCCGTGCACTGTTATCGAATTAGGTCCTTGACACCACCAAGCCTATGCTCGGACACTTCGCTAAGAGCGGTACAACACCCAAGCGCCACTTGGCCGAGTTCACAGGTTTCGAAGAGGTCAACCTCGGTGACACCATTACCGTGGAGCTCTTCGCTGACACCGCATTCGTCGATGTCATCGCCACCAGCAAAGGTAAAGGCTTCCAGGGCGTCATGAAACGTCATGGCTTCGGCGGCGTAGGTCAGACCACGCATGGTCAGGACGACCGCGCCCGCAAGCCGGGTTCCATCGGTGCCTGCTCGTATCCCGCCAAGGTTTTCAAGGGACTCCGCATGGGCGGACAGATGGGTTCTGAGCGTGTGACTACGCACAACCTGCAAGTGTTAAAGGTTATTCCCGAGCACAACCTGCTCCTCATCAAGGGCAGTATTCCCGGGTTCAAAGGTTCAATCGTAAGCGTTATTAAGTAAGATGGAAGTCAGTGTATTGAATATCAAAGGTCAGGACACCGGTCGTAAGGTAGTCCTGAGCGATGCAGTCTACGGCATTGAGCCCAATGACCACGCTATTTATCTCGATGTCCGCCTCTTCCTCGCCAACCAGCGTCAGGGTACTTCCAAGGCCAAGGAACGCTCCGAAATCAGCGGTTCTACCCGCAAGCTCGGACGTCAGAAGGGCGGCGGCGGTGCTCGTCGTGGTGACATCAATTCCCCGGTACTCGTCGGCGGTGCCCGCGTCTTCGGACCTCAGCCCCGCGACTATGGCTTCAAGCTTAATCAGAAGGTACGTCGTCTCGCCCGTAAGAGTGCCCTCGCCTACAAGGCTCAGGAGGACGCAATTATTGTCGTTGAAGACTTCACTTTTGACGCTCCGAAGACCAAAAACTTCATTGAAGTCATAAAAAATCTTAAAATTGATGGCAAGAAAGCACTTTTTGTTTTGCCAGGTGTAGATAAAGCTGTATATTTGTCGGCTCGAAACATCGAGAAGGCCAAAGTTATGGCTGCAGCTGCGCTGAACACCTACAAGGTGCTTGACGCAGACATCCTTGTGCTCACAGAAGGTTCTCTCGCTGTCGTCGAACAAAATCTTAACAAGTAAAGGGCAATACAACTATGGGATACATTATCAAACCCCTCGTCACTGAGAAGATGACGAAAATCACCGAGAAGCAGAATAAGTTCGGCTTCATCGTGCGTCCTGAGGCTAACAAGATTCAGATCAAGAACGAAGTTGAGGCCCTGTACAATGTAACGGTTGTAGGAATCTCCACCTGCCGCTATGCCGGTAAGAACAAGACTCGCTACACCAAGGCCGGTCTCATCAAGGGCCGCACTAATGCCTTTAAGAAGGCTATCGTCACCCTGAAGGATGGCGATACGATCGATTTCTACAGTAACATTTAAAAAGAAAATGGCAGTACGTAAATTAAAGCCCACAACTCCGGGCCAGAGACACAAAATTATAGGTACCTTCGAAGAGATTACTGCTGCGGTACCTGAGAAATCTCTCGTCTACGGCAAGCGCTCTACTGGCGGCCGTAACAATGTCGGTAAGATGACTGTCCGCTATATGGGCGGCGGCCACAAGCAGAAATATCGCTTTATCGACTTCAAACGAGAGAAAGATGGTGTTCCCGCAGTCGTGAAGACCATTGAGTACGATCCGAACCGCTCGGCTCGCATCGCTCTGCTCTTCTACGCTGACGGTGAGAAACGTTATATTATTGCTCCTAATGGACTGCAGGTCGGTCAGACCGTGATGTCTGGTGCCGAGGCTGTGCCTGAGGTAGGCAACGCCCTCCCCCTGCAGAACATTCCTGTCGGTACTGTTATCCACAATATCGAGCTCCGTCCCGGTCAGGGCGCTCTGCTGGTGCGTTCCGCCGGTAATTTCGCACAGCTCACTTCCCGCGAAGGCCGCTACTGTGTCATCAAACTCCCCTCGGGCGAGACACGTAAGATTCTCAGTGCCTGCAAGGCCACTGTCGGCAGCGTAGGCAACAGCGACCATGCTCTGGAAGCTTCCGGTAAGGCCGGTCGCAGCCGCTGGCTCGGCCGTCGTCCCCACAACCGCGGTGTCGTTATGAACCCCCACGATCACCCGATGGGTGGTGGTGAAGGCCGTCAGAGTGGTGGACATCCCCGTTCACGCAAAGGCCTCTATGCCAAGGGTCTCAAGACTCGTGCTCCGAAGAAGCAGTCGAACAAGTACATCATTGAAAGAGCTAACAAGAAGTAATCACAGTTAAACTCGAAGGAATATTATGAGTCGTTCACTTAAAAAAGGTCCATACATCGCAGTAAGCCTTGAGAAGAAGGTTCTCGCCATGAACGAGAGCGGCAAGAAGAACGTCGTGAAGACTTGGGCTCGCGCTTCAATGATCAGCCCCGACTTCGTCGGCCACACGATTGCCTGAGTTCGCTCCCACGCGCAAGTTCGGCGGCCACGCTGGTCAGAAGAAGAAGTAAGCAGGACCTAAGGATTCTATAACAGAACATTTAGAGTATATAATATAATGGGAAAAAGAAAAAGACTTGCAGCTGAAGCAAGAAAGGCTGCACAGAAGACCCAGTACTTTGCCAAGGCCAAAAGCGTGCCGTCCTCCCCGCGGAAGATGCGTTATGTGGTGGATTTGATCCGCGGCATGGAGGTTAACCGCGCTCTGGCTACACTGCGCTTCAACAAGAAGGCAGCCGCAGCAGACGTAGAGAAACTGCTCCGCTCGGCTATCGCCAACTGGGAACAGAAGAACGACCGCAAGGCCGAAGAAGGCGAGCTGGTCGTATCGAGAGTATTCGTCGACGAAGGAGCTACACTAAAGCGCATGCGTCCCGCCCCGCAGGGCCGCGGCTACCGCATCCGCAAGCGCAGCAATCACGTCACTTTGTTCGTTGACACTAAAACTAATGATTAATCTTTAGAAAGTATGGGACAGAAAGTAAATCCTATAAGCAACCGTCTCGGAATCATCCGCGGTTGGGATTCCAATTGGTTTGGTGGCAAGAACTTCGGTGATTCCATCCTCGAGGACAGCAAGATTCGCAAGTACCTCATGGTACGTCTTGGCGACGCCAGCATCGCTCGCATCGTCATTGAGCGCACCCTGAAGTTGGTGACTATCACCATCTGCACTTCGCGCCCGGGACTGATTATCGGCAAGGGCGGCGAGAAGGTTGATGCCCTGAAGAAGGAGCTCAAGAAGATCACCGACAAGGAGATACAGATCAACATCTTTGAGATCAAGAAGCCTGACCTCGACGCTAACATCGTAGGTGCTAACATCGCTAAGCAGGTGGAGGGCAAGATCGCCTATCGCCGTGCTATCAAGATGGCTATTGCCAATGCTATGCGTGCCGGTGCTGAAGGCATCAAGGTGCTCATTTCCGGTCGTCTGAACGGCGCTGAGATCGCACGCTCCGAAATGTTCAAGGAGGGTCGTACGCCCCTGCACACTTTCCGCGCAGATATTGATTACTGCCAGACCGAGGCCCTCACGAAGGTTGGTCTGCTCGGTATCAAGGTTTGGATTTGCCGCGGTGAAGTCTATGGCAAGAAGGACCTGGCACCCAACTTCGCACAGACCAAGGAAACAGGTCGCTTCGGCGGCAACGAGCGCGGCGCAGGCCGTCGTGGCCCCCGTCGTCCGCGTAACAACAATCGTTAAACCACTGAAAGTACATAATAGTTATGTTACAGCCGAAAAGAACAAAATACAGAAGACCGCAAAAAGGACGTTGCAAGGGCAACGCCCAGCGCGGCAACCAGCTTGCTTTCGGATCCTTCGGCATCAAGAGCCTGGACACGCACTGGATTACCGGTCGTCAGATCGAGGCTGCCCGTGTCGCCGTGACGCGTTACATGCAGCGTGAAGGTCAGGTCTGGATCCGAATCTTCCCGGACAAGCCCATCACCAAGAAGCCTGCTGATGTGCGTATGGGTAAAGGTAAGGGTGACCCCGTGGGTTACGTCTTCCCCATCACTCCCGGCCGCATCATTTTCGAGGTAGAAGGTGTACCCTACGAGACAGCAAAAGAAGCTCTGCGCCTCGCTGCTCAGAAGCTTCCCGTTACAACAAAGTTCATCGTTAGACGAGATTACGACAAAAACGCTTGATTATGAAGACTGCAGAAGTTAGAGCTCTCACCATTGAGGAGCTCGCCGAGAAAATCGAAACGGCAAAGGCACAGTACAATCAGATGCTGCTCACCCACGCCGTATCTCCCCTGGAGAACCCTTCCCAGATCAAGGCTGCTCGTCGCGACATCGCTCGTATGATGACCATCCTGACGGAGAAGAAGAACGCTAAATAAAAAATGGTCTTAAACATGGAAGCTAGAAACTTAAGAAAGACAAGAACTGGTGTGGTCGTCAGCGACAAAATGGACAAGACCATTGTAGTGGCTGCCAAGTTCAAGGAGAAACACCCGATCTATGGTAAGTTCGTCCAGAAGACGAAGAAATACCACGCACATGATGAGAAGAACGACTGCCACAAAGGCGACACCGTTCTGATTATGGAAACCCGTCCCTTGAGCAAAACCAAGAGATGGAGAGTTGTAGAAATCGTTGAAAGAGCTAAGTAATTATGATACAGGCAGAATCAAGATTAGTTGTTGCAGACAACAGCGGGGCTAAGGAATGCCTCTGCATCCGAGTACTCGGTGGTACCAAGCGCCGCTATGCAACCGTCGGGGATGTCATCGTCGTCTCTGTGAAGAGCGTCATTCCCTCGAGTGAAATTAAAAAAGGTGCTGTGTCGAAGGCCTTGATCGTTCGTACAAGCAAAGAAGTTCGTCGTGCTGACGGCTCCTACATTCGTTTCGACGACAACGCTTGCGTGCTTTTGAACAATGCTGGTGAGTTGCGCGGCAGCCGTATCTTCGGCCCCGTTGCACGTGAGTTGCGCGCAGCAAACATGAAGGTCGTTTCCTTGGCACCTGAGGTACTTTAATCATCTTTAAAGATTCAAGAAGTAATGGCTAAATTACATATTAAGAAAGGCGACACCGTCATGGTCCTGACCGGCAACAGCAAGGGTAAGACAGGAACCGTACTGCGTGTGCTCGTCAAGGAGCAGAAGGCTATTGTTGAAGGCCTGAACATGGTCTCCAAGAGCCAGAAGCCCAGCGCCAAGAACCCGCAGGGAGGCATTGTGAAGCAGGAAGCCCCCATCCACATCTCCAACCTCAACGTTGTGGATCCCAAGACAGGAAAGGCAACCCGCATTGGTCGTAAGTTGAACGCTGACGGCAAGCTCGTCCGTTATGCAAAAAAATCAGGAGAGGAGATTAAGTAATGGCAAATACCGCAAGACTGAAGCAGGAGTATACCGAGCGTATTGCTCCCGCATTGAAGGAAAAGTTCGGCTACACTTCCGCTATGCAGATTCCCGTCCTGAAGAAGATTGTCATCAATCAGGGCCTGGGCATCGCTACCGCCGACAAGAAGATTATCGAAGTCGCTATCAATGAGCTCACCGCTATCACGGGTCAGAAGGCTGTCGCCACCGTTTCCAAGAAGGACGTGGCAAACTTCAAGCTTCGTAAGAAGATGCCTATCGGCGTCATGGTGACTCTCCGTCGCGAGCGTATGTATGAGTTCCTCGAGAAGCTCGTCAAAGTCGCTCTTCCCCGTATCCGTGACTTCAAGGGAATCGAGAGCAAGCTCGACGGCCGTGGCAACTACACCCTCGGCATCCAGGAGCAGATTATCTTCCCCGAGATCAACATCGATGCCATCGACCGCATCGTTGGTATGAATATCACTTTCGTGACCACTGCACCGACCGACGAGGAAGGCTACGCTCTCCTCAAGGAATTCGGTCTTCCCTTCAAGAACGCTAAAGACTAAGAGAATATGGCAAAAGAATCTATGAAGGCCCGCGAGGTCAAGCGCGCCAAGCTCGTTGCCAAGTATGCCGCCAAGCGTGCTGCCCTGAAGAAGATCGTTAACACGGGAGATCCCGTGGAGGCTTTCGAGGCAGCCCAGAAGCTCCAGCGCATCCCCCGCAACGCCAACCCCATCCGCCTGCACAACCGCTGCAAGATCACAGGTCGTCCGAAGGGCTACATCCGTCAGTTCGGACTCTCCCGTATCCAGTTCCGCGAGATGGCATCACAGGGACTCATCCCCGGTGTGAAGAAGGCAAGTTGGTAACAAGCGCGCTCAAGGAAAGATACCCCAAGTTACTTTATGTTTAATATTGTCGGCAGAGTGCCGATTAATTAAATCAATTCAAACAAATGACAGATCCTATTGCAGACTATCTGACACGGCTCCGCAACGCCATCATGGCTAAGCACCGCGTAGTGGAGATTCCCGCGTCGAATCTGAAGAAGGAGATCACTAAGATCCTCTTCGAGAAGGGCTACATCCTGAACTACAAGTTCGTTGACGATGGCCCTCAGGGCACCATCAAGGTGGCTCTGAAGTACGATGCTGTTAACAAGGTTAACGCCATCAAGAAACTAATCCGTGTGTCCCGCCCCGGTATGCGTAAGTACACTGGCTATAAGGACATGCCCCGTGTTATTAACGGCCTTGGCGTGGCCATCATCTCCACTTCCAAGGGTGTGATGACCAACAAGGAAGCTGCCGAGCAGAAGATCGGCGGTGAAGTACTGTGCTACGTTTATTAATGTATAGGAGGAATTAACAATGTCAAGAATCGGTAAATTGCCCATAAACATCCCCGCAGGTGTTGAGATTTCCGTTAACGGCAACGTCGTTACCGTTAAGGGTAAGGAGGGTGTTTTAACCCAAGAGGTTAATCCTTCCATTCAAGTGAACTATGACAAGGACAAGGCAGAGGTAACGTTCACTATCGACGAGGCTTATGACCCCGAGAACGTCACCCTCAAGCAGAAGCAAGCCTACCACGGCCTCTATCGCTCGCTCATCCACAACATGGTGGTCGGCGTCAGCCAGGGCTACACCCGTGAGCTGGAGCTTGTCGGCGTAGGTTACCGTGTGAGCAACAAGGGAAATCTCCTGGAGTTCGCTCTCGGTTACACCCACCCCATCTACTTCATGCTTCCCAAGGAGATCAAAGTCGAGACCAAGTCTGAACGTAACCAGAACCCCCTGATCATCCTGCAGTCCTGTGACAAGCAGCTCCTCGGTCAGGTGTGTGCCAAGATTCGTACCTTCCGCAAGCCCGAACCTTACAAGGGCAAGGGTATTCTCTTCAAGGGAGAGGTCATCCGCAGGAAGTCTGGTAAGTCGGCTGGTGCCAAGTAACAGTAACTCTAAAATAGCGTAATCATGACAACGAAAATAGAAAGACGAATCAAGATTAAGTATAGAGTTCGCAACAAGATCTCCGGAACTGCAGAGCGTCCCCGCATGTCGGTGTTCCGCAGCAACAAGCAGATCTACGTACAAGTCATTAACGACCTCACCGGCACCACTCTTTGCGCCGCTTCCTCCCTCGGGATGGAGGCATGCCCCAAGAAGGAGCAGGCTGCCAAGGTGGGTGAACTCATCGCAAAGAAAGCCCTCGAGGCAGGTATCACCACCGTGGTCTTCGACCGCAATGGTTACCTCTATCATGGGCGTGTGAAAGAAGTTGCAGATGCAGCACGTAAAGGTGGACTTAAATTCTAAATCATTATGGCAATCAAGAATGTAAAGATCAATAGCGATGTAGAGTTGAAGGACCGCCTCGTAGCCATCAACCGTGTCACCAAGGTGACCAAGGGTGGCCGCACCTTCACGTTCGCAGCAATTGTAGTAGTCGGCGACGGCAAGGGAATCATCGGTTATGGCCTCGGCAAGGCCGGTGAAGTCACTGCCGCTATCGCTAAGGGAGTGGAAGCCGCCAAGAAGAATCTTGTGCAGGTTCCCGTCCTCAACGGCACTGTGCCCCACGAGCAGGCTGCTCACTATGGTGGCGCCGAAGTGCTCATCATGCCCGCCAGCACCGGTACCGGTGTGGTGGCCGGCGGAGCTATGCGTGCCGTTCTCGAGAGTGTTGGTATCACTGACTGTCTGGCCAAGTCCAAGGGTTCCTCGAACCCCCACAATCTGGTGAAAGCCACCATCGCAGCCCTCTCTGAGATGCGTGATGCCCGCCAGGTGGCACAGAACCGTGGCATCAGTGTAGAGAAAGTATTCAGAGGTTAACGAAGGAGGTTCAAGACTATGGCAACTATCAAAGTGAAGCAAATCAAGAGCCGCATCGGCGCCCCCAAGAATCAGAAGCGCACACTCGACGCTATGGGGTTGAGAAAGCTGAATCATGTCGTGGAGCTGGAAGATACTCCCAGCGTCCGCGGTCAGATCCAGACGGTACATCACTTGGTGAAGATCGTCGACTAAGCTTTCCACAAGTAAACATTAAACTCTAAACTCTTTAACCGACACACGATTATGAAATTAAATACATTGAAACCCGCAGCTGGTGCCACCAAGTCACGCAAGAGAATTGGTCGCGGTCCCGGTTCCGGCCTCGGTGGAACCTCCACCCGTGGTCACAAGGGTGCCAAGGCACGTTCGGGTTATAAGAAGAAGATTGGTTTCGAAGGCGGTCAGATGCCTCTGCAGCGTCGCCTGCCGAAGTTCGGCTTCAAGAACATCAACCGCAAGGAGTACCAGCCCGTGAACCTCGCACAGCTCCAGAAGCTCGCCGAGCAGGGTCTGGAGAAGATCGGACTTGCTGAAATCGTAGCCGCAGGACTGGCCAAGGCTGGTGAGCTGGTGAAGATTCTCGGCAACGGTCAGCTCACCGCAAAGATCGAAGTCGAGGCTAATGGCTTCTCGAAAACTGCTGAAGCAGCCATCACGGCTGCCGGCGGAAGCGCAAAAACACTCTAAGAACCCTAAGGACTTATGAAAAAGTTTTTTGCAACACTGAAGAACATCTGGATGATTGAGGACCTTCGCATGAAGATCCTCTTCACCGTGGCTTTTGCCGCCATCTATCGTTTTGGCTCATTTGTGGTGCTCCCGGGCATCAATCCGAGCCAGCTCGTAGCATTGCGCGAGCAGACCAGCGAAGGTCTTATGAGCCTGCTGAATATGTTCTCGGGAGGTGCATTCTCCAACGCGTCTGTTTTTGCGCTGGGAATTATGCCTTACATCACGGCCTCCATCGTCATCCAGCTGCTGGCAGTCGCTGTACCTTATTTCCAGAAGATGCAGCGCGAGGGTGAGAGCGGCCGTCGTAAGATTAACCAGTACACCCGTTATCTGACGATCTTCATCCTCCTGTTCCAGGGCCCCGGTTACCTCGTTAACCTGCGCCACATGTCAGGCGGTGCCCTCAGCCCCGCCCTCGACTGGACTTGGTTCATGATCACGTCAACCATCATCCTTGCAGCCGGCAGTATGTTCATCCTATGGCTGGGTGAGCGCATCACTGACAAGGGAATCGGCAACGGTGTATCTATGATCATTATGTTAGGTATCATCGCACGCCTGCCGCAGGCCTTCGGTCAGGAGGCTGTCAGCCGTCTGAACAACCTCAACGGTGGCGGTCTGGTGATGTTCCTCGTCGAGCTCGTCATCCTCTTCTGTGCCGTCCTCGCTGCCATCATGCTGACCCAGGGAACCCGCAAGGTCCCCGTGCAGTATGCTAAGCGCGTCATGGGTGGTGGACAGCAGATTGGCGGTGCCCGTCAGTACATCCCCCTGAAGCTCTTCGCTGCCAATGTGATGCCTATCATCTTCGCCCAGGCTATCATGTTCCTGCCTATCACGCTCTACGGAGCACTCAGCGACGGACAGAACCCCTCGGCACTGATGATTGCGCTTTCCGACCACACCAGCTGGGCATATAACCTGATGTTTGCCGCCCTCATCATCATCTTCACGTACCTCTACACCGCCATCACCATGAACCCCGTTCAGATGGCAGAGGATATGAAGCGCAACAACGGGTTCATCCCCGGCGTGCGCCCTGGTAAGGACACGGCAGACTACATCGACAACGTGATGTCGCACATCATGCTGCCCGGCTCCCTCTTCCTGGCGCTCATTGCCTGCATGCCCGCTTTCGCCGGCCTGCTGAATGTGCAGCCGGAATTTGCTCAGTTCTTCGGCGGCACCTCGCTGCTCATCCTCGTGGGCGTTGTCCTCGACACCTTGCAGCAGATCGAGAGCCACTTGCTCATGCGCCATTACGACGGCCTGCTTGAGTCCGGCCGCATTCATGGCCGCGGTATGAGTGCCTACTAAACCAAACGCGATCTATCTCTAATGATATTTCTGAAGACAGAGGACGAGATTGAGCTGATGCGGGCCGCCAATCTGTTGGTGGCCGCGACGCTTGCCGAAGTCGGACGAGCAGTCCGCCCAGGCATTAGCACAGCTCAGCTCGACCGTCTGGCCGACGAATTTATCCGTGACCACGGAGCTACGCCGACCTTCAAGGGTTTCCCCAATCCCTACGGAGGGCCCTTCCCTGGCAGTATCTGCACATCCGTCAACGATGTGGTGGTTCACGGCGTACCTTCCGAGGCCACTGTGCTGAAAGATGGCGACATCATTTCCGTCGACTGCGGCACACTGCTCAATGGCTACAACGGCGACAGCTGCTACACCTTCCAGGTAGGCGAGGTTGCCGAAGACGTCCGTCAGTTGCTGCGTACGACCAAGCAGTCGCTCTACGAGGGCATAGCCCAGGCAGTAGCCGGGCACCGCATTGGCGACATCAGCTATGCTGTCCAGTCCTACTGCGAAGCCCAGGGCTACGGCGTTGTCCGTGAGTTCGTCGGTCATGGAATCGGCCGCGAGATGCACGAAGACCCCCAGATTCCCAACTATGGGACTCGCGGTCAGGGCAAGCAGATAAAGAACGGTCTATGCATCGCCATCGAGCCGATGATTACCCAGGGGAGCCGTGAGGTCTTTATGGCCGAAGACAAGTGGACCATCTACACGCGTGACCACCGGCCCGCTGCACATTTCGAGCACACCTTGGCCGTCCACCACGGAAAGGCCGATATCCTCTCCTCTTTTGAGGAAATAGAAAAGTTGGAAGCACAACGTAACCAGACATTATAAACAGATCACAACTGATACGAAGTATGGCAAAGCAATCCGCTATTGAGCAAGACGGCCAGATTATGGAGGCTCTTTCCAATGCGATGTTCCGCGTCGAACTGGAGAATGGCCATCAGATTACGGCCCACATCTCCGGCAAGATGAGAATGCATTATATCAAAATCCTGCCCGGCGACAAGGTCAAGGTAGAAATGAGTCCTTACGACCTGTCCAAGGGACGCATCGTATTCAGATACAAATAATTTAGAAAAGATATGAAAACAAGAGCATCTTTGAAGAAGCGCACCCCCGACTGCAAGATCGTACGCCGCAAGGGTCGCCTGTATGTGATTAACAAGAAAAACCCGAAGTTCAAAATGCGTCAGGGTTAACGTAAAACGAAAACGTAAATCGTAATTTCAAAATATGGCAATAAGAATTGTTGGTGTCGATTTGCCTCAGAACAAACGAGGTGAAATCGCTTTGACCTACATCTTTGGTATAGGTCGCAGTAGTTCAGCAAAGATCCTGGAGAAAGCCGGTGTCGATAAGGACGTCAAGGTCAAGGATTGGACCGACGAGCAAGCCGGTAAGATCCGTGAGGTCATTGCTGCAGAGTACAAGGTCGAGGGTGACCTTCGTACCGAAATCACTATGAACATCAAGCGCCTGATGGATATCGGCTGCTATCGTGGTGTGCGTCATCGTCATGGTCTGCCCGTTCGCGGCCAGAGCACGAAGAACAATGCCCGTACCCGCAAGGGCAAGAAGAAGACCGTTGCAAACAAGAAGAAGGCCACGAAGTAATTGAAATAATTGAAAACAGAAAATTCATATGGCAAAGAAAACAGTTGCAGCTAAGAAAAGAAATGTGAAGGTTGACGCCCTGGGCCAGCTTCATGTGCACAGCTCCTTCAACAATGTCATCGTTTCGCTTGCCAACAGCGAAGGACAGGTCATTTCCTGGTCCAGCGCCGGCAAGATGGGATTTCGCGGTTCCAAGAAGAATACCCCCTACGCCGCCCAGATGGCCGCCCAGGATTGCGCCAAGATAGCCTACGACCTCGGCCTCCGCAAGGTAAAGGCCTATGTCAAGGGTCCCGGCAACGGCCGTGAATCCGCCATCCGCACCATTCACGGTGCAGGTATCGAGGTCGTCGAGATCATCGACGTCACCCCGCTGCCCTTCAACGGATGCCGTCCTCCGAAGCGTCGTAGAGTTTAATAATGGGCGTTATATCGTATAACGTGATATTCTAAGTAACGAAAACATTTAAATAGATTATGGCAAGATATACAGGTCCCAAATCTAAGATTGCCCGCCGTTTCGGCGAGGCCATATTCGGTCCCGACAAGGTGTTGTCCAAGCGTAACTACCCTCCCGGACAGCATGGCAACAACCGCCGTCGCAAGACCTCCGAGTACGGAGTCATGCTTGCTGAGAAGCAGAAGGCAAAGTACACCTACGGCGTACTCGAGAAACAGTTCCGCAATATGTTCGAGAAGGCAGCCCGCACCAACGGCATCACCGGTGAGATTCTCCTCCAGAACCTCGAGTGCCGTCTGGACAACGTCGTGTTCCGTCTTGGCATTGCTCCCACTCGCGCCGCTGCACGCCAACTCGTCAGCCACCGCCACATCGTTGTCGACGGAAAAGTCGTCAACATCCCCTCCTTCAGCGTCAAGCCCGGCCAGATTGTCGGCGTGCGCGAGAAGTCCAAGTCCTTGGAGGTCATTGCTGCAGCCCTCGCCGGCTTCAACCACAGCAAGTACCCCTGGATTGAGTGGGACGAGGCTCAGAAGGCCGGCAAGCTCCTGCACAAGCCCGAGCGCGCAGACATCCCCGAAAATATCAAGGAACAACTCATTGTAGAACTCTACTCTAAATAAAAACTGATTATGGCGATATTAGCATTTCAAAGACCTGACAAGGTGTTAATGGTGGAGGCCGATGACAAATACGGCAAGTTCGAATTTCGTCCGTTGGAGCCCGGCTTCGGTATTACCGTCGGCAATGCACTTCGCCGTATTCTGCTTTCTTCCCTGGAAGGTTATGCCATCAATACCGTACGTATCAATGGCGTAGAGCACGAATTCGCATCTGTTCCTGGTGTGAAAGAAGATGTCACGAACATCATTCTTAACCTCAAACAAGTCCGCTTCCGCCAGGTCGTGGAAGAATTCGAGAACGAGAAAGTCAGCGTCACCGTCGAGAACACCACCGAGTTCAAGGCCGGCGACTTCAATAAGTACCTTACCGGATTCGAAGTATTGAACCCCGAGCTCGTCATCTGTCACCTCGATGCCAAAGCCTCCATCCAGATGGAAATCTCCATCAACAAAGGCCGCGGCTACGTGCCCTCTGAAGAGAATCGAGAGTTCTGCACGGATGTCAACGTCATCCCCATCGACTCCATCTACACTCCTATTCGCAACGTAAAGTACGCCGTCGAGAACTTCCGCGTTGAGCAGAAGACCGACTACGAGAAACTCGTCCTCGAAGTCACTACCGATGGTTCCATCCAGCCGAAGGACGCCCTCAAGGAGGCCGCCAAGATCCTCATCTATCACTTCATGCTCTTCTCCGACGAAAAGATCACCATCGAGAACGTCGACACCGAGGGCAACGAAGAATTCGACGAGGAAATCCTCCATATGCGCCAGCTTCTTAAGACCAAGCTCGTCGACATGGACCTCTCCGTGCGCGCCCTCAACTGCCTCAAGGCCGCCGACGTCGAGACACTCGGAGACCTCGTGCAGTACAACAAGACGGATCTGCTCAAGTTCCGCAACTTCGGCAAGAAATCGCTCACCGAGCTTGATGATTTGCTCGAGAGTCTGAATCTGTCGTTTGGAACCGATATTTCAAAGTATAAATTAGACAAAGATTAAAATTTCCTATGAGACACGGAAAGAAATTCAACCACCTGGGCCGTACTGCATCCCACCGCGATGCCATGCTCTCCAACATGGCCACCTCGCTGATCATGCACAAAAGAATCACTACGACCCTCGCCAAGGCCAAGGCCCTCAAGAAGTTTGTCGAGCCCCTGGTCACCAAGGCAAAACAAGATACCACCAATGCACGTCGCGTCGTCTTCTCTCATCTGCAGAACAAGTACGCCGTGACAGAACTCTTCCAGGTCGTTATGCCGAAAGTCGGCGACCGTCCCGGCGGCTACACCCGCATCATCAAGACCGGTTTCCGTCAGGGCGACATGGCTCCCGTCTGCTTCATCGAGCTCGTAGACTTCGATGAGAACATGGCCAAGACCCAGAAGAAGGCTACGCGCACACGCCGCAGCCGCAAGTCTGCAGCAGCACCCGCCGCTGAAGCTCCCGCAACCGTCGAGGCAGCAGAGGCTCCCGCCGCTGAAGACACCCCCGCCGAGGCACCTGCCGAAGCAACCAACGAATAATTCTTTATTGCACATACAAGCGAGAAGGGCAACCCGTGAGGGCTGCCCTTTTCAGTCGTATATCCTATTATCATTTCCGACGCTTCGTGTGAAGAGAATCTCACTTCATTATGGTTTCACACCCGTAATCGTAGCGTACGAAGGTTTCTTGCGGTACAACTCCGTATGAATGAAACCCGCAGCATCAAGAAAATCCTTCAGCTGCTCAGGTGAATAGACCGTCATGCCCCCGACCATATCAGTCCACACGGAATCGCCTTCCACCACTTCCACCATGATGACGAAGCGTCCGCCGCTTTTCAGCACACGCCCGACCTCCTGCAGACAATGGCTAAGGTTCGGCCAGAAATAAACAGTCTCCACAGCCGTCACGAGGTCGAACTTCTCATCGTCGTATGGCAGTTTCTCGGCTGTTCCCCGACAGACAAACACGCGCTTGTTGAGCATGTCGGCATTCACCTGACGGGCCTTCGCCACGCTCTCTTCCGAGATATCAATACCATAGACACACGCGCCATCACTACGTTTGAGTAGTCGTTTCAGCGTGGCGCCTCCACCACAGCCAATATCGAGGATGGTCATCGCCGGACGAAAAGCCACCAGACTCAGGCCCCAGTTCGTCAGCGGAGCGTGTCCAAAGTTCATAAACCGCAGCATCAGCCGTCCTAAAGTACCCTCAGGCCTTGCGCACTGAGAGAAGAAAGATTTCAATAGTTTTTTCATTGTATTATCTGTTTTAAGTCCTGAATGTAATTCTTGCTTTCCGGCTGCAAAGGTACGACAAAAAAAGCGATTGCACAATACCCAGAAATGACGATTTTAACAATCGGCAAGCATTAACAAACAGCAACGAAAAGCCCCAACGGGACAGCCAGCAGTGGCTGGAGGTCATCGAGCCGCTGTCGCGGTGGTGGAGATGACAGAATGGTACTGAAATGGGCTGGAACAGTACGGGAAATGAAAAAAGAGGGAGATTGTACCGCGATATGAAACAGTGTCCATGTAAAATAATTCTGAATACCTACTTAATTGGGATGCATCTTTCAAATGATGCAGAGCCGCACTTTTGCTACTCTATCTATGCTGCTACTAATTCTTCCCCTAATTTGTGAAGATGTTCAAGGATTTCACGTTCACGTTCTTTTGACGGCTTTTTGAATCCGTTTATATAATTCCGAAGCAGCGTGGGATTCAAGCCTGCTCGACGAGCGAACTCAGCAACATTGATTTCCTTATGGGTTAAGAAGAAACGCTGCAGGGCACTTGGCTCTGCATCTTCATATCCGAAGCTCTCGAAACTGATGTCCTCATCCAGCTCACGCCAATGAATACCGTCGAAACCAAACATGTACTTGCTGCGCTCCTCATCATTAGCCTGACGCAGTCTGGGATACCACAGCAACGATTGCTTATGCTCACGTCCCTCTTCGTCTCTGCCGTAAATATAATCGGCATCAAACCAAATCTCTTTAATCTTCATACCCAGTCCTCCTTATTATTCAAAATATTCTTTCCAACGTTTTACGATAATATCAGCATTCTCATCTATAACCTTCTTGATCTTCTTATAGTCGTTTGTCTTGATTCCTTGTTTCTCAAACAATTCGAACTCAGCACCATTCCATATAAACTAGGCCATACCGCCGTTACCCTCTACATGAATGTGTAGTGGCTCGTGCTCTTTACTATAAAAGAAGAACGAGAATCCGTAGAATCTGAATACTTCTGGCATATTTTCCTTGCTTTTATCGTTTTCTTGGCGCAAAGATAGGAATTATTTTCGATACCCGCAAATAATTGAGCCACTTTTTCTGTTCATCACCTTCTACAATCCTGATTCCTTCAAAAAACGATTCCGTTTTTCGAGGTAAGACTTCGCAGAAGACATGGTTAAGGTCACTGAACATCAACCCAACCCCACTTACGAGGAAGAGTCGCTTTCTGTGGCAGGGCTGGGATAAGGCTCTGGATCTCACGCGTCAGCAGCCACCATGAATCTTGTCATTTCTTGATTTTGTTTTGGATGATTTCTTCTCCCAACTGTTTGCGTAATAAATCATTTTGCAACATGTTCCAGAGTTCATCATCTAATGAGGCGTAACTTATATTCTCTTTCAACCATTTTGTCGAAGGAGTTATCCCCCATATTTTTTCTGAGATTGTACCGCGATATGAAACAGTGGGGGGCTTTGCGGCGTGATTTCAAGATAATGGCTCGCGTCCGGGAAATGAATAAATGGCAAACGACGTTGAGCTGATTCACCTACCGGGATGACTGCATAAAAAACTCCCACCGAAGCGGGAGTATAGGTTAAAAACCTTCGGCCAAAGGCCTTATTGTGATAAGATGTAGGAATCTTACGGCACAAAAGTAGTGGATTATTTTGGTACATGGAAATTTTGTTGTATCTTTACCCCCAAATTTAAGACAATTTAATATTATGGAGCGTATTTTAGGTATAGATACTGGAACAAATAGCCTGGGATGGGCTATTGTTGAGAAAGAGGGTGACTCTTATCGCCTCCTTCACAAAGGTACGAACATTTTCTCAGAAGGTGTGAAGATTGAGAAAGGCATTGAGTCCTCGCGTGCAGCAGAACGCACTGAGCACAGGGCCGTCCGTCGTCACTATTGGCGCCGGAAGGTTCGTAAGATCAGCCTTTTGAAAATTCTTATTGATAATCATCTGTGTCCTTCTATTCCCAAGGAAAGCTTACGCGAGTGGCGCTTGAAGAAAGTCTATCCTAAGGACGAGGCTTTCATGAGCTGGCTGCTGACAGAGGATAAGACAGGCGTGAACCCCTATCACTTCCGGTACTTGTGCTTGACCCAGAAACTTGACCTCTCAAATCCTACACAGCGTTATATCCTCGGACGTGCGCTGTATCACTTGAACCAGCGTCGTGGCTTCCTGAGCAACCGCAAGGAAACGACCAAGGCTTCGGAGGGCAACGTGAGTACGGGTATCAGTGAACTTACAGCAGAGATTGAAGCTGCCGGTTGCACGTATCTTGGTGAGTATTTCTATCATCTCTACGAGAAAGGTGAGAAGATTCGCAAACATTATACAGCCCGTAAGGAACACTATCTGAAGGAGTTTCGCGCTATTTGTGAGAAACAGTGTCTGGATACAGCGCTCGCAAACAAGTTGGAGGAAGCCATTTTCAGCCAGCGTCCGTTGAAGTCTCAGAAGGGACAAGTAGGAACTTGCACCTTTGAAAAAGGCAAGCCCCGTTGTCCGATATCACATCCCTTGTATGAGGATTTCCGTATGTATGCATTTTTGAATAATGTCAAGATCCAAACTCCTTTCGATGCAGAATTACGACCTTTGGACAAGGACGAGTTGCAGAAGGTCATGCCTTTGTTCAAGCGCAAATCCAAACGAAGCTTCAACTTTGAGGACATCGCCAAAAAGCTGGCCCCCAAGAATAGCTACTGCTTCTATAAAGACAATGAGCAGAAGCCCTATCGCTTCAACTACCCGATGGATACGTCTGTTTCCGGTTCCATTGTCAATGCACAATTGGAGGATATCTTTGGCGAGAACTGGCTGGATGCCGTCTGTGAAGTTTATACGTTAGGTGCAAGCAAGAGCCGTTTGGAAATCCTGAATGACATTTGGCATGCCCTCTTCTTCTTCGATGATGAGGACAAACTGAAGGAGTTTGCTATGAACCGCCTACAACTTTCCGAAGAAGACGCCACGCGTTTCAGTAAAATTTCGATACCCCAGGACTACGCTTCACTGAGTCTCAAAGCCATCTGCAAGATACTGCCTTATATGCGTGATTATGGCTTGATTTACTCACATGCCGTCTTCCTTGGAAACTTGAAAGAGGTGCTTCCTTCTCATGTGTGGGGTGTTCCGCAAATGAGACAGGCGGCGATAGAGAAGGTGATAGAGGTGCTGTTCTCTGTGCAGCAGACCTCCGACAGCCGCACTCAGGAGCAGAGTGTGAAAGAATTCCTTAAAGAGCGTTATCACCTGGACGACAAGGCGGTTAATAAGCTCTATCATCCATCAATGATAGACCTCTATCCCCGCGTCCGTCCCAACGACGAGGGCTTGTATCAGTTAGGTTCTCCCCGCATCAGCAGTGTGCGTAACCCGATGGCTATGCACTCGCTCTTCCGCCTGCGCAAGGTCGTCAATCTCCTTTTGCAGAAAGGATATATCGACCACGAGACGACCATACATATTGAATTCTCCCGTGACCTGAATGATGCCAACCGCCGCTGGGCCATACAGGCTTGGCAGCGTGAGAACGAAAAAGACCGTGAACGTTGCAAGAAGGAGATAGAGAAACTCTTCAAGGAAGCTACGGGCAGAGATTCTGTTGAGATATCTGATCGCGACATCCTCAAATACCAGCTTTGGGAAGAACAGCATCACAAATGTCTCTATACTGGGGAGGAAATAGGGCTGACAGATTTCCTCGGCGAACATCCCAAGTACGACATCGAACACACGGTACCACGCAGCGCCGGCGGCGACAGCACGAAGATGAACCTCACACTTTGTAGCAGTCGGTATAACCGTGAAGTGAAGAAAACCAAGCTACCCACAGAACTCGCAGAATATGAAGCTATTCTCCAACGCATCGAGGAGTGGAAAGAACGCTACGAAGACCTCGACCGTCAGATTCGTAAGACGAAAGGAATGCCATCAGCCACCAAGGAGGAGAAGGACAAGAAAATCCGGCGTCGCCATCTTCTTACATTACAACGCGATTACTGGCGTGGCAAGTACAACCGTTTCACGATGACTGAAGTACCAGAAGGCTTCTCGCGCCGACAGGGTACAGACATTAGCGTCATCTCGCGCTACGCCCGCCTTTTTCTGAAATCCGTCTTCCCGCACGTATATATAGTAAAAGGTATAGCCACCTCCGATTTCCGCAAGATTTGGGGCATCCAGGAAGAATACACCAAGAAGGAGCGTGTGAACCACGTCCACCACTGCATCGATGCCATCACCATTGCATGCATCGGTCCTGACGAATACGCTAAGTTAGCGCAGTACTATCACGATGAGGAAAACCACGAATGGTACGGGAAATCGAAAGGACAAATCACCCCTCCCTGGGCTAACTTTGTTGAGGACATCCACAAGATTCAGGATGAGTTGTTGGTGGCACACTATACGGAAGATAGGATGCAAAAACGTGCAAAGAGATATGTCCGTACGGCTAAAGGTAAAGTCCTGACAGCAGGCGATTCAGCTCGCGCCTCATTGCATAACGACACCTATTACGGTGCTATCAGCGTGGGTGATGAAATCAAATATGTCGTCCGTCGGCCTTTGGATGCTTTGGAAGAGAAGGATATAAAGAATATCGTGGATGAGGTTGTGCGGAAGAAGATAGAAGACGCGATTGTAAAATATGGAAACTTGAAGGAGGCATTAGAGCACACCATTTGGATGAACGAGGAGAAACATATTCCTATCAAGAAGGTACGTGTGTTCACTCCTTCTGTTACCCGTCCTTTGAATATACGCCAGCAACGCGACCAATCGCGTCATGAATACAAGCGTCAATATCATGTTCAAAACGACCGTAACTATATGATGGCCATTTACGTTGGTCAGAATGAGAAAGGAAAGGAGAAACGGGATTTTGAACTCGTCAGCAATCTTGCAGCCGCCAGTCGTTCCAAGAAGAGCGGAGGTGTCCAGCAACCTTTGGCGCCGATTGCCAAGAACGGACTCCCGTTGGTCTATCAACTGAAAATAGGAACGATGGTGTTGCTCTATGAAAAGAGTCCTGAGGAAATCTGGACGGCGAGTCAAAAGGAGATGCAGAGGAGGTTGTATAAGGTGACGGGGTTGTCATCTTTGGTAATATCTTCTTACCACTATGGAACGATTGTATTGGTACATCATCAGGAGGCAAGACCAAGTTCGGACGTTAAACAGAAGAATGGTATATTTATTTCTGGTGAGGATTTTCGCTCTTCAATCAAACTTTATCACACTCAATTCAAGGCTCTTGTTCAAGGCTTCGACTTTCAAATCAATGACCTTGGAGAAATACATCGTCTAAGATGATAAAGCAAACTCTCATGTTCACATTACCAGCCTCGTTGAGTTTGAAAGACAATCAAATAGTCATTCAGCTCAAAGGGGCAGAGCAAGTTGTGACGCGACCTATAGAAGACATCGGCGTGGTTGTGGTCGAAAATGCACAGGTCAACTTAACAGTCCCGCTACTTAATGCATTGGTGGATAATAATGTCTCTGTTGTATTTTGCGACAACAGGCAGATGCCCAAATCCATGCTGATGTGTTTGGACGGCAATACAACATTGCAAGAAAGTTACCGCTATCAGATAGATGCAACTCAACCCACCAAGAAACAATTGTGGAAGCAACTTGTAGAAAGCAAAATACGCAACCAGGCAGCATTGCTTCGAAAGCTTGATAAGGATGCAGAAGCGTTGAAACCCTATTTCATGAATGTGAAGTCGGGAGACACGGACAACCGTGAGGGCTTGGCCTCTCGCCTCTATTGGCCTTTGCTGATGGGAGACGATTTCCGTCGAGAAAGGGAAGGTCCCCCTCCCAACCAGATGTTTAATTATGGTTATTCCATACTCAGAGCTGCTGTTGCAAGGGCTCTGATTGGTTCTGGATTATATCCTGCTTTTGGCTTGTTCCATCACAGCCGTTATAATGCATTCCCGCTTGCAGACGATGTTATGGAGCCATACCGCCCTTTTGTCGATGAGATCGTCTATCGTATCTATTTCGATGGTGCCGCCTCAGAGCTTGACAAGCAGAGTAAAAGCGAACTGCTCAGAGTTCTCTTTGCAGATGTTCAGATGGGGAAATTGACACGGCCGTTGGAAGTAGCACTTTCAATGACAACAGCCTCATTGTTGAAAGTCCTGAAAGGAGAGCAGGAAAAACTATCTTTACCTGTGCTTGCATGAGTGAGATACGACTCAACGCCTACCATATTATGTGGTTATTTGTGTTCTTTGACTTACCGGTAATTACAAAGAAAGAGCGTAAGATCGCTGCACTGTTCCGTAAGAACCTGATGAAAGACGGATTTGTAATGCTTCAGTACTCGGTGTATATCCGCCATTGTGCCTCGTATGAGAGTCAGCAAGTACACATTAAAAGATTGAAAGCACTTATCCCAGAATCAGGTATGGTGAGTATTCTTTCTGTAACTGACAAGCAATATAGCGACATAATTAACTTTTGGGGTAAGGAAAAGAAGAAAAATACACCTTCAGAACCCATGCAATTGGAATTATTTTAGTAACTTTGCACCAAGAAATAAATCTTCATCACCACTTCTTGAGCGTTATTCGTTGTATAAACAATTCATACTCAATAATATTAAAACCTTAGGTTGTGGTTTGATGTAGGAAACAGATGATAAACAACTGGTGTAAGTGGGGCAACTGCAAGCACCTGTTGTGGTTTGATGTAGGAAACAGATGATAAACAACCTGTAGCTGTTGCCAGGGACGATACCGCCCGTTGTGGTTTGATGTAGGAAACAGATGATAAACAACTACGAAAGAACGGGTATTGATGGCCGTTAGTTGTGGTTTGATGTAGGAAACAGATGATAAACAACTATCTTTGATTTTTACAAAGATTACTTTGGTTGTGGTTTGATGTAGGAAACAGATGATAAACAACTTCGGTAGCGAGCCGCGCGAGGTTTTTGGTGTTGTGGTTTGATGTAGGAAACAGATGATAAACAACTCCAAAGTTGATTTAAGCGAATAATAACTGTTGTGGTTTGATGTAGGAAACAGATGATAAACAACTATAATTGTAAACATTATTCTCAGAAGGTGTTGTGGTTTGATGTAGGAAACAGATGATAAACAACCTTATGAAAATGGAACTTTCATTCCCCAAGTTGTGGTTTGATGTAGGAAACAGATGATAAACAACAATCAGTGAGAAAAGCACCAGTTAACTCTGGTTGTGGTTTGATGTAGGAAACAGATGATAAACAACAGTCTGTCATAATTTCCTTTTAATTTATTTGTTGTGGTTTGATGTAGGAAACAGATGATAAACAACCGACAGCGCAACGATGGCGCAGTTTGGCAGTTGTGGTTTGATGTAGGAAACAGATGATAAACAACGCAAAAGTGCAAAAGTGCAAAAGCACCCCTGTTGTGGTTTGATGTAGGAAACAGATGATAAACAACATCTTTTATATATTGCGCGCGTCATAGGGGTTGTGGTTTGATGTAGGAAACAGATGATAAACAACTTGAAGGACGGAACGCTTGTCCCTGCATTGTTGTGGTTTGATGTAGGAAACAGATGATAAACAACGAAGACTCCTGAAGACATATATTTTCACCTGTTGTGGTTTGATGTAGGAAACAGATGATAAACAACTCAGGGCCAGCGCCAAGTAGATGCTATCGCGTTGTGGTTTGATGTAGGAAACAGATGATAAACAACATTGACGAGATAGAGGATACGCTACGGCTGTTGTGGTTTGATGTAGGAAACAGATGATAAACAACTTCGGTGGTGATTCCCTGCGCGGCGGCGGCGTTGTGGTTTGATGTAGGAAACAGATGATAAACAACTTTGATCCTTTGATACACGAGTTATATTTGTTGTGGTTTGATGTAGGAAACAGATGATAAACAACCTGCAAGCAATTCGTGAACAGTTGAAATATGTTGTGGTTTGATGTAGGAAACAGATGATAAACTACGCCCTCATTTTGCTTTGTAAATACATTATCGGTACTGCCAGATTACCAATACTCCTTAAAAATATATGCGCACGCGAACCTTTAGTTCTATGACTTCAGCAGGTGATGATCATACTGGCAGCTCACATTGAGCTGACGTGTTCGGGTGCGCCACATGTCGCGTGCAACTTCCGGTTCATTTCATCCTTTCTCCCGCAAATAAATGGTGCAATCAGCAACAAAAGAGCTCAATATGACGGCAAAAACCATCTACTTGCCCACTTTTTGTCACTTTTAACGCACTAAAAGCACGAATATACAAGAAAAGTAGTACTTTTGCACTCAGAAACAAGAAAAAAGGCATTATGAGTACAGCAACACTAACAGGTTTACTGCAATACCTCTACGGAACACTCACACCGAGCAATATGCGTTGGGTGGGTGAACATCTCATAGAGTACGCCAATAAGGAAGAAGAACAAGCATTGCAGCCATTAACGATGGAAGAGATAGATGCGATGCTTGACGAAGCTGAAAGCGATTTTGCGGCAGGAAATTATCTCACCCACGACGAAGTGTTTCACCGCCACAATGAAGCCTTAACCATATGAATATTCATTGGCATAAACGTGCCGTTGCTGCACTGCAACAAGTTGAAGCATACGTCTTGGATAAGTTCGGTGAACAAACACGTCAGGAATTCATGGATGAAGTGGATCAGGCGGTACTTGCTTTAGCAAAAACACCTTCCATGGGTAAGAAAGACCCGTTGTTTGCTCATCGTCGTCAGGAATATCGTAGCATAGTCGTCCGCCGGTTGAACAAGGTAGTATATTATATCAAGGACGATACTATCCATATCGCAGCTTTTTGGGATACTCGACGTGAACCTCAAGCACAGGCTCGCCAAGTTAAATAGTCTCATGGCTAGCCATTTCAATGGCTGGTAATGAGGATGTTAACGGATAGCGTGCCGTAGGTACGCGACAGGGATTTGATGTCGCGTACCTAAAGGCACGCTTTTTCCT
>CACZAN010000045.1 GCA_902779165.1 uncultured Bacteroidales bacterium
CTCATCGCAGAAAAAACCGTGCTGTCTGTTTTGAAGCTCAGATTATATTCTTCAGAGCAAATGTTTAACATAAATGCCACTTTTTAAAGTGGACTCAATTATCAATATCTCAATTTTCAATTTTCAATTTCCTCAAATTCTCTTCTGCCTCCTTATTGCCATTGGCAGCTGCACGGCGGAAGCAGTCGAGGGCTTCCTGCTGCTGGCCGCAAAGCCAGTAGGCGACGCCCAATGCGTTCTGAGCGCGCTCGTCGTCGCGAACCGTCAGCAACAGACGCAGCGCCTCGTGATGGCAGTCACTACAATCGGCTGTCAGCAGCCCGCTGGCCTCGTTGATGACCTTGGCGGCATTGTCGGGCACGTAGTCGTAGTATATGCGGACGTAACCCGAGTTACGCTGGTCGCTGAGGATCTCGTCCTTGATATACTCCCAGGTGCGGCCTCCATTCATGCGACGCAGCTTCTGTTCGCGGACGTCGGCATCACTCTCATTGTCGACGATCTCCAAGGCTTGCTGCAGTTCTGCCTTTTGCGGCAATTCCTTCGCCACAAATTCTTCCAGCTTGTCGCGGAATTCAGCCCAAGCTTCGCCACCGCCCACCGTGTCAAACAGAGAGTCGGGAACCTGCAACTGATCCTGCACATAGTGCTGTAGGGCGAGGGCTCGATTGGTGGCCAATGTCTCGTTGCCGGCAATGGGACCTTCGATAGAGGCAAGACCAATGATTTGGATAATCTTCACACTGCTGGTGGTGTCGGCCATAATCTGACGGGTGATATCCACGATGCGCTCCAACACATTCCTGTTCTCGCGGAACTCCGTGTGCAGCACGGACTTCGCCAGTGGGAAGTGGACATAAAGGGCATCCTTGTCACGACGGAGGATGCGGGTGCGGTCGTAGGGCTTGTACTGCGACACATGTGCCAGCACGGGATTATCCTTTTGCAGCTGTCCGGCACGCCCCGTGAAATCTGGCACTGCACGCACCACAGGAACAAAAGGTTCGGGTTCCGGTTCAGGCGTTGGAGGAACTATGACGACAGGTTCCTCAACGGGCAACATCTTCGCTGGACGACCAGGAATATTATAAACGAAATTCAGTGCCGCCTGTGGCATGGCAAACACACCGCTGCCATCACCAATCTTCTCTCCGCAATGAACGCAGGGATATCTCCCATATTTCGTATAACCTACGGCGACACCCGCCGCAGCCTCGAAATTCCAATAGCGGCCCAACGGCCAGGAATAACCATAGAAAATACCCAGTGCCACCATATCACCCTGTCGGCGCTCATCGCGCGCCGACTTATACAGGCCAAAGGGGAACTTCACATTGCCTACATTGTAGTGGCTGTATATCAAGTTTGCCCCAAAAAAGTGATGAACATCCACAGAATCTTTCCAGTAGCGGACCTCCGGCGACAACAACAGATGACGCCATTTTCGGGTGGTCTCGTCACTGGTGGGCCAAGGACGATAGCCCGCTGTCATCCCCAACGACCAGTGGGGCGACAAGCGGACTCCAACCCTAAGATTAGGGGTCAGCCAAGCATCATACAGGAGATTATTACTAATGGTCACGTATTGTGCGCGCGCAGGAAAACAAAAGCTGAAAAACAGCATCACCGTAGCAATAAACCTCATATATCGATTCGTGAGATACATCATGACCTTTAATTTTGAATTACAAAAATACAACATTATACTCATATTGCGAAAAGCCCGCACCCCATGATTAAGCTTTTTTTACAAGCCCCCCCCCCAATATTTAACAGATATTTGCAGATTTGACAGTTTTATGCCGTCCATTTGCATAAAGACGAACCACAGGAAAAAGTACTAAAAAGCTGACTGAGAACAGTAAAATATTCTTAAAAGCTCGAAGTTTTGTCGAGAAAAGAAGACAAGAAAGGAAGAAAGAAAGTAAGAAAGAAGGCAAGGAAGAAAGAAAGGAAGAAAGGACGACCCACCGGGCCCTGTGTGTCCTTGTGGCAATCATTGTCATAAATCGGCTCCACGTCTTCGAGCTCATCAATGAATTCAAAAAGGGAAAATGAATTCAAAAAGGGAAACAATCTCTCGTACACGCATACACGGGCTCGCACGCGCGCGTGAGAAAAATCATGAAAAATCAACTGAATCTACTGCAAAGCATTGTATCTTATTGTATGGCAAGGAATTATATTGCAGTAGATTTCTTGAAAGTTGTGTATTTTGCAGTAGATTTTTTCGAAAAACGAAATATTTATTGTATATTTTTCATTCATTTACCCGTTGAATGAATTTATTTGTTGTCCTCACGTTTGATGCCGTAGGCATCTGATAAGGGTAGCCAGCCGTTTCCGCTCGGCCCAAAGGGACGCTTGACCCTTCAAGAACGGCTGGTTGTAAGAGGTTTGCGTGCCGTAGGTACGCGATAGGGATTTGATGTCGCGTACCTAAAGGCACGCATATTCATTGCCATCTGATACCAGCCATTGAAATGGCTGGCTACCTTTGTCAAGCCCCGCTGGGGCTTTCTATTCCCACTGGTTAGCCTCATGTATTAACATCAAATTAATTCATCCCACCCGTTTGCTGTACATTTTTCATTCATTATTATATTTATTCTCAAGCCGAAATTTACCTCAGCAGGACTTGACAACGATAAACGAGCAACTATGAGTTCCAGAAAATTCCAAGGGTGGAACTCGCGAGTTCCAATAGTGGAAGTCGGGAGTTCCACTGGTGGAACTGATGAATTCCATCAGTGGAACTCGACTGTTCCAGCGGTGGAACTCAACGAAACGCCCTTATCTGGAGGCGGGGGACAATATGCGCAGAAATGGTAGATTTGTTACATTTTTCTACACGATTTGGCTAAAAATCTACTGCATGCAGCACATTTTTCAGAAAATGTACTGCAATGTATTCTCCTATATTACAACGCGTTACAGCCTATTGCAGTAGATTCAGTTGATTTTTTCAAGTTTTTATCACGCGCGCGCGAAACTCATGAAAGAAGAAGGGGCGACCTGACAGGCCGTCCCTTCTGTGTTGTATGCAATTTTGCAGATACTGCAAGTAGCGCAGGGGATTAGTTGGTGTAGAGGGTGTAGCGGTTGTAGACGCGGCCGAGGTTCTTGATCTTAATGGTGAAGCGGCCAGTCCAACGCGGGGTGAAGGTGCAGACACACTGGTCGGTGTTGTCGGTGTCGCTGTCGATGAGGTTTCCGTTCTCGTCGTAGACATAGAGGTCGAGGTCGGTGTCGCCGTCGCCGCTAACCATTACGATAGCCTGCTCGCCACCACGGAAGGTGATGTTGTAGACGTCTGTGCGACCAGCGAGTACGGTGTCAACGTGGCGGTTGGGGCCTGTGACGTCGCCGCGTACTTGTCCGAGTCCATCGATGAGTGCGAGGAGGTTCTTGTCTCCGTCAGCGAACTTCTTAGCATCCTCAATCAGCTTCTTGATGTCGGTGGTAACGGGGTTGTTCTTCTGTTCGGGCTGAGCGCCGGTAACGGTCTGACCTTCTTCTGTCTTCTGCTTGGCTTCGGCTTCTTCGCGAACACCTACACTCTGATAGAGCTGAACGGCCTGGATGAGGGGCAGAGCCTGCTTGGTGGCATAGCCGTACTGAACGAGGCGGCCGGCGGTCTGGATGAGATCTGCAATTTCAGAATGCTGCTTTTCGGAAGCATCTGCTGCGGGTTGAGCTTGCTGAGCGTTCATGCTGACAGCGGTGAGGAGCATCATGGCTCCGAGAAAAAACTTTTTCATACGTACTAAAAGTTCTGTGCCTATAGTCTCCAGGATTCGGCGGTTAGAGCGTTGTTTGAAGTTGCAGGGAGACTCTTGCGCGGTGGCGCAGGTGCACCTTCCTTGTTATTGATTATTTGTCCTTAATGAGTCAGAGGGTTTTTGAAATATATCACAGGTGGAGTATCTTTAATATCTTTTAACGATTGGTACTTACATGGTAGCATCGATAAGGATGAAGGCATTGGCGAACTGGGGAGCACTGACATCACGCACGTAGGGCGCATCGTCCGGTCGGACATCGCGATTGGTACTGAGGAGATAAGCTCGCGCATCATCGAAGGCACGGCGCAGGGGTTTGCCGTCAATGATACCCTGATAGAAGTGGGTCATCAGTGCACAAGTGGCCCCATCATCCACGCTCCAGAGGCTGACAACGATGGCACCGACGCCAGCATTTTTCAGTCCGCGCTGGATGCCATAGACGCCGTCAGGTGTGATGCGTCCGAGAGCCGTCTGGCAGGCAGAGGCCACGAATAGCTGCACGCGACTCATATCCAGTCCAGAGATTTCGCGGGCAGAAAGAAGTCCGTCAGGACGGGAGCTGTCGAACTGCTCATCGAGCAGATGACTGTTGGCTCCGGCAAGAGCCACAAGGCTCTCAGAGAGACTCTCATCAGTCATGGCGCCAAGCTTGAGGTCGGTGCCCAAGGCTTGCTGTGCGGCACAGCAATAACCGTGGGTGGAGAGGAATACAATAGGATAGTGTCCACAGAGCTCACGGAATACGGGTTCCGTGACAGCGCTATCGACGAGCAGCTGTCCGCAGCCGCCCCGGGAGAGACTGGCGATGGTGTCGGCTTCCACCCGCGATCCTTCAAGGTAGCTGAAGTTGGCTCGCATATGCTGCATGTAAGCATAGGTCTGGGAATCGTTGTCAGCAGTGGAGGCCGCAGCTGCTGCAGCTTCGTTGTTATAGCGGACTCCGCCACAGACAAGTGCACAGGCATCCTTTGTGGAAGGAGCATCGGTCATCAGCTGACGGGTGGAGGTCAGCCGGAGGACGGAGGGCTGGTTGCCGCGGGTGACAGCGGGGAACATATATTCGATGGCCAACTGATGCTGGTAGCTGTCGGGGGCAAAGAAGATCTGCCGCTGGTTCTTCAGGCGTGAGGTGAGGGCTTGGGGCCACACCATAGCAATGAGCGTGGAGTCCTCATAGAGGGCGTTCTTCTTCTTGCCATCGGTGGTCGAAAGACGTTCGGCTACCGTCCATGAACCGCACTCGTATGCAAGGATGCTGTCGGGACGGGTGAGTGCGATGAACTCCGGCTTGCCCTTGGCCTGCAACAGCAGGGCCCCCATCCGCTGCTTGCCACCTTTCTCATACTGAATGAATTCTATTGCGGCGGCATCTTTCTGCAGACGCTGCTGGATCTGCTGCCAGGTGTAGGACAGCGAGGCGACGGCCTCTTCCGTGGCCCTCCCCTCTCCCACCACACGACCGAGCTGCAGCAGCAGTCCTTTGGCAAAGAGGGTGACATCATAGAGGAGGGCTGGGTCGGCGGCTTCGAGACGGTAGCAGTCTGTGACGAAGGGGCGGAGGGCCATCCAATATTGCTCGCGCTCACGCGCGTTCATATTTATAAAATGTTCACTGGCATAGCGGCGCTGGAGCTCGAAATAACGGCGATAGCAGTCCACAGCCTCCGCAGCACTGCCTCCCTGTGCCTCCTGCCGCAGCATCAGGACTTTGGCCTTCTTGCGCAGAGCCTCAGCAAACTGACGGCTATCCGTGTTCTCATAATTCGCCACCACCCCATCAATAAGTTCCACGGCCTGAGCAAAATCACCTGTCCGAGCCAGACAGAGGGCATACTGGGCATAGATATCATATAAGGGATCGAGGGAACCGTCGCCAGCAGGTTCCATACACGTTGCAAAAGCGTCGGCCTGACTGAAGACTACTTCCATCTGCTTCAAGGCCTCGGGATAACGTCCCTGCTTGTAATACAGTTGAGCGAGTTCCTGATGAAGGAGGAAACGATTATAACCCTCGGCAGAACTGAGCAAACGTCCCTGAGTCTCCAGACCCTGATAGTAGTTCAGACTGGTGAGAAAGGCCTCTTCTGCCTTGGCGTAAGCATTGTCCTCATAGGAAGAGAGTTCATAGTAATAATCCCCCTGTAACTTGAGGATATCCTGCTGGAGACTATCGACCACGCCTTGCGACAAATTGTGGGCCTGCTTATGTTCCTCTAACAACTGCTGCATCTGTTGCAGCACTTGCTCTATACCATGACGATTGCTAACGAGGTAATAGCGGTATCCTTCCTGCCTGAGTTCCCCCCAACGCTCGCTGAACGACTGGGCGGTCAGGCTCTGATGCATCGCAAACAAGATGCACAAAAGAATGGTTAGACTTCGTTTCATTTACTACGGGTGTTATGATTCAGAATGACAAAGGACTGCGAAGCCGTTCCCTTGTTTGTTATCTCCAGAACGAGTTGGTCGGTGAGCTTGAGAGGGTGCGTGGTACGCAGATAATAGTTGCCGTCAACTTCCCGTTTAGCGCTGCCTATCGTCTTGTCGCCACAGCGGAGTGTGGCAGAAAGAACAGCATCGGTTTGAAAAGGAACCAGCACAAAGGTCTGCCGGCCTTCGCGCCCACGGAAACTATAACTCACCTTCTGCTGGCCTTTTACAGATTTCTCGAGCAAGGAGTAGTTATAGTTCAGGTCCTCGCCCGACAGCATTTCCTGCTTTGCACCCACACGCTTATCGCGGTCGCGCTGAATGCCATTAAGAATCGTATTCAGGCGAAAACGGGCCACATTCTTGTCTATTGCCAAACACTCATTGGGGTCGCGTCGCAACTCATCCATCGGTGTCCAGCAGTCGTCAGCCTGCAAGTCCGCTTTCACGCGTTCGAATGCAGCCTTCTGTTTGGTCACATCACTTTGTCTCAAGTTGCTGACAACGGATATCAGGTTCTTGAGTTCTGCATCAATCGTCTCCTGGGCAGAGACGCTGAGTACGCCGCAGAACAATAACAGATAGAAGAGAGAACGTTTATTCATTGTTTCTTGGTTTTTTAATATGTAGGAGCTATCATAGCCTCTGGCCATAGTGCCTCGGAGGAGTCGGCAGAACTGGAAGAAGCTACATCATTCTCCGTATTGTTGCGCAATTTAGGTCCAGCTTTGATAGCCCTTAGACAATCATCATAATGTTTACGCGCCTGTGAATTTACCTCGGCCAGCGTAGGGCGTTGTGCCGGCGAGAAACTGAGACTACGCTGTACCAGCTCACTGAGTTCCGGCATCTCGCTTCGCATATAAGGCAACTTGGACGTATCCCGCTGCCCCCTGCCACCACGGCCATTCATCACTGCACATCCCATGATAAGATAGAAAACGGTAGCCCCTAAAGACCAGACGACAGCAGCTTCACTTTCATGGTCCTTGGTCTGCTCTGGCGCATCAAAGATTCCGGGAACCTCCTGAACAGCCTTCGCATCAAACACGAAACGTCCGTCTTCTACCAGGATTCTTTCTGGCGCTATGCACCCTAAGCCACGGTAGGACTGTGGCTTTGCAAGCAACACTTCCGACAGGTCACGCAAGAGCTGCCAGGCCGTCACTTCCAAACAGTATCCGGCCAAGCCTTCAGCCGTGAGCGATGAAAGAGGAACTTTATTCATAACTTCTTATTCTTGCTGGGTTTTACATCTTTGAATCTCCGTAACGGGAACTGCATATTTCACGTCCTTACTGAGGTTGTCTGTCACAGAAACAAGTCCCACACAAACCATTCCGCTACCACTGCGCATCATAATCGGTCCGCCAGAATAGCCTTCTGTGAGATCGACATTCATGCAGAGGAGTTCGCCAGGCAAGCCCTCATCATCGAACAGGACCTCCGTATTCAGTTTCCCCACAACATTCTGCAAGCGTTTTCCGCTCTGATGCGAGAGGTTGGGATACCCCAACACCAACAGGGAAGCATTCGGCTTCAGCAGGCTATGCATGTCGCTGCCGCGCGCCCTGACCACCATTCCCTTCTGACTACTCATCAAGGCTTCAGGAGCCCGCATAAAAGCCATATCGCCCAATGCCATTTCCTTGTAACTCGGGCGCACAGTGATGCTACGCCAATAATATTCGTGGCTGTAATCACCGATTTCGACGATGTTATCACGGGACGTGTTGACGAAGAAGTCTGTAGAACGGAGTGACAAGTCACTTTCCATAGAGGTGATAAGCGTCAGGAAACTGACCACCTCCCACTTCGTACCATCGTCTATCAATTGGTTGTGCGTCTCCGCCTGTAGGGCCCAACGGGTATACAGCGGTTCAATCTTAGACGTGTCCAGTCCCAAGGTGTCCTCATCATTCAACCAGGGTTGCAGACAGTGGCGGGCAGTCACTAACAAGGAGTCACTGGTAAGGAACGCCGTTCCTGAGGGAGCCAATGGAGGAATATGTGAGCGCAGTACTACCGTATCTTCACCGGCGACAGCCACTAACTGGAAAGAATCTATCCGCAAACGGAACACCGCATTCTCCACGTCCTGAATCATCGCATCCGTAAACTTCTCGCGGTTTATTCGTTCATTAAACCACCAGCCCAAGGCGCCGACCAAGATAAGAGGCAGCACCACCAATGCCGACAACGTCCATCGCGAGATCCCCGCCTTCACCGGCGTGATGCCCTTGGCGAGATATTCGCTGTCGTGATGGATGTTGAAGAGAAGTTCCTGGCGACTTCCTGCAAAGCTGATGCGGTCGCCGTCGCGCAGCAGGTGCAGGCAATCCACAGGCGTGCCGCCCACCCGCACTTCGTGTTCCTTGTATGGAGACACGGGCACCAGCATCCAGCCGGAGCCATCATCCTGTGGACGCACCACGGCCAGCACGGCATCTTCGAAGGGACTCTCGTTGACGAGTCGTGCCTCGCAATAGTCGGTCTGTCCGATATGCAGCACGTCGGCCGCATTGTACAGACGATCGCCAGCGCGGTGCAGGGCATCAGCGTGCTCGTAGCGTAATGTATAGTAATTCTTCACTTCGCTCATGACTGTTGTCCGTTGAAGGAGTTCATAATCAGAGGTATGCACGCAGTGAGAGCATAGTCATAGATGCGTACGTCCTGACCAGAGCTGTCGAGGTCCAGCTCCTCGTAGGAACACAGGTCGTAGTGAATACGACGCCGCTTGTAGGCTTTCTTCAAATCCTCGGGCACTGGCGTTCCCTCTTTCTTCGCCTGCAGGATGGCGCGGATATTCTCTCGTATCTCATCGCGTTCGGTGTCTGTCGGCGGACGGAATCCAAGGATCAGCCGTTCCACGCTCCAGCGGTTGTGCTCCACGGCCGAGAGCAGTTCCGTCTCGGCCTGAGTGACGGCGTAGAACTGTCCCCAATCACCCTCATCGTGCCCCAGGGAACGCATTTTCACAGTCATTGTCATTGCGTTGTAGAGGCTGGAGAAACGCATCGCATAAGAGTCAACGGCCTTCCAATCCTCCTCCACCTCGTCCTCCGGCAGCGAGGTGGGAACAGCTTGCCGCACGAACTGGCAGTTGTAGAAATAATTCAGGCGCTTGGCCAGATTCATCAGGGGCAACGAGATATCATAACCGCAGTCTTCCATGCCGATAGGATAAACGTTCGAGAAGCGGCTGTCGTGCTGCGAGAGGGCAAAGATGCCGCGCTGGTGCACATAGGGCAGCACCGTGACAGCGTGGTCGTAGATGGCATCCGGCAGGCAGAAGGCCTCGTTGGCATTGCAGGCGTCATCGGCGTGACAAAGCGCTACGGTCAGCACTTGAGTGCGGTCAGCAGCCCAGAGTGCCAGCTTCTCGCGCAGCAGAGGGTGGTAGGAACCGGCCTTGACGAACTCCCATTCGATATCCACGAACTCATCGCGCTGTCCATTGTAGCGGGGCGCGTGGAAAGCGGTGCGGGGGGACTCTTTCGTAAGGTCGAGACGGCGATAATAGCTGTTGTCGAAGAGATGGTGATAGCGACCGATGAAAGCGTCTGCGCGCTCGTCCATACGTTCATCAACTATCGTGATGCGGGTGCGCAGCTGGTGGTTGCCGACGTAATTGGGGAAATGAGATACCAGCGCCGCATGAATGGCCAGACTCTCCGTTGCCTCGTTCCACCCGATGAGCACCAGATGCACCCGCTTCGGGCTATGCTCCGTGATGGCCTCCCGATCCAGGGGCGGGCAACAACGCCCCCTGCCGCCGACACTGGCGAAGGCAGCCTTTGCCCACTGATCTTCCATCGTAAAGGCATAGACGTCGAACTTTTGGTTTACAGCTTCCGGAAGGTCGAAATTCTGCAGTGCCCAGAGTGTCGTCTGACTCTGCAGCAACAAGTGACAGACGATGCGCTGTCCGTCCTCGCGCTTCAGCTCCACCCCCGTCGTGGCGGCCTCTTCCGTTGCCAGTCGCTTGAGGAGGTCTAAACAGCAATTGTCGGCCTCATTGTCACTCTCCGTGTCGGGAGCCGAGAACAGACAGAGGGCATCCACCCTACCTATCCTTCCGCCGCCGACGTCAGCTAATGGAGCGCCAGCCTGGGGGAAGTCTGCCCGAAGGACCTCTGCACCCTGTTGTGCAAACTGTCCCTCGATGTCCCTGGAAATAGGGTGATTACCTATCAGAAGTACTCTTTGAACAATCATTTCTTATATTCTTTTGCCTCTGCGAGGATATTACCTGCGGCAAAGTTAGCAATTATTCTTCAATCACTCACACTTTTTCCACACTTTTTTCCACAAAGGCCTCATTTTTCACGTAAAGAGCCTTTTACACCTGCATTTCTATCACTCCACAGGTCGCATATTGTCCTCGGTGAAGGGTCAATTCGACCACAAAGTCATACATTTTCTCGCATCATTCCTTTTTTCTCTAAATAAAAGCATCCTATTTGAATTATTTTTTGTACTTTTGCCAAGAAATTCACATCAATTATCTACTAAAAGCTATCAGAATTCTATCAAAATGGACGCTTTCGAGCTATTAGGACTCGGCATTTATGCATGGATTACCATTGCCACCGTCCTTACAATGTTTAGCGTGCTGTTGTTCACAAAGCTACGCACAGATTTAGTGTTTCTCGGAGCCATCGCGTTCCTTTATGTGACGGGCGTTATGAGCGCGGAGGAAGCATTCTCCGGCTTCAGTAATAAATCGGTCATCGTCGTAGGCGTACTCTTCGTGGTGGTGGCCGGGCTGACGCAAACGGGTGTGTTGCGCTGGATCGTGAAAAACATATTGCGACAGCCCAAGACCTACAACCGGGCAATCATCCGACTGATGTTGCCTGTAGCGGTACTGAGCTCGTTCCTGAGCAACACGACGGTGGTGACCCTCTTCGTCAATGTGGTGAAGATGTGGTCGAAGAAGTTGAACATCTCGCCTTCCAAGCTCCTGATTCCCTTGAGCTATGCATCGGGAATGGGCGGCGTGTGCACGCTGATTGGCACGCCCCCGAACCTCATCATATCGGGTCTTTATACCGACAACACAGGACAGACGATGAATGTGCTGGCCACGACTATTCCCGGCCTGTTCTGCCTGTTTATAGGAATTCTGAGTATCATTGCCATGCGACGTCTGCTACCCAACCGCCAAGCACCAGAATCGGCCTTTGAGACCACCGGCGAATATACCGTAGAACTGTCGGTACCCTCTGACAATCCGCATATCGGCAAGACCATAACCGGAGCCGGACTGAATGAGGTGCGCGGAGGCACACTGATAGAAATGATTCACTTTGACGAAGTCATCTCGCCCGTCCCTGACGATGAACCCATCATGGGTGGCGACCGCCTGATTTTTGCCGGACAGATTGAGGAAATCCTCGACATCAAGGAGAAATTCCAGTTCGTGAATGCAGATCACCACGTATTTTCTATGAGCGAGGTCAGCAAGGACCGTCAGCTTCGCACGGCATACGTCACGTTCGAGAGCAGCCTCATCAATAAGACCATTGGCCATTCGACCTTCGAACGCGACAATAATCTGACATTGGTGGCGGTGGCACGCAACGGCAAGCGCGTCGAAGAAGCGCCGCGCGATGTGGTGCTCCGTGCCGGCGACACGCTGCTGCTGGAATGTCCGCCGCGTATGAACCTCGACACCAACGCGCTGTCGAAGGAATTGCACTTCTTCGACTCGGAAGTGTCACAAAACATAGGAAGCAAGACGCTCGTTTCCACAATCATCATGATTGCAATGGTGGCGCTCTCGGCGCTCAACATCATGCCGCTGCTGCAGTCTGCCCTACTCGCCGCTGCCGCTATGCTGATCTTCCGCTGCTGCAATGCCGACCAGGCGATGAAGGCTATCAACTGGGATATCCTGATGGTGTTTGCGGCGTCTTTGGTGCTGGGGCTTGCCATCCAGAAGACGGGCATTGCCGAACGGATGGCTTATGGCATCCTCGACGTCTGCGGCACCAACCCCATCGTGGTGATGGTGGCCATCTGTTTCGTAGGAACCTTCACGACCGAATTCATCTCCAACACGGCGGCTGGCGCCATGTTCTTCCCCATCATGTACGAGGCGGCAGAGAAGCTGGGCTACGAGCCGTTCCCCTTCCTCATTGCCCTGATGATCAGCGTCAGCAGCAGCTTTGCCACGCCGATCGGATCCCCCACTCACATGCTGGTCTATGGCCCCGGCGGCTACCGGTTCAGCGATTTCATGCGCATTGGTCTGCTGATGAACATCATCATCCTTGCTGCCAATATCTTCATCGTGAACCTGATTTATCCGCTGACGACCTTATAATACGGCATCTCCGTCCTCACAGGGCTAGCCCTCTGAGGACGGAGTTTCTTTAGCCAAAATCTAGCATCAATAGACCGTAGACAGAACCGAATTATAAATCCTTGTCGGCCTCAATGAGGCCGACAAGTTTTTTTACTTGAACTTGAAGATGTTGATGAAGCCGGTCATGGTGAAGACCGTGCGGACATCGTTGGAGATGCCCTTGATATAGACCTCCCCTCCCTTTTCCTTTGCATTCTGCAGAAGGCTGAGGAAGATGCGCAGACCGCCCGATGAGATGTATTCCAGGTCTGTGCAGTCGATGATGATGTCCTTTCCCTCATAGTCGGAGAGAGGGCTCAAGGCCTTTTCTGTTTCAGGCACGCTGGCGGTGTCAAGTCTACCAGTCAGAATGGCAACTATGTTGCCGTCTTGTTCTTGGATTGCTGTTGTTACCATAAGTTTAGTCTTTTCGATTATTATAATTTCGTTGTTGACGTGATAATCGTTAATATGTTAATTGTCAATCGTTAATTGCAAACACTTCCCCGTGTCCGCTCCTTCACCAGCGTCAACACATTGAGGTGGTCCTCGCGTGCATAAGTGACGGAGTCCATGATCTGTCTCACGAGATGCATTCCCAGCCCTCCTATCGCCCGTTGTGTGGCGGAGAGAGTGATGTCGGGTTCTGGAACCGTGGTGGGATCAAAGGGTTTTCCGCTATCCATGAGTATGAATGTCAGGCTGTTCTCTCGCAGCTGCGCCTCCACCGTCACATGGCCATGAGTGTCTGGTAGATAGGCATATTTCATCACGTTGACCACGGCTTCCTCTACGGCGAGCTGCACCTGAAGGGTGACCCCAGGCTGGAATCCAGCAGCCTCGCACACCTCCTCCACGAAAGCATTCAGCTGTGGCACCTCCTGTACGTCGTTGGGCAGAACGATGCTCTTTCGCTGCCAGACGTCATCTTGCTCCTTAATATATTGTATAGCCATCATCGTCAGGTCGTCGCTCTGCTCGGCACCGCCCACGAACTGGCCTACGGCTTCGCTCATGAGGCCGATGAGCTGTTGGGGTTCCTGCCGCTGCTGCGCAAGTGCCTGGGCTGCCACCTCTTCTACTCGCTCCTGACGGAACTGCGCCTGTGTGGCATCCTCTGCCTCGGGCAGTCCGTCGGTGAAGAGGAAGATGGTGGTTCCGGCGCTGATCTGTGTCTTCTGCAACGAGTAATTCCACGAAGGCATGAATCCTACGGGGATGTTCGAGTCGCAGGCCAACGTGCTCACGCCGGCACCAAGGAGCAGTGGTGCGTCGTGCCCGGCGTTGCAGTAGTACAACTCTCCTGTGGGCAGGTCCAGCACTCCCACGAAAAGCGTCACGAACATCTGGGTCTTGTTCATCTCTGCTATCGTCTTGTTCATGGTGGTCACGATGCGTTCGGGCATCGTCTCGTGGACCGACACGGTTCTGAAGATACTTCTGGTGACCGCCATGAAGAGCGAGGCGGGCACCCCTTTCCCAGACACGTCGCCGATACAGAAGAAGAGCTTCTCGCCGCGGAAGTAGAAGTCAAAGAGGTCGCCGCCCACCTCCTTGGCAGGAACCAGCGAAGCATAGATTTGCACATCGTCGCGGTCGGGGTAGGTGGGGAAGGCCTTGGGAAGCATGCCCATCTGAATGCGGCTGGCGATGTGTAAGTCGCGCTCTATCGAGGCCTTCTGGGCCGTGGTGTCCTTCAGCTCTCCGATGTATTTCACCAGCGACTGTTGCATATCAGCGAACGAGTGGCTCAGCTGGCCTATTTCATCGATGCGCTTCATCACGGGCAACTGGGTATCGAACTGCCCCGAAGCGATGGTCTCTGCTTCATTGGCCAGTCGTCGCAGAGGACTGAGCACGTTGGTGATGATACGGATGAAAGCGCACAGCATCAGCAGCAAGCCTATGTAAACGATGGCCATTACGGCGCGGCGCAGCCGGTTGAAACCGCCGAAGACATCGCTCTCAGGACAAACGATAGCCATGCTGCAGCCCGTATGTCCCAGGGGTTTGTAGAACACATAGCTGTCAACGCCGTCGATGTTCATACGCTTCATTCCTTCCTCTCCGCGCTGCATAGCGTGGCCAAGCGCCGTCAATGCCGTATCGGGCTGTTCCAGCGTCTTCGTGAAAATGGTCTCTCGCGTAATTTTCGTTGTGTCGGGGTGAATGAAGTACGTGCCTCCACGACCGATCATGATGCTGTAGGAGTGAGGATAGGGCTTCACCCCGGCAATGATATGCGAGAGCCAGTTCAGTGAGATGCTGGTGTTGATGACACCAATACTCCTGCCCTGCTCATCCTTGAGACTCTGGCAGTAGCTGGTCAACATCTCGCGGGTGTTGGTGCGCACGTCCAAATCCATATACGGCTCTGTCCAGCATGGTTGGTCGAGCAACATAGGCATCAGATACCAATCCACGTAGAAATACTGGTAGTTGTCGCTGCCCCCCTGAATAGTACGGATGGAGTCGCCGCCCGTGCCGGCAAAACGCTTGGAATAGGCCGAGAAGTAGCGGCCCCATTTCTGGAAGAAGTAGGGTTCAAAGGCGATGGAGCAGTTGTAGAAGTCGGCGTTGTTCGTTAGCATCCCCCGGCTGTAGACGAACATGGAGTCGGCGTTGGAAATATGGCGTTCCACGAGCCATTTGGTCATGCCCGAAGCCACCTCCACGCGGTTCATGATGCCCTCTACGCGCAGCGATGTCTTGTCCAAGATCTGAGTGGCCTTGCTGATGGCCTCCGTTCCCACCTCCTCGCGGGCCTGGTAGAACAGGAAACTGAGGGCAGCGATGAAAATCAGGGCAGCGAACATCACCACCCAAAGGCTTATTCTGACAGAGAGCTTGCGACGGATATAGGTAATAATACTTTTCACTTTCCTTGCTCGATTATCAGTTCTTCATACGTCACTTTGCGACTCAGCATCTTATGCTCCAGCATCAGGTCGCAGGCCTGCCGCACCATGTCCTGCCGCAGCCGGAACTCGCGTTTCCCGGACTCGCGGTCCACCTGCAGGCGCAACACCTCCTGAAGCATCAGCCGCTGCAGGACGCGATTCGTGGCAATACGGTCCCTGTTGACATAGTTCATCACGATGTCCAGCGTCTCATCGGGATGCTCGGCAGCCCACTCCCACCCTTTCCTGCAGGCCTCGGCGAAGCGCCGCGCCAGCTCCGGGTGGGACAGGTAGTAGTCGCGCGTCATGTAGACACCATCCTCCTGCACGTTGTAGCCGTGTTCACAGAACCGGTAGACATTCTTGTCGGTCATCCTGATGCCCGCCTGCATCAGCTGATAGTATTCGTTGTAGCTCATGGCCAACGTGGCATCGAGGGCTCCGGACACAAACAGGTTGACGTTTTGGGCAAAGCGCACCCACTGGTAGTCCAGTTGGTCCTTGATACTCATGCAGATGGCCAGCTGGCCGAATCCCACGCTCCAGATGCCAACGCGTGCACCTTTCAGCGTCAGCGGGTCCTTGTCGCGGGCCGAGACGATGACCATCGCATTGTTCATCGAAGTCTGAAGGATGTTCACTAAGGGAACGCCGCCACCCACAATTTCCAGCGCCTGGCAGAGCTGCAGCGTCGTCGCCTGGCACTCGTTGTTGCGCAGTCGATCCATAGCCGGCTGCGTGGCCGACGGATGATCTATGCGCACCTTCACGCCCGCCTCGCGGAAGAAGCCCTTAGCCTCGGCCACATAGTATCCGGCGAACTGCGCCTGCGCCGTCCACTGAGGCGTGAAGACGATGGTTGCGTCCTCCTCTGCCATAGCTTTCGCTACCCCGCAGAAGAGCACGAAACAGGCCACGGCCCCACATAGTTTCCTTGTCAAATGCTCAATGCTCATGGCTTATTCCTTTTGCACATCAGCGCCACCCCGACACCCTCGCCCGCCCGATTCCAAAGAGAAAGATTTAGTTGAGGTTTCGGGCTCCATGACAGCGACTCTGTCAGATATGGCGTTGCAAAGATACATCTTTTTTTCGAATCCGCGAAAAAAAGAAGGGAAAAAATCACCTCACCACCACCTGATAGGCCAGAATCTCGTCCGTCGACTGCCTGCGGATGAGCACATAGGTGGTACCAGACGCTATAGGACGCAGCGACGAACCCTCTGCCGCCACCACCACACCATCGGCGAACACCACCGTGTCGCCCTCCGAGAGCGGCAGCACCCCGCCCGTGGATATGGAGAGCGGCTCCGGCTGCAGGCGATAGTAGGTGAATGGACCCATCTGCGTCATCACCTCCAGCGCATTCGCACTCAATCCCGTCACAAACCAGTTGTAGCGCCGCTGGTAGCCGAAACCGTTGGACCACATCGCGAGCATCGTGCCCAGCTGCGAGTACCAGCCATAGGTCCAGCTGTCGAAACCATAGACGAAATAGTTGTCATAGCCCGTGAACGTGCGGTCCTCGTTGAACGTCAGCACCTCGTAGTACTCCCGCTGCACGTTGCCCCACACCCAGCAGCCCGTCAGCACAGCCCTCGCCGCCTCCGTCGTATCGGCCACCACGTCCTCGAACGTCAGGCTGTCGATCATCGACAAAGGGATATCCACGCGCGTACCATCTTTATAATGTACGCGCAAGTCCGTCTGTGCCAGCAGGCCCTGACAGACGCCCATCAACAGTAGTATTGCTATCTTTCTTTTCATAAGTAGGTGAACAACAAAATTCAACTATATAAAGAGTCTCCATCCCTCCGATTTCTAACATTTACCCGCCCTCGTTTCACTTTTTTCCCGCCCACCCTGCTTCTTTTTGCCCTTTTGCTTCGGCCTTTCGGGAGAAAAACACTATCTTTGCGGCAGAATTAACACTAAAAATCATTTTTGCACCATGTTGAAATCCTTGTTTTCCGGCGCCTTAGTGCGCACACTTTCTTTGCTGTTCCTCCTCACGAGTACAACCCTCTGCCCCACCCTGACGGCTCAGGACCGTACGGCCGGACAGCCGTCTGAAGAACCGTTTGCAGAACCGTCGGCAGAGCTGACGAAAGACGACTCCATCCTGCTGGAGCTGAGAACCATCAGAGGGTTGCAGCAGGAGGCCCAGTTGCGCAGAGAAAAGATCCGCGCAGAGATGGAAAAGCGCGACGCAGGGCAAAAGGACTCCGCAGCACTCGTGATGTCCGACGAGTATGGCGCCATCCTTCAGGTTGAGAACAACACCCGTCCGCATTGGTACTCCGACGACTGGAACCTGTTCGGTATCATCACCTTCATCATCGCCCTGTTCTCAGCCATTTTCACCTACGTCACCTACAAGGCGCAGAAGAATACAGAGCTGCACACCACCAACGCCCCCATCGACGTGCAGCTGTCCACACTCAAGGACCTCCCCAGACATTTCTATCGCAACCTCGTCTGCACCTGCGCGATGATCCTCAAGTTCAAGTTCGGCGAGAAAAAAGGAAAGGTGTACCCCTCGGAGGGCAACATGCGGAAGTTGCAGACACTGCCCGACGATGTGGTGCTCCCCATCGATGTGGATACCGACAAAGAAGACAACGCCTATCAGCACATGCACGAACTGAGGCTGCTGTTGCGCAACTACAACGTGGAGGTCCAAGTGGCATCTGAGCACGTGGCACGCCAAGGCATCATGGAAGAAACCCTGAAACAGGACTTTGGCAACCTGCTCTATAAGCCCCTGTTCCTGATTCGGAATACATTCAATTTCAAGCGCTCCCTGAACAAGGAAAGCCTGCCCGACGATTACAAAGTAAAGTATGTACTGGATGCCATATCACGAATGATACAGGAGCACTTCAAGAAACTACAGGAGTCCGCGAATTTCAAGTGCCTGTTCGAGAAAGGCACCACCGAGTACCTGACAAAAATTATGCCGAAAGGCAAAGTAGACCTCAGCATCTTCGATAAAGGCGGCGACATCCTGCGCTCTATAGAATACCTGCTCAAATACACGGGCGACAAAGTCAGCCCTAAAGTCAAAACATTAATGCGCCACGACGTCATCGACGAGTCATCAGCCATCCTATCCATCAACAACGCAGAAGAATTCACGCAGTTCTGCATCAGCAAGGACTTCATCAAGGCAGGCGAAGAGCCCAAAGCCGCAGCCCTCTATCCCCACCTTGCCCCCTATCTGAACTACCTCCATAAACCCGACTGGGACACCGTCGCCATCCTCAAGTTCATCCTCGCCATCGACGCCGCCATCGAAACCAACCGTATCGGAATGGTGAATTACCTGTAACCGCCATATCTCCTCGCGCGCGTGAGAAAAGGATGAAAAAATCAACTGAATCTACTGCAATCAATAGTAGTTTATTGATATGCAGTAGATTATCTTGCAGTAGATTTTCTGAAATATACGATATTTGCAGTAGATTTATGGCCAATGATTTGGATTTTCCTTAAAAAATGTTGTATCTTTGCAGGGTAAATCAAAAGAGAATCTATAACCCATGGCCGCCCTCCTCAAGAAGTATGGCTACAAAGATGCTCCCAAGTTCGATAAGACAATAGAGACTTATGACTTCACGGACAAGTGATGAAAACGAGTTCCAGCAGTGGAATTCCTGAGTTCCAGTAGTGGAACTGACGAGTTCCAGCAGTGGAACTCGAGAATTCCAGTAGTGGAACTCAACATCACGACCTGCAGCATTCAACCATACGACCTGTAGCATTCAACTTTTCGCCCCGTTGAAAATACCGATACAACCTGTTGAATGCACCGATACGACCCATTGATTACATCGTTACGAATTATTATAAACTCGACTTTCGCAAGTAGTCATTCTGATTATCAAGAATTTGAGAATTAGAGAATTAAGTTTTGGCCTGGCAAAAATATTCTAGTCATTCTCATCAATTCATAGGCTTTATTCTGCATATTGAGAAACATTCTCTAATTCTCTAATTCTTGATAGCAATATATTACCT
>CACZAN010000046.1 GCA_902779165.1 uncultured Bacteroidales bacterium
CTTTAACAAAATCCCATCTGCGCCCTAAGCGCAGCCTCCCTCCATCACGGGAGGGATGCCCAAGGGGCAGGGTGGGTCTGATACTATTATGACAGAAGCATCAAAGAGGACGCTGAAGCGCGTCGTAGACATCGTGATTGCAGTGCTGACGGCACTCATCACCACCATCAGTGCTCATGCCGCTGGCATCGTGCGGTAAGGAAACGTTGAAATATTGAAAAGTTCTTGAAGTATCAAGCGACCAAAGGTCGAGCGGAAACGTTGAAAATTAGAAAATAAGAAAATGAGCAATTGAGCCCGCTGCGTTGTGAAACGCGGCGGGCTTTTTTGTATACAGACGTGAGGGCCGGGACATATATATGTCTCGGCCTTTACGTATATACGTGAGGCGCGTGACGTATATACGTCTCGAGCTTTACGTATATATGTCTTTTAGTGGTTCCACCCTTGGAATTTTCTGGAACTCGTGGTTAAACGTTTATAGGTGACGACTCCTGCAGAGGAGAACTTCGCGTAAGATATAATTATAATAAGGTATAATTGGATATGAGATTGAGGACGTGAATGAAGCACCTTAGATGAGGCCCACCTTCTCTGCCATTTTTCTATATGCCTCTACCTTCTTATCGAAGGAAAGAGGGTAGGCTCGCGAGGAGGAAGGAAGGCGGTAGAGCAGGAGTGGGGAAACTATGGTAATAGCTTCATTCACCTTGGGGATAACAGGAAGGTGGAGTGAGGCGCACACTGTCTGTGTGGCCTTCTCGCCTGTGGTGACAATAGCGCGGCAGTGAGGCAAATGGCATAGCAGAGCGGGGATGTCGGTGGGTTCCACCACTTCCAGGAACTGGTCGGCCGCGTTGTCCTTCAGGCGGCGAACGGCCGTTGAAGTATCAAAGAATGCGAGGCCCCGCTCTTCGCAGAATGCCACAATCTCATCCATCTTGAAACATTTGGCCGTCACGTCCACGAAATGGTTCCTGTCGCCAAAGAAGATTTCGCCCTGGATACGCCAGTGGTCGTTGATGAAATTAGGGTAGTAGAAGTCCATGCACCATCGTTTCCGCTGTGGCGGAAAGCTACCCAGGAACAGCACCTTGGCATTTTCCGGGAGAAACGGACGCAACGGATGGTATTCCACCCCTTCGCCACTGCGCTTAATGTTCTCGGTGTTCAGATAAGAAGCCATGCTTTTATATACTCACGTTTCGCAAATATGCTCGCTCGAACTTTGTTCGCTTCGACTCTTCGAAGAACCAGCTGTAATGCAAAGCCCCAGCGGGGCGTGACAATAGTAGCCAGCCATTTCAATGGCTGGTAATGTTCCTTTTTAGAGGATGTCGTTAGAGCTGACTCTCGCTGATGCTGAAGGTGTCGCCACGACTCATATTGCCTGTCTGTAGCCCCAGTTTCAGCCACTTCATGCGCTGTGCGCTGGTGCCGTGGGTGAAGCTTTCGGGCTGTGAGTATCCGCGTGCTTTCTCCTGGAGGTAGTTGTCGCCGATGACCTGTGCACATTGTATAGCTTCCTGCAGGTCGCCGTCGTCGAGTGAGCCGAAGGTCTTGCCCTCATGATATCCCCATACGCCGGCATAGAAGTCCGCCTGGAGTTCGATGCGCACGCTGACTTTATTGGCTGCGGTCTCGTTCATTCGGGCCATCTGTGAATGGGCATCATTCAGGGTGCCGAGAAGGTGCTGGACGTGGTGTCCTACTTCGTGGGCGATGACATAGGCATAGGCGAAGTCGCCGTCAGCTCCGAGTGTCTGCTTCATTTCCGAGAAGAAGCTGAGGTCGATGTACAGAGCCTGATCTGCCGAGCAGTAGAAAGGTCCTACAGAGGCTGTTCCCTGGCCGCATCCCGTCTGCACGCTGCCGGTATAGAGCACCATACGTGGGGGAATGTAGGTCTTGCCGAGCTGTGTCTTGAATACTTCGCTCCATACGTCTTCTGTACTGGCGAGGACCTGTGATGAGAAGAGTGCCAGCGCCTGTTCTTCTTCCGTGAATTCGCGTTCCTGCGTGTCGCTGGTGCTGACGTTCTGGTTGGTGATGGCGTCGAGACCTCCTGCTTGCTGGAAGGCCTGAAAGACATCGCCACCCGACATCCAGGCCATGAGGCATGCGATGATGATACCTGCAAGACCTCCGATTCCGGCTTTTTGCACACCGCTCATTCTGCGGCGGTCGTCGACATTTGAGCTTTGTCTTCTTCCTGTTAAATCCATAGTTTTTTTTAGTATTATAGGGTGAATAATCCTTGTTTCTGTGTGCAAAAGTACACTTTTTGTTTGAAAGGACAAAGAAAAAGAGGAAATAATTGACGAAAGGGCATAAAAACCCCCTACCTCGGGGCGGGAGGGATTGAGGTAGGGGGCGGAGGCGCCTTGAGGGAGGATGGAGAGAGAGATAGAAAAGGCGCCTCTCAGGGGATATGATACTGTTTACTTAACGAGCACCTTGCTGGCCTTGCCGCCACGGACTACGATGTAGAGACCGCGGTTAAGCTTGCTGACGCGACGGCCGTCGAGTGTGAAGATGCCATCAGCGCTTGCGGGCAGGGTGTTGATTTCGCGAACAGCGGTGAGCGGTCCACCCCAATCGTCGTTGTTACCCTTCTCAACGAGTGTGAGGGTCCAGTCGGTGACAGAGAACCAGCTGCCTTCGAAAGCCTTGCCGGAGAGGGCGGAGTTGGTGGTCTGACCGATAGTCAGGGTGTGATCCTTGACAACGATATTGTCGATGGAGAGGTACTGCCAGCCGCGACCTTCGTTACCATTGGCCATAGCGATGTTGGTCTGTTCCTCAGTAGCATCGCCCAGGATGTAGGCATCAAATGCCTCTTGCCAGATGGGACCGTACTTGTCGCTTGCGACAACAGTGGTGTCCAAACCGGTTTCGCCATCGAGATAGGTGTAGTACTGGAGAGGAATCTCAACGAAGATGGAGTCTGCCTTCTCTGTGCCGGTGATGGCGAAGATGAATGCGCCTACAGCGGGAGTGCGGACAGTAGCCTGTGCCTTATAGGTGCCGTTGGGAAGACCTTCAACGGTCTGGAAGCCTGTGACATTGAGCTCGCCACGTGTGCTGAAGTAGCTGTCGAAGTAGGTGTAGGACTCGTCGCCGTTGAGGTACTGGCCAGTCTTCACGGGACCGTCGCCCTTGATGACATCGTAGGTCCATCCGAAGTTCTCAGCGAAGTTGGGATTGAGGATCCATCCGGTATAGTCTGTGCCGTTGGGATTCTTCTCATATTCATTCTGTTTGTCAGCAGCAGCCATGAGGTTTGAGAGGTCCTCCTTTATTGATGTCGTAGCCTCGACACTGAGCATAACGTTGTTACCGGGCATGAGCTTCTTCTTTGCGTTGGCAATGCCTTCGAGCACAAGATTCTTAGCAACCTGAGACTGGAATTCTGCTACATACTCTTCTCCATTCATGAAGGACTGAGCGAAATCGTTGATATAGTTCTTGGCAACGTTGAGCACGCTGTCAACCTTTGTGTAGGTGGCTTCGGAACTGGTGATCCAAGCGTTGGTAGCGTCGTAGGCGTACTTGACAAGGTCAACCTGATTGCCATAAGTTTCTTCGGCGAGGGATGCGTCAGCGAGGTTCTCTGCTACGGTAGGCAGGGTCTTGCCAGGCTCCATGATTTCATTGAACTTAGCTTCAGAAGTCTTGGCGAAGGCGATGCCGCCATTCAGCACGTCGAGATCTTTGGACTGGTTATAGGCGGCGATGGAGTCGTTGGCCTGCTTCTTGTCGGCAGCAAAGTGCATAGCTCCAGCGAGGTCATTAGCCAGCTTCTCGCGGGCGGCAATGGCCTCTGCAATCTGGGCGTCAGTAGCCTGGCCGTGGTAGCGGAGGATGACGTTGGTGAACCAGAAGCATCCGCGACGATAGCTGGCGCTGATGTCTTCCACATTGGGATCGCCGTGAGTGGAACGTGCACCGATGGTGAGTTTGCCGTCGGTGACGATGACGGTGCCTGCGGTGGTCACAGTCTCCCAAGGCTCAGTGCCGTCGGCAGGATAGAGGCCGTCGTAGTCACCGCTGGGCCAGTCGCCGAGCACGCCAGCTTCAGTCATGAAGCCTTCGGTCTCGCCGAGAGAGGAAGCGGCATATACGCGCTGGTCGCTGAGGGCGTCGGTATTGGTGATGAGGTCCATCTGAACGCTGTAGATACCGTTGGGCAGGTTTGTCAGCTCCTGATTGGCATCGAGGATACCGGTGAAGTTGTTGTCAGCCCAGAGCTGGTAGCAGGTGCGGCCCACCTTGAAGTAAGCGCCGGTGGTGCGGTTGCTGGCGCTGGAGACATCGTTCCAACCTGTGATGTCCTTGTCGTCGTTGGTGAGAGCGGCAGCTTCGACATCAGCAGCAACGCCGCTGGCAGGCTCACGACCGTCCAGGCACATCCAGGGATGCTGTACGAGGAAGCTGTAGTTCGCAGGATTCTCCATATCAGCAGGCTGGCTGAAGTAGTAGTCGTTGAGAGCGTCCTTCAAAGCAGCCTCAGCAGCGATGATAGCAGCTGCATCGCCGCCCTTACCGTCGCTGAAGAGGAGCTGATAGGTGGTCTCATAAACGCCCTGAAGAGTAGCCTTTCCGGGATAGTTGGTGGCATCGAGCACATTCTGCACCTTGATGAGCTGAGTTTCCACTCTCTTAGCAGCCTCGATGGCTTCTTCCATAGTGGTATAGAGGGCCTTCAGACCATCGATAGAAGCCTGCAGTTTCTCTAAATCGTCGCCTTCGTAGAGAAGTGCTTCGGCCTTTTCTTCAGTTTCGTCTAACAGACCGTAGAACATATCGCCGTTAAGACCAGTGAAATCCAAAGAGTCTGTGAGCATGTCGTTGTAGTAATAGACATCGGAACGGAGGAGTTCTGCGGGGTCGGCTTCGCCAATCTTATAGAGCCTGATACCGTCGATGAGCACCCACGGGTTGGCGTTACTGGAGCTGTTGGCAGACTTGAAGCCGAACTGGATGGTGAACTTGTCCACCGGGGTGAACTCGAACTCGTGCTTGGTCCATTCAGTGGATTTGAGGCTGCCCTCTTCTTCCTGGAATACGTCGCGACGGCAGATAACTTTTGTCAGGTTCTCAGGCTCTGCGGATGCGTTTGCATTGCAGTTCTTGGTCCAGTACTCGAGGTGGTACTCAGCACACGGGAGATGTACCTCCTGCTTATAGAGCACCCATCCGCCCCAACCTGCACGCATGTAAGCGGCAGCTATATTATCCTCATCTTCACTGAACTCCGTCGGGACTTCGGGCATGTAGAGGAAACCATTGGTGTCGTCGGATGTGGGCACGGCTTCAGCTCCGAGGCCATAAGGAACATTGCCGAAATACACCCATTCACAACCGGGGAATGCTGCGCTGGATTCTACGGTCCAGCCCTTAATGCGTCCGATGAAGCCATTCACAGCTTCGAGCTTGCGACCGTCGGGACGACTCTGGCTGCTGGTACTTTTGGGGCGGGCATAGAGGGTGCTGTCAGCAGCGATGTATGCCCAGCTACGGTCACTGAGAGAATTGTCGGTGCTGATGGCCTCTTTCATCGTTCCGTCTACCTGGAACGTGAGGTCCTCGTCAAAACTAGCGTTGACGATGTACTGGGTGAAATCTTCTTCCTCCTGTGCCACAACAGGCATGGCAGCGAAGGAACCCAGTGTCATGAGAAGTAATAGTTTCTTCATAAACGTTGTTTTTAATGAAATAAAGTGGTTAGTAAACTCTCTTTTCTATTCTATAATTATTGAAGTTTTGCAAGTGATGCCGTAGGCATCAGACAATGGTAGCCAGCCATTTCAATGGCTGGTAAGGAGGATATTGACGGATAGCGTGCCGTAGGTACGCGACAGGGATTTGATGTCGCGTACCTAAAGGCACGCTTTTTCCTGGCCGCTTTATACCAGCCGTTGAAACGGCTTACAGCTGGTTAGCATACTATCGAAACTTGAGTTATTTATGACCGAGAATACGTCGTCCGCTGATGAAATGCCGGTTCCAGTAGTTGTCCTCTGGATAGCTGTCGATGCGCACGCCTCTCGAGGTACTGCTGTGGATGAACTGAAAGATGCCCTGTTCGCTGTCTACGGACGTCACGATGCCCACATGGTTCACCCTCTTTCCGCGGCCGAAGAACACCAGGTCGCCTGGCAACAGTTCCCTGATGTCGTCAACCAGCTCGCCTTGGGTACTCTGCTCACGCGAAGAACGTTTCAGCCGGATGCCCATCAGGTTGAAGACATAGCTGGTGAAACCCGAGCAGTCGAAAGCCTTGGGGCCGCTGCTGCCACTACGGTAGCGCGAGCCTATCAGGTGTTTGGCTGCATTGATGAGGTCCGAGGCAACGGTGCTTCCCAGCCCTGTCAACAGATTGGCCCGCACCATCGGACACACAGGCGCGATAATCGCTGCCAGCTCCTTTTGTATATCTATAGGACTGACAACGGCATCGGGTTCCGTGAGTTCTACGCGATGGCGAACGGGGTTATTGGCAAAAAGCATTGTGCTCACACACAAAAATAAAGCCAGTAGTTTCTTTGTCATTTTGCTCTTTTTGGTAGGTGCACAGCCCTTTTGAGGGAGTTTCCTTTTTGATTTCGGGCGCAAAGATAGGCAAAAAAGAGTAACGAACAAAGAATTTCATGCTAAAAAGCCATAAAATGAAAAAAAAGTCGTACCTTTGCGCCCGAAATTGAAGAAAAAGATTATAAATCGTACATTTCATTATAAGAAAATTATTTGAAAAGATGAACTTTGTAGAAGAACTCTCATGGCGTGGCATGGTCCATCAGATGATGCCGGGCACGGAGGAACTCCTCCAAAAAGAACAAGTATCGGCGTATGTCGGCATCGATCCCACTGCAGACAGCCTTCATATCGGTCATCTCTGCGGAGTCATGATGTTGCGCCACCTCCAGCGCTGTGGCCACAAGCCCATAGCACTCATCGGAGGCGCCACTGGCATGATCGGTGACCCCAGTGGCAAGAGCCAGGAGCGCAATCTGCTCGACGAGGAGACGCTGGCCCACAATGTCAGCTGTATCAAGGCCCAGCTGGCCCATTTCCTCGACTTCGAGAGCGATGCTCCCAACCGCGCAGAACTCGTCAACAACTACGATTGGATGAAGGACTTCACCTTCCTCGCCTTTGCTCGTGATGTAGGTAAACATATCACCGTCAATTACATGATGGCCAAAGACAGCGTGCAGAAGCGCCTCAATGGCGAGGCTCGCGATGGTCTCTCCTTCACGGAATTTACCTACCAGCTGCTTCAGGGCTACGACTACTACTACCTCAACACCCATAAGGGCTGCAAGCTTCAGATGGGAGGCAGCGACCAGTGGGGCAACATCACCACCGGCACAGAACTCATCCGCCGTATGGGTGGTGGCGAGGCCTACGCTCTCACCTGTCCCCTCATTACGAAGTCCGACGGCCGCAAGTTCGGCAAGACCGAGCAGGGCAACATCTGGCTCGACCGCCGCTACACCAGCCCCTACCGTTTCTATCAGTTCTGGATCAACGTGGCCGACGAGGATGCTGAGCGCTATATCAAGATCTTCACCTCCCTGCCGAAGGAAGAGATCGACGACCTCATCGCCCGTCATCGCGAAGACCCCGGCCGCCGCGAGCTCCAGCGCCGTCTGGCAGAAGAGGTCACCAAGATGGTGCATAGCGAGCAGGATTTGAAGATGGCTCAGGAAGCCAGCCAGATGCTCTTTGGCAAGAGTACCAAGGAAGCCCTGATGGCCCTCGACGAGCAGACTCTCCTCGACGTCTTCGACGGTGTGCCTCAGTTCCGCATCAGCCGTAGTCTGCTCGATGGCGAAGGTATCAAGGCCATCGACCTCATGGCAGCCGAGACGGCCTGTTTCCCCAGCAAGGGCGAGATGCGTAAGATGGTGCAGGGCGGTGGCGTCAGCCTCAATAAGGAGAAACTCTCTGCCTTCGACCAGCTCGTCAGCACTGCCGATCTCATCGACAACCGCTATCTGTTGGTTCAGAAAGGTAAGAAGAATTACTATCTTTTAATCGCAGAATGAAAGTAGGTTATTGAGCGGAAGCGTGAAAGAACGTTAAATTCTGAGCTTACTCTTTTAATTTTCAGCTTCCAACTTTCATTATTCAAGCAAAAAGCAGTACCTTTGCGCCGCTTTTAGCAATAAAAGCTTTAGGATTGGGATATGGTGTAATGGTAACACAACAGGTTTTGGTTCTGTTTTTCCTGGTTCGAATCCGGGTATCCCAACCACCGCAAGACTCCCGCCCACATCCTTTTTTGTGGACGGGTTTTCAATAAACCCTACCCCCGCTTAAACATTAGGATTCAATATTCTCATTAGGATTCAAAATTCTAACTACAACAAAACAAATACATGTCACTAAAGCGCATCACAGCTGCCGAAGCCGCAGCACAAATCGAGAATGGCCACACGTTGGGTCTCTCTGGCTTCACTCCTGCTGGCGTTCCTAAAAGCGTAACCGCAGAATTGGCAAAGAAAGCTCACACTGAGCACGAAGCCGGACGTCCCTTCAAGGTAAATATCTTTACAGGTGCCAGCACAGGTCAGAGCTGCGACGGTATGCTCGCCAACGAGCAGGCCATCGGACTGCGTGCTCCCTACACCACGAATCCGGACTTCCGCAAGCATGTGAACCTCAATGAGATTCGCTACACCGACCTGAACCTCAGCAACATGGCCACCCAGATTCGTCAGGGTTACCTGGGCGACGTGGATTGGGCCATCATCGAGGCTTGCGACGTGGAGATTCATGGCTCCAAGGCTCACATCTTCCTCACCGCAGCTGGTGGCATCAGCCCCACGGTGTGCCGTCTGGCAAAGCGTGGTATCTTCGTGGAACTCAATGCCTTCCACAGCCCCAAGAGCAAGGGCCTGCACGATGTGTATGAGATTGAGTATCATCCCTATCGCACCCCTGTGCCCATCTGTCACCCCAGCGACCGTATCGGTAAGCCTTATGTGGAGGTCGATGCCGACCGCATCCTGGGTATCATCGAGTGCGACATTCCTGATGAGGCTCGTTCCTTCAAGGATCCTGATCCTATCACGACTCAGATTGGTCAGAACGTGGCTGACTTCCTCGTTCAGAATATGCGCGAGGGTAAGATTCCTCCCACCTTCCTGAACCTGCAGTCGGGTGTTGGCAGCGGTGCCAACGCAGTGCTGGGTGCTCTGGGTCATTCCACCGAGGTTCCCAACTTCAACATCTATACCGAGGTGCTTCAGGATGCTCCCGTGCAGCTGATGCGCGAGGGTCGTGTGCTCAGCGCCAGCGCCTGCTCGCTGACCGTGACCAACGAGTGCCTGAAGGGTATTTACGATGACATCGACTTCTTCAAGGACAAGCTGGTGCTGCGTCCCTCTGAGATTTCCAACAATCCTGAGGTCATTGCCCGTATCGGTGTTTGCTCGCTGAATACGGCTATCGAAGCTGACATCTATGGCCACGTGAACTCCACGAAGATTTGTGGCACGAAGATGATGAACGGCATCGGCGGTTCGGCAGACTTCACCTGCAACTCCTACCTGAGCATCTTCACCTGCGGTTCCACCACCAAGGGCGGCGCCATCAGCAGCATTGTACCCTTTGCCAGCCACATCGACCACACCAGCCACTTTGTGGATGCTGTCATCACGGAGTACGGCGTAGCCGACCTGCGCGGCAAGTGCGCTATGGAGAAGGCCGAGGAGCTCATCAAGGTGGCTCACCCCGACTATCAACCCCTGTTGCGCGACTACCTGAAGTATGCCGAGAAGTACAGTGGCCACACTCACCACTGCCTCAGCGCAGCTTTCGCCATGCACGACACGTTCCTGCGCAAAGGCGACATGCGTCTGACAGACCTCGCAGAGTACGTCAAGTAAGCGTCGAACGCTAATAGAAATCCTCATCGCCGTGCCCACCCTTAGAAGCAAGTGGAGCGCGGCGATGTTTTTTTCTGTTCATTTGCGAATTCTGTATATTTATAAGGTATAAGACCTCTTCTAATTAGGTATACGACCTCTTTTTTTTGAATTTTTTTTTGCGTTGCTGCAACTTTTCGTGTTCCATTGCCGTCTAAGGGATAGAAAACAGCAGGAAATTGCATGTTAAACAATAAAAAAACAATAAAGACAATGAAAACAAAAAGATTCTTTACAATGATGCTGGCCGCCCTGATGGTGGTCGCCACTCCAGCCTCTCTCTGGGCACAGACAGAGGAAGTCGAACAGCCCGCAACGGTTGAAGAACAGCCGACAGAAACACGCACCACAACGCAAGCCAGCGTGACAGTGAATGGTAAGCCGATCACCACTGGGCAGAAGGCTGTGGCCCGACAGATGGCCCGCCAGGGAGCCCGCATGGCTGCGCAGGGAGCCCGCATGGCTGCCAAAGCTGCTGCCAACCCGCTGCAAGCAGAGCGCATAGCCGAAGAAATGGAGGCTCAGATGGAGGCTATGGGTGATGAGATGGAACGTCTGGGCGACTCGTTGGAAGCAATGGCCGAAGATACCACCTTCCTCTATGATGAAGCCGATGTCGACAGCATTGAAGAACTCGCTGGCGACTTTGATGAGCTCGTCGATGGCCTTGAAGAGAATTTCGGTTGGCTGAATACCTGGTGGGGCAAGATCATTGCTGGTGGGTCAGGTATTCTGGTAGGCATCCTCGGCATCCTGTTGGCTGTCTTCGTCATTGTGCTGCTGATAGGAATCTTCACCGCTCCCATCTGGATTCTCGCACTCATCATCTGGCTGGCCGTCCGCGGTGGTCGCAAGAACAGAACCCAGACCTACCAGAATCCGCCGCTCAATGCTGCTACTCCTGGCGCTCCTGGTGCCACTCCTAACAACGCTGCCGCTCCCGCTCAGGCGACTTCTGCCCCGACGGCCACCGCACAAGCTGCAGCAGCTTATGCTCAGCCTGGTGCCCCAAGCGCACAGAGTTCGCAGCCTGCAATACTGAATAACTACGGACAGTCCTATCTCGACGAGAATACGGATATTTGGAGGAGCGGCGTCATGTACTCCTGCATCGGTGTGGGACTCATCATCCTCTTCTGCTCCATCGGTTGGGACGGATTGTGGGGCGTAGGTGCTCTGGTGTCCTGCATCGGCGTAGCCAAGCTGGTGATTGCCTGGACCTCCAAGAAGAAGCAGCAGTCCCAGCAGCCGCAACAGCCGGATCCCACTCCTGACGACTACTCGAAGAGCGAGAACTGATGCAAGGCCTCTCAGACATAGCACTCATTGCGCAAGTAGTGGCGCTCGGCAGCGAACGGGCATTCGGCCAGCTGGTCGAGGCTCACCAGGAAGCCGTGCGCCGCTTCCTGCGCCGACTGACGGCAGGCGATGAGATGCGTGCAGACGACCTCGCACAAGAGACCTTCATCCGCGCCTGGCAGGGGTTGAGCGGTTTCCGCCAACTCTCAGGCTTCGAGACCTGGTTGCTGCGTATCGCCTATCGGGTGTTCCTCGACGATGAGCGGGCATTGAACCACTCTCCGCTCGCTCATGACGGAGCAGACCTCTCTACGCTCGACAGCGGTGCTGCCGCCGCCTCAAGTCCTTCAAGAGAAAGTTCTACGGCAGGCCTTTCGATGGACCTCGACCAAGCCCTCTCCACCCTCTCTGAAACAGAACGTACTTGTGTGGTGCTGCAATGCGTAGAGGGACAGAGTATCAAGGAGATAGCCCAGATCATGGGAATCCCAGAAAATACGGTCAAGAGCCACCTCCTGCGTGGCAAGAAGAACTTGGCGAACTACCTGAGAAGCAATGGGTATGGGTGAGGGAAGGTTGAAACGTTGAAAGGTTGAAAGGTTGAAAGGTTGAAACGTTCTTCAGGCATGAAGCGACCCAAGGTCGAGCGGAAAGGTTGAAACGTTGAAAGGTTGAAAAAATGAATAATATGGAAAAGAACAAGCAATATATATCCAGCGATGAGGCGCTGATTGCCAGCTTCTTCGCAGAACATCGCGAACCGATTGCCGACAACGGTTTCACGGAGCGGGTACTGAGTGCATTGCCCCAGCGGGAGAATGCCAGCTGGGCCGAGGCCATGCGGCTGAGGCGCTGGTCGCTGTGGCTGAATGTCTTAGGCACTATAGCCGGCATCGGACTGCTGATCTACTTGGGTGTGTTCACAGAGTGGATGCAGTTCCTGCAACATCTCTCCAACCGCCTGATATCTGGCGTTTTGTACTTCGACTACAGCAACCTCCTCGTACAGTTCATGCTCTTCCTCCACCGCCTGCACGAACTGATGCCGTCGCCCACCCAGCTGTTGGCCATCGCCCTCACGTCGATGATCCTTACTGCTGTGGGTATCAAGCGGGTAGTGACCGATTTGCAATAATCCTCCCCCTGCTATGCTTCATCTTCCAGCCGATGAAGCAGTTCGCGGGTGTGTTCCATCACCTCGAAGAGCTCTTCCACCGTGTCGGCCTGCAGCATTTTGATGCGCGTCTGGCGGAAGTCAGGAATGCCCTTGAACAGGGGCGAGGCGGCCAGATGACGGCGGATGTGGCGGATGCCGCTCAGTTCGTTGGTGCGAGCCACAGACGTCAGCACCTGCTCTTTCAGGATGTCGAGTTTCCAGTCAAGACCCTCCCCCTGACCCTTCCCGTCAGGGAGGGGGGTGTGCTGCGCGATGGCATGGTCTGTCCTAACGAAGGAACCCTCACTGACGGGAGGCGTTTGGGGGTGAATCTTTTCCACGATCTCCCTGAAAATCCAAGGCCTGCCGAACGTTGCTCGGCCCACCATGATAGCGTCCACGCCATAGCGTTCGAAGGCCTCTACGGCGCGCTCTGCCGAGGTGATGTCTCCATTGCCGATGATGGGAATATTCATGCGTGGATTGCGCTTCACCTCGCCGATGAGCGTCCAGTCGGCCTGGTCGGAGTAGAGCTGCGAGCGCGTGCGGCCATGAATCGTCAATGCCGAGATACCGCAATCCTGCAATTGCTCTGCCAGCTCCGTGATAATCAGGTTCTCCTTGTCCCAGCCCAGCCTCGTCTTCACGGTCACAGGTACCTCGCTGCCTACAGCATCCACCACGGCGCGTGTGATTTCCAGCAGCTTAGGCACATTGCGCAACATGCCGGCACCAGCTCCCTTGGTGGCAATCTTCTTCACGGGGCAGCCGAAGTTCAGGTCCAGCACATCGGGGTGCGCCTGTTCTACCACGATGCGTGCGGCCTCCGCCATGGGTTCCGGCTCCTTGCCGTAGATCTGTATGGCCACCGGGCGTTCTTCATCGCACACCTCCAGCTTCTTCAGGCTCTTGTTGACCATTCTCACGAGGGCATCGGCTGCCACAAATTCCGAATACACCATTGCCGCCCCCATGCGTCGGCACAGCAGGCGGAAGCCGATGTCCGTCACGTCCTCCATCGGCGCCAAAAATACAGGGCGCGAGCCCAAATCCAGTGTTCCTATCTTCATTTTGGTGCAAAAGTAGTGTTTTTTTGCCAAACATCGATGCCGTTTGCTAAAAAAACACTACTTTTGCACCATGAAACGCGAAGATTTTGAGATAATGGCCCCCGTAGGCTCGCGCGAGAGCTTGGCCGCCGCCCTTCAGGCAGGGGCCGACAGCATCTATTTCGGCATCGAACGACTGAACATGCGGGCGCACTCCGCATCGGCCTTCACCATCGACGACCTGAAGGACATTGCCGCCACGTGCCGGCAGCAGGGAGTCAGGAGCTACCTGACCGTCAACACCATCATCTATGGCGAGGATCTCCCCCTGATGCGCCAGATCCTGGATGCCGCCAAGGAGGCAGACATCTCCGCCGTCATCGCCTCCGACGTTGCCGTGATGACCTATGCCCGCAGCATCGGATTAGAGGTACACCTCTCCACCCAGCTGAACATCTCCAACACCGAGGCGTTGCGCTTCTACGCCCAGTTCGCCGATGTCGTGGTGCTGGCGCGCGAGCTGAACATCCAGCAGGTGCGCGAGATTTACGATGCCATCTTGCGCGACCGCATCTGTGGCCCCTCGGGTCAGCTCGTCCGCATCGAGATGTTCTGTCATGGAGCCCTCTGCATGGCCGTCTCAGGCAAGTGCTACCTCAGCCTCCAGAACACCGGTCGCAGCGCCAATCGCGGCGAGTGTATGCAGCTCTGCCGCCGCAGCTATGTCGTTCGCGACAAGGAAACACAGACGGAACTCGAAGTCGATGGCCCCTACATCATGTCGCCCAAGGACCTGAAGACCATCCGCTTCCTCGACAAGCTCGTAGATGCCGGCGTGCGCGTCTTCAAGATCGAAGGACGGGCGCGCGGACCCGAATATGTGCGAACCGTCGCGGAATGCTATCGCCAGGCACTGGACCACATCCTCGCCGGCACCTTCGACGAGACCACGAAGGACCACCTCGACACCCGCCTCGCTGCCGTCTTCAACCGCGGATTCTGGGACGGCTACTACCAGGGACAACGTCTGGGAGAATGGAGCCAGACCTACGGCTCGCAGGCCACCGAGCGCAAAGTCTATGTCGGGCGCGGCACGAAATACTATTCCCGTCTGGGCCTCGGAGAGTTCCATATCGAAGCCACTGAGCTGCACCTCGGCGACAAGTTCCTCGTCACTGGCCCCACAACAGGTGCCCTCTACGGCGTCATCGAGGAGATGCACGACGACTCCAACCAGCCCGTACCCGTAGCCCGCCAAGGCTCCAATGTCAGCTTCCGCGTGGATGCCAAAATCCGTCCCTCCGACAAGTTGTTCCGCATCGACCCCGTGGAACCCTAATCTCGTCGGGAATGCATTCTGTCAATATTTTTTACACAACACAAGCAGAAAGCGCCCAATTATCCGTACTAATTGTTAAAAATTTCTTATAAGTCCTAATCGGATGAACGCACCCTGTTGCATCTAAGTAGGAACTGAGGAAAAAATTTCCCTGAGAAACTTCTTTCTATGCTTCCTCCATCTCCATTGATGACAGAGCGCTCTTTGACAATTGACGATTGACAATTAACAATTACACATCCCCCAGCGAAACAGACTATAGTCTCTGTGACGACAAACTATAGTTCCTCGTGCAACCAACTATAGTTCCCTCGCCCAACACCTTCTCACCTGGGGGGGCTCCCTGAAAGTTCTACAAGTGAAGCGGCCAGAGGTTGATCGATGACGCTTGCGGGTTGTTGGATGCCATGTGTCGGGGCTTTTTCCTTGCACCTGCACAAATGGATTATGGGTAGCTGTTGTTGGATGAATGACAGCGGAAATCCCTCGCGGAGGGCTGCTGTGAATAGTCAATTATTCCTAAAATTTGTCCCTTATGCGTGGGTTTATATATAATAATGTGCTCCAAATTAGGAAAAATGGAAAAAAAGCCGTACCTTTGCACCCAATTTAAGAAAGGTCACTTCGAAACGTTGTGAAAATAGAAGTTATTCCCATACGGTCCAGAAGGCAGATGCGCGACTTCATCGCACTGCCGCGTCGGTTGTATGCTGGCTGCGAGCAGTATGTGCCGGATTTGGATTTGGATGTCCGCAATACGTTCCGCCCCGGGCATAATGCGGGTCTGGAGTTTTGTGATGTCCAGCCCTTCGTGGCTTATCGCGATGGCGTTCCTGTGGGACGCATCACCGCCATCATCAATCATCATGCCAATCAGAAATGGCAGGAGGCGTGTGTCCGATTCGCATTCATCGAGTTCGAGGACGATATTAAGGTGGCAGAGGCGCTGCTCTCCACGGTGGAGAAATGGGGCCGCGAACGCGGGATGACGCTCATCCAGGGTCCCTTAGGCATCACAGACTTCGACAAGGAGGGTATGCTGGTGGATGATTTCGACCTCGTGGGTTCCATGACGGCAATCTATAACCCGCCCTACTACCCCCGTCACCTCGAGGCATTAGGTTTCACTAAGGCTGTGGACTGGCTGCATGTGCGCATTCAGGTGCCGGCAGAGGTGCCCGTCCGCTACAAACGCGTAGCGCAGTATGCTCGCGAGCAGATGGGACTGCATGTGCGCAAGATGACGCGGGATGAGGTGCTCGGCGAAGACGGGCTGAGGGTGTTCCGCCTGTTGAACGAGGCCTACTCGCCCCTCTTCGAATTCTCGGAGTTCACAACGGCTCAGGTGCGTGAGTTCCTGAAAAAGTACATCTCGCTTATCGACCTCCAACTGGTGCCTGTGGTGGAGAATGACAAGGGCGAGATGGTGGGAGTGGCCATCACCATGCAGAGCATGACCCGAGCCCTGCAGCAGAGTCGTGGACGTCTGTTCCCCTTAGGCTGGTGGCATCTGCTGCGTGCCTTGCGCCAGAACCGGCAGGACAGTGCCGAGATGCTGCTCGTGGCTGTGCATCCCGAGTATCAGGGCATGGGTGTCAACGCCTTGTTCTTCGACGATCTCATCCCCATTTATAACAAGATAGGCATCCGCTGGGCAGAGACGGGACCGTCGTTGGAAGACAATATTCATGTGCTGTCGCAGTGGAAGGCCCTGAACCCCTCGTTCGTGAAGCGCCGCCGCTGCTACTGCAAGGAAATCAAGGATTAGGATTCTTAACATTTAGATATATTTCATGGAAAGAAAAGTAGTTATCACGGGAATGGGCATTTGGTCCTGTCTGGGTGTCACACTCGACGAGGTGCGTCAGTCCCTGTATGATGGTCGCAGTGGAATCGTGTTCAGTCAGGAACGCAAGGACTGCGGCTTCCGCTCAGCCCTGTGTGCCCAGGTGCCGCAGGCTGACCTGAAACCTTTTGTTAATCGCAATTTCCGCCAGTTCATGCCCGAGGAGGCGCAGTATGCCTACATGGCCACACGCGATGCTTTGGCTCAGGCCCGACTGGATCAGGACTATATCGACCAGCACGAAGTCGGCATTATCTATGGCAACGACTCTGTCGCCGAGGCCACGATGCGTTCGCTCGACAAGTTCCGTCAGTTCGGCAGCACGGCTGCTTGTGGCAGCGGTGCTATCTTCCAGTCGATGAACTCCACGGTGACGATGAACCTGGCCTGCCTGTTCCATCTGAAAGGTATCAACCTGACGGCCTCTGGCGCTTGTGCCTCGGGCTCGCACTCCATCGGTCTGGCTTCGCTGCTCATTCGCACGGGCCTGCAGGATTGCGTGGTCTGTGGTGGTGCCCAGGAAGCCAATATGTATGGCGTTGCCTCCTTCGACGGAATCCAGTCCTTCGCCCTGCGCGACGATGCCACCCGTGCCAGCCGTCCCTTTGACCGCGACCGCAATGGCCTGGTGCCTGGCGGCGGGGCTGCCACCCTCGTGCTGGAGAGCTATGAGAGTGCCGTGCGCCGCGGTGCACCCATCCTGGCAGAAGTGGTCAGCTGGGGCTTCTCGGGTAATGGCGACCATATCTCCACGCCCAATGTGGCAGGTCCTGCCCGTTCGCTGGAGCTCTGTCTGGAGCATTGCGATGTGCAGTTGAAGGATATCGGTTATGTCAATGCCCACGCCACGTCCACGCGCATCGGTGATGCCCGCGAGGCGCAGGCCATAGCTCAGGTGTTTGGTGACTACCGCGTCCCCGTCACCTCCACCAAGGGACAGACGGGCCACGAAATGTGGATGGCAGGTGCCAGCGAGATCATCTATTCGGTGCTGATGATGAAGAACGACTTCATCGCAGGCTCGCTGAACTTCGAGAACCCTGACGAGGAAACGGCATGTGTCAACGTAGTCCCTGAGACGCGTGAGGCCCACTTCGACACCTTCCTCAGCAACTCCTTCGGATTCGGAGGCACCAACTCCACCTTGATTATTAGGAATCTGTAGTATTCAAGAGTTTAAGGAGTTTAAGGGTTTAAGAGTTTAAGGGGTTTAAGAGGTGAACTGAAGAGCTCAAGGACTCAACCCGCAAAATCCTCAAAAAAAGATGATTGTAAGAATCAGTATAATTGTAAAATCGTAAAATCGTAAAAAATTAATCATGTCACGTAATGAAATCATTGAGCAGGTAAACAGCCTGCTGTCTGAAGAGTTTGAAATCGAACAGAGCGAATTCGCTCCCGAAGCATCCCTGAAAGAAACCCTGCAACTGGATAGCATCAATTTGGTGGACCTGATAGCCCTCGTGCAGATGACCTACCAAATCACCATACCCGTCGAGGATCTGCACAAGATCCAGACTTTCAACGACCTCTATAACTACATAGAGGAGCACCTGCCCGCATGATCCGTGGCAAGGACATCTTAAAGCTTATCCCCCAGCGAAAACCGTTCGTGATGATCGACTCGTTGGGGGTTCTTAGCCAGACCAGTGCCACGTCCTCGCTTATGGTGCGGCGCTCCAACTATTTCCTGCTCCCCGATGCTACGCTCGCTGAGACGGCGTTAGTGGAGCATGTGGCCCAGACCTGTTCTGCACTGATGGGCTACAAGTTAGGAGCATTGGACGTCACAGGTGAACCGCCAGTGGGGCTGATAGGCGAAGTCAAGCACTTCGAAAGCCATCGTCGCGTACGCCTTGGTGAGCGGTTGCGCACACAGGTCACCTTCGGCTTCTCCTTTGGCAATGTCACCATCGCTGACGGCATCTGCCGCGTGGGCGATGAAGTGGTGGCTCAGGGGCAACTGAAGATCTTTATGCAAATATGAAATACGACATCATCGTTATCGGTAGCGGCTTTGGAGGCTTGATTTGTGCCCGCCAACTGGCTCTTGCGGGGCGCAGTGTGCTGGTGCTGGAACGTGAGTCGCAGCCGGGCGGTTGCCTGCAATGTTATCGCCGAGGTTCCATGACCTTCGATACCGGTTTCCACTATGTGGGAGGGCTGGCCGAAGGGCAGGCACTGCATGAGGTCTTCGACACGTTGGGCTTGGTGCATCTTCCTTGGCATCGCCTGAGTGCCGATGGTTTCGACCGTGTGACCATAGGGGGCGAGACGTTCGCTCACGCAGAGGGCTTCGATGGCTTTGCCGCTACGCTGGCTGCCAGCTTTCCCTCGGAGCGCGATGCCCTTCGGAAGTATGTCCGGCTGCTGGAGAACCTGCCGCCGATGGAGCAGTCCGGAGGCATCAGTGCTTTCGGCTATCTCAGTTCCCTATTCCGCGACCCCCTGCTCATAGATGTGCTCGCTGCCACCTCGATGAAGATGGAACTGCGGCGCGAATCGTTGCCCCTCTTCACCTTTGCTCATGTCAACAGCAGCTTCATCCAGAGCAGCTGGCGCCTGCAGGGTGGGGGAGCACGTATCGTGGAATCGCTGGTTGATGATATCCGGCAGGCGGGCGGCGAACTGTACTGTCAGAGAGAAGTCGCCGAACTCATTGAGCGCGAAGGCCGTATCGTGGCAGCCCGTTGCCATACGGGCGAAGTCTTTGAGGCCGACACCTTTGTCAGCAACGTTCATCCCGCACTCACCCTCAACTGGATACGGGAATCAACGCGCATCAAGCCACTCATGCGACGCCGCATAGCTGCTCTGGAGAATACGGGCGGAATGTTCACGGCCTCGCTGGTGCTGAAGCCAGCCACGCTACCTTATTTCAATCATAACAAATACATCTTCCGCAGGGCGAACGTCTGGGATGAAGCACAGCCAGAAGCAGCCCCAGGGGGTGTCGACCGAGTGATGGTCGGATGTCAGGTGCCCCAGGAGGGAAACTTCACCCAGCAGGTGGATCTCATCACGCCCCTGCCTTGGGAAAAGTGCCAGTCCTGGCAGGAGACCTCTATAGGAAAGCGCGGCGAGGACTATCGGCAGATGAAGCGCGAGCTGGCGCACGCCTGCATAGAACTGGCAGAGACAGAACTGCCCGGACTGGGAAAGATGGTGCAGCAGATCTACACCAGCACCCCCCTCACGTGGCGCGACTATACGCTCTCACCCCAGGGGTCGGCCTTCGGCATACGCAAGGACTGCAGCCAGTTGCTGATGACCATGCTCTCGCCACGCACACCCATCTCTAACCTGCTGCTAACAGGACAGAGCCTGATGGTGCATGGGCTGGAGGGCGTGGCGATGACTGCCCTGCAGACCACGCGCGAGGTGCTCGCGTCGAATCATGGATAAGCAGGTACTCAAAAAAATTCATTATATCCCCTTTTTTTAATATAGGAACATACAAACATGGAAAAGAAAAAATATGCATTGGTCACTGGCGGCAGTCGCGGCATCGGGCGGGCTATCTGTATCCGTCTGGCGCACGAAGGCTATCAGGTGATCATCAACTATGCCAGCAACGAGGCAGCAGCCCGTGAGACGCTGGAGCTGATGGGCGGACAGGGCGAGCTATTGCCCTTCGACGTCAGCGATGCCGATGCCGCCAAGCAGGCCCTCACTGACTGGCAGGCCGCCCACCCCGGAGAATACATCGCAGTGGTGGTAAATAATGCGGGAATACGTCAGGACAGTGTGATGGCACTCATGCCCGTCAGCAACTGGCATCGCGTTCTGGATATCTCCCTCTCGGGGTTCTTCAACGTCACACAACCCCTGCTGCCTGCCATGCAGCTGCGTAAGTTCGGGCGTATCATCAATATGGCAAGCGTCAGCGGTCTCAAGGGACTCCCCGGCCAGGCCAACTACTCAGCAGCCAAAGGCGGACTCATCGCTGCCACCAAGGCTCTGGCTCAGGAGGTGGCACGACGTGGGGTGACTGTCAACGCCGTAGCCCCCGGCTTCATCAAAACCGATATGACTGAGGGCCTGGACGAGGCAGCCCTCTGCAAGCAGATACCCGCCAACCGTTTCGGACGGCCTGAAGAAGTGGCTGCTGCAGTAGCCTTCCTCGCTTCGGAGGATGCCTCGTATATCACGGGAAGTACCATATCCATCAACGGAGGACTCTATACTTAATGTACAAAAGAATCATCTTGCTGTGGGTGATACTCATCTCCTTCGCCGCGAACCTGACAGCCCAGAAAATCACGGGACAGGTGCGCGATGCCGCTACGGGAGAGGGCATTCCCATGGCTTATGTCCACTATAAGGACCATAACCTCGGGGTGCAGTCGGACATCGACGGGCGCTTCACCATCGATCGTAAGGTCGGATGGAAACTGACTGTTACCTTCATGGGCTACAAGACCGAGGAGGTCAGCATCACCAAGAAGACGCCGAACCGCCTGATCATCAAGCTGAAGGAAAACACTTCGGAGATGGCTGAGGTCGTGGTTAAGGCTGAGAAGAAACGCTATAGCAGGAAGAATAATCCCGCTGTAGATCTCATGCGCAGGGTGGTGGAGGCGAAAAAACGCACCCACCTCGAGAACCACGACTACTATCAGTACACCAAGTACCAGAAGATATCACTGGCACTCAACGACTATAAAACCGCTGTCAGAGATAGCGACAGCGTCAGCTCAAAGAAGTTCAACTGGAATGAACGCACAGAGATAAGCCCCTATAACCACAAGGTAATCATGCCGCTGATGGTGGATGAAACCGTGAAGCAGCATGTGTACCGCAAGAGCCCAAGGGCTGAGAAAGACATCATTCACGGGCAGAACAGCAGCGGAGTGAACCAGCTGTTCGTGACCGGTGATATGGTGAATACGGCCCTTAAGGAAGTGTTTCAGGACATCGATATCTACGAGGACTATGTGCGCCTGCTGCAGTTCCCCTTCGTCAGCCCCATTGGTTCCACAGCTGTCAGTTTCTACCGCTATTATATTCAGGATACGGTCATGGTCGACGGCCAGCAATGCTATCATCTGGAGTTCGGGCCCAACAACCCGCAGGACTTCGGATTCAGCGGAGACCTCTATGTGCTCACGGACTCCACACTCCACGTGAAGAAATGCAGTCTGTCGATTCCAAAACAGAGTGATGTGAACTTCGTTGACAACCTCCACATCGACCAAGTATTCACACAACTGGATAATGGCGAATGGGCACTGACAACGGATGATATGTGGGCAGAACTGCAGCTGTCCAAGCTGAAGTTCCTGGCAGTGAGGAACACGAATATCTCGGACTACGCCTTCGACGAACTGCCCAACTCTCTCTTCCGCGGTAAGGCCGAGACCAAACAGGTCGCCAACGCCCGCAACCGCGACGATGAATTCTGGGACCAGTACCGCGCCGTGGAACTGACAGAGAAAGAGTCCAGTGTAGGAGATTTCATGCAGCAGCTGTCGCAGTATAAGGCGATGCGCGTACCCCTGTTCTTCGTCAAGGCAATAGCTGAGAATTATATCGAGACGAGTCCGGCCGGCAAGAAAAGTAAATTCGATTTCGGACCCGTGCTCAGCACCATCTCCTTCAACTTTGTCGACAAATTCCGCCTGCGCATAGGCGGAAGGACTATGGGAGCACTCAACCCGCACTGGTTCTGGGAGGGCTATGCCGCCTATGGATTCAAGTCCAAGCAACCCTACTATGGCACCACCATCACCTACTCCCTGAACAAGAAACAGAACTCGCCCTTCGAGTTCCCGCAGCGCGCTATTGAGTTCGAGAGTTCCTACGACGTCATGTCGCCTTCCGACAAGTTCCTGATCAACAACAAGGATAATCTACTAATGGGCATACGCACTCAGCGCGTGGACCAGATGTACTTCTATAACCGGCAGAAACTATCGTTCATCTACGAGACCGACTACGGACTCAGTGTCAACACCTCCCTCAAGACTGAGAGCAACGAGGTGGCTGGAAATCTTCACTTCATACATCTTGACCAGCAACCCGAGGTGCAGAAGTTCAGGACTACGGAGTGGAACGTGAGCCTTCGGTTCAGTCCGGGACAGACGTATATCAACACGAAGCAGCGTCGCTATCCCCTGAATTTCGACAATCCGGAACTATACGTCCGTCAGACCCTCGGCTTCAGCGGCTTCCTCGGCGGACAATACCGCATGAACCAGACCGAAATCGGCATCTACAAACGACAATGGCTAGGTAGTTGGGGACATATAGACCTCCATCTCGATGCTGCGGCACAATGGAACAAACTCCCCTTCCCACTGCTCATGACGCCGCCCATCGCCCTGTCATACATTGAGCAGGAAGGAACCTTCAACATGCTTCGCAACATGGAGTTCTTCATGGACCGAAAGCTCTTCTGGTCCATAGCCTGGGACCTCAACGGAAAGCTCTTCAACCGCATCCCCCTTATCAAGAAACTCAAACTGCGTGAGTACATCGCCTTTAAGGGTGTTTGGGGATACCTTTCTGAAAAGAACAATCCCACGCTGGCTGCTAATGCCAACGACCCGGACCTCTTTATGTTGCCCGAAGGAACATATCCCATTGGCAGCGCACCCTATATGGAGGCTGTAGTGGGAATACGCAACATCCTCAAATTCTTCTCGGTGGAGTACGTCAGACGTATCAATTACAACGATCATCCCAACACCCACCCCAATGGCGTCCGATTCGGACTTCACGTCAGTTTCTGATTCCCCTATTGTCGAATTTTCACTTCAGCACGCCCTATGAAATCTCTCTTCACATTTCACTTGTCACTCCTGGCGGCCCTCCTTCTCGCAGTGGCCCCCTGTAGCGCAGCAGAGCCTGCGACCCAGCTCTTCCAGTTTCATCGCAGCACCAACCGCAACTACATCTGCTACGATGTACAGCAGTCCAACGGGCGGCTCGATACCAAGAAACCCATACATGTGTACTGGATTCGTGCCGAAGAGGACGGGGCGAAGAAAGAGCTGTCATTCATCCAGCGCACCCTCGCCTTCGGATATAAAGTCGTAAGCAGAGGAGACAATGAGGCAACGATACATCTCACCGCCTACAACAAACTGCTCATCCGCATCTGCCAGCGACAAGGAAAGTGGGTGGCACTCGCTACCATCAATGGTCAGGAAGCCTACCTCACCCGCCTGTTCGCACAAATGCGCTCTCCAAATTCCCTGCACGTTGAATACGTGGACCTCTTCGGAAAAAGTACTGCCACAGGCGCTGACGTGACGGAACGCATCAAGCAATAAAGCTGCCACCCTCTCCGCGAGAAAAGAGATAAAGAAAAAGAGTGCACTTCACAGACGGAGCGCACTCTTTTGTTTATGGTGGGCGTAAATAGAACCGAATTATATATTTGTCGGCCTAATGATCGGTTGGGTTAAAGAGTCTCGATGAATAGCAGCTCAATTCATCGGGGCAGGAATCGGAACTTGGTAGACAGGGGGGCGTGGTCACCCAACGGGGTCTTGCCGTCGGCGCGCACATAAGTGGTGCTATCTACGCTGACTGTGAGGGGCTTCAGATACCAAACAGGAGTACCATTGTAGCTAACAAGGCGAATAATTTCTGTTTCATCATTCTAAAGTTAAATTTAGAGATCATTATTGACCGATTGAGGCTAAAGCTGCGATGCGCTTTGCCCGTTGTGTCGATTTACATGGAGAAAACCTTCTTTCCCTCGAAATAGGTGGCTGCGGGCTTGGCTTCGTGAATCTCTGTCGCTGGGCATGACAGCACATCCTTATTAACAAGGAGGAAGTCGGCATATTTGCCTTCGCTGATACTGCCTCTTTCGTTCTCAATGAGCATCTGCTTGGCGATGTTGATGGTCAGGGACTCGATGGCCTGCTCGCGGGTGATGAGTTCCTCGGGCCACCAGGGATTACCGTTCTCGTCGTGAAGTACACCTGTGACTGCAATTTCAATGATGCCGAACGGGTCATCAGGACTGCCACTCGTTGCAGGGAAGTCGGTGTGAGAGGTCATATGGATGCCCTTGTCGAAATAGGACTTCATCGGATATGACTTGGCTTCCTGCCCTACGGGTGCCAGTCCGTGCTCGCGGATATAGTCGGCGGCGAATGAGGGGCAATGGTGCCAGAGCATACCAGAAACGGCATACATATTATGGTCTGCCATACGCTGATAATCCTCTGCATTGACGTTACGCACGTGTACCAGCGTGTTGCGCAGCTCATCCTTTCCTGCATTGGCGTAGGCGCTGACCACGTAGTTGACGGCCTTATTACCCATGGTGTGGATATGCATAGACAGACCTTTTGCATTCGTCTTGCGGGTGATGTCGGTCAGTTCTTCTTCCGTCCAGTTGGAGAGACCCTGATGTCCGTCGGGATAGAGTGGATCCACAAAGCCTGTACCACCTTCCACTGTGCCGTCCATGAAGAGTTTGAGCCAGTTGGTCTTGACGTGGGTGGTGGCGTATTTCTGAACGTCAACGGCTTTCTTCAGTTCCTCATCCACATTCATCCAGCTCTCTATTTCGTAG
>CACZAN010000047.1 GCA_902779165.1 uncultured Bacteroidales bacterium
TACAAAGATTTTTCCAGATTAACAAGTTTCAAAGCTACTATTTGAGAGTGATAAACAAGTATTAACAAATAAACGTCTAACTTTTTAAAGTGGACTCAAATATTGAGAATTGAAATATTGAGAAGTTTAAGGGGTTTAAGAAGTTTAAGGGGTTTAAGGGGTGGGAAATTGAAAAATGTAATATTGAAAATTGAGATTAGAAAAGCTGGCCGATCTGGACCACGAGTGCAGAGACGATCCAGGCGAGACAGGTGGTGTAGAGCGCCGCCGCAATGGCCCAACGCCATGAGTTCGTTTCATTCTTTATGGCTACGATGGTGGCCAAACAGGGGAAATAGAGGAGGATGAACAGGAGGTAGGCATAGGCGGTGAGAGGCGTAACGCCGTCGGCGGCCATCTGTTGGCGCAGACGGGTGTACTTGGTTTCGTCCTCGCTGAACGAGTCGTCGTCGCCAAAGCTGTCGTCGCCGGAGTAAAGCACACCCATTGTAGATGCCACAATCTCCTTGGCTCCCACGCCAGCGATCAGGCTCACGTCTAATTTCCAATTGAAGCCCTGAGGAGCAAACAGCGGTTCGATGGTCTGACCGGCAAGACCGAGGTAGGAGGTTTCCATGGAAGACGCAACCCCTCCCCCACCCCTTTCGGATGCGGAGCCTGAGGATGAGGGACTGGGGCCGAAATAACTCAGCGCCCAGACGATGATACTGGCGACGAGGATGATGCCGCCCATCTTCTTCAGATATTCCTTACCTTTCTCCCACGTGTGGCGCCCTATAGCTTTAGCTGTCGGCCAGCGATAGGGCGGCAGTTCCATCACAAAGGGGGTGTCCTCGCCTTTGATGATGAAGCGCGAGAAGATACGGGAGACCACGGCAGCCATCAGAATACCAATAGCATAGAGCGACACCAGTACGGTGCTGCGCCACTGGGCTGCGAAGAAGGTGCCCACGATCATGATATAAATAGGCAGACGCGCAGAGCACGACATGAACGGAAGTATCATCATCGTGATGAGTCGCGAACGGCGGCTCTCGATGGTGCGGGTAGCCATCACCGCAGGCACGTTGCAGCCAAAGCCCATCACCAGCGGAATGAACGACTTGCCATGCAGCCCCATGCGGTGCATCAGTTTATCCATGATGAATGCCGCACGAGCCATGTAGCCGGAGTCCTCCATGAAGGAGATAAAGAAGTAGAGTATCAGGATCTGAGGCAGGAAGACGATGACGCTGCCCACACCGCCTACGACGCCATCAACGAGCATAGAACGCAGCGGACCCTCGCTCATTGTGGTACCTATCCACTCACCCAGCCAGGCTACGCCCGCCTCGATCCAATCCATAGGATACTGTCCGAGAGTGAAGGTCACCTGGAACATCACATAGAGGATGAGAAAGAAGATAGGGAATCCAAAATACTTGTTGGACAACAGGTTATCGATACGGTGAGTGGTGCGATAAGTGTCCTTCTTCGTGCCGGGGCGGAATCCGGCTTCAGCCAACGCTCCATGAATAAAGCCGTACTTAGCATCCATGATGGCCGTCTCGGAATCCACTCCCGTCTCTTCAAGCACACGCGAACTGGCATAATCGCGCACAGCCATCAGCTGCTTGCGGTCAGAGCTGCGATGTTCGCTTTCTACGTGCCCCTCGACATAGTGAGTCACCTCTGTATCGTGTTCCAGGAGCTTGATGGCCAGATAACGGGTGGAGAACTGTGTACTCAGATGTTCATCGGCTTTCAGGAACTGCTGGATATGGGTGATACCGTCCTCGATCTCGTGGCCGTAGTTGATGTGGATGTGACGTGTATGGGCGCTCAGGCCTTCATAGACCTCTATGACGGCGTGGAAAAGTTCCTTGACGCCACGCCCGTTCTTGAATGAGGTGGGAATCATCGGCACACCAAACAAGGTGGAGAGGGTGTCGAGGTTCAGGGTGTCGCCACGACGCTCGAACTCGTCGAACATATTCAGAGCACACACCACGCGCAAGTTCATATCCACCAGCTGGGTGGTCAGATAGAGGTTGCGCTCAAGGTTGGAGGCGTCGATGACGTTGATGACCACATCCGGGTGCTCGTTTGCCAGGTGCTGGCGCACGTAGAGTTCTTCGGGCGAGTAGCAGGAAAGGGAATAAGTGCCGGGCAGGTCGGTGAGGTGGAAGACATAGCCCTCCATCTCTGCGGTGGCGGAGGTAGCATCTACGGTAACCCCCGAGTAATTACCCACGCGGGCATGAGCTCCGCTGGCGTAGTTGAAGAGCGAAGTCTTGCCGCAGTTGGGATTACCTATCAGGGCCACGGAGAGTGTCTTGCGTTTGCTGTGGGCCAGAGCTTTCAGTTGTTCTTCGGTGAGTTGAACGTGCTCGGTAATGGTCTCGCGCCCCCCCACCTCATCGCCAACGTTGCTGGTCTCGGACTCTGCTTCAGCCTCGCTCACCACCTCTATCATTCTTGCCTCATCATGCCTCAGGCTTACTTCGTAGCCCATCAGCTTGTACTTCACGGGGTCCTGCAGGGGCGCGTTGAGCAGTGCCTCCACCGGCTGTCCCTTGATGAAGCCCATTTCGATGATGCGTTTGCGGAAACCTCCGTGGCCGCTCACCTTTACGATATAAGCGCGTTCGCCTGTTTTCAGTTCTGATAGTTTCATTGGTTGTGATTTTTGCTATTTTTGCTTGCAAAAATATAGCTTTGCGTCCACTTTTCCACTATTATATGGACTCCTTAACACAGGAAATACCTACTTTTCTGCCATAAATCACCAATAGTGAGTAATCGGAAGGAGGGAGGGAAACAATTCAGGTGGGCTCTAAACGATAGAGGGCCCACCTGAACCTGATATCTCATACCTGCACGAAGCAATCGTTATATTCGTGCAGGATGAAGTCGATTACTCGTAGTCGTAGTCGAGAATGGCCTTGCGGTTGGCGAGCACACGGTCGTAGTCTTCCTTGGAACCTACGATGATGCGCTCGAATTCGCGGAGGCCGGTGCCTGCGGGGATGAGGTGTCCGCAGATGACGTTCTCCTTCATACCTTCGAGGTAGTCGCTCTTGCCGTTGATGGCAGCCTCGTTCAGCACCTTGGTCGTCTCCTGGAAGGAAGCGGCAGACATGAATGAACTGGTCTGCAGGGCGGCACGGGTGATACCCTGAAGGATCTGAGTGGAAGTAGCGGGCACGGCATCGCGCACTTCAACAGGACGCAGGTCGCGACGCTTGAGGATAGAGTTCTCATCACGCAGTTTGCGAGCAGTGACGATCATACCGGCCACCATGTTCTCGCTGTCACCAGCGTTGACGACGACTTTCTTTCCCCAGATGCGGTCGTTCTCCTCGGCAAACTCCAGCTTGTCGACCACCTGCTGTTCGAGGAAGCGGGTGTCGCCGGGTTCGTCGATTTGCACCTTGCGCATCATCTGACGGACGATGACCTCGAAGTGCTTGTCGTTGATCTTCACACCCTGCAGACGGTAGACGTCCTGAACCTCGTTGACGATGTACTCCTGAACGGCGGTGGGACCCTGGATTGCCAGGATGTCGGCCGGAGTGATAGCGCCATCAGACAGAGGAGTGCCGGCACGTACATAGTCGTTTTCCTGCACCAGGATCTGCTTGCTGAGGGGTACGAGGTACTGACGTTCGTCGCCCACCTTGGAGGTGATAATGATCTCGCGGTTACCACGCTTCAGCTTACCCATTCTGACCTCACCGTCGATTTCGCTGACGATAGCAGGATTACTCGGGTTGCGGGCTTCAAAGAGCTCGGTGACACGGGGAAGACCGCCGGTGATATCACCAGCCTTGCCCACAGCACGCGGAATCTTCACGAGGACATCGCCGGCTTTGACGATCTGCTTGTCTTCGACAGAGATGTGACCGCCGATGGGGAAGTTATAGGTGCGCAGGAGTTCGCCGTTCTCATCAAGGATGTGAGCCTGAGGAATCTTTGTCTTATCTTTGGACTCGATAACGATGAGCTCGCGCAGACCGGTGGTTTCATCAGAATCAACACGGTAGGTGACACCTTCGATGACGCCCTCGAATTCGATACGTCCGGGAGTCTCGGTGACGATAACGGCATTGAAAGGATCCCACTTGGCTATGAGATCACCCTTGGCCACCTTCTCGCCTTCTTTCTTATAGAGCGTGGAACCGTAGGGAACGTTCTGTGTGAGGAGAACGATACCGGTGTTCACGTCCACGAAGCGGATTTCTGCCAGACGGCCAACAACCATCTTGGCGGGATTGCCTGCCTCGTCGGTGATATCTACGGTGCGGAGTTCCTCGAACTCGATCTTGCTGTCGTACTTGGCCTTGATGGCTGCATTAGCAGCTGCATTGTCGGCCACACCACCAGCGTGGAACGTACGCAGAGTCAGCTGAGTACCAGGCTCACCGATGGACTGTGCAGCGATGACACCTACAGCTTCGCCCTTCTGAACCATGCGGCTTGTGGCGAGGTTGCGGCCGTAGCACTTCATGCAGACACCATGTTTACTTTCGCAGGTAAGTACGCTTCGGATTTCCACGCTCTCGATGGGGCTGGCCTCGATTTCGGCAGCAATGGTCTCAGTAATCTCCTCGCCGGCAGCCACGATGAGCTTGTTGTTGGAGGGATTAATGATATCGTGGACACTGACGCGACCGAGGATGCGATCATAGAGAGAGCTGATGACTTCATCACCATTCTTGAGTGCAGTGCAGACGAGTCCGCGGAGTGTTCCGCAGTCTTCCTCGGTGATGATGACATCGTGGCTGACGTCGACAAGACGACGGGTGAGGTAACCTGCGTCTGCCGTCTTCAGAGCGGTATCGGCCAAACCCTTACGGGCACCGTGGGTAGAGATGAAGTACTCCAGCACGGACATGCCTTCCTTGAAGTTCGAAAGAATCGGGTTCTCGATAATCTGGGCTTCGGCACCTGCCTTCTGGGGCTTGGCCATCAGACCGCGCATTCCGGAGAGCTGACTGATCTGACCGGCGCTACCACGAGCACCCGAGTCGAGCATCATGAACACAGCATTGAAGCCCTGGTCGGCTTCGCGCATGGTCTTCATCAGGATCTTGGAGAGGTCGTTGTTGACGTGTGTCCACGCGTCGATGACCTGATTGTAGCGTTCCTTGTCGGTGATGAAACCCATATTATAGTCGGCGGTGATGCGCTCCACTTCATCGTTACCACGCTGAACGAGCTCTGCCTTCTCCTCAGGAATGATGATATCGCCGAGGTTGAAGCTGAGGCCGCCGTCGTATGCGAGTTTATAGCCGAGGTTCTTGATACCATCGAGGAACTTGCAGGCACGAGCAACGCCTACGGTCTTGATGACGTCGGTGATGATATTGCGGAGGGTCTTCTTGGAGATAACGTCGTTGAAGAAGCCTACTTCCACGGGGATGATCTCGTTGACGATGACACGTCCCACGGAAGTTTCCACCATACGCTTTCCGATGGTGCCGTCCTCGAGCTTATCCTCTACGATGACCTTGACGGGAGCGTGAATATCTACACGCTTCTCGTTGTAGGCGATGAGTGCTTCCTCAGGGCCATAGAAGGTCAGGCCTTCGCCGAGGGCACCCGGGCGCAGCTTCGTGATGTAATACAGTCCGAGCACCATATCCTGTGAGGGCACAGTGATAGGTGCGCCGTTGGCAGGATTCAGGATGTTGTGGCTCTGCAGCATCAGGATCTGTGCTTCGAGAATGGCCTCGTTGGAAAGGGGAAGGTGTACAGCCATCTGGTCGCCATCGAAGTCAGCATTGAAGGCGGTACAAGCCAGCGGGTGAAGCTGTATGGCCTTACCCTCAATCATGTGGGGCTGGAAGGCCTGTATACCCAAACGGTGAAGTGTCGGAGCACGGTTGAGTAGGACGGGGTGTCCCTTCATCACGTGTTCGAGGATATCCCAGATGACAGCGTCCTTGCGGTCGACGATCTTCTTAGCGGACTTCACGGTCTTAACGATACCACGCTCGATGAGCTTGCGGATGATGAACGGCTTGTAGAGTTCAGCGGCCATGAGCTTAGGCAGACCGCACTCACCCATATTCAGTTCAGGACCCACAACGATAACGGAACGTGCGGAATAGTCGACACGCTTACCGAGGAGGTTCTGACGGAAGCGGCCCTGCTTACCCTTGAGGGAGTCGCTGAGGGACTTCAGCGGACGGTTGCTCTCGCTTTTGACAGCACTGCTCTTGCGGCTGTTGTCGAAGAGGCTGTCGACAGCTTCCTGAAGCATACGCTTCTCGTTGCGGAGGATGACCTCGGGAGCCTTGATCTCAATGAGGCGCTTCAGGCGGTTGTTGCGGATGATGACGCGACGATAAAGGTCATTGAGGTCCGAGGTGGCGAAGCGGCCACCATCCAGAGGCACGAGGGGACGCAAATCTGGCGGAATAACCGGCAGCATAGTAATAATCATCCACTCGGGTTTGTTGCGGTCGCGGCTGGCACGGAAGCTCTCCACGACCTGCAGCCGCTTCAGAGCTTCAGCCTTTCGCTGTTGAGCGGTGTCGCTGTTGGCACGGTCGCGCAGCTCATAGGACAACTTGTCGAGATCCAACTGGAGGAGGAGGTCATAGATGGCCTCGGCACCCATTTTGGCAACGAACTTGTTGGGGTCGTCGTCGGGAAGGAACTGGTTCTCGATGGGCAGACGGTCCATATGAGCCATGTACTCTTCCTCAGAGAGGAGGTCGAACTTCTCGAGATGCAGGTCCTCATCCTCTTCATTCAGGAAAGGTCCCGGGTTGATGACGACGTAGCGTTCGTAGTAGATGACGGCGTCTAACTTCTTGGTCGGCATTCCAAGCAGATAGCCAATCTTGTTCGGCAGGCTGCGGAAATACCATATATGAGCCACGGGCACAACGAGTTCGATATGTCCGCTGCGCTCACGACGTACTTTTTTCTCTGTGACCTCCACGCCGCAACGGTCACAGACGATACCCTTATAGCGGATGCGCTTGTACTTTCCGCAATGGCACTCATAGTCCTTGGTGGGACCGAAGATTCGCTCGCAGAAGAGGCCGTCGCGCTCGGGCTTGTAGGTGCGATAATTAATAGTCTCAGGCTTCAGTACCTCGCCGAAGGAGTTCTCCTTGATTTCCTCGGGCGATGCCAGTCCGATGGTAATCTTGGTGAAATTATTCTTGACTTTTGTTTCTTTCTTGTAGGGCATAACTTTGATGTTGAAAGTTTAAAGTTGAAAGTTTAAAGTTGAATCATGAAACGTAGTTTTCAATATTCAATCTCCTTTCAATTATTCGAGTGTTACGCTGAGTCCGAGACCGCGCAGTTCGTGCAGCAGCACGTTGAGCGATTCAGGAATTCCAGGAGTAGGCATAGGATCACCCTTGACAATGGCTTCATAAGCCTTGGAACGGCCCGTGACATCGTCGGACTTGATGGTCAGGATTTCCTGCAGGACATGCGAAGCGCCGAAGGCCTCGACAGCCCATACTTCCATCTCACCGAAACGCTGTCCGCCGAACTGTGCCTTACCGCCAAGAGGCTGCTGGGTGATGAGGCTGTACGGGCCGATAGAACGGGCGTGCATCTTATCTTCAACCATGTGGCCGAGTTTCAGCATATAGGAGACGCCCACGGTTGCCAGCTGGTCGAACTTCTCGCCGGTAGCGCCATCGTAGAGCTGCGTGGAGCAGTAACGGGGCAGGCCGGCTTTGTCGGTCCATTCGCAGAGGTCGTCGAGGGATGCGCCGTCGAAGATCGGGGTGGAGAACTTCACGCCGAGTTCCTTGCCGGCAGCGCCGAGAACGGCCTCGAAGATCTGTCCGATATTCATTCGCGAAGGCACGCCCAGCGGGTTCAGCACGACATCAACAGGAGTTCCATCGGCCAGGAACGGCATGTCCTCCTGACGTACGACCTTGGAGACGATACCTTTATTTCCGTGGCGACCTGCCATCTTATCGCCGACACCAATCTTACGCTTCTTGGCGACATAAACCTTGGCCATTTGGATGATGCCGGAGGGCAGTTCATCGCCAATCGTGATAGCAAACTTCCGACGCTTGAGTTCGGCATCAAGGAGCTTGTACTTCTTGATGAAGTTGATGATGAGCTGTGAGATGAGCTGGTTGATATGTTCGTCGCTGGTCCACTTGCTGAGCTGCACGCCAGTATAATCCAGATCTGCCAGCACCCTCTCGGTGAAGCGGGCTCCCTTGGCAATAATCTCTGCTCCCATGTAGTCCTTGACGCCCTGTGAGGTGAGGTTCTTAGTGAGCTCCAGCAGCTTCTCGATAAGAATTGCTTTCAGGTCGTTGACCTTGGAGTTGAATTCTTCGTCGATCTTCGGCAGTCGGATCTTGTCCTGAGCCTTCTCGGCACGTGTCTTGATGGCACGTGAGAAGAGCTTCTTGTCGATAACGGTACCCGAGAGAGAAGGCGAAGCCTTGAGGCTGGCATCTTTGACATCACCGGCCTTCTCACCGAAGATGGCACGAAGCAGTTTCTCTTCAGGCGAAGGATCGCTTTCGCCCTTCGGCGTGATCTTACCTATAAGAATATCGCCCGGGAGCACCTGTGCACCCACGCGTATGATACCGTTCTCGTCGAGGTCCTTGGTGGCTTCCTCGCTGACATTGGGGATGTCGGCAGTCAGTTCCTCAACACCGCGCTTGGTCTCGCGCACTTCGAGTGCGAACTCCTCGACGTGAACACTTGTGAGGATATCTTCGCGAACGACACGCTCGTTGAGCACGATAGCGTCCTCGTAGTTGTAACCTTTCCAAGGCATATAGGCCACCAGAAGGTTCTTGCCGAGTGCGAGCTCGCCGTTGGCTGTGCTGTAACCTTCAGTGAGGATGTCGCCAGCCTTCACGCGTTGTCCCTTCTCGCAAATAGGACGCAGGTCGATGGTCATATTCTGGTTCGTACGGCGGAACTTGGGAATGCGGTATTCCTTGAGAGCGGGTTCGAAGCTGACGAACTCCTCTTCCTCCGTGCGGTCGTAGAGAATACGAATGGTGGTAGCATCGACGTAGTCAACGACGCCCTCACCTTCTGCAGTAATCATTGTGCGGCTATCCTCGCAGACCTGCTTCTCGATACCCGTTCCGACGATGGGAGCTTCGGTGAGCAGCAGGGGAACTGCCTGGCGCATCATGTTAGATCCCATGAGTGCGCGGTGAGCATCGTCGTGCTCCAGGAAGGGAATGAGCGATGCGGCAATGGAGGCAATCTGCTGAGGAGCCACATCCATCAGGTTCACCTCGGAGGGAGGCACGACAGGATAGTCATCATCCTGACGGCACTTGACAACCTTGCGGATGAAGGTACCATCATCGCGCAGGGGAGCATTACCCTGACCGATGATGAGGTTCTCCTCTTCCTCAGCCGTTTTGTACTCGATGCCCTCATCAGAGAGGTCCACAACGCCATTGTTGACCTTACGGTAGGGAGTGGCGATGAAGCCGAGTTCGTTGATTTTTGCATAAACGCAGAGCGAGGAGATAAGACCGATGTTCGGTCCTTCGGGCGACTCGATAGGACAGAGACGTCCATAGTGAGTATAGTGTACGTCACGCACCTCGAAACCAGCACGTTCGCGGCTCAGACCGCCAGGGCCGAGAGCCGAGAGACGGCGCTTGTGGGTGACCTCTGCCAACGGGTTGGTCTGGTCCATGAACTGGCTGAGGGCGTTGGTTCCGAAGAACGAGTTGATGACGCTGGAGATGGTCTTGGCGTTGATGAGGTCCGTGGGAGTGAAGACTTCGTTATCACGAACGTTCATGCGCTCGCGGATGGTGCGGCTCATGCGTGCCAGGCCAATTGCGAACTGGTTAGCCAGTTGCTCGCCGACGGTGCGGACGCGACGGTTCGACAGGTGGTCGATATCATCGACCTGAGCATTGGAGTTGACCAGTTCGATGAGGTATTTGATAATCTCGATGATGTCCTGTTGCGTGAGCACGCGCACGTTCGGGTCGGTATCGAGGTTGAGTTTGCGGTTGATGCGGTAGCGGCCCACGTCTCCGAGGTCATAGCGTTTCTCAGAGAAGAACAGGTTGTTGATGACTTCGCGTGCGCTGGCGTCATCAGCGGGGTCTGCATTACGCAGCTGGCGATAGATGTAGAGGACAGCCTCCTTCTCCGAGTTGGAGGGGTCCTTAGCCAATGTGTTGAAGATGATGGAGTAGTCGCTGCTGTCAGCCTCTTCCCGGTGGATAAGGATAGTCTGCTCGCCGCTCTCCAGAATGTCGTTGATATTGTCGTTGTCGAGCACTGTCTCGCGGTCCATGATGACCTCGTTGCGCTCGATGGACACTACTTCGCCGGTGTCTTCGTCGACGAAATCCTCGACCCATGACTTCAGGACACGTGCAGCAAGCTTCTGTCCTACATGGCGCTTGAGGTTGGTCTTGTTGACCTTGACTTCTTCGGCGAGGTTGAAAATCTCGAGGATGTCCTTATCGTTCTCGAAGCCGATGGCACGCAGGAGGGTGGTGACGGGCAGCTTCTTCTTACGGTCGATGTAGGCATACATCACATTATTGATGTCGGTGGCAAACTCTATCCACGAGCCCTTGAAAGGAATGATACGTGCGCTGTAGAGCTGCGTACCATTAGCGTGCACGCTGCTGCCGAAGAACACGCCCGGCGAACGGTGCAGCTGGCTGACGACAACGCGTTCTGCGCCATTGATGATGAACGTTCCGTTGGCCGTCATATAGGGAATGGGGCCAAGGAAGACGTCCTGAATGACGGTGTCGAAATCCTCGTGGTCAGGATCCGTGCAGTAGAGCTTCAGCTTTGCCTTCAGGGGCACAGCGTAGGTCAGACCGCGCTCCAGGCACTCTTCGATGCTGTAGCGTGGCGGATCAATGTAGTAGTCCAGGAATTCGAGGACGAAGTTGTTGCGCGTGTCGGCGATGGGGAAGTTCTCGGAGAACACCTTGTATAGGCCATCGTTTTTGCGCAGCTCGGGTGGTGTGTCGAGTTGCAGGAAATCATTGAATGACTTCAGCTGCACCTCGAGGAAATCCGGATAGGGCATGGGATTTTTCACCGAGGCGAAATTGACTCTGTCGTTAATGATCTTAGCCATCAATAATGTGGGTTATGGGAATGATAATTGCAATAATTTTCTTTAGACGCAAAAAGTAGAGGACCCTCTACCAGAGGGTTCTCTACCTATGAAATCAGAGGTTGGCTCTGAGTTCGGCTTACTTCAGCTCGATCTCTGCGCCAGCTTCCTCGAGGGTCTTCTTCAGAGCCTCGGCATCAGCCTTGGGCATGCCTTCCTTCAGGGTGCTGGGAGCACCGTCAACGAGCTCCTTAGCTTCCTTCAGTCCGAGACCACAGGCTTCCTTAACGGCCTTGACGACCTGAAGCTTAGCAGCGCCAGCGCTCTTGAGGACGACGTCGAAGTCGGTCTTCTCTTCAGCGACGGGTGCGGCACCAGCTGCGGGACCAGCGGCAACAGCAACAGCAGCAGCTGCGGGCTCAATTCCATACTCCTCCTTGAGGAGGTTCTTCAAATCGTTAACTTCCTTCACTGTCAAGTTGACCAACTCTTCAGCGATTGCTTTGATATCTGCCATAATACTTTATGAAAAATGTTTTGTTTGACTTTGGGATAATTGATGAATAATTTATTATTCGCCCTTCTCGGCGAGGGTCTCGAGGACACCGTGAATGGTGTTGGCTCCAGACTCGAGTGCAGAAACGACGCCTTGCATTGGCGACTGCAACATGGCAACGATGTCGGCAATGACTTCGTTCTTGCTCTTGATGGCGACGAGGGCGTCCAGCTGATCTGCTCCTACGTAGAAGCTCTCCTCAGCATAAGCAGCCTTCAGTTCGGGGATCGTTACGCCTTTGGGGTTCTTGGCGTTGAATTCCTTCAGCATCTTGGCCGGTGCATTGGCCACGTTGGTGAAGATAACAGCCGTGGTACCCTTCAGTACGTCATAGAGGGGTGAATAGTCGATTTCGCTGGCCTCCAGAGCCTTGTGGAGAAGTGTGTTCTTCACCACCACCATCTTCACCTCACTCTTGAAGCACTGGCGGCGCAGAGCGCTGGTGCGTGCTGCATCCATACCAGTAACGTCAACGAGGTAGAAATGGGGATAGGCCTTGAGGGTTTCGCCCAGCTGACCGATGATGATTTCTTTATCTTCCTTTCTCATGATTGTAACGTCTTAATATTAGATTTCGTCTACGGCCTTAGGATCAATTTTGACACCACGGCTCATCGTACTTGAAAGATAAATGCTCTTGATGTAAGTTCCCTTGGCAGCAGCGGGCTTCAGTTTGATGATCGTGTTGATGAACTCACGTGCGTTCTCGGCGATCTTCTCTGCGGAGAAGGAAACCTTACCGATAGACGTGTGCACGATACCGGTCTTGTCGACCTTGAAGTCAATCTTACCCATTTTCACCTCACGCACAGCCTGTGCGGGATTCATGGTGACGGTGCCGCTCTTGGGGTTAGGCATGAGTCCACGGGGACCGAGAATACGTCCGAGTGCACCAATCTTACCCATGATAGAGGGCATGGTGATGATGACATCGACGTCAGTCCATCCGCCTTTGATTTTCTCGATGTATTCGTCGAGGCCTACGTAGTCTGCACCAGCTTCCTGTGCGGCAGCCTCCTGATCGGGTGTGCAGAGACAGAGTACGCGAACGGTCTTACCGGTGCCGTTAGGCAGTGTGGCAACGCCGCGCACCATCTGGTTGGCCTTGCGGGGGTCAATACCCAGTCGCATGTCGATATCCACAGAAGCGTCGAACTTGGTCGTGGTGATATCCTTGACCAGCTGAGCAGCTTCCTTGAGGGTGTATGCTTTCCCTGCTTCAATCTTCTCAGCGACGAGTTTCTGGTTCTTTGTCAGTTTTGCCATTGTTGAATTGAAGTTTTAATAGTTATGCGGGAAAGTCACCCTTTACTGTGATACCCATACTTCTGGCTGTGCCGGCAACCAGACGCATAGCCGACTCGACTGTGAAGCAGTTCAAGTCAGGCATCTTGTCGGTAGCGATGGCACGAACGTCGTCCCAGGTAATGGCGGCAACCTTCTTACGGTTGGGCTCCGAGCTTCCACCCTTCACCTTTGCGGCCTCCATGAGCTGTACTGCCACGGGAGGAGTCTTCACGATGAAATCGTAAGACTTATCGGTGTAGTAGGTGATCACTACGGGGAGGACCTTGCCGGCCTTGTCCTGAGTTCTGGCGTTGAACGCTTTGCAGAAATCCATGATGTTGATACCCTTGGAACCGAGAGCGGGTCCTACTGGGGGAGATGGATTTGCAGCGCCTCCTTTAATCTGTAGTTTGATTAATCCAGCAACTTCTTTAGCCATTGTATTAATTCTAATTAATTATTGTAATATTGCGTCGTTTCGGGTGCGTAACATTCACCTTACTCCTTCGCCACTTGCATGAAACCGAGCTCCAGCGGAGTCTTTCTGCCGAAAATCTTGACAGACACCTTGAGCTTCTTCTTCTCGTTATTGACTTCCTCGATGATGGCATCGAAGCCGGAGAAGGGTCCGTCGGTAACCTTCACGGCATCTCCCTCCACATAGGGGATCATGATGTCCTCAGGTACCTCTGCCATCTCGTCGACGACGCCCAACAGTCGCTTCATCTCTTCCTCGCGGATGGGCATGGGTTTGTCGCTACCTTTTGTCTCACCGAGAAATCCCAGCACATTAGGGGTGTTGCGCAGCATTGCCTGCACTTCGCCCACGAGTCGGGCCTCTACCAATACATAACCTGGCAGGTGGCAGCGTTCCTTGACGTAGCGTTTGCCGTTGCGTATGCTAACGACTTTCTCGGTCGGAATGAGTACCTGCGCCACATTGTCGCGATAGTCGCCTTGGGCGACTTGCGCGTCAATGTACTCTTTGACTTTGCCTTCCTTTCCGCTGATGGCGCGCATGACGTACCACCGCATCTGAGGTGTTTCTGTTTCAGCCATAGTCATTGAATGGGGGGTTAAGCAGCATTGTAGATGAGCTCCATCGCATGCTGGAATACGAAATCCATAACGAAGACCACCACTGCGATGAGGAGGGAAGCAGCTAATACCACCATCGCACTGTTGATCAGCTCAGAACGCGTGGGCCAAGTGGTCTTATGCACGAGTTCGTTGTATGATTCCTTGCAGTAATTGAAAATTTTCTTGAACATAACGTTTGTTATTTGGCACGGGAAGAGAGGCTCGAACTCCCGACACCTGGTTTTGGAGACCAGTGCTCTACCAACTGAGCTATTCCCGTATTTGTCAGTTTAAAGTTTAAAGTTTAGGGTTTAATGTAATTTCTTACCGGAGGAGGTTTCCGCGAAGGGACCTCATTAAACTTTAAACTTTAAACTTTAAACCTTATGTTATCGCTAAGCGACAGGATTCATTAATCGTCGAGGATCTCAGTGATCTGACCGGAACCTACGGTGCGGCCACCTTCGCGGATAGCGAAACGCAGACCGACGTTGAGGGCAACGGCGTAGATGAGCTCAACGGTGATCTCCACGTTGTCACCAGGCATCACCATTTCAATGCCTTCGGGGAGGTGAATCTCACCCGTGCAGTCCATGGTGCGGAGGTAGAACTGAGGACGATACTTGTTGCCGAAGGGAGTGTGGCGGCCGCCTTCTTCCTTCTTCAGGACATAGATGGAAGCCTTGAACTTCTTGTGGGGCTTGATGACACCCGGGTGGGTGATAACCATACCACGCTTGACCTCGTTCTTGTCGATACCGCGGAGCAGCAGACCTACGTTGTCGCCAGCTTCACCCTCATCGAGGATCTTGCGGAACATTTCGACACCGGTGATGACGGACTTCTTGTCCTCGCCGAGACCCAGAATCTGGACTTCGTCGCCGACCTTAACGACACCGGTTTCGATACGACCGGTAGCAACGGTACCACGACCGGTGATGGAGAAGACGTCCTCAACGGGCATCAGGAAGGGCTTATCCTTATCGCGTACGGGCTCCTGGATCCAGTTGTCGCAAGCGTCCATGAGCTCGAGCACCTTAGCTTCCCACTCGGGACGGCCTTCGAGAGCGCCGAGAGCAGAACCACGGATGAAGGGGGTATCCTCCTCGAAGTCGTACTGAGCCAGCAGCTCCTGCATTTCCATCTCTACGAGTTCGAGCATCTCCTCGTCCTCGACCATGTCGCACTTGTTGAGGAACACAACCAGACGGGGAACGTTCACCTGACGGGCGAGCAGGATGTGCTCACGGGTCTGAGGCATAGGACCGTCGGTAGCAGCAACAACGATGATAGCACCGTCCATCTGAGCAGCACCAGTTACCATGTTCTTCACATAGTCAGCGTGGCCCGGGCAGTCGACGTGAGCGTAGTGACGCTTAGCGGTCTCGTACTCAACGTGAGCGGTGTTAATGGTAATACCGCGCTCGCGCTCCTCGGGAGCGTTGTCGATAGCGGCGAAATCCTTGACCTCTGCGAGACCCTGCTTTGCCAGCACGGTGGTGATGGCAGCGGTCAGAGTGGTCTTACCATGGTCAACGTGGCCAATCGTACCAATGTTGACATGCGGCTTAGTTCTTTCGAATTTTTCTTTAGCCATAGCTGTGATTCTAATTTATAAATTAATTAATGTATGTCTTAGTACAAAAAATGGAGCTGTTGACGAGGATTGAACTCGTGACCTCTTCCTTACCAAGGAAGTGCTCTACCACTGAGCTACAACAGCAAGTCATATTTCTCTCCGGCGTGGAGCGGAAGACGGGGCTCAAACCCGCGACCCCCAGCTTGGAAGGCTAGTGCTCTATCGACTGAGCTACTTCCGCATATTCCTGCGACCGGTGGGCAAAGATGGATTCGAACCACCGAAGGCGTGCGCCAGCAGATTTACAGTCTGCCCCATTTGGCCACTCTGGTATTTGCCCTTGTCTTGAGCGCTTCGCAATTTCTCGCTCCGCGCTCGTTTTTCGGAGCCTTTGCGGCCGTTTCGGCATCAAACTGTCTGAAAACGGCTGCAAAGGTACGCATAATTTCTGAATCTGAAAAACTTTTTTGCAGTTTTTTTATCGATTCTGATGTTTTTCCTTTGTTTTTTGCACTTGCTTAAGTAAAGCATCCATGCAATTGTCGATAGCTTCTTCAAAAGTGTCGCATACCTTCTGGGCGAAAAGCTCGCTTCCCATCTGCACTCGGATGGCCGCTTCCTTGTTCATCGCCGTCTCGGGTTTGACGACTTTCAGTGACACCTCAACCTTTCTTATTTCGTCGCTGAACTTTTCGAGTTTCCCCACTTTCTTGTGGATGAAGTCCTGCAGTTTCTCTGTAGGTTCGAATCGGATTGCCTGAATGTTAATTTCCATAGTAACCTCCTTGTTTTTGGTGTTAATGATTTGGGTTATGCCCTTGGGTGGGCTTCGCTGTACACTTTCTTGAGCTCCTCGAAGGTCGTGTGGGTGTAGATCTCCGTTGTTTGGAGTTTCTCGTGCCCCAGCAGTTCCTTTACGGACTCGAGGTTGGCTTCGTGGTTAAGCATCGCCGTGGCGAAGGTGTGTCTCAGCACGTGCGGGCTCCGTTTGCGCTGTTCTGTCACCAGTCCCAGCTGCCGCTTGACCATCGTTCGAACGGAGGGTCCTGTGATTCGCTTACCTTTAGCACTCACGAAGAGTGCCTCGCGATCTGCTTCCTGCACCCGGATTCCGGCTCTTTCCCCTATATATATATTAATAAGGTGTAAGAGTCCGTCGCCGAACGGCACAATCCGTTCCTTGTTTCCCTTACCGAGCACTTTCACCGACTGGGCCGCCAGGTTGACGTCCCTGAGGTTCAGCCCCACCAGCTCGCTCAGTCGCAGCCCCGTTTCGTAGAACATGGAGATGATGAGCTTGTCGCGGCGGCCTTCAAAGGTGTCGGCGAACATCCCGTCGGTGTCCAGCAGCCGGTCCATCTCCTCTTCGCGGATAAAGGCCGGCAGCGGCCGTTCGCTTTTCGGGGCCGTGAGGTTGTGCACCGGGTCCCGCTCCACGAGACCTCTCTTGAAGAGAAAGCGGTAGCACGAACACAGGGCCGACAGCCGTCGTTGAATGGAGCTGGGCTTGTGCCCCCTTTCCATCATGCTGACCACCCATTCGCGGGCCACGTCAGTGTCGATGTTCTGCCACGTAAGATTGCTGTCTAACTCCTTGTAAAACGCCCTGAACGCCATCAGGTCGTCCCGATACTCTCTGTATGTTCTTTGAGAGACGTTGCGCTCCAAGCGCAGGTAATCGAGGAAGGCATTTAGCAGCATAAATTACCTCTTTTTGATGTTTCACCGAGGCGAAGGTAGAGGTTTTTCTTCAGACTACCAAATAAATTCAGCAGATTTCACATTTTTTTTAATTCTTAATCTTCTACGCGGCGCAATTGCTGGACGTAGACAGCGTGCTCCTTAGCCAGACGCTTCAGCACAGAGGGCTTGTCGAACTGCTGACGGCGGCGGAGTTCTTTCACCACGCCAGTCTTCTCGAACTTGCGCTTGAACTTCTTCAGTGCGCGTTCGATGTTCTCGCCTTCCTTAACGGGTACTACAATCATGTTCTTTTCTCTTTAATTTAATGTAAAAATAACGTTCATTATGCTCCGACAGAGTCGAAAAGCGGCGCAAAGGTACAACAAGAAATCCGACCGCGCAAGAAATCCACCGTTTTTTTTGCCTCCAAGCCCCCAAAAATGTCTTTTTTCATGTATCAGTGCCACACAGCGCCCTCTCCTCCCCCACTACACCCCCCTCCTTCGCGCCTTACAAGGCACTCCGCTGGCACAAAACATTTATGGGTGTCAAAGACATCTATACTCATAACGGGCGGGATGAGTACTCGGGAGGGGCGGAATGAAAGGACGGGAGGGGCGGGATGAATACTCATGACGGACGGAATGAAAGGGCGTAACGGGCGGGATGAATACTCGCGAGGGGCGGGATGAAAGGACGTAACGGGCGGGATGAATACTCGCGAGGGGCGGGATGAAAGGACGGGAGGGTTCTCACGTCCTGATGTCCGTTTTCTTGTGGCTTTTCCCTCCCGCGCATTCATTTTTTCGCGATTTTCTTTGGCGACTGAGAGAAAATGTGTAACTTTGCAGGCCCGAATGCAGAAAGGGGCATAACCCATAGGCAACAATCACATCATGACGATATCGACATTATTCAAGGAGTATATCTGGCTGGTGAAGACGATTCACGAGGCGGGCGGCATCACGCTGGCAGACCTCAACGAGCAGTGGCGGCAGACGGAGATGAGCGGGGTGGCTCCGACGGTGCAGGTCGGGCGACAGTGGTATGCGGTGTATAGTGCAATGGTGCAGAGAGAGGTGATAGCTGGGGAGGACTACGACGGATTCGTCTGTCTGGTGAAGGAGGCCGTGCCAAAGCATGATCATATGACCACTATTGATGAACTACAGCGGATGGCAGTAGAGAGTTTCACGAAGCCGGTAGGAATGTGGAATCCGCTGAAGGCTCCGGTGCAGGGAAAGCGGTTCAAGGACTATCAGGCGATAGGGCTCAGGACACTGGAGCTGCTGATGCCTAAGGGCTGAAAAACTCTCACAAAACTCTCAAAAACTCTCACAAAATCGGCAAAAACTCTCACGAGGTGCCCGCAAAAGGGCAGAACAGAACATAAAACTCCCGAAAACTCTACGGCGACGGAAGCGTGCTTCCGCCGCTCTTTTTTTGTCCGTACCTTTGCACCAGCATTCCGCAAAGAGCGTCCGCGTTGGGCGCCTCGGGCAGCGGGTGCAAAGGAATAATATGAGATTACAGCATTTTTTTGATTTCGTCACCATGGCGTTCGTCGCCCTGCTGGGGGCGTTCTACATCTGGATCACTGCCGCTGTCGCGGCGTGTTAAACCTCACGCAGAAAGCGCAGAAAACGCGTGCGAAGTCTGCGTGAGATAATCTAAAAAAATCGTGAAACCGTGAAATTAAAATGACTATGAGAAAAATGAATGGAGTGACCATGATGTGCGACGAGAGCACAGTGGTCGTAAGCAACAACATCGATGCACTGATTGAGCATCTGAAGAAGGGAGCCGTACACATGTTCTACCGCAAGAAGGACGGCACGCTGCGCGAAGCCTACGGCACCCTCAGCGATACCTTCATCCCCCACCGCTACTGGCCGGCCGGCAAGCGCGAAGAGCGGCCCTATCTGGTCAACTACTGGGACCTGCAGAAGGGCGGCTGGCGTGCCTTCCAGAAGTCCCGCTTCGAATACTTTATCGAGCCCGGACAGGAGGAAGAAGTTGACATTGATAATTAACAGATTAACAATTAACAGATTGAAGATTAACTATTATGATTCTGAAGAAAACATTTCGAACCAACGACTTCGTGGCCACAACACGATTCATCATGCGCCTGCGGGAGGTCACCGCCAGCAAGCCCAATGCCCGCCTCACCGCCATCTTCTTCGGCGGCAGACTGCTACTGCTGCCCCCAAGCTTCCAGTACCTGGCACAGCTGCTGCTGCTCATGTTCATGGAACTGCCTTTCCCCTCTGATCTCGTCATGAATTATATCCACCAGAAAATCAATGAGTTTGAAAAAGCTGAATAATGTGTGATTGATAATTGAAAAGTTATGCGCGAATACGTTCACCTTCACCGTAAAGCCCTTTTCTCTTGGATCTTCGAGGACCCGAGGCGCTGGCACTTCTTCTCGTTCCTGCTTATGAAAGCGGACGAGAGGGGGCGCGTGGAGGTGAGCGTAAATGACTACGCTAAGAAGTATGAAATTGATCGCAGTTGGCTGCGCCGCTGCATCAATGAAATGATTGACCGCAACATAATTGACCAACAAACGACCAACAAACGAACAATCGTAACCATTTGTAAATATGAAGATTACAATACGCTCACCATCGAAGAGTGCGCCAAAAGTGACCAACAAACGACCAACAAACCCACCTCTCAAGAAGAGAAAAAAGAGGAAAGAGAAAGAAAATTCCCCCCACACCCCCTTATAAAGAAAGAGAAATCAGAAAAAAGAGAAGAGCTTTCCGCA
>CACZAN010000048.1 GCA_902779165.1 uncultured Bacteroidales bacterium
TTCCGAAAAGACACTGACGTGAACACAGAAATGGTCAAATCTTGTCAATTGTCATTTGTCAAAATCAAAATCGGATTCTGTCATTTTGCTCACTATATAATAAATATAAATATTTATTATATAGTGGCGGTTTTTGACAACCAGAAAACGATTTTGACAATTGACAATTGACAACATCATGACAACTTTTGTAAAACGAAAAAATATAAAAACAAGAAAATGACGGAATTAAGCATATTTTTGAAAAAAAAGTTGCCAAAACATTCGTGAACCGCAATGGAAATGTCGTACCTTTGCAGCGTCAAAAGGGGAAGGAAATTGAAAATTAAAAAATGAAAATTGCAAATTGGCTGCGCGCGCCGATTTGACATTTGACATTCGAGATTTGACATTCCTACCTGATGACAGAGCGCTCTAATACCTCGGCGAAAACAAACTGTAGTCTCTGCGACGACAAACTATAGTTCCTCGTGCAACAAACTATAGTTCCCGCGCCCGACGCCCCCCACTCACCTAAGCACGTCATAGAGATCGTGATTGCGGTGCTGGCGGCACTCACCACCACGCTGAGCGCAAGGCCGCAGACATCTTGCATTAAGGCACTCAGCGGAAATAATTTAGCGAGCGGGAGGGATAAAAACGAGGCACACCAGCCCGCTTTCCGTCACTTTTTTTGTGCAAACGCGTGTTTATCCAGAAAAAAGCTGTACCTTTGCCTCGAAATTCCTAAAAGACGATATGATGAAAAGAACGATACTATTGACTCTGTGCCTGGCGGCTGCGGGCACGATGGCTCTGGCACAACAGCCTGAATACCGTCCGATGGACGATGAGAACAAAGTCGTGGACCTGACGCTCGACTCGCTGGAGAAGGTGCGTACGGCGCGCCCTAAGGCGGGCAGCAGTCGCAAGGGCAACAACCCGGTGTTGTTCCTCGTGGGTAATTCCACGATGCGCACGGGCACGCTGGGCAACGGCGACAACGGCCAGTGGGGCTGGGGCTTCTTCGCCCATAACTTCTTCGACGAAGAGCGGATAACAGTGGAGAACCAGGCGCTGGGAGGCACCAGCAGCCGCACCTTCTACAACCAGCTGTGGCCGGATGTGAAGAAGGGTATCCGCCCAGGCGATTGGGTCGTCATCGAGCTGGGGCACAACGACAACGGTCCCTTTGACAGCGGACGTTGCCGAGCTACCATCCGCGGAATCTCGGCCACCGACAGCGTGGTGGTGACCCTGAAGGAAGGGCCGAACAAGGGCAAGGTGGAGACGGTGTGGAGCTATGGGGAATATATGAGGAAGTTCGTGCGCGAGACGCGTGCCCTGGGTGCCCATCCGATACTGATGAGTCTGACGCCGAGGAAACGAAGACCCGCCACCGACGGAGGGGAGGAGGCCTCCGGTTGGGAGGCTGTGCGTGTGGGCGAGACCTTTGGCGGCTGGGCGCGGCAGATTGCAGAGGAGATGAATGTGCCGTTCGTGGATCTCAACGAGCTCTCTGCCAGCAAGTATGACCAGATGAGTTCCTGGAAGCTGAACTACCATTTCTACCTCGACAACATCCACACCTCGAAGTTCGGAGCGGAGCTGAATGCGCGCAGTGCTGCCGAGGGGCTGCTGGCTTCCACGCATCCGGAGCTTGCCCCACTGAAGGAAATGATGCTCTCAGCTGCGGCCGCTGAAGGTGCCCTGCAGCCCATCGTTCCCACCACGGGGGTAAAGCGCGAGGCTGGCAAGCCCGTTGTCTTCATCACGGGCGACTCCACCGTGAAAAACACCGACAGAGACAGTACGGGAATGTGGGGCTGGGGCTCGCAGGCGTTCCGCGTCTTCGATACAGAGAAAATCACCTACATCAACTGTGCACAGGCAGGCCGCAGCTGCCGCACCTACATCCGCGAGGGGCGCTGGGACAAAGTGGTCAACGACCTGCAGCAGGGCGATTTCGTGCTGATACAGTTCGGCCACAACGATATCGGCGAGCTGCATCGCGGCAAGCATCGCGGCGAGATCCCAGGCACGGCAGACACGAGCTGTGTGAGCCGGGTGGTGCTGCAGAACGAAGCTTACAACGAAGTGGTGTACAGTTTTGGATGGTACCTGAAGAAGATGATTGACGACTGCCGCCAGAAGGGTGCCACCCCGATCCTCGTCAGCCTGACGCCTCGCAACGAGTGGGCAGACGGCAAGATAGAACGTCGCAACGACAGCTACGGCAAGTGGTATCGCGAGGTGGTGGCAGAGACGGGGTGCGTGTTCGTCGACCTGCATAACATCACGGCCGACGCCCTCGATGCCATTGGGCAGGAGTCGGCGAAAGATTATTACAACAACGACCACACCCATACCTCACTGCGAGGTGCTCGACTGAATGCTCTCGGTATCGCCATTGGCCTGCGCAAGTCTGGCTGTGAATTGGCGAAGTACCTGAAGTAGGGGAGGGCAAAAGGGTAAAAGTATAGGAGATTATGAAGGGGTCGCACAATAAAACGGCCCTTTCGCGCGTTATAAGAGAGGTAATAATGCAAGAACTATGATTGAATATATCCGCGGCGCCATTGCCGAAATCAATCCTACTGACGTCGTGCTCGAGGCCAACGGCGTGGGCTACGGGCTGAGTATCAGCCTGAACACCTACACTGCCATCCAGGGGCTGCATGGCGACGTGAAGCTCTATGTCTATGAATCCATCCGCGAAGATGCCTACCAGCTGTGGGGCTTCGCCACAAAGGCGGAACGGGCGCTGTTCCTGCTGCTGACGGGCGTCAGCGGTGTGGGGCCTGCCAGCGCCCGCGTCATCCTGTCCTCGATGTCTCCTGCCGAGCTGTGCGATGCCATCTCCCGTGCCGATGAGCGTCTGCTGAAGTCCGCCAAGGGCATCGGAGGCAAGACAGCGCAGCGCATCATCGTGGAACTGAAGGACAAGATTGTGGGCTTGGACACCGCGGTTTACTCCTCACAGGGCCAGCAGTCGGCCGCTTCGGCGAACAAGGAAGTGCTGGACGAGGCTGTGGCTGCCCTCACCGCCTTGGGCTTCAGTCCGGCTCCCTCGCAGAAGGCAGCCCTCGCTATTCTCCGCGCTGAGCCCGATGCCAATGTGGAGCGGGTGATCAAATTAGCCTTGAAAATGTTGTAAATGAATCCTCGTAAGCTATTGACCATCATACTTTGGGGTGTCGCCACGTCCGTGTCGGCACAGATGGCTGATAGCCTAAGAGTTACCCCCCAGAAGACGGCACCCGAGACGGTGGAGGACCTGGATTCGGCGGCGGTGAGCATACCGCTGCCCGACAACCTGCAGCAGGTGGAGGAAATGGACTCTCTGACAGGCAATTACCGCATCGGTATGAAGTTAGGCAAGGGAGGGTTCCTGAACACCCCCATCCTGATGACTCCCGACGAATACCAGCAGTGGAGCCTGCAGCGTTCGATGCAGAACTACTACCGCCTGAAGAATAAGGAGTCGTTCCAGACCAGCGGCAAGAGCAAGTTCGACTTCTCCGACATCAAGTTCAGCCTGGGACCTGCCGAGAAGATCTTCGGACCTGGCGGCGTGCAGATCAAGACCCAGGGCTCGGCAGAGCTGAAGGTCGGCGGCACCCACAAGAACGTGAAGAACCCCTCGCTGGCTGCCAACCGCAGAAAGACCTTCAGCTTCGATTTCGACGAGAAGATCAACCTCAGTGTGACGGGTAAGGTGGGCGACAAGATCAACATGAACATCAACTACAACACCGATGCCACCTTCGATTTCGATGCCCAGCAGTTGAAACTGAAATACGACGGCAAGGAGGACGAGATCATCAAACTCGTGGAGGCAGGTAATGTCTCGATGCCTTCGAACAGCAACCTGATTCACGGCATCAGCAGCCTCTTCGGTTTGCGCACCGATGTGCAGTTCGGCAAACTGAAGCTGCAAACCGTCGTCAGCCAGAAGAAGAGCGCCTCGAAGAGCGTCAGCAGCAAGGGCGGCTCGCAGACGACGAACTACGAGATCTCGGCCGTGGAATACGAGGAAAACCGCCACTTCTGGCTGGCACATTATTTCCGCGACAACTACGACCGGTGGATGAAGACACTGCCCACCATCGCCAGCGGTATCACCCTGAAGCGCGTAGAGCTCTGGGTGACGAACAAGACGGCATCGACCCAGAACAATAGAAATATCATCGCCTTCACCGATCTGGGTGAAGGGCAGACCAACCACATCTCCAGTCCACTGTGGCAGAGCAATGGCGGAAATGGCAACCCCCACAACCGCGCCAACAGCCTCTATCAAACCATCGTTGAACAGCACGCCGACGCCCGAGATATCGCTAAGGCCACCACGGAGCTGGACGGCATCGACCCCGATTTCGACGGTGGCAAGGACTACGAGAAGCTGCAGAGCGCACGCCTGCTCAGCAGTTCGGAATACCACCTGAATACCGCCCTCGGCTACGTGTCGCTGAACTTCCAGCTGCAGCCCGACGAGGTGCTGGCCGTAGCCTTTGAATATACCCTGAACGGACAGACCTATCAGGTGGGTGAGTTCGCCAGCGACCTGACGGACAACACCCAGTGCCTCTATGTCAAAGCACTGAAGAGTACCACCAGCTCGCCACGCATCGCCAACTGGCCGCTGATGATGAAGAACGTGTACTCCTTGGGTGCCACCAGCACCCAACGCGAGAAATTCCGACTCGACATCAAGTACCAGAACGACACCGCCGGCGTCTATCAGACCTATCTGCCCGAGGCGGCGCTGAAGAACACGCCCCTGCTGCGCGCCATGAACCTCGACCGCTTAGACAACAACAACCGCTCCAACGCCGACGGACAGTTCGACTATGTCGATGGCTACACCATCTACAAGGGGCGCATTATCTTCCCCGTAGCAGAGCCCTTCGGTGAACACATGCGCAAGTGGATCGGCGACGATGCCGTTGCTGCCAAATACTGCTTCAAGGCCCTCTATGACAGCACGAAGACCATCGCCAAGCAGATTGCTGAGCAGAACAAATTCCTGCTGACAGGACGCTACAAAGGCACCAACGGAGCAGAAATCGATCTCGGCGCCACGAATATATCCCCAGGTAGCGTCGTGGTAACGGCCGGCGGAGTGAACCTGACCGAGAATGTGGACTACCGGGTGGACTATTCCATGGGTATCGTGACGATACTGAACCAGAGCCTCATAGACTCAGAGACAAAAATCGACGCCCATGTGGAGAGCGACGACACCTATGGTATGCAGCGCAAGACCTTCCTCGGCGTGAACTGGGATTACGACTTCTCCAAGAACCTGGTCTTCGGCGGCACGCTACAGTTCCTCAACGAACAGCCGCTGACGACAAAGGTCACCATGGGGGCAGAGCCCCTGAAGAACACCCTCTGGGGACTGCACCTGGACTGGAAGAAGGAGAGCCAGTGGTTGACCAATGCGCTGAATGCCATCCCGCTGCTGAACTTCACCGTGCCCTCGCAGATATCGTTTAGCGCCGACTTCGCCCAGCTCATAGCCGGACAGAACCATAGTGTGCAGGGAGCCGCATCGTATATGGATGACTTCGAGAACACCAAGACGCGATGGAGTATCTCTACGCCTACGTCCTGGATGCTCTCCAGTGTGCCTACGACCTTCGAGGGTTCGAAGCTGACCAACGATGTGCGAAGCGGATACCAGCGTGCCCTGCTGGCCTGGTACTACATCGACCCCATCTTCACGCGCCGCAGCAGTTCGCTGACGCCCAGTCACATCAAGAGCGACCTGAACCAGCTCAGCGACAGCTATGTACGCGAGATCTACGAGCGCGACCTCTATCCGAACAAACGTCAGAACAGCTACAGCGAAGCCGCCTCGATGAATGTGCTGAACCTCGCCTACTATCCCACAGAGCGCGGTGCCTATAACCTCAACCCCGACCTCGATACCAAAGGACGGCTGACGCGTCCGAAGGAGAACTGGGGCGGCATGATGCGCAAAACCGAGAACCCCGACTTCGAGGCACAGAACTTCGAGTACATCGAGTTCTGGCTGCTGGATCCCTTCCTCTACACGGGCAGCGACCAGAGCTATGGCGGCGAGCTATACATCGACCTCGGCGAGATATCGGAGGACGTGCTGAAGGACGGCAAGAAATTCTATGAGAGCGGACTGCCCATCGACGACAACCCCCAGCAGTTCGAGGAGACGATATGGGGCAAGGTGCCCAAGGGTACGAGCGTTGTATATGCTTTTAATAATGAAGGCGGTGCACGCGCGAAACAGGATGTGGGACTCAACGGACTCAGCAGCGAGCAGGAGCGCAACCACCCCCTCTATCAGCAGTACCTGTCCGACATCCAGGGCAAGGTCTCCCCAGAGGTCTTCGACAGCCTCATGGCCGACCCCGCAGGCGATGACTACCACTACTACCGCGGAACGGACTTCGACCGCGACCAGGTGAGCATCCTCGACCGCTACAAGCGCATCAATCTGCCTGAGGGCAACTCGCCCGATACCGAGAATTCGCCTGAAAGCTACGAGACCGCCTACAAGACCACACCCGATGTGGAGGACATCAATCAGGACTTCACCCTCAACGAATACGAGAAATATTTCCACTACCACGTGAGCCTGCATCCCCAGGATACACTGGTGGGAAGAAACTTCATCTCCGACATCCGACGCATCACCGCCTCGCTGCGCAACGGCGACAAACGGACAGAGCGATGGTTCCAGTTCCGCATCCCGCTGGAAGAGTATGAGCGTGCGGAGGGAGGCATCACGGACTTCACCTCCATACGATTCATCCGAATGTACCTCACGGGCTTCGAGAAACCCATCATCCTCCGATTTGCCACACTCGACCTGGTGCAGGCAGACTGGCGAGCCTACGAACAGACGCTCTACAGCGGTAAGGCACCCGCCGTGAGTGCAACCCTGGAAGTGGGAGCGGTGAACATCGAGGAAAACAACGAGAAGCAGCCCGTCAACTATGTGCTGCCGCCTGGAATAAGCCGTGTCACCGACCCCTCGCAGACACAGCTCGTCGAGGAGAACGAGCAGGCGCTGTCGCTCATCGCCAAGAACCTCTCGCCAGGCGACGCCCGTGCGGTATTCAAGAACTGTCACTACGATATGCGGCAGTACAAGCACCTGCAGTTGTTCGTTCACGCCAACGCGCTGGCTAACGACGTCACAGACCTGCGTGACGGCGAGACCTCGGTATTCGTGAGAGTGGGCTCCGACTACAAATCCAACTTCTATGAATACGAGGTGCCCCTGAAGCTGACTGCCGAAGGACACTATGACCAGTACAGCGCTGCCGACTGTCGCGCCGTGTGGCCCGAGGAGAACATGATAGACATCGACCTCGAGAAATTCACCGCACTGAAGAAGAACCGCAACCGCGAAAAGGGGCTCGGCAACGCCAGCTACAATCAGGAGTTCAGTGACTTCGACAGCGACCGACCCAGTAACAAGATAACGGTGATGGGCAATCCCACCCTTGGCGAGGTGAAGACCATCATGATCGGTATCCGCAACAACGGCCGAACGGTGAAGAGCGTAGAGGTATGGGCAAACGAGATGCGCCTGCAGGAATTCTCCAATGAAGGCGGATGGGCCGCACAGGCCGCCCTGAACATCCAGCTATCAGACCTCGGAAGCCTGAATGTGCAGGGTCATTATGAGAAGGCCGGCTTCGGAGGTATTGAACAGAGCGTGAGCGAGCGTTCGAACGACGACACCTTCGACTATACCATCACCACCCAACTGGACTTCGGTAAGCTGTTGCCGCCGAAGGCGAAGGTCACGGTGCCCTTCTACTACAGCTACTCAAGGGAGAGCGTGAAGCCAAAATACAACCCGCTGGACAACGATATGGAACTGAGCGATGCCCTCGATGCCACCACCTCGAGCCAGGAGCGCGACAGCATCACCAGTCTCACCACCAAGCTGCAGACCAGCAAGAACCTCTCTTTCAGCGGCGTGAAGGTCAATATCCAGTCTTCGAAGCATCCGATGCCCTACGACCCCGCAAACTTCACCTTCAACTACAGCCACAGCCACACCTACAACCGAGGAGAGACTACGGCCTACGAGCATGAGAAGTCGTGGAAGGGAGGACTGAACTACAACTGGACGCCGAACTGGAAGCCGTGGGAGCCCTTCAAGAACATCAAGTCGAAGAGCAAATGGCTGGATTTGGTGAAGGCACAGAACTTCAGCTTCGCACCACAAAGCCTCTCGTTCAGTACCGATATCATACGTTCCTACTACGAAATCCAGGAGCGCGATATGGAGAATCTGGAGTCGCCTGCCGCGATCCCTGTCCGATGGACACCCACCTTCCTCTGGAACCGCGAGTTCAATCTGCGGTGGGATTTCACCAGGGCACTGCACTTCACCTTCCAAAGCGGCACACATGCCGAAATCGAAGAGCCCTACACTCCAGTGAACAAGGACCTCTATCCCGACCGCTATACCGCATGGAAGGACAGCGTGCTGCAGAGCATCAAAGGCTTCGGTACGCCCTTGGACTATTCCCAAAGCGCACAGATATCTTATAAGGTACCTTTCGAGAAACTGCCCCTGACAGACTGGCTGCAGGCCGACGGCTCCTATCAGGCACAGTACTCCTGGAAGCGTGGTGCCCAACTGGAAGACGGCAGCACCCTGGGCAATACCATCAACACCCAGCGTTCTCTGAACATCAACGGGCGCATTAACTTCGAGACACTGTACAACCATTCCAAGTTCCTGGCCGATGCCAACAAACGATTCACTGCCTCCACCATCAAGAGCGAAGGCAAGAAGAAAGACCAGGCCAAGCAAAAAGAGAAGGAAGCCAAGAAAAAAGAAGAAGAGGCCGCCGCCAAGGCACGTGCCGAAGCCGAGAGGAAAGCTGCGGCAGGAGACTCCACAGCCCTGCTGGCTCTGAACGACCCGTCGAAAGCACAGGCACAAACCAATGCCCGAGGCCGTGGCGCACAGAAGGAAAAGCAGTTCAAGGGCTATGCTGGCGAAGTGACACTCATTGCCGACTCCGCCATATCCCTGAAACACGGTCAGAAGAGCAGTCGCATACGCGTCACCGCCAAGACCGAAGACGGCAAGACCTATGACATCAAGTACAAGCGCGTGGATGAGAACACCATCAAGATCTATCCACCATCGGATATGGTGAAGGAAAAGAAACGCCGCGAGAAGGAGGCCAAGAAAGCTCGGAAAGCCAAAGGCAAGGAGGAGCCCGACGCGCAGCTTGCAGCTGTCGACTCCCACATGGTCGACTCGCTGCTTGCTGCTGCTGACTCACTCATGGCCGATTCGCTACATGCCGCTGCCGACTCACTCATGGCCGACTCGCTGCGTGCTGTTGCCGCCACACTCATGGCTGCAAAGCCCGTCATAGCTGACAGCACCGAAGAAAAGACACCCGCAGCTGTTGACCTATCGGACCTCACCAAAACGCTGCGCGTGAACGTAGTAGCACTGCCAAAGCCTGAGGACCAGAAATGGTATCAGTGGGCACAGGCTGGAGCACGCTTCCTGATGATGCTTCGCAACGCCAGCGTCAGTTACCGCAACACCTATGCTTTGGCGCTGCCAGGATTCATGCCCAATGTCGGAGATATGTTAGGACAGCGCCGGCAAGGTGGTATCATGGCTCCAGGTGTGGACTTCGCCTTTGGTTTCGTGGGAGACAGCTATATCGAACGTGCTCAGAAAAACCACTGGCTGCTGAACAGCGACAGCGTGGCAACGCCCGCCTCGACCAATGGCACCGAAGACCTGCAGATCAAAGCCACCGTGGAGCCTATTCCCGATCTGAAGATTGACCTTAACGCCAGCCGTACCATGAACAATACCAAGAGTATTCAGTATATGTATGCCGGCAACCCGACGACGCAGACAGGTTCCTTCAACATGACCACAATCAGTATCAAGACTGCTTTCCAGAGTCGTGGTAACGCTGATAACGGCTACTCAAGCACCTGCTTCACTCGTTTTCAGGAATATCTGGACGTCATGCAGCGCAGGGTCGAAGGGCAGTACGTAGGCACGCAGTATCCTGAAGGGGTAGGGCACACGGGCACCTTCGATCCCACAAACGGCACCGTGGATAAATACAGTCCCGATGTGATGGTGCCTGCCTTCCTTGCGGCATACACAGGCCGCAATGCTGCCACCACCCCCCTGGATATCTTCCCGGCAATCACACGCATTCTGCCCAACTGGAGCCTCTCATACAAGGGACTCTCGAACCTGCCCTGGGTGCGCGACCACCTGAAGAGCGTCACCCTCAACCACAGCTACAAAAGCATCTACAGCGTGGGATCCTACAACTCCTACTCCTCGTGGGTCGAATACATGCACGGGTCGGACCTCGGATACGTACTTAACACGACGACAGGCACTTTTACGCCCTCTTCGATGTATGACATCTCCACCGTCAGCATCAACGAAGCCTTTGCTCCGCTGGTGGGACTGAACGTGACGCTGCAGAATAATATGACCCTGAAGGCAGAGTATCGCAAAACACGTGTGCTCACCCTCAGTATGACTTCCGCACAGATCAACGAGGCCACATCGGCAGACTTCGTCCTCGGATGGGGCTACAAGATTGACGATTTCAAGATCGGTAGCCTATTTGGCAGCAGAGGCAGCAGCGCTCGCGCCGCCTCCAGAAGCAGGTCGAAGTCTAAGGCCGGCGACAAAGATAATGAAGGCCAGAGGCGTTCGGGATCCAGCACCTCCAACCAGCGTTCCACCTCTGGTAGGAACACCTTTGCCCACGCCCTGAACCTCCGCTTCGACTTCTCCATCCGCAACCAGGACGCCATCACGAGAAATATCCAAACCAACCTCTCTGAGGCCACAAGCGGCAACAAGGCTCTCAAGATGAGCTTGGCTGCAGACTACTCCATGAGCCGGTGGGTGACATTATCGCTCTACTATGATCTTCAGCGCAACGAACCGTTGCTCTCGTCTTCGGCCTATCCCACCATCACCCAAGATTTCGGTTTCAACCTCAAATTAACCTTAACGCGATAAGAAACGAGTGTTTTTTGCCGCCGAAGCATCATTTTCATGCCAAAAAATTTGGCTATGTCCTCCTCTTGCATTACTTTTGCACCGCTTTTCGAGAGAAACAGCGGAACAACGGATATTATATAAATAATTAGGATAAAAAAGAAATCAGCATACCAAAACATAAGAAACCATTTTGCTATGGAATTGAATTCACTTACGGCCATTTCCCCTGTCGACGGCCGTTATCGTTCTAAGACCGAACCCCTGGATCAATATTTCTCTGAATATGCTCTCATCCGCTATCGAGTGCGGGTGGAGATAGAATATTTCATCTTCCTCTGTGAACTGCCTCTGCCGCAGCTCGCCGATTTCCCTCAAGATATCTTCCCACAGCTGCGTGCCATCTACGAGAACTTCTCGGAGAAGGATGCCGCACGCGTCAAGGAAATTGAGAGCGTGACGAACCACGATGTGAAGGCTGTGGAGTATTTCATCAAGGAACAAATTGACAATCTGACTGCTTCCCAGCGTGTCAGCTCGGAGGCTGGCGACGCTTCACAAATGAAGAACCTGTCAGCTTACAAAGAGTTCATACACTTCGGCCTCACCTCTCAGGACATCAACAACACCGCCACTCCCCTGAGCATTCAGGAGGCGCTGCATGAGGTTTTCCTCCCACTCGCCCTGAATCTGATGGAGCAACTGGAAGCCTTTGCCGAGGAGTGGAAGGAGATTCCCATGCTTGCCAAGACCCACGGACAACCCGCTTCGCCCACCCGTCTGGGAAAGGAATTCATGGTCTTCGCATATCGTTTGCGCCAGCAACTGGAACTCTTGAACAGGACTCCTATCACCGCAAAGTTCGGTGGCGCAACAGGCAACTTCAACGCTCACCATGTGGCTTATCCCGACCTGAATTGGCGCGAACTCGGTACGGACTTCGTACGCAAGCACCTGGGGCTGGAGCGCGAGCTGTGGACAACGCAGATCTCAAACTACGACAACCTCGCTGCGCTCTTCGATGCTTTGCGCCGCATCTCTACGGTTATCATTGACCTCGACCGCGATATCTGGCAGTACATCTCCATGGGCTACTTCCGCCAGAAGGTGAAAGCCGGCGAAGTGGGCTCCAGCGCGATGCCGCATAAGGTGAACCCCATCGACTTCGAGAACTCAGAAGGTAACCTCGGAATGGCCAACGCCATCTTCGACCACCTCTCGCAGAAACTGCCCGTAAGCCGCCTGCAGCGCGACCTCACCGACAGCACCGTACTCCGTAACGTTGGTGTGCCTATAGGACACATGGTCATCGCAATACAGAGTACCCTCAAGGGACTGGGTAAACTGCTGCTCAACGAGGCTGCCATCCGTGCCGACCTGGAGCAGAACTGGGCTGTAGTGGCCGAAGCCATCCAGACCATACTACGTCGTGAGGGCTATCCAAATCCCTACGAGGCCTTGAAACAGCTCACCCGTACAGGTGCAGCCATCAGTCACGACAGCATTGCGGAGTTCATTGAGACATTGAATGTCGCTGAGCCCATCAAGGCAGAGCTCCGTGCAATCACCCCCATAAATTACACAGGAATGTAAATCCCGTTCACTCTCATGAGCCTCTTAAGCCCTTTTGGCACCATGAGTCCCATGAACCACATTTAATAATCAAACAATCCCACTTAATAAGAATTAGTAGAACAATGGAAAACAACGACGAACAGTGGCGCGAGAGTTTTGGCGCCAATGAGGGAACAAACGAACACCGCGAAGGTTTCAATCCCTCCTCTAAGGAACAGAATCAAGGCTATGGAAACGGACGCACCCCGCGTCCGCGCATCCAGCGTCCCGTGTATGGTAGCAGTGCCGAAGGCGAGCGCCGTACCTATCGTCCTCGCTACGATGCAAACGGAAATGCTATGGAAGAAGGTCAGCAGGAACGTCCTCAGGGTTATCAGCCCCGTGGTGGCTATCAGCCCCGTGGCGGCTACCAGCCTCGCGAAGGCAGCTATCAGCCCCGTGGTGGCTACCAGCCCCGCGAAGGTGGCTATCAGCCCCGTGGTGGCTACCAGCCCCGCGAAGGTGGCTATCAGCCCCGTGGTGGTTACCAACCCCGCGAAGGTGGTTATCAGCCCCGTGGCGGTTACCAGCCCCGCGAGCCTCGCGAAGGCGGCTACCAGCCTCGCGAAGGCGGCTATCAGCCCCGTGGCGGGTTCCAGCCCCGTGGTGGCGGCTATCAGCCTCGTGGCGGCTACGGACCTCAGCGCGGAGGTTTTCAGCAGCGCGGTGGTGGTTATGGCCCTCAGCGTGGCTTTGGCCCTCGCCGTCAACACGGTCCCGGCTACAACCCCAATGCCAAATACAGCTTCAAGAAGCGCATAGAGTACTCCGAGGCTCATATCGATCCCGAAGCACCCATTCGCTTGAATAAATACCTCGCTAACGCAGGTGTGTGCTCACGTCGTGAAGCCGACACCTTCATCGAGGCTGGCGTAGTCAGCGTCAATGGCGTTGTCGTTACAGAGCTCGGCACCAAGGTCAAGCGCTCTGACGAAGTGAAGTTCCACGATCAGCTGGTGAAGATCGAGAAAAAGGTCTATGTCCTGCTCAACAAGCCGAAGGATTATGTCACCACCTCCGACGATCCCCAGAACCGCAAGACCGTCATGGACCTCGTTAAGGGCGCTTGTCCCGAACGTATTTATCCCGTCGGACGCCTCGACCGCAACACCACCGGTGTGCTGCTGCTGACCAACGACGGTGAACTCGCAAGTAAGCTGACTCACCCGCAGTTCCTGAAGAAGAAGATTTATCACGTCCACACTGACAAGGCTGTGACAGCCGCTGACATGCGTCAGATTGCTGAAGGCATTGAACTTGATGACGGCGAAATCCACGCCGATGCAATTGAGTATGCCTCAGAGACCGATAAGAAGCAGGTGGGCATCGAGATTCACAGCGGACGCAACCGAATTGTACGCCGTATCTTCGAGTACCTTGGCTACAAGGTCACCAAGCTCGACCGCACCTACTTCGCAGGACTCACCAAGAAGAATCTCAAGCGGGGCGACTGGCGTTTCCTCACTGAGCAGGAAGTCAACATGCTTCGCATGGGGGCGTTCGAATAAGCCAATAAACATGAGGGCCATAAGGCTCATGATCCCCATGATCCCTGTTAGCCCCATAAATTTTAATCTTTAAAGACAATGAAAAGAACTAAGATAATCGACCTCCTTGCCGCTCAGCCGGGCAGCGAGGTGTGTGCCAAAGGCTGGGTGCGCTCACATCGCGGTTCGAAGAACGTGGACTTCATCGCCCTCAACGATGGTTCGACCATCAAGAACATACAGGTAGTGGCCGATGCTGCTAAGTTCGACGAGGAGCTGCTGAAACTCATCACCACTGGTGCCTGCCTCAGCGTCGAAGGACAGCTCGTGGAGAGCGTCGGAAGTGGACAGGCTGTGGAGATTCAGGCCACCGCGATTGAGGTCCTCGGCACCTGTGGTGCCGACTATCCCATGCAGAAGAAGGGACAGTCCTTCGAATACATGCGGCAACATGCTCATATGCGCTTGCGCACCAATACCTTTGGTGCCATCATGCGCATTCGCCACAATATGGCAATGGCCATTCACACCTACTTCCACGACCACGGTTTCTTCTATTTCCACACGCCCCTCATCACTGCCAGTGACTGCGAGGGAGCAGGCAATATGTTCCAGGTCACAACCAAGAACCTCTATGACCTGCAGAAAGATGAGAACGGTCAGATTACTTACGACGATGACTTCTTCGGCACACAGACGGCACTCACCGTCAGCGGACAGCTCGAAGGCGAACTCGGCGCTACGGCCCTCGGACAGATCTACACCTTCGGTCCCACCTTCCGTGCCGAGAACTCCAACACTCCACGCCACCTGGCCGAGTTCTGGATGATTGAGCCTGAGATGGCGTTCTATGACAAGCAGGACCTTATGGACCTCGAAGAAGATTTCATTAAGTACTGCGTCCGTTGGGCTCTCGATAACTGTAAGGATGATCTCGAGTTCCTCAACAAGATGATCGACAAGACCCTCATCGAGCGTCTCGAAGGTGTGCTGAAGGAGAGCTTTGTGCGTCTGCCCTACACCGAAGGTATCAACATCCTTCAGGAAGCCATCAAGAACGGCAAGAAGTTCGAGTTCCCCTGCAACTGGGGCGATGACCTCGCCAGCGAACATGAGCGCTACTTGGTAGAAGAGCATTTCAAGAAGCCCGTCATCATGACCGACTATCCCAAGGAAATCAAAGCGTTCTACATGAAACTCAACGACGACGGCAAGACCATGCAGGGTACCGATGTCCTCTTCCCCGCTATCGGCGAAATCATCGGCGGTAGTGTGCGCGAAGAGAGCTACGATAAGCTCATGGCCGAAATCAATCGCCGAGGAATGGACACCACCACCCTCTGGTGGTATCTCGACACCCGCCGATGGGGTAGCTGTCCACATGCTGGCTTCGGACTCGGCTTCGAGCGTCTGATCCTATTTGTCACGGGAATGCAGAACATCCGCGATGTCATCCCATTCCCCCGCACTCCGAAGAACGCAGCATTCTAATTTTGAACAACCACACGACCAGCCCTCGGATACGAGGGCTGGTCGTTTTTTCATTACCCACCACTGTTCTGGTGCCGCTGTGTCGATCCGAAACGAGACAACGGCCATCTCCGGCCAAAGAAGATGGATCAATATAAAGACATTCTGGAATTATTGATTTCAATTTGTTGGCTTATTATAGGAGAACTCTAATGCTCTATCTATCAAGTTAAAAACTTTTAGCGGACAGCAAAAACTGAAGTAGTATTCACAGTTTAAACGTGGCTCTTAACATGATTGTGCGGCCGCAGAGGCCGTAGTCGTAGGTGTAGGTGTTGATGCCGTTGAAGATGGTGTAGGCGTAGTGGCGCTGGTTCAGCAAGTTGGTGAGTTCCAGACGGAGGACGCACTGCTTCCACTTGTACTGGGCGGAGGCATTGAAGAGGGACATGCGCTTGTACTGGTCCGTGGTGAGCTGGCGGCGCACGTGGTCATAGTCCAGGGAGAGGTCGAGGGCGGCGATGGGGAAGATGTGGACGACACCGCTGTGAGTGAGGGAGGTCACGGTGTTGCTTTCCTCGGAATAGCGGGAGCGCGACCAGCCGTAGCGGATGTCGTAGCGCAGTTCGAGCCAGGGGACGGGGGTGATGGTGGCGTTGCCATGTAGGGCGTAGCTGTTCGTGCGGGTGTCGATGACGGTCTCGTCCACGGCCTGTTCGCCACTGCCGAAGCTGTAGCTGCCGTCGGCACCGAGCTTGGCGAAGAGCGTGGGGATGTTCTTCGTGGCGGCAATAGAAAAGCTGGTGGAGCGGCTGCGGCTGTCGCGGAGCAGGGTGGTGCTGCTCACGTCGATGCCGCTGACCGACTGCGACGTGAGCGTGTTCTGCTTGCCTTCGCTGTGGCTGGCCGCGAGGCTCAGCGTGAAATACTGCATGGGAAGCTGCCACTTCCAGTCGCCCGACGTGTGCCACGTGTTGGACTCGCCGATGATACCCGACGAGGTACGCACCGAGCGGTAGTCCACCTGCATCGGCTCCGTCAGCAGCGTCATCATGTCGCCGATGGAAGTCGTGTAGCCCGTGGAGAACGACAACTTGCTGTTGGCCGAGAAGGTGTAATTGATGCCCATCGAGGGATTGAGCACGGGCTTGGTGTAATTCAATTTATTGTAGTACAGCCCCTTCAGCGCGGCCCCGATGCCTGCACTCAGGTAGAAGCGGCGGTTCTTGGAATGTATCTCGAAGCCGGGGTTGAGGGTCGGCGTGAAGGCCCAGCCGCGAATGTCATTCATCTCGCCAGTCGCCGTGCGATAGGTTTCCAAGTCATCGTACATAGCTGACACGCTGACGGGAAGGTTCAGCCGGAACGACTTGCCGATGGGAATGCTGAACGACGATCCGACGTTCATCGAGAGCGTGGAGGACTGCGCTGTCTGCCCGTAGTCCGTACCGTCTTGGCTGAACGCCAGCCTTAGCGTCGGTGTCTGCTTGAACGACACGTTGGCATGGACGTGTCGCCGTGCGCCCTTCTCCGTCCTGCCCATCCAGAAAAGTTCGTTGCCCACCTCAAACGATGAAGTCTTCCGTCGCTGTTCCACTAAAGAGCCGTTAGCAACCACATCCCCCTCATTCTCCTCAAACTTCCCTTTGAGGACAAACGTCTCGCTGAGATACACGCGGTCGGCGTTCTTCAGGTAGTTCACCGACAGCTTCGGCAGGTGAATTTTTGTTATTGGCGACGTCTGTTCGCTCACGGTCACATATTTGCCGCCATCGGCGAGGTACGTCGTGCTCTGGCTGATGTCGTGCGTGGCGCGGTGGTAACTGTAGTCGGCGTTCACTTTCATGGTCGTAAACGAGTCCGTACGCAGGATGCCGTTCAACGTCGCCATGCCGTTACGCTGGTAGAGGTACTGCCCCTGCGGAGGCGCACCACCGTCGAAGCCGCCAAACAGGCTCGTGGCGCGGGTACTCACGTCCGAGCCGCCGAAGTGGTCGTACATGTCGGCCCGTGCAAAGCCTTTGTAGTTCCCGCCCTTCACCGAGCAGATGGTCTGGAACTTGTTGGTGAACATCATGCCCGTCAGACCGAGCAGGGCTTGCAACTTATCGTTGCCGTCCTCCATGTAGCCCGCTCCTGCCTCCTCCTGCCCGAACGGCTTAAACTTCGCCTTGTTTGACAGTTTGATGTTCATCGACACCTCGTTGCTCGGCACCTCCTTCTCCACCCGTCTGCTGTGGTGGTTGCGCACTATCTCCACCTGCGTCACGTAGTCCGCCGGGATGTTCCTCGTCGCCAGGTTGTACTTGCCGCCCAGCAAGTCCATTCCCTCGATGTTGAACTGCGAGATGGGCTTGCCCATGTAACTGATGGCACCCGCCTTGGACACGTCTACGCCCGGTAGCCGCTTCAGTCCGTCCTCCAGCGTGACGTCGCCCTTGCCGAGAAACGACGCGAGGTTGTGGCTCAGCGTGTCGCCTCGTTGCCGCAGTGGGTCGGGCTTCACCGTCACCTCCTTCAGACTGATACTCTTCGGAGAGAGAATCATGTCCAGCTTCGTCACACGCTCCTTCAGTGATAGCCTTTCCGACTCCTTCTCATAGCTGATGTGGGTGAACTGTAGCGTCACCTCCCCCGTTGGCGCACTCTTCATCTCTATCGCATACTCGCCCTTCGCATTCGTCACGGGCTTATTTTGCAGGTCAATCACCCGGCCCGTCACTTTCACCTGCGCTGAGGCCGTCGCCGCCAGTGCTATATATAATATAATGTATAAGAGTCGTTTCATATCAAGTCTTATTCTAATTCAAGGGGCTTATACACATGGCTCTTCTGTAGAATCATCATGTGGGAGTTATAGCCGACAGAATAGAAAGTTCCATTTACATAGACTTCCAGCACCTCGTCAGCTCCTTCGGGCACATAGTATGTTGGCTCCTTGGGGTAGCGGGGATTGCCCAGCGTCTTCTTCTTGAACGCCATCAGTTTCTTGCGGCTCAGTTTCTGGTACTCAGGACTGCCAATCATATTGATGTCAATCACCTCGTTCTTCGTTTCATACAGCGTAAAACAGTGGATACCCTCAGCATCCTCGGCTTTGATAATCAGTCCCGGCAGTCCGCGCAACTTCCACGGGCCGGCCGACGAGGGCATTTCCTCGGTGTACCACGCCGTCCAATGCTTGCCGTAGAGCTTGCCCGTGGCCCGATGGCAGGGCAGTCCGCTGATGGTCAGCGTGTCCTCCGTCAGCGTCCAGTCCACCTTGGCCATTGGCTCATGGGTCTCGTAGCGATAGGGATAAATGGGTTCTACGGCTACGATCGACGACTTTTCCACATCGGTCAGCACGTTCTGGAAGTGCATGGAGAACGCATCCAACATTTCCTGACTTGCCCGTCCGTCCTTGTTGTAGGAAAGTACGGTAGTGCAATACGTGGCACGTGTGCCCACCAGCAGAGCCAGCCGTATCGAGTCCGTGACGTTCTGCCCTTCCTCGTCCTGCGTCTGAATGGTGTAGTTGTAGAAGGCTACAAACTGTGTTGAATCAATCTTCTCGGCCTGCGCTGCTATCGTCAGCGCGAAGGCCATCATGGTTACTAAAATCTTTTTCATTGTCTTATTCTAATTCTAACGGTTGATACACATGCGCCTTTGTCAGCAGTGGGTGACCGCCATTGGCAAGCAGGAGTTGCTGGCCGTTGCGGTTGAGGACGCTCATATCCGTGATGCTGCCCTGAAGGTCTGGTACATAGTACATGGGATTCTTGGGATATTCGCGGTTGCCATAAATCTCGTTCTTGTGCTTCAACAGTTTGGCGTATCTCATTCTGTGCACTTCGGGGTTTTGCTCAGGCGCAGTGATGGGTGATGCCTCCATCCGCAACCCCGCAAGGCTGAACGTGTGCACCTCATTCTCTGCCTTTACAATCAGCCCAGGCAGACCATGCAACCGCCACGGCCCTGCCGACGACGGAATCTCATCGGTGTACCATGCGTGCCACTCCACACCCCGAAACGTCGCCTTGGCCTGTTGGCAGAAATAGCCGCTTACGGTCAGCGTATCATTAGTGAGCGTCCATGCGATGTCGGGGGTCTCTTCGTTGCCCTCATATTCATGCGGGAAAATGAATTCGCACACGGTGGTCTTGCCGCTGGGCCGACCTATCCACACCGTTGGCATGTGCATCAGAGCTTCCTGATAGTCAGCCATCACATCTGCCTTCTCCGACTCGTCCCCGGACCGATAGGCAGAACGTGGCATCGACTTAGTAACCGTCCGTCCCACTTGCACCACGACCTGCATCTTGTCCGTGACATTCTGCCCTTCGTCATCTTGTGTTCTGCACTCGTAATCATACACAGCCACAAACTGCGTCGAATCAATCACTTCTTGTGCCGACGCCGACGCTGCCAGCACTGCATATAATGTAATATATAGGAGTCGTTTCATATCGCTTATTTCAGTTCTAACGGTTGATATTTATGAGGATTGGAAATGAGGACTACCCCAGCGACGCTGCGTACGTTATCGCCAGACGAGTTAAAACTATTCTCCACATAGCCGAAGGCCTTCATGGGGTCGGCGGCATAGTAAGTGGGATTCTTCAAGTAGCGAGGATTGTCCAGCACCTTCTTCTTGTATGCAAGGAATTTAGAGGCTTTCATCTTCTGATAATCTACTCGCTGGGCTGCGAACTTGCCCCGTCCGTCAGGGACTATCCAATTGACGTATTGGGTGAATAATATCGGAGTTTCCTCCTGATGGAAACCATACAGCGTGAAGGTGTGAATGCCTTGTGTATCGGTAGCCTTCGTGATGAGACCTGGCAATCCTCCCAACTTCCAAGGCCCTATGCTGGCTGGCACATCCTCCGTGTAGTACACGTTCCAAGTCAGGCCGTGATACTTAGCTATGGCCGACAGGCTGGCATAGTCGCAGATAGTGTCCTGTGCATCCGTCAGTTTCCAGTTCTGCTTTTCCAATGGCTCGTCAGTCATGTAGCGATACGGATAGAGCATCTCTTGCGTTGTGATTCTGCCTTCGGGGTAGTTCGTGAAGATGGTACCCATGTGCATCTGGGCAGCCAGATAACATCGAATCTGTTACAGGCTGTCCGTCGGCATCAAAGGTTTTGCACACATAGCGATAAATCGCCGTAAATTTCGACACGCCAATCGTGTCTCTCTGCGCCTGCGCTGCAATTGTCAGCACAAGGGCCATCATGGTTGTTAAAATCTTTTTCATTATCTTATTTGTTTCCAAGGTCTCGGTTTGTGCCGCTGCGGGCTGCGTCCGTACAGACAAGGACATAGCAAGGGCTAGCACAAGGAAATTGTGCCTCATAAGTTTATCAGTAATAAAGGTGATTAAACTGCTTTATTGCAACTTGAACGTCACAGGTAGCGTGACGTGTACGCGGACAGGTTGCCCCGCATTGCGTCCAGGCTTCCAGCGCTCAGGAAGTAGCCGGACGACACGTTCGGACTCGGCTTTCAGCGCCTTGATTCCTTCGGCGTAATGCTGGTTGGCCTTTGTCTTTTCCTTGAGTTCATTTGTGAGCTTGCCCTGCTTGCGAGACTTCTGGCGGTCATGATGCGAGAATGCAACCACCTTCACCTCGGGCAAGACGGCACCCGTGTTGACATCCCGCACCTCAGTGGCTTTCACGTTGGAGAGCGTACCGTCCTTCTCCACGACGAAGTTTACGATTACCATTCCCTGAATGCCATAATCTTGTGCTGCAGCCGGATAGCGCACATTTTGGTAGAGCACCTTGTTCATGGTTTCCATCCCGCCGGGGTACTCGGGCATCTGCTCTACGTCGGCATAGATGTTGTCGTCGGCATCGGCAATGGCTTGCACCACGGTGCGCACCTTGGTGCTGTCGTTCTTCTTCATGTCAATGACCACCGCTCCGTCCTTGGCTTCGTCGCCATAGACGCTGACGGCTGAGGCCTCGCGTAGGACGGTGATGTGGTCGATGTGTTCGGGCGAAAGGGCCTGCACTTCTTCCTCGCCGACGCGCTGCCCATCTACGATTAGGAGCGGCTTCTTGACCGTCTCGGCGATGCTGCGTGCCAGCGAGTCGAGGTTGCAGGCAAACAGCAAGGCGGCAGCCACGGGCACGAAGAGGGCGTACTTGGCCATCCCCATGCGTGAGGTCCTTTTCAGATTCATCATTGTAATTCTGCGCTTTAAGGGTAAGACGTTGAAATTATTTGCAATCGTAGCTACGTTCGTGTAAGTGGAGAATCCGAGGAGGCGGTACTGATATTCCCGCTTGTCTTTCTGCCGGCCGATGACGGCAGCATCGGCAATGAACTCCAGGTTCAGACGTACCTCGCGGCGCATCACCCAGGCGGCGGGATTCCACCAGAAGACGATGCAGACGAGTTGGGAGAAGAGGATGTCGATGGTGTGGCAGCCGCGGACGTGAGCCTGCTCGTGGATGAGTACCTCGTGCAACGTCTGCTCGTCCATGCCGTCGGGATGCAGGAAAATCCACGGACCGAAGGAGAAGGGGCTGCAGGGGCGGGGGAAGCGCCTCACCCCCGTCCCCTCTCCGAAAGGCGAGGGGAGTTGCGTAATTAGCGGACAAGTACACCTTAAATATATAATGTATGCCACCTGGATGATGAGCTTCATCGTCATCCACACGACGGGAATGATATAGATGATGCCCCAGATCGCTATCATTCCCACAAACCACATGCCGCAGCCGGGCTCGTTCTGTTCTACACCAAAGCTGGCAACCCGCATGGCGGTTACGTTCAGCGTGGGCAGAACGTGTTGGGCGTAAGCTTCGGCCATGTCGGTAGCGGCGGTGTCGGCTGTAAACAGCGCCTGCAGATTACACAAGGGTAAAAGAAAGGCCGTGGTATAGATGCCCCATAGCATCAGACGACGCACACCGAAGAATGTGTCGCGATGCATCAGCACCTGGAACAGCAGGCACAGCAGGGCCAGGATGAGGTTGAGCTTGATGATGTAGAGTATCATGTGTTGCCTCCTTTCTCTATCTCTTCAATAATTTCCCTCAGTTCCTCTGCACTCAACTTCTGTTCCTTTGCGAAGAATGCAACGAGTTCCTTGATGGAGCCGTCGAGGTAGCGCTCGATGAAGGCACCGAGGCGCGAGCGGCCGTAGTCCTTCTTCTCCACGATAGGCCAATAGACATATCCCCGCCCTTCGCGCCGATGGTCGAGGTAGCCTTTGCGTTCCAGCGACTGGAACACATTCTGTATGCCGTTGAGCAGCGGTTGCGGCTCAGGGTAGCGCATAAGCACGTCGCGAGGCGTACATTCGCCCAACTGCCAGATGTGCTCCATCACTTCTTCTTCCTTCTGACTGAGCTTGATCATTGTGGTGAGGTCTTTTATTAATGTTTCTTTTCTTGTTCTGCAATCATAGCATCTATGACTTCCATCAGGGAGTCTGCCTTGGCGGCTAAAGCTTTGTCGGCCGTCTTATTGCAACGTTGCAGGAAGTGTTTGGCGGCGAGTGGGTCCCCTGTGGCCAAGGTGTCCTTTGCGCAATAGTAGTAACTCCAGGCGATGGACTTTGGAGTATCGCAGGAGATGGCGGCTGCAAGTAGGAGGCCGCAGGCGATGACCAGACTCATGATGAGTTGTATGTATTTGCTACGTTTCATTGTGAAAAGAGTGCTTTAAGCGATAAAATAATGCGAATAATCGGTCGTCAATACGACTCCGACGGTGCAAAGGAAAGGAGAATAAATGAAATATGCAAGAATGAGTTCCGAGATTTAACATTTCGTAAATGTTGAATCGAAGAACCACTTCTGTGTTCTCACAAAAAGACATTTCGGTATGCTTACTTGCTGCGATTGGCCATGTAAACACTCAGGAGGATGAGGACCATGGCGAGGGCGGCTACGGCGATGAGGCTTGGACCATCGCGTTCTACTGCGCCTTGAAGCACTTTGACAGTTTCGAAGAAACGATGATAGTTGTCGTGAATCATGGCGGAGAAAGTGACAGTACGGGAGCTGTGACTGGTAATATCCTTGGTGCAGCTGTCGGCTATGAAGCCATCCCCCAGTTCTTCAAGGATGACTTGGAGATGCACGATCTGATTCTCCACATGGAGGTCGATTCAAGGAATGGCTCCTATCAGAAGATCCTCAGCCATACAACAGCTGGGGTAATGGCTCTGCCATGCGTGTTAGTCCTGTAGCTCTCTATCTCGGCACGATCGCTTCCACGTACTTCCACCTTGTGTAATGCTTGGCAAGGACCTTATCGATCTCACATCTTATTTGATTAGAATCTCAAAAACTATGCTAACCCTACTAACCTTGCTAATATTTTTGGATGCCGGTGCGTCCTCTTTCCGTCCCATATCGTCTCCCTCTCCTGCCTATAGCGTCTTTCTTCGGCATTAAATTTATCACTTTGGTCGAAATAGTTTGCCAAGTCTCCGGTGATTGTGACTGATAGTCAAGGATTACTTCTTTTAGAGGAGATGTCAGTACGCTATATACTTAATTTAGCGCCTATTTATTTACTAAGAAACAACTCTACTTGATGGAATGTCAGAAGCGAGAATTCAATAAACTCCCGAAGCGCAACAATTCAGCGCGCGAATGGACGAATTAAATAGAAGGACAAGAATATGTGCAAATTCAAGGACACCAATCTGGGCATCAAGAAGCTCGACTTCAACGTGAAGCGCGGTGTGATGGCGGCCTACCTGACCGACGGACGCGAGATTATCGTACCCGTCTCGATGTTCCCCGACATCAAGCACCTGACAAAGAAGCAGCGCGAGGAATGGATGATTATGGACGACCAGTACTTCTCCTTCGAGGCACTGAGCCGCATCTATTCCGTCAAAGACTTGCTCAGACTCTAAACCGACGCAATCAATGATAAATACTTCATTGTAAATTAACAATTTAATGATTTTCTGGGACTATTCCCATCCCCGTTATTATAACGCTTTCTTGACAAAAACGAATCGTTTTGTGCGGGAATCGTAATAAAGTCGTCAAAAATGCAGTTTTTTTGAATAATTATTTGTACCTTTGCAGCCGAAATTTCACATAAATACGTATTTATTATGGCCAGACCGATTAAAGAAACACCCGTACTGAAAGGTAAAGACGTGGAGCGCTTCAAGTATAACCTTGAGCACCCTACGCCAGTGTCAGCCGAAGAAGTCACCAAGGCAAGGGAAACGTATGAGAAGTTTAAGCGCATAACCACCTTTGTCCTCTGATTTTGCAGCCCAAAGGCTGCGAAACTACAGACAGACAACAACAGACAATTCAAAGAAATAATATAGATTATGGCAACAACCATCCCCAATTCGCCCCAGATGATTATCACGCTGGAAGACAATGCGCTTGTGGCCGACATCAAGCGGGCACTGAAAATGATACGCGGCATAGCCTCGGTGCGTACTGCCACCATCAGTGATGACCACACCATCACCCCCGCCATGCGCCGCTCCATCAACAAGGCTCGCCGCGAATATGCCAAGGGTGAGACTATC
>CACZAN010000049.1 GCA_902779165.1 uncultured Bacteroidales bacterium
ATAATTCGGTCGTTCTCCCCTCACTGTCACATTCCCCAAGGTGTAGGTGTCGGGCTGCATCCGTATCGTACCGAGTTCTGCATTGTTACATTGCTTGTAGATGGTCTTGTATCCAACGTAGGAGATTCGGGCAAGAACTTTCTCTTGTTCGTATGGAATGGCGAAGTAACCGCTCTCGTTCGACACACCACCGCCAAGGAGGGCGCTGTCTGCCGGATTGAGAATAGCTACATTGGCATAGCCCACGGGCTGATCCTGTTCGTCAACGATGGTGCCCGTCAGGTGGTGGTCGGTTTTGTGGGTACACTCCACATAGATTTCGTGGTCCTCGGGCTTCACAGTCATGCGGACAGGATAGAAACCAATCATCTGCTGGATGGCATCGGGCAGACGCTTGTTCTTGATGGTGGCGGTGACGCGGAAGTCCTCCAGTTCGTTGTAGAGGAAGTTGATGTCGTATTCCTTCTGCTCGTTGTTAAGTTCAAGTAAGGCTTCGCTGAGCGACACATTATTATATGTGTGGGTGATACGCTGTGCAAAGGTGGCAAGGGGCAAGCAAAGAATGCAGACTATGAGCGTTAAAGTATATAGCGTGCTTCTCATCTTACCACCAGCGTTTTGTCTTCTATGCCGATGTTCACGGCCTCGAAAGTGTTCAACTTTTCTAATACTCGCGTAAGACTGTCTTCACGCTTCCATACAAAGTGGAAACGGAGCTGACGGGCCGTGTCATTCTCAAACTCCACCTGCACCCTGTGGGCGGCAGCAATGGCTGTGAGCATGGAGTCGAGCGGTACATTGTTGAAGATGTATGGCTCAACGGAAATTGTGTCGGCCTGAACCGTATCTGCGGGCAGGGAAGTGACTGGCTCGATGTCGGTCGTTTGCTCCGTCGTAGGCAGTTGCGGTTTAGGCGTGCTGATATTTCGCACAACTTGGATAGCGGCAAAGGCAATGCCCGAAGCCAGGAGTACACCGATGAAGGATGCAGCTATCTTGTGGATTGAAAGGTAAGCGTGAAAACGGGGCTTATGTATTCCCGACGTACCATCGCCTACCCGTAGCCTTTCTGCTTCGTTGAGGGCATCCAGTTCTTCGGCATGGCTGGCTGCAAACTTCTCCCATTCGGCATCCACATCGGGGGTGTTGCTCTTAAGCTCGTCGTGCTTGAAGGCACGCTTCGCAATGCCAAGCTGTAGTACGAGCTGGCGTATCTCGTCGTCGGCGAGTATCTGCTGCAACTGCTCGTCGGTCAGTTGCTCAGGGTGGTCCTGTAGTTCCAGAAGCCACTCTATACGCTGTTCTTCGGTCATCATATTGCTTTTGAGTTTGAATTAAAATACTTTCTGATTTTCTCCACAGACTGCTTCAGGTGAGCGTGGACGGTCGGGCGGCTGACGTTCAGCGCGTCGGCCACCTCCTGGCAGGTCATTTCTCGTAGGTAGCGCATTCGGAAGATTTTCTGCTCCAACGGCGAAAGGTTGTTCCGCACGTAGCGCATCAGTTCTTCCATTTGCATTTGCCCTTCCGCTGTATTGTCGCTAATAAGTGTATCTGTGTCCTCGGTAAGCAGGCGTGCAAAGCGTTCTTTCACCTGCTTGTGCTGTAACACATTCAGGCAACGATGGCGCACGCTCGCCAAGAGGAACGCTTTTGCATTGTCTGCTCTCATCACCACCTTGACCTTCGGTCGAGCCTGCTCCCGCTCTGCAGAGCTGATGCCAGCATCGCTCTGCTCTCGCTTAATCGCAGCCTTGCCACTGAGCAGACTAGCGAACACATCACTCACCACGTCCTTGCTCTCCGCTTCGTCGAAGAGCAACGTAAGTGCCAGATGATACATCTGCGTGTAGTGTGTCTTGAACAGATTTTCGATTTGACTCCGCCCAATTCCTCCTCGCTCGGCAGAGTTGATGCGAGCATCACTCTGCGCTCGCTCGTTCGTCATTTCTTTTCGTGTCATACACTTATAATACAGTTCAGACGTAGAAAAGTGTCTATTGCCATAGCGGTTCCGTTTCCCATCCACGAGGAAAGCCCATCATGGAAGGTTGCACACTTGGATATTTTGTCAGAAGAGATTTGAAGTCCTGAACAAACGTGTTCTGAGGATTGATGCTGTTGAGCCAGTAGGCGATGCAGCAGAGACTTGGATAGAGTTTGTCAGAAGGAAAATGGCGGTTTGCTATCCAATTGCCTCTCATCCGCTCATTCGTCCTTGGAACCATCGAGAAATGAGCATTCCAAAGTCTTGCGTGATGGGCACAGGTGTTGCGCACGATGGTCAACGTTGCAAGCCAACTTTGAAGACATTTGTGCTGTGGAATATTGAAACTACGGGCAACCTGCTTCTTCACAGCGTTGTCATTCATGTTCTTGTAGAGCTTTGACAATGTTCCGAACGAAGCTACTTCAAGCGTTTTCCAAGCAGGAGGCATGTCTGGCTCATCATATTTCCTGAAATGTTCTGCTATGAATTCGTCGTGGGAACGGCTAAGTTCAGTGCGCAGATAACTAAGATTTTCATTGAACAAATCTTCATCTTCCGCTAACGTGTCATCAAGGAACCAGAATGCTCCATGAGCCAAGGAGAAAAAATGAATGATCCTTGTTCTGACTGAAATTTCTATTTGCTGAATGGCAGCAAAGATGAGTGTCTTCAGTTTTGAATCAAAATTGTAGCGGGCTACGACATCTTCAAAACGACTGCCAGTACGGAACAAGTGGGTTGAACTGTTTTGTTCCATTGTACGCCAATATCCAGCGAGACGGAAATAGCTTATATTCTCCAGAACTGTCTGGGCTTTTTGCTCATCGGAAAAGATGAGTCCACGTCCTTTCAGAATAGCAATCTGGTCGTTGATTGAAATGGGTTGTTTGTTATATCTCATTGCCCTATATAAAAAAAACGCCCCGCCCTGGTTCGCTGGTCTTCGGGAAGCGTGGCGGGTTCTGTTGATGCAAAGGTACGGCTTTTTCTTGGAATGGCCAATCTTTTTGAGAGAAAACTGCTTTTATGTGGTCAAAAAACTCATTTTTGCTGTCTTTATATGCGCATTTTGCAATAATACTACACCTTAATTTTCGTGCCATATATCTTTGTTATACGTAATAGTTACATTTGGGGTATGACTGCTGAATAATTGCTCATCTGATGTGGAAATGTGCAAAATGACTAAAATCCGACCGTCAAATAATCTTAATGAATTGTTAAATCTTGTTCGGTTTTCATGGTATAAAAACTGCTCTTTTTGATGTCTTAATCAACAAATTGTAAATTGCACATTTTTGTACCGTTCAACTTTGGACTATATTTGTTTCTTACTGTATTTCAACAAGTTGTAAAAGCGTAAAACACTTACACATGAAATCCAGATTTTCGGTAAGCCAAATGACCAAAGACAAACTTGTTTGTGCTTTGGCATGGCGAGAAAACGAAGGCGAAGCCAACAAAAAATGGAAGAAGTCGAAACAGACCTCACACCTCACGGGTGATAACACATCTGTTTGTTTTACAGTTAGATAGACGGCGATAACTTATCTCAAGACCTCACTCAGACCTCACTCAGACCTCACGTTGATTTTAAGTTATGGGGCTCTCTTCGACAGGAAACTGCTGCGTGAGGTCTGCGTGAGGTCTGCGTGAGGTCTTGAGGAAGTGTCATGCTATTTAATCGCTGTAATCTCAATTGATTACATCGCATCGCGTGAGGTGTGAGGTCTTTTTCCGCTGGGGCATTCTATTCTTACTTATTTAAGTTTCGGAAGTATGCTAACCAGCTGTAATACAAAGCCCCAGCGGGGCGTGACAATGGTAGCCAGCCGTTTCAACGGCTGGTATAAAGCGGCCATAAAAAAGCGTGCCTTTAGGTAATTACCAGCCATTAAAATGGCTGGCTACCATTGTCAGATGCCTACGGCATCACTTCCGAAACTTCAATTACTTATTAGACTCATGCCCAACTCAAACTATACTTTGTCATGCAACAAACTATACTTCCACGTGCAACAAACTACTACTTCCATGACAGATACGAACACGGACGCGTGGACGTAAGGACGTAGAGGCCGAGACGTATATACATAAGGAACGGGACGTATATACATAAAGATGATTACGTATATAAATAGAAGCCGCTACGTCTTATCGCGGAAGCCGCTACGTCTTATCGCGGAAGCCGCTACGTCTTATCGCGGAGGCCGATACGTCTTATTGTGTAGGCGGGTTATCGTAGAAAGAAGCGCTGGAACTCACTTTCGAAATTGGGAGTAAGGATTCCCTGTCCTATGGCTTCGCGAATTTCCTGCATAGACCAGAAGCGGCCACCGTCGAGCTCCTCGGCGGAGGGGTGAATGGGGTGGTCGTAGGTGGTGCGGTTCACATACACCAGCTCGCTTTCGCGCTGGCTCTCGAAAATGTATTTGCCGATGGATTCGGGCGTGAAGTCGGTGATGCCCAGTTCCTCGCGCACTTCGCGTTGGAGTGCTTCCTCGGGTGTCTCGCCGTAGTCGATATGTCCTCCCACGGCTGTGTCCCATTTGCCGGGCTGGATGTCTTTCCACTCGGGCCGTTTCTGGAGATACACGTCGCCCTGGGCATTGAAGACATGGAGATGCACCACGGGATGCAACAGGTGCGATCCGCTGTGGCATTCGCCTCGTGTGGCCTGTCCTATCACCGTTCCTTCTTCGTCCACAATGGGGAACAGCTCTTGTTGATTGTCTTTCATCATCGTTGTTCTTTTCCTGCGGTCGTCTTCTCGTTATTCTCTTTCCGTGCTGCCATCCACTCTTGCCGCTCGGCATCGGACATCTTTTCGATGGCATAGCGGAGCATGGTGCGCGGCATCTCGTGGGCGTGCTGGCGGAGGAAGTCGCGAAGGAGATCCATAGAGACCCGCTTGCCCATCTCGCGAAGCATCCATCCGACGGCCTTGTGCATTAGGTCGTGGGGGTGGTGGAGGTGGATCTCGGCATAGCGGAGGCACCACGAGGGGTCGCCTTTTTGTGAGGTCTTCCACGAGCAGACCATGCTCATGCGCTGTTTCCAGAGGCAGGGGCTGGCGGCGAGCTGGTCCAGCACCTTGATCTTGTAGTTCCTGTCGCCCAGTTCCGAGGGCAGCAGCAGCCAGTTTCCGATAATCTTGTGTACGCTCAGGTCCACTAAGTCCCAGTTGTTGGCTTGTTCGGCATACTGCAGGTACATCGTCAGTATGCTGTCGCGTTGTCTGATGGCTTCTGGCTGCTGTTGCTGCCTCGTGGTGGCCAGCCGCTCGAACTTTGCCACGAGGATGAGGAAACCGCAGAGCCGCACCTCGTGCCAGCGGTTCGTCAGCAGTTCGGGCACCTGGTTCAGGGGGAAGTCTACGCCTGCCGCCCGAACCACTTCACGCGTCTGCGGCACCTTCAGGCCCAGGAACTCGTCGCCGTAGCCGTACTCCCCAGGGCCCGTCTTGAAGAATCGCATCAGTATCCGCCGCTGCTTCTCGTTGCGCAGCGATTCCATATATCCGATGATTTCCTGAGCTGTCATCATGGGTTATCTTACGGCTGTGAACGCCTCGTTGAGGGTGAATGTCTTCTCGTAGCCTTTGGTCTTCACCGTGTAGGTGCCTCCCAGTTTGAAGGCAGGGTTGCTGACGAGGCTGGCGCTGCGGCGCAGGGAGAAGGGGATGGTGACGGTGGTTATGAGTTTGCCGTCGGCATCGTAGATCTGGACGGGTTCGTCTTGCTGGATGTCGATGCCAATGAGCAGTATTGTGGGCTGCTTGGCATTCTCGTTGGTGGGCACAGAGGGCATCTCGCCCATGCCTCCTCCTGCGGAGAATACCTCGCCTCCCTCGATGACGAGTGGGGCGAAGTCGCAATCCAGTCCCTCCTCGGGCGACCCCATCTGGCTCCATGCATAGACGGTTCCTCCGCGAATGATGATGGCAGGTTCGCTGTTCTGCTCGTTGCCCCCGAAGGGCATGAAGAAGCCGCCTTTGGGATTGGAATCCACAGCATCGTTGCCCGTACTGCGAGCGAGGACGTGGGCTCCGTTGAACTCGATGCAGGCGCCGGCATTGATGGCATCGTCGGGACTCAGCACATCGATGTTTCCGCTGTTGAAGACGATGCCTTCCCGGCCCTCTATGCCCTCTGCTCCAGAGGTGGACGTGCGCACGGTGATGTTGGCGCTGTTGATGGTGATTTTGCCTTTCGAGGCGATGCCCTTGGTGGCGGCCACGTACTTGTGCTTGCCGGCAAAACCGCCTCCGCCGAAGTCTGGGAAGCCGCCGTCGATGCTGTCTTCATCCTCCGGACGCATGCCTCCGAAGGGCATCATTCCGCCGCCAGGGAAGCCTGGGAAGCCGCCGCGCATGGTGCTGTCGCCTGCCATCCGTTCCTCAAAGCGCTTGCGCATCTCTTCGAATTGCTGTCTCACCTCTTCAGGGATATCATCGAAGTTAAACGGCATCATTCCGCCTCCAGGGAATCCGCCGCGCATGGTACTGTCGCCTAGTATGGGGAAGCCGGGGAAGCCAGCCTGTATGGTGCTGTCGCCAGCCCAGGGGAAGCCTCCTCCTTCAGTGCCTCCAGGGAAACCAAAACTAAAGGGTTTCTCGCCCAGGTTGTTGCCAGAGGTGGTCACGTTGAGGGTCACGTCCTCGATGGTGATGTCCTTCTTGCTCTTGATACCGCGGCAACCGTCGCCCGTGGCGATGATATTCAGCGTTCCCGCTCCAGAGAGCAGCAGCTTGTCCTTCGCCCAAATGACTGCGCCCTTATGGTTGACGGTGTCGTTGCATGCGGTGATGGAGAGGGTGTTCACCGTTCCTTTTTTTGCAACGATTTCCACCTTCTTCTTATTCTTCAGATGGATGGGAGCCCCCTCCAGACTTGTCAGCGTCAGACCTTCGAGCGTCAGCTTTGCCTTGCCCTTGGTCTTGAGGATGAGCTGTCCGTTGTCGCTGCTGCCCGTAAGGCGGAGGGATAGCTTGTGGTTCTGATACAGGCTCTCGATGTTCACGCAGGCGCCGTCAACGGTCACCACCACGCTGTCCTTCTTCGATTGCTGTACTTTGGCTTTATTGCCGTTGTAGCGGATGGTGATGTCTTCTGCGCTGCATACGCTGCCCATGAACAAGAGCAGCGCCCCCATTAAAAATTTTTTCATCGTAGTCAGGTATTCTCTGTTGTTTTAAAATATCTTTGTCTGTAGGTGAGTCAACATGAACACCTACTTATTTGTTTTTCTTTGGTTTCGGCATCGGCAGCTCCTTGCACGTCGCGCGCACGATTTCAGAAAGGTAGTCGCGGTCATCGACGTCGGCGATGTAGAAATAGTCCTTAGCTCCTTCATAGGGAGGTCGCATCTCTATAGCCCGCAGCAGTTGTCGTCCTGCCTCTGTCGGCTTCAGATAAAAGCGGTCGTCGCAGATGAGACCGAAGATTTTGCCGTCGCAATAGATGCCGTAGTCACCAAACATCTTCTTGGTGACGATTTCGCCCGCGCCGTCGCACTGGTCGGCGATGAACTGTACAAAGTCTGTGTTGCTTGCCATTGTATTTTCGCTTTTTGCCTGCAAAAGTAGCGTTTATTTTGCGATTCTCTTCAGAAAGGAAAGAAAAAAGATGCTAAAAGCTTGGATTTTTTCCTGTTTTAGCAAAAAAGCTGTACCTTTGTCGTACTGAAACCCAGAAAAGCAACGATGAAGGACTATCTCAGCAAGATGACAGCAGAGCAGGCATGCGCCTTCCAGGCCGACGTGATGAATATCGTCAGCCAGATACCCCGTGGACGCGTGACCACCTATGGCCTCGTTGCCACATTGGCGGGTTGGCCCAGTCATGCAAGGATGGTGGGGCGCACCCTCCGCTATACGCCTGGAGCCGAGAAGCTGCCTTGTCATCGTGTGGTGAATAGCGAAGGGCGCACAGCACCAGGCTGGAGCCAGCATCGGCCGCTCTTGGAGCAGGAGGGCGTCGCCTTCAAGCCCAACGGCCATGTGGATATGAAACGTCATCTCTGGATGCCCGAGAACCTCTTTCCCTGATTTTTTTTCACTTCTCTTTTTGACTTTTGTCCGCCTCGGTCGTATAATGAGTAGAGCAACAACTCCAGAATAGTGCAAACGAACAGTGACATCATAAGACAATGTAAAGGTGGCGACAAAGAAGCCTTCAGAACGATGGTGCAGACCCATCAGCGGGCTGTGTTCTCGCTGGCGCTGAAGATGTTGGCCGATGAAGAAGAGGCGAAGGATGTGGTGCAGGAGACGTTCATCCGTGTTTGGCAGAGCATCTGCGACTACGATCCTCAGAAGTCCTTCACCACCTGGCTCTACACCATCGCTTCCCGCCTCTGCATCGATCACCTGAAACGGATGCGCCGTCTGCTGCCCCTGCCGGAGGACGAAAGGGTGCTACAGCGTTTCGTTGCCGACACAGATTGTCAGCGCACCCTGGAGAACAGTGAGTGGGTGGCAATCGTGAGGATGCTGGCCAACGAACTCAGCCCTAAGCAGAAACTGGTGTTCACCCTCTGCCAACTCGAAGGGCTCCCCTCCACAGAAGTGGAACAGATAACCGGCTTGGATGCCCGGCAGGTGAAGAGTAACCTGTATGTGGCTCGCCAGACTATACGTAAACGACTAACACATTTAGGATATGAATAAGACAGACGAAATACTCGAAAGGTTGAGAACTGCTCAGCAGCCCGTCATCGACGATCCCGATATGCTCTTGGAGCGCATCGTGGGAAGCTTAGACGTTCAAGACTCGAAGGCGAACACTCTCTCCCTCACAGGGAGGGTGGGGGATAGGGCTCTCCTTATCATCCGCACGGTGCTTTCCATCGCCGCCTTATGGCTGATAGGTCTTTTTATCTATACGACCAGCGACACCCCCGCTCATCAACTCCGCGAACAACAAGGCCTTACCTATTATACTTACTCCATTTCGAATGGCAGCACCCTCAAGGACGTGTACACAAGCCGCCAGCGAAAGGGAAACTCAACCCTCAGTTACACCCAATTAAGATCCAAGCTTTATGAAAACAAGTAATTTAATTCACAAATTCTCTCTCCTGATAGGTTTGGTAGGGATACTGCTTCTTACTTCCTGCTACCAGTCAAGAGTTGCGATGAACACCATCATAGAAGGAGACGGTCATGGTAATTTCAAGAACCATAACTTCCGTGAGATTACTTATAGTAACGTCATGTCCCAAGAAATGCGCGACTCTCTGTGGGTCAAAGGGAAACCAGCATGGTCGCAGCCTATGCCGGAATGCCTGAACATTGCTGCCTTCTGCAGCTCAGAAACAGAAGTCGGTGAAGGCGATACGGTTACCACAATATTCTGGTGTCCTTTTGAGACCGTGGAAAAGATGTGCGAGCAGTCGCCGCTGCAATTGAACGGCGTGCGCCTCAGATCAAACGCGAAGCTGGATAAGCGTTTCCGCTGGTTCTATACGGAATACACCTTCACAGAAACCTTCTATTGTGTGGGCGATACATTCAAGTTGCCGGTTACCAACTATGCCGATAAGGCAGAGATAAGCTACTGGTTCACAGGACGTCCTAATCTGGTAGAGGGAATGAGCGGTGCTGAGGCTTCGCAGAAACTTAGCCAGATGGAGCCAAAGATTACCAAATGGCTGAACGAAAATCTCTTCAAGACGGGTTTTGATTTCATTGTGGCCCACTACGACTCCATCGCCAATCCCCCCGTCAGCCGTGAGCAGTTCGTGGAGTTGCGCGACTCGCTGGCAAATTATCTGCTGTCACAAGGAAATGAGTTGCTGGGAATAAATATCGAGGATGCCTTCCGCGACTTCTTCCATTCCAACGCCTACGCCATCTTCTTCAATGATAACAACCCCAGCGGTCAGGCGCTGAACCAGGAGTTCTTGAATAGCATGAACATCTTCTGGTTCAATGTGCCCTACACCCTTACCATGCCTGGCACCGTCATCGATCCTGGCAACGGCACCCTGCAACCCGACGGCACCGTCTTCTATCCCCTCACGGGCGAGCGCCTCATTCCTCAGGACTATGTTATCACCGCCACTTCGCGCAAGATGAATCTCTGGGCCTGGATCGTCTCTGTCCTCGTCATCCTACTTGCTCTTGGCAGTTTTGTCTATCGCAGGAAGAAATAATAAACGCGAGCGAGCGCACAGAAAGCAACCACCCCACCGCCTTGAGATGTGGCGACGGGGTGGCTTGTCGTATAGTGAATGATAAGCCGAAATTTCTTATACCTTAATTATATATATATAAGGACAGATTTATCGGATGAAGAGCAGTTCGCGGTACTTCGGCAGGGGCCAGAGGGCATCGTCGACGATGAGTTCGAGCTTGTCGATCTGATAGCGGATGGTGTCGAACATAGGAGCGATGGTGTCGTGATAGGCGATGGCCTTCGCGTGCTCGTCCTCAATCTTGTTGGCGACCTTGCGGGCTTCTACGAGTTCCTCGACTCCCGTTTCGATGGCGGCGGTGCGGGTGGCGATTTCCTCGATGAGCTTCAGGTTGCGGGCGCTGAGGGTGTCGGCTTTCTCCGTGGGGAAGACGGCGCGCATGTCCTCGACATTGCTGAGCAGTTGGCTCTGGTAGTGGGTGGCCACGGGGATGATGTGGTTCATCGAGAGGTCGCCGAGTACGCGGGCTTCGATCTGAATCTTCTTGGTGTAGGTCTCCCACTTCACTTCGTTGCGCGCTTCGAGTTCCTTCTTCGTCATCACGCTCATGCTCTCAAACATCTGGATGCTCTCGGGGTCAAGATAGCGCTCGAAGATGACGGGGCAGCTGGTCTCCACGTCGAGACCTCGCTTGGCAGCTTCTGCCTTCCATTCATCGCTGTAGCCGTTGCCGTCGAAGCGGATGGGCTTGCAGGTCTTGATGTCTTCGCGCAGGATGTCGATGATGGCGTGGAAGGTGGCATTGTGGCCGGAACCCTCGAAATCCTTGGCAATCGCAGCAACACGGGCATCCACGCGTTTTTTGAAGTTCGTCAGCGCTTCTGCTACAGCCGTATTCAGGGCAATCATTGCACTGGCGCAATTGGCCTCGGAGCCAACGGCACGGAACTCAAAACGGTTGCCGGTGAAGGCGAAGGGGCTGGTGCGGTTGCGGTCGGTGTTGTCGATGAGCAGTTCTGGAATTTCGGGGATATCCATCTTCATGCCCTGCTTGCCGTCCATCTGGAAGAGATCGTCCTTGTCGGCTTTCTCAATATGGTCGAGGAGTTCGCTGAGCTGTTTGCCGAGGAAGCTGGAGATGATGGCTGGGGGAGCCTCGTTGGCGCCTAAGCGGTGGGCGTTGGTGGCGCTCATGATGGAAGCCTTCAGCAGTCCGTTGTGCTTATAGACACCCATCAGCGTTTCCACGATAAAGGTGGCGAAGCGCAGGTTCTGTTCTGGCGTCTTGCCAGGCGCGTGGAGCAGCACGCCCGTGTCGGTAGAGAGGCTCCAGTTGTTATGCTTGCCGCTGCCATTGATGCCGGCGAAGGGCTTCTCGTGCAACAGGGCGCGGAAACCGTGCTTGCGGGCTACGCGCTTCATCAGCGACATCAGCAGCATGTTGTGATCCACAGCCAGGTTCGTGTCCTCAAAGATAGGAGCCACTTCGAACTGGTTCGGCGCCACCTCGTTGTGGCGAGTCTTGCAGGGGATGCCCAGCTCCAGTGCCTGAATCTCGAGGTCGCGCATGAAGGCGGCAACGCGCTCAGGAATACTGCCGAAGTAGTGGTCGTCCATCTGCTGGTTCTTCGCCGAGTCGTGGCCCATCAGCGTGCGACCCGTCAGCAACAGGTCGGGACGGGCAGCATAAAGTCCTTCGTCCACGAGGAAATACTCCTGCTCCCAGCCCAGGTTGCTGGTGACCTTCTTCACAGCGGGGTCGAAATAATGGCATACATCCGTGGCGGCCACGTTCACAGCCTTCAGGGCACGCAGCAGCGGAGCCTTGTAGTCAAGCGATTCGCCGCTATAGCTGATAAATACGGTGGGGATGATGAGGGTGTCGTCGATGATGAAGACAGGGCTGGTGGGATCCCATGCCGAGTAGCCGCGGGCCTCGAAGGTGGAGCGGATGCCGCCGCTGGGGAAAGAGCTGGCATCGGGTTCCTGCTGCACAAGCAGTTTGCCGCTGAACTCCTCGATCATGCCGCCCTTGCCGTCGTGTTCAATGAAGCTGTCGTGTTTCTCGGCTGTACCTTCCGTCAGAGGCTGGAACCAGTGCGTGTAGTGTGTGACACCGTTCTCCTTGGCCCACTGCATCATGCCGGCAGCCACTGCATCAGCAACCTTGCGGTCCAGCGGTGCACCGTTGTCGATGACGGCGATCATTTTCTCATAGATGTCCTTGGGCAGGTACTTGTACATCTTTTCGCGGTTGAAGACCTTCTTGCCGAAATACTCACAAGGTCTCTCACTGGGTGCTTCTACGTCGAGGGGCTTCTTCTTGAACGCCTCTCCGACAACCTGGAATCTCAATTCGTTTGCCATAATTGCGTTTGTTTTGATGATTATACTTTTTGTACTGTTTTATGTGTGTCAGCTTACGTCTTGTAAGAAATCTGCTGCAAAGGTAGTGCAAAATGTAATTGTATGCAAATATTCTCGCACATTTTGTACAATAATCTATTGTTTTCTTGACAAAACGCAACAAAACAGGGTATATTCGTTGCCAAATTGCCATTTAGGTGCCGTTTATACGTAAAGAGGATAACAGCAGCGCAGAAAGCTCGGTTGGTGGTTCTATTCTTAAAGAAATGTTAAATATTAGACAATTAACGAAAGTTTTTCATGAAATAATTTGGTTTATAAAATAAACTAATCTACCTTTGCACTCGCAAACCGGTAATGCAGCGCCAAATCCGCCCTTACTGCAGGAGGAAAGAGGAGGCGAAACAGTTGGCAGGTTAACACATTGACACGTTAACAGGTTGACAATTCAAAACAACAAACAATTAACATTTAAATTACAATTAAAATGGAAGCAAACAACAACATGACTGCAGAGCGCAGTTTAGAGATCATTACCGCTCAGATTGCACAGAGCCGCAAGGATGTATCGAAGGATGTAGGACTATCGCTCTACATAGCGGGTCTTTGTACGATGGGCACCGCTATTATTATAGGTACCTGTACATTATTAACAAATAATGGCATATTCTATCTTCTGTATTTTGCTTTGCCCTTCGTCATTTGGGGGGTCTCCCACTATGTTAAGCGGAATCAGGCTCCCGTCCCCTCCAGCTTCATTGGTTCGATGGTGGCAAAGACGTGGCTCACGTTCGCCATCTTCGCACTATCATTCTTCGTCTTTGCCAACTTATTCGACCATCTGGTGGCTCGTACATCGTCCCCCGATGTCGCTGTCAGACTCATGATTCAGCCTTTCCGAACCATCCTGTTGCTGATGGGCATGTGTGTGACCATTACGGGTTATATCCTCAAGAGTCGTTGGCTGGTCTGGTGCGGCATCATTGGTGGCATCGGAGGCTTCATCTGGGAAACCTTCGACGTAACAGGGACGCTGTTTTCCCGTATTGCTGACGACATTTCCAATTATAGCGGAGTGGTGCAAGGACTGATTCCTGGAATCATCGTCGCCCTCTTCGCCTTCATCGGCCTGACGCTCCCAGGCCTAATGCTCAAACGACAGAAATAGCCTATGTTCCAGCCATTAGATCCATTATTGCACTCCGAGTTGCGACTGGCCATTATGTCGCTGCTCATCAGCTCAGACGAAGCCGAGTTCCCCTACATCAAGGAGCAGACGGGAGCCACGGCGGGTAACCTGAGTGTGCAGGTGGAAAAACTCTCGGCAGCAGGATACATCACCGTCGAAAAGACCTTCAAGGGCAAGCGTCCCTGCACCATCTGCCGCATCACCCCCGATGGCCTCAAAGCTTTCGAGACCTACATTGAAGCGCTGAAGAGCTATCTGGAGGTGAAGACAAACTAAAGACTTACAGCATATTACCCCATCGCCACATTTCGACGCAACGAGATGTGAAGGAGGCTTGTGCTCAGAAAAAATGGCAAAATGTTGTATCGTTCTGCAACTTTCTGAAACTAACCGGCGTCTAAAAGACAGAAAGACGCAAGAAAACAGACCTGCAAAGGTCACCAATAAAAAACGAATATCATTAACACTAAAACAACAACCGTTATGAAACTTATGAACCTCCTCGTCGCTGCAGCATTCGTTTGCTTAAGCGCCACCTCCAACGCAGCAACCCACAACACTCGGCTCCAGCACCGCTACGACCACGATGCTCAAGGAAGAATCACCACCCGCACCGCTTACGCCTGGAATGGCGAAGACTGGCAGCCTGCCCTGCAGTGGACCTACACTTATACTGCCACAGGCTACTGCGTAGAGCTCTCGCGCTGGAACCATCGTCAGGGCCGTTATGAGGAGCCCCTTAGCAAGGTCGTCTATGACTTCACTCCCGATAAGACTGCCGCATACGTCAGTACCTACACTCGCGAGAATCCTGCTGATTCCTTCAGGCTCACAGATAGCCTCCTGGTTGCCTACCCCGACAAGTTGCCCGTTAGCTACATTGCAAGTAACAATTGACAGCAACCATTCATAAATACTTTTTCAATTAAACAAAATCCTGTTTTCATCGTATAGAATGAATATTCGGGCGGTTATCCGTGAGGACGGCCGCCTGAATAGTATTTGGTCAGGTTTTTGCATCTGAAGACTTGTTGTTGATTGCAGATTAAGAAGAGTGCTGCGAAAAAAGAAGAGAAGGAAAAGCTTTATATCCAATTTGTAATGGATATTTTAGCGTAATATTGTGAGATTATTTGTATCTTTGCCGCAGAAATCGCAACAGCAAGGATAATCATGCTTTGAGAATACATCATTTTACGAACATGCAATATGATTTGAAGGTATTTTATCAGGAGAAGGCTGCCGCCCTGAAGACAGAGGCTGCCTCATTAAGGCGGCAGACGCGGAGGTTTGTGGTGGCGGAGCTGGTGACATTTGTTTTGGCAGCCGCTTTTGCTGTGGCTTACGCCCTGACAGATTGGGGCTGGCTGTTGTTGGTGGTGGCAGGTCTTCTGGCACTGGCCTACCTATGGATTCGCGCTCGCGACGTGCGCAGCTCGGCGCGATTTGAAGAATGTGATGCGTGGCTTCGGGTATATGAAGGTGAGTTGGCGGCATTGGAAGGCGACTTCTCGCGTTTCGATGGCGGCGACCGCTATGCTGATGTTGACCACCCGTTCACCACCGACCTCGACATCTTTGGCCCAGAATCCCTCTTCCAACGCTTGAATAGGACGGTCACTACGGGCGGTAGCGACTTGTTGGCAGCTATACTCTCCGATACTCAGGTGCCAACTACAGAAGGCATTCAGGCGCGTAGCCTGGAAATCAGGCGTCTGGCTGAAGAAGAAGTCTTGCGCACCACCTTCATGGCGCAGGAGAAGGTTGCATCATCCTCCGTTCTGCAAGCCTTGCAAGCCGTGAGCACCATCCCCATCCCCACGTTTGCCCGTTCCATTGCTGCCCTGCTGTTGGCTGTGGTGCTGCTGGGTGGCTTCTATGCCTTGCTGCTGGCCTCCATCCTCAACTTTGTCAACGTCAGTGCCGTGATAGCGTGGGCGCTGTTGGAAGTATTCATTGCCAGCCTCTGTTTCGCCCGTTCGCTGCTACAGACGAAGCGTGCCACAGAAGGCATCCTGCGGCAGCTGAAAGTGTATAGCCGGCTGATGGCGCTGGTGCCCGAGACGGCCGATGCCCGTTCCGCCTTTGCCTCGCTCACTTCCATCGTTGACAGCATCGACCGCCGCAACGAGTTCTGGGTACTCTTTTCCAACGCCTTTTTCATGGCAGACCTCTTCATTGTCCGCCGTTTCCTTGCGTGGAAGAGGCGCTATATGACACATATCCCACAATGGATTGAGGCCGTCAGTCGGTATGATGCCCTCGTCTCGTTGGCTACCTTCTGTTTCAATCATCCCGAAGCCAGCGATGCAGAAGTCCTGGATTCCGAGGATATCGTCTTCGATGCACAAGGGCTGTGGCATCCTTTCCTCGGTGCAACAGCCGTGCGCAATGATTTCCGCTTGAACGATGGACATTACTACATCATCACGGGTGCAAATATGGCTGGCAAGAGCACGTTCCTACGTTCTGTGGGCATCAACGTTCTGTTGGCCCGTATGGGGTTGCCCGTCTTTGCCGAGCACCTGCGTTGCTCGTCCTTTGCCCTGTTCACCTCCATGCGCACCACCGACGACCTCGCCCACGGCATCTCGTATTTCAATGCAGAACTATTGCGTCTGCAGCAACTGCTGGAAGCCGTGAAAGGCAACGCCCACACCCTCATCATCCTCGATGAAATCCTCAAGGGCACCAACTCGCTCGACAAGCTCAACGGATCCCGTCTCTTCCTCGAAGCAGTCAGTGAGCTACCCGTCACGGGCATCATTGCCACCCACGACCTTGAACTCTCCCGTATGGCCGACGAGCATCCAGACCGTTTCCACAACCTCTGCTTCGAAATCCAGCTATCCGACCACATCACCTACACTTACCATATTACCCCAGGCGTAGCCCGCAACCAGAATGCCACCTACCTCCTGCGCCAGCTGCTCGGACAATGTGCCTCGCCAACGGTGGAAGTGTAGTTCCTTTTTCAACTAAATAATTGAGGTATGAAGGATTAAACCCTTAAACTTCTTAAACCCTTAAACTTCTTAAACCCTTAAACTTCTTAAACCCTTAAACTTCTTAAACCCTTAAACCCTTAAACTTTAAACTTTTAAACTCTTAAACTCTTAAACTTTAAACTCTTACCCCCTACAATTATGCAAATAGGAGACAAAGCGCCCGAGGTATTAGGGCACGATGAGAACGGACAAGAGATCCGGCTCGAACAGTTCCAGGGACAGAAACTCGTCCTTTATTTCTATCCGAAGGACAACACTGGCGGCTGCACTGCTGAGGCTTGCAGCATTCGCGACAACTACAGCGAACTGCGCAAGAAAGGCTATGCCGTCGTGGGCGTCAGCGTAGACAGTGCGGCCAGCCACCAGAAGTTCAAGGCGAAGCACGAACTGCCCTTCCCCTTAATCGCCGACACAGAGCATACGCTCGTAGAGCAAATGGGCGTGTGGGCAGAGAAGTCGATGTATGGGCGCAAGTACTTTGGCACCCTGCGCACCACCTTCATCATCAATGAAGAAGGCGTGATCGAGAACATCATCCTGCCCAAGCAAATCAAGACCAAGATCCACGGCGAGCAGCTCTTGGCACTATAACTCGCGACAGACTATTTCTTCCTCGCCTGTCTGGCAAAGGCAAAGAGTTCGAGGGGAAGATGGCAGTATCCGTCGGGGTTCTTGTCGAGGTAATCCTGATGGTATTCCTCTGCGGCATAGAAGTTGCGGAGAGGCTCCACTTCGACAACGACAGGTGCCGAGGCAAGTGCCTGCTGCTCGGCAAAGACTTTCTGGATGACGGGGAGGTCGGCCTCTGACGTGTAGTAGATGCCCGTGCGATAGCGGGTGCCTTCATCGTGACCCTGACGATTGAGGCTTGTGGGGTCGATGGCTTTGAAGAACATATTCAGCAGGAACTCCAGATCGGCCACCTGCTCGTCGTACTGGATGCGAACGGTTTCGGCGAAGCCTGTCGTATCGGTATATACCTCTTTATACGTAGGGTTTTCAGTGTGGCCGTTGGCGAATCCCACCTCCGTCTCTACGACTCCCTGGATTTGTTTGAAGAAGTGCTCGGTGCCCCAGAAGCAGCCGCCGGCAAAGTAAATCTCTTTCAACATTTTATTCTTATTTAATGTGGTTCACAATTGTTTGATAGTGAAGGCTGTCAGCCGTGTGTGGCTCCATGTGGTGCGAAAGGCGAACCAGCCGTGAAGCAGTGGAGAGGCATCCCGGTAATCAACCAGCAGTTCGTTGTCGAGGAAGTAACGGTTGCGACCGTCGGCAGTGACTTCAATGCGGACAGTATACCAGTGGTTGGGGCGCAGGAGGTGTGCCGAGTCGGTATATTCCTTCAGGATCTTTGGCCGGCGAGTCGGGTCGGTGATGGCGAGGGTGTCGCCCTCATAGCGGCGGAAGCGGGTGGTGGTATTGTGGTTGCCGCCGTAGCCTAAATAATAGCACTGCAGCCGGTAGCTCTCGAGGAATCTGCCGCCGCGTGAGGAGAGACCCCGAAACGGATCGCTGCTCATCCAGAAGCAGTTGAGGTCAGAGAGGCGGTCGCAGGGGCCTCCTTCCATGACAACGCAAGCGCGGTACTCAATGCTACAGGGAGCGGTCAGCGGCTCGGCCCACCAGAGCGAGAGACCTTTAGGAGAGGTGATGTCGAGCGTGTCGCCTCGCAGCAGTACCCGCGTCTGGGGGGACTCTGCTTCAATACGCCAATGTGTGGATTGCGCGGATAAAGTACAGAGGGACAGGTGAAAGAGGCCGTGAAGAAGCAGAGCCAGCCTGAGCAGATGTCCTTGTCTTCCGGAGATACCAAGTATCCGCAGAAATACGCTTGAATTCATAGCGGTTAGATTTTAATCCGTCGCCACAACCATCGCGGAATGAGTCCCCAGAAGAAGGTAAGGAGTCGGTAGCGTCCGTCGATAATGCGGACGTGGCGGCGTTTATGAATGGACTTCACAATGTCGCGGGCGACATCCTCTGGCCGCATGAGCATGGGGTAGGGGAAGTTGTCGTTCAGCAGGGCGGTATCCACGAATCCAGGTCGGATATCGAGGATGTGAATGGGCAGTCCTCGCTGGCGCGCCTGCTGTTCCAAGGCTTCTAAGTAATTGGCCTGCAGGGCCTTCGTGGCAGAGTAGGAGGGGGCTGGCCCGAGACCCATTGTGCCTGCAATGGAGGATATTGCAGCGAGAACAAAACCCTCACCATCATGCGATGCGGCAGAAGCAGCGAAGTAGCGGTAGGCGGCACCTATCATGCGGGTGAAGCCGAGGGCGTTGGTTTCCACGGTGCGGAGCTCGATGTCTGCGTCCAAGGTGCGGTTCTGCTTGCCTATTCCCGATGCATGGAAGTAGAGATTCATGCCGCCGAGACGGTCGACGAGTGCCAGAAGCCGCTCTTCGGCATCAGGCCGAGTAACGTCAATCGTCATGACCTCTACTCGCTCTGGCGCCTCAGCCTTCAGTGCCAGCAGCGGTTCTTCTCTTCGTGCCGCCACGCCCAACTGCCAGCCTTCTGCCAGCAGCAGTCGGGCTACCTCCAGTCCTATACCCGAACTGGCGCCCACGATAATAGCTTTCCTTTCTTTCTGATTCATCTTTCCTGCGCTAATTTCTTTAATAGGAATGTTAGTTAATGACGCCACAAAGATTGTACTTGTTATTCATAATCATTAGTGTCCGACACTTATGATTTCTCTTCTTTATTGGGTAAGCTAAAGCCGGCGATGGGACGCCGTTCAAGTCTGTGAGTGGATTGCAAAGCAGCCAAAGACTGATTAATGAGTTCAAGCTGAGCACGAGTATCTTCATTAATCACGTTTTGGTCTGCAAGGATGTCCTCAATGTCCAGTTTTAATTCCTCGAAGTCTTGCCGCAACTGAGCCAGATCGGCGGCGGTACTAGTGGGAGGCAGTGAGGCTGCCATAATGCGAATCTGTGTAAACACACGCATAATACCGATATTCACCTGTATGGCTAATGGAGAACGTAACACACTACTGAGCATTGCCACCCCATTTTCAGTGAAGGCATAAGGTAACTTCCGTCGGCCTCCCCAACTTGAAATCACATTTTGTGATATCAAGATGCCATCTTGTTGATTACCAGAGGTGGTTAATGTCAAAGGATGCGATTTCAAAATTTCCCATTCTTCTTTCGTTAACTGGAACATGAAGTCCTCAGGAAATCGCTCAATGTTACGTTTCACCGCTTGATTGAGAGCACCCGTTTCAACGCCATAAAGATCCGCAAGGTCAAAATCCAGCATCACACGTTGACCGCGAATCGCATAAATCTTCTGCTGGATGATTTGTAAATCATTCATACCGTCTCTTACGTTCGTAAACGTCCTTTTTCCATGAGATTTTGACCCTCAAAGCCCTGTTTGGCTATCGGAGTCGCCGCAAAAGTAGGAATAAGTTGGGAATCAGCAAAGAAAAATGGCAAAAAAGTTTGGAGGAATCCGAGAATTTACCTTACTTTGCACTCAGAAATCAAGCAACGCCATTCTTTCTTGAATGGATATGGCCGTCTTCGGACGGCTTTTTTATTAACTACTGTATGGCACAACGTGTAACATTCTATATTGATGGCTTTAATTTCTACTATGGCCTTCGTCGTACTAGAAAAGTTGAGCTCCTCCGGTGTGGCGCCAAACCTATGATATTCATGAGAAGAGAATAGAGGAGATGAGAGGGATTGGTTAGTTTCTGGTTAGGTTTTGTTAGTTTTTGTTAGTTTTTTGTTAGGTTTTCGTTAGGTTTTGAAGCTGAAAACCGGACCGTAATCGGCTGTTAGTTAATACATTAAAACCATCTATGTTAGGTTTTGTATCTTTTTTCAAGAAAAAAAATTTTTTGAGAGGGGGTCTGTAGAAAGTTTTTTGAGAAAAACATGCAAAACCTAACGGAAAAGGGCGCAACATCCTGTGTATTAGAACGTTGCGCCCAATCTTTGCGTTTCAAAACCTAACAAAAACCTAACGAAAACCTAACAGAAAACTCACCTGGCAGTTATCTGCATGGTCTTCGTTCGGTTCTGCAGGATTTTCAAGTTTCGCAAGTGATGCCGTAGGCATCAGACAATGGTAGCCAGCCATTTCAATGGCTGGTAATGAGGATGTTAACGAATAGCGTGCCGTAGGTACGCGAC
>CACZAN010000050.1:0-632 GCA_902779165.1 uncultured Bacteroidales bacterium
CCGCGAGTGACGACATCGATGAACTCGCTGTAGAACTTATGGCTGGAGGTCATGGGTTCGTAGTACGCGGCTACGGCATAGCGCGTGGCGGGGTCCAGTCTGGTGATGGTGCCTGGCTCGATGATGCCGTCGGACGTGACTTTGGAATTCAGGCGAACTTCCTGACTACCATTGTAATAGCAGTAGCCGGCGGAGAGGTAGCTGCCGTAGGACGAGTCGTTGAACTGGACGGATCCCTTCAGGCTGATGCTGTTCTCATCGAAACCAGTCAATTCAACAGAAACCTTTACTTTGTTAACATAAATAAATGCATTTGCAGACCTGCTACTTCTCAGGCCTTGTCCTTTGGCTTCTATCTGATAATAATTGCTACCATCAAGCGGACTCGAGTCAGTATAGTTGAGCGCAGTGATGTCACTTGCAATAAGCGTGAAACCACTTGAGCTTGTATTGCTTCTATAGATATTGTAGCTTTCAGCATAACGGACTCGATCCCAGTTCAGCTGCACAGCCAAATGATCATTTCGTTCTGAAATTTCAGCCGTGACATTCTCCGGTTTTTCCAAAGTAACATAAATATCAGCATTTGCCGATCTGTTGGAAGTCAATCCATGTCCTTTGGCTTCTATCTG
>CACZAN010000050.1:702-17596 GCA_902779165.1 uncultured Bacteroidales bacterium
GCTTCTATAGATATCATAGCTTTCAGCGAAGCGAACTCGATCCCAGTTCAGTTGCACGGCCAAATGATCTTTAAGTTCTATAATTTCAGCCGTGACATTTTTTGGTTTTTCCATGATAACAGGTAGCGCATTGCCCGCTACCATATCAATGAACTCATAAGCATAGTTCTTCATCTGATCGATGTCGCTACCAAGCGAACTGGAGCAGTCAAGCACGAGGAATATGGAGGTGCCAGTATAGGTGACTGTGCGCTGCGTATTGTTGTCTGGTCGGAACTCGGAGTTTATCTGCCAAGAGCCTGAAGAGGGAAGGAGATAGTAGTGCTTGATATTTGTCATTGGAATGAGACCATTGCAGTCCAAGCGCTGTAGACCACGGAAGGTGAATGTGAGGAAAATTCCATCCTGGGTGCCTTGCACCACACTGCCCGAACGTGCACGCATTCCATGATAAGTGACATCATGCAGCGAGTGGTCCGCCATGTTCAAAGTGCCTTCGATATAGAACTGACTATCTTCAACAGTTTGGCCATCAAAGATGAAGCGCATACGTGAACCGTTGTCGATGCCTGGCACTTTCACGCTAACGGTCTGGCGGTTTGTGATACTAATGATTCTGTTTGCAATGTCTTGAAGTCTTTCATGAATCTCGTAAAAGCTATGTACCTCGAAGGAATAGTCCTCATTGGAAGCCAAACTGACGAGGTTTCTCTTGAACATCTCTACATCCGTTACGTCGCGGCCTCGAAGACCTACGGTATAGGCGTTGATAGAGAGTCCTTCAATCTGTGTTCCCCTGATGCGGCTGCTCATGGCATTTAGATATTCATTGGTTGTCCAATAGGTTTCGTTCATCATCGTAGATCCCAAATCAAGGCCATCGGTGAAGGTAATGAAATTGACGCTCTTGATTGGGGTATTAAACCTGTACGCCTCAAGCATGTCAAGCGCATTGTCTACGGCGAAGTAAAGCAGAGTGCCGTCCTTCTGGGGCAAGCTTTTGACAAAGGACTTGTACTGACCGGCCGTGCTGGTCGCTAACACGCCGGTTTCCTTCTTATAGAGTTCGTCATTAAACCCCACAATGCCGATAAATGATATGGGTTCATCATCTCTAGTAACCTTTATGCTGTCAATCTCCTCTGCATAATATGTTTGGAATATACTGCCATTGTACCACATCTCGACTATGTGCGGTTCGGACGACGAAACGCTGATACTGTCAATTTCAGAGGAAGGAATCCGTTTGATGACAACATTGTCCTGATAGACATTTAGATATTTCTGTGCCTCTGTGGGTAATATGAAGGCAAAACATGCAAAAATAAGAATGGATATTTTGGTTTTCATAGCCTGTAACAATTTGATTATTATGAAAGACTCTGAGTAGCTTATTTAAGAAGCACTTTATAGGCTGTACCGTCTTTCATCCTGATGATGTTCACCCCTCTCTTGAGGCCATTTAGTTTACGACCTTGCAGGTCGAAAAACAGCACGCCTTCGCTTCGCACAGTAACAAGCTTTAAAGCGTCAGGAAAACTTCCGCCAGGCATGTTGTTAAATGTCAGCACACGGACATTGGCGTAAGAATATTCGGTCGGCCACTGTGTGGTCCAAATCTGAATGCCCTTCTCGCTAAAGGTTATCTTATCAAGCTCGTCGAGTGAATAAGATGCAGCCTCATTGGAAGATTTCGTGAAAACATGCATGGTTTCATCGCTATTGGTTTGAGCTAAGCTTACTATAGCAGTAAAAGAAGAGAGTGCGAAAAGAAATTGTTTCAGTTTCATCGTTAGTCGTTCTGTCCTCCCAGTCCCGCAGAAGACCTTTAATGATGCATGAAGCGTGGAACTGTATCCACTTCTTCACATTGGGGTCGTGAGAAAACCTATACAAGAAGATATGGCAAGTCCACGCTTACGCATGGAAGCCATCATGTTCTCTTGCTTGTATTTGAAATTTCTCACGTTTCAATGTGCAAGTCGAGCATAACGCTTCGTTTTAATTCGATAAGATGTGCCGACCGCTGTCGGCTGTGAAAGTCCATCACAAACAGCCTTCAGATACATCTGAAAGGCAACAACTGGGAAGTATCACGCCGCAAAAGTAGGAATAAGTTGGGAATCAACAAAGAAAAACAGCAAAAAATTGGCGTCTGACGATCAAAATGCATCAAAATCAATCGTCAAGGCGAAGAAAAGGGCAAAAAAAGCCCCTCCGAAGGTGGTGGAGAGGCGGAATATAAGTGGACGCTTTTGTCTATATGACTTTATCTGTTATCTTAGCCCATAGGCAACTTGTTTTTAATGTATAATGGATAATGTATAATGTATAATTGATTACTCGGCTCGGGAATTGGTCACTTAACTCTTCTCTTGAATTAAAGAGGATATTTTATCTATCAATTCATTTGTGGGTTCTACAAAGGACAACAATTCTTCTTTTGTTACTTCGAAGAGGCAATTATAATCACCCTTCTCTCCCATTGCTCCAATTCACACATCATACCAGCCTGTTTCAGAAAACGATGAGCTTTTTCCATCTCCAGGCCTACCATCGTTTTTCTTTCTTCGTCGTTGAGTCCCATTATAAAACTATTGCATCTTGTTCGACATTATGATAGAAAGGTGTAATCCGACTGGCTTCCCATTCTTTCTTGGTGTACATTATCGGATTAATCTCTGTTCCCAGCTCCCAACCCAGCTTAGTGAGGGGATAAGAGACATCATCGTAGTCACTGGGTAACAGCTTGTCTTTATCCATAACTATGAGAATGTCCCAGTCAGAGTCACTTCGGGCTTCTCCACGAGCTTGAGACCCATAGAGTCTTGCTGTAGCATACTTTGGGAGTGTTTGCGACAGCAATTCGCGGATATTATGAAGTACATTCTGATTCATTTCGCCGCAAAAGTAGGAATAAGTTGGGAATCAACAAAGAAAATCAGCAAAAAAGTGACATCAGACGCTCAAAAAGCAACAAAATCAATCGTCAAGACGAAGAAAAGGCAAAAGAAAGCCTCTCCGATGGTGGTGGAGAGGCGGAATCTAAGCGGACGCTTCTGTCTATATGTCTTTATCTGTTATCTTAGCCCATAGGCCATTCTGTTTAATGTATAATTAATAATGTATAATTAGAATTATGCGGCGGAGCCTATCTCATAAAGATATTCGGGAGCAAAGGGTTCTATCTTTTAGCTAACGCTGTTAGACCTCAAATCCGAGTTCGCGAGCCATCTGCTTGATGACATTTATCTTCACATTGGAGGCATCTGCTTTGTCGTAGATGTAGAGGAAACCTATTCTGCCTTCACTCTCTGAAATTACGGTGGTTGCAGTAATGACACGGATACCACCAGAACTACCACGGCCTTTGGATGTTACAGCCATTCGGATTTTCCGTATATTGGGTGCGATTTCTACTCCTTGGTAGGGATTAGCTTGAAGACTCTCCTTGAAAGTGGTGAAATCGTCAAGGAAACTTCGATGACGCTTACTGAGGCGTTTCGCTGCTGCAGTAAACTGAGTGGTAAAGCTAACTTTGTAGTTCATTGACAAATTCCTCCCACGAAAGCATTCTGGATTCATCGCCATCCAGAAAAGCTTTCCAGTCCTGCATGGCATCACAGACTTCAGCTGTCACATCTCGCTGAGGCTCTTCTTCAAAAGATTCTTCCGTATATGGCTCGTAGGTCACGCGATAAAATCCTCCGCGAGAGCGAACCATCACGTGTTCACCTCGCCGAGCCATTCGCATATAACGGCTGTTTGCATGGAATTCTTTGGCAGAAACGACAGTCATATAGCTAATACTTTGGTTTTGCGCTGCAAAGATAAAGAAGTTCTGTGAATCAGCCAAAGAAATCCTCAACTTTTTTACTTTCAGGCATAAAAAAGCCCTGCATATAGGTGTACAGGGCTGTATTGTAGGATGTTGTGCTGTTCCTTATTCCACAGTGACGCTCTTCGCCAGGTTGCGCGGGCGGTCCACATCCTTACCCTTGCAGACGGCGATGTGATAGGCCAGTAGCTGCAAGGGTATGCTTGCGATGAGGGGCTGGAAGCACTCCATGGTGTCGGGCAACTCGATGACATGATCTGCCAAACGGCGGATCTGCTCATCGCCAGCAGTGACGAGGGCGGTGACACGTCCTCCGCGGGCGCGTACCTCTTGGATATTGCTGATGACCTTCTCGTAGAGTTTGTCGCGCGTGGCGATGACGAAGACAGGCATCTCGGAGTCTATCAGAGCGATGGGCCCGTGCTTCATCTCTGCTGCGGGATATCCTTCGGCATGGATGTAGCTGATTTCCTTCAGCTTCAGTGCGCCTTCCAGGGCCACAGGATAGTTGTATCCGCGACCGAGGTAGAGGCAGTTCTTAGCATAGGTGAAGATGGGTGCCAGACGTTCTATCTGCTCGTTGGTCTTCAGGGCCTGCTCCATCTTTTCGGGGATGCACGTGAGTTCGGCCACCATCTCCTTATATTGGTCGCCAGGAATGGTGCGCCGCTCGTTGGCCAGACAGAGAGCGAGCATCGACAGCACGGTGACCTGTCCTGTGAAGGCTTTGGTGGAAGCCACACCAATCTCGGGGCCCACATGGATATAGACACCCGTCTGTGTCTGACGGGGAATGCTGGCACCGATGGCGTTGCAGACGCCGAAGACAAAGGCACCGGCTTTGCGGGCCAACTCGATGGCGGCGAGGGTGTCGGCCGTCTCGCCACTCTGTGAGATGGCGATTACCACATCGTCGGGGAAGATGACGGGTTCGCGGTAGCGGAACTCCGAGGCGTACTCCACCTCCACGGGTATACGGCAGAGGCTCTCGAACAGTTGCTTGCCGATGAGCCCGGCGTGCCAGCTGGTGCCGCAGGCCACAATGATGATGCGGCGCGCTGCCACCAGCTTCTCGCGGAAGTCGATGACGGCACTCAGGGTGATGCGGTCGCCGTCCACATTGATGCGGCCTCGGATGCAGTCGCGGATGCAGTTCGGTTGCTCGAAGATCTCCTTGAGCATGAAGAAAGGATAACCGCCTTTCTCCAGCTGTCCCAGCGTCACATCAATTTGCTTCACCTTCGGGTGCTGCTGCTCGTTGTCCACATTCACCACCGTTAGTTTCTTGCCCAGCTGCAGCACCGCGATATCGCCGTCGTTGAGGTAGACGACCTTATCGGTGTACTCGGCAATGGGACTGGCATCTGAAGCCAGATAGAAGTCGCCATCTTCGCCCAGTCCCACGACAAGCGGAGAACTCTGACGTGCACAGATGATGGTATCGGGGTGTTCGCGGTCGAGGATGGCGATGGCATAGGCACCTATCACCTGATGCAGAGCCACTTGCACCGCTTCCAACAGGTTGAGGTCATTGCTCAGCATGATATGCTCGATGAGCTGCACCAGCACCTCGGTATCCGTCACGCTCTTGAATTCAATACCTCGGGCGATGAGGTTCTCCTTGATGGTGGCATAGTTCTCGATGATGCCGTTGTGGATGAGCGCCAGCCGTCCAGAAGCAGAATAATGGGGGTGGGCGTTGGTGCTATTGGGCTCTCCGTGAGTGGCCCAACGGGTGTGGGCGATACCGATGCTCCCGCTGATGTCTTTGTCCTCACAGAACGCCTCCAGATCGGCCACCTTGCCCTTGGCCTTGTACACATTCAGGCTGCCGTTGCTACTTATCATAGCCACACCGGCACTGTCATAACCACGATACTCCAGTCGCTGGAGTCCTTTAATCAAAATGGGATAGGCCTTCTTCCGGCCTATGTAACCAACAATTCCGCACATAGTTGTATTTGATGATTTGACTTATTTTACAATTTGACTTATTTTACAATTTGACTATCCTTTTGTAACCTTATCTTTGAAAATCGGGCGCAAAGTTATCAAAAAGAAAGCAAACCACCATAGTTTTTAGACAAAAAGTTTATTTCCCATCTCCTTTTGATGTGATTTGTTATCATATATTCAGTTCCAGCACATTCTTCATTCCTATATATTTATTACCATCTGCCAGCTCCCGCAGTCATTTTTTCATAAAAAAACGATGCCGATATGCAGAAAAATGCGTAACTTTGCGCCCAAAGAACGATAAATACCAGCAACATGAAAGTACTATTGATCAACGGAAGTCCGCGGGAGAACGGCAACACGTTCCTCGCTCTCAGCGAGGTCGCACGCACCTTGAACGAAGAAGGAGTCGAAACACAGATCGTCAGCATCGGCAAGAAACCCGTACCTGGATGCATCGCCTGCGGGTGGTGCGGACGCGAAGGACGCTGCACCTTCCGCGATGACCCCTACTATCATGTCATGCGTGCCGTGAAGGACGGCATCGATGGTCTGATCATCGGTTCTCCGGTCTATTACGGCGGTCCCAACGGCTCGCTTTGTGCCCTACTCGACCGCGTCTTCTACTCTTTGGGAAACGACCTGCGCTTCAAGCCCGGCGCCAGTGTTGTCGTCTGCCGTCGCGGTGGCGCCTCTTCTGCCTTCGACCGCCTCAACAAGTACTTCACAATACTGAACATGCCCGTTGTGAGTTCACAATACTGGAACATGGCCTACGGTCACACGCCCGGACAGGTGGAACAGGACGAAGAAGGCATGCAGACCATGCGCACCCTGGGCCGTAATATGGCCTGGATGCTCAAGCGGCTGAACCTCCAAGAAGAGGGCCGTCCGGATTTGGAGCCCCAACTCCGCACGAACTTCATCAGATAGCCTTCGTCCCTGGATTGCTGAACTGTGGTGCCACAAACTGCTGGAAGACACCTCACCGCTTCACCTGTTTCAGGTTTCTCTTTGAAAAACAATGATCCCACACAGTCAGACAATACTACTGCGTGGGATCATTGTATCGTAGCATAAGGCCGGAAGGGATCTACCTCACCGTAATCTTTCTTGTAACGTTCTTATCCCCTGCGGTGACCTTCATAATATAGGTGTCGCGCGTGAGGTGGCGGCGGGATGAAGTGACGGGACGGCCATTGAGATCATAAAGCTGGATGGATGCCACGTCGCTGTTGAGTAGCTCGACACCATCGCTGAGGCCCTTGAAGAGGGCGATGTCGCGGCGGAGGAGTTTCACGGCGCGGTCGATAACATCCTGATCGGTGCTTTCGAGAGCGGCAGCATTCTTCTCTACAGATGCCTTCAGCTCATCGAGGTCTTCCTGGAGGAAAGGAATCTTGCCTGCTTCGGCATCGGCAATGAGGTTGGTGGCCTCGTCCACGAGGGCCTGCAACACGCTGTAGTCATTAGGAATACGCGAGGACTGGAAGGTGGAGGTAGCACCAAGGAGCTTTGTCGTCTGGTCGTCCACCGCAGTCTGATTGACTTTGTTCTCGTTGACCATCGTCTGTGACTCAGTTATCACTTGCTGCAAATCCAAGAAAGCGCTTTCGGGGAACTTACCAGGACCGTCGCCACGTTCACCCTGAGCATCGGAAAGCACTTTCTGGGCAGCAGTAATAGCAGCCTTCAGGTCTGTGAGGTTGATGACGACCCGTGCGGCATTGAAGGTGGCAGCAGCCTCCTTCAGTGCGAGCGTTGCGGCGTCGATTTCCGCCTGCGTCAGCTGACTGTCGGGCTTGTTGTTGACCGCTTCGGCATCAGCCAGTGCCTGTTTGTAGGCCTGGATGGCATCGGCAGGATACTGGCCGTTGCAATCGCCGGCGACGGCAGCATTGGTGGCTGTCGTAGCACTCTGTATGGCAGCCGTCAGCTCGGTGTGATTCATGTAGTCCTTATCGTGTGCTTTTGAGCGAGCGGTCTGTGTGTCAGTCTTCAGTTGTTGTGTGATATCGTCCAGAGTCTCCTGGTCCTTGGCTTTGCTGGCAGCAGAACGAGCAGCATTGACGACCTGTCGGAATGCTGCGATGTCCTCTTCGAAGTACTCGCCTTGGAGGTAGCCCGGCTTCATCTCAGACAGCAAGGCATTAGCATCTTCCAGAGCGGCATTGAAAGCTACGCGGTCGAGGATAATCGTCACGTAGGAATCTATGAACCAATAGGAAAGGGTATTGCCCGAGCCCGCCTTATCGCTATATACGAGCTGTCCGCTGGCGGTGCCGTCGGTACCTGCAAACTTCCCATTCTCCACAAAGAGAAGTCCCAGCCACTTGCCGTCGAGTTGCACAATCTCGACCTGTGTGGCAGCATCCTTCTCTGCCTGCCATACTGTATTCCAGTCTCCAGTGCGGGCGAAATAGGTATCCAAAGCAACAGACTTGATATAATAGGTCATCGTGGCCTCACCCACAGGCTCGAGGGTGAAGAGTTGCATCTCCGTTGCACCCTCCTCAGCCAGAGCCGTAAGGGTGGCGTTACCCGTCTCGGCTGCCGTCATCAGGGCACCGCCGTAGTGAGCTATCGTATAGGTGACGCCCTCGTCGAACGGAGGCATGGGGTTGAAGCTATCCAGGAAATTCAGGATGGCATCCTCCAGCTTCTCGGCCTCTATCGTTCCCTGTGCAAACGTCGTAATGGTCATCAGCGCCTCTTCGGCATCAGCAATAGCGTTCTTCAGGGCATCCATTGCCGACTGCGGCACTTCGTAGTAGGCCGAGCCCACGGGCGTATTGTCGGCGAGATCCTTAGCCTTAGCTATCATCTTCTTCAGCGAAGCCGTAGGTGTGAATTCCTCGATGTCCCAGCGGGAGTTGGCAGCACTGGAAGATTTGTCGCAGTAGAGGAGAGAGCCATCAGTGGTGGCATCGCTACCGAGGTAGCCCTTGCCCGAAGCGTTCTGCAGGGTATAGGTTCCGTCGCTCTGTCGGGCTATGATCCACTGAGCCAAGAGGTCGCTCTCATCGTCTGCCCAGTTGGTGTCCCAGTTACTGCTTGCGCTCTTTGCCAGGAACTTATCTGCTCCGATGTTCTTCAGGGCAAAGTTTCCAGTGGCAGCCACCTGTGCTAAGGTGAACTGTTGAGAATCCTCTTCTGAGGGAGTGCTCACGGTAGCGAGTGACTGTTCCTCGGAATAGGCTATGCGGTTACCTCCTGCATGCTGGGTGATGATAAACTTCGAGGCTGGATCGGGCATGACATAGCGGTCAGCCGCGAAAGCATCCATTGCGTCCTGCAACGTCGCGGCGGCATCCTTGTAGCCGGAGGTTACTGCCTGAGCCGCAGCAACAGCAGCAGCATAGGTGTCGTAGGCCTCGCGCGAAGTCATAAAGAGGTCGGTGCCGATGGTGCTGGTATTGACTTCAGACAACATCTTCTCGGCTTTTGCCAGCAACTGGAGGAAGTTGTACTCATCATCACGCTGATCCTTGGGAATGAACTCATTGAGCGTCCAGCGATAACGAGCATCAGTACCGTTCTTATTGCTATAGACGGTGCTTCCGTCGTTATTGCTGTCTGTGCCAAGCACGCTCCCGCTGCCCATGTTCTTCAGCTGGATGTACGTGCCCTGATCCACCACCTGGAAGACGGCATTGGCCGCGGTGAGGTCGACACTCTCAGATGCCTTGGTGTCCCACGAACCGCTGCGTTGTACAAAGTAACCATTCTCGGACTTCAGGTTGAAGCCTACCGCAGCAGCCTCTGCTGGAGCGGGTACGAAGGTGAACACCTGTCCCTCGTCGTCCACATCCTCGCTGACCACCTTCACCGTCCCGCCTGTAGTGGTCATCAGATAACCAGAGTTGTGGACGATGTTGTATTTCGTTCCGATCTTATAAGGAGCGTTGGCACTGGCCTTATAGGTATTGATGGCTGCCTTGAGTGTCTCGGTGGCAGAGTTGATTTGTTCTTGAGCGGTGGCGCTGGCGAGTGCTCCTTCAGCAGCGGTGATAGCGGCTTGAAGCGTGGCACGGACATCTGCGGTGTATTGCCCGCGCTCCGTACCTTCCACGGTGTTATCCAGCTGATACTTGCCATCGGCAATCGCAGTTTCGAGGGCGGCGGTGGCCAGTTCGTCGGAGGGGGTGAGTTCACCGAGGAAGAAAGCATCGATGGCTGTGTGGTTCATCCAACCGAGGTTTACGACCAGATAGGGTTTGTCTGCCGTGAAAGTGATTTTCGTCTGAACCCAGGTGTCTCCCGTGAAGTTGACCGAACCAATCTGTGAATCCGTACCTGTCTCGCTGTCAGAAGCGTATATGCGACTATACTGGGTGTTGGAGCTCATGCCGCTGTTGGGACGGTTTGCCCACATGGAGAAGAGGTAAGTCTTTCCCACTTCTACCGCCCATCCTTTCTTGATGGAACTGGCAGAACCGCTGCCGGCACTGCCAAGGGCGCGGATGAAAGCGCCACCATCGGCTCCGCCTTCGCTGACAGCTTCGAAGTTCGCCTCGTCCAACTCTTGGTTGTTACCCGCAAGCCAGTTCGTAAAGCCTTCGTCGAATGACGGATTCGGAATGAGGTTGTCGCCAGAGACGATGTAGATGCCGTCTTCGGTCGTGATCTTGTCGCCCTTCTGCGGAATGACGTTCTGGGCTGTCGTGTGTTGCGGCAGAAGAATCGCTGTGAGTACTGCCAGCAGGGAATAAAGGATGTGTTTCATATTGTTGAAAGTTTGTTTAGTTTGTTCAATAGGCAACGGCCGTACTGCGGCGTTCACTCGTGGGCTGGAGAGCACTCGCAGGAATGCTGTCTGCCTCCGGTTGGGCGAGAGCGGAGCCTGTGTAGGCAGAAGGCTTAGCTTCGGTCTGAATGGCTTTGCGCAGTTGTCGTTGAGATGGCTGCACGGGTTGCAGGAGGAATTCGGCGGCATTATAGCTGCGAAGCAGCAAGTCGTCGTTATCAAGGGAGCGCTGCGGCAGGCGGAAAGGTTTGTGTGGCTGTCCGCTACGGTCGAAATAGCTGATGTATAAGCGTGTATAGTTACCATCATCGCGGCGCGAGGAGAAAAGTACCCAGCGGCCGTTAGAGCTCCAGGCATGATAGCTTTCTGATTCCGGGCTATTTACGGCCTGAAGGGGAATGGCTGACTTCAAGGGATTAACTGAAGTTCCAGTAGTGGTACTGTCGAGTTCCAGCAGTGGAACTCCCGAGTTCCACCTATGGAATTCGCGAGTTCCAGCAGTGGAACTCGGCTGAGAGGCCTGTCCTTCGTCTTCCAGCGGCAAGAGCCACAGGTCGGCACTCTTATGCCAGATGTGGAACTGCCCATAATCCGCAAGGGTGAAGAGCAGGTACTTGCCATCGGGAGATACGCGCGGCACGCTGGCACTCTTTCCTAAAGATTCGGCTTCGAAGATGAGGCGGCGAGGACCGAAACGGCGGTTCTGAAGGTCGAAGTCGCGGGCGTAGATGTTGTAGTGCAGCTGGTCGTAGTTGCTGTCGAGGTCGGCATCAATGTCTGCAGCACGAGGCGTGTAGTGGGCAGATATGTAGTAAAGGGTACTGCCATCGGGACTCCATGTGGGGAACGACTCGAACTCAGAGGCGGAGCGGTCTATGTGCTGCACGGTATTTGCCTCCACGTCGTAGAGGATGAGGTCGCTGGCGTAGTCGATGACCTCCACTTTCTGTGGGTCGAGGGTATGGAAGACTTGGCCCGTCTCGTTGACGGAGTAGGCTATGAGGTTCTGCTTAGGATGCCAGGCGGGATAGACGCCGGCGCTGAGGGTGGAGTCTGTCTTGAGGTTGACCTTGGTCACTTGGTCGCCATTGATGAAGATGGTGCCTCCGAAGGCCTGACGAACGTGGAACTGGCTCTGTTGCTGCTGGTTCCAGTTGCGGGGGAAGTGGCAGTTGATGCACTGCCCCTGTTCGCTGTCCGCGAAGCGCATATTCTCATACACCACGCGCTCATCGAAGTTTTCCAGGCACCGTTCGTTGATGGTCAACTCCTCGTAGGTAACATAGGAGGGACGGATGAGGCGGTAGGTGATGTAGGGGTCTATAGGTTCATCGGCAACGGGGAAGTGCTGCGTAGGCAGGTGTTGCCATTTGCCATCATACTTCAAGTAGATATCGCAGAAAAGCGTATCGCCACGAGTCTGTTCGAGCAGTTCGCGCCAGTCTTCTTCGTCAACGCAGACGTCCCATCCGCCGACAACCACTTCCCCACCCTTTCGGGAATGCAGACGGGTCACAGCCTCTGAGGCTTCGCCCTGCAGAATGCGGAAGTTCAGTGGCGCTATATTCGGCGGCAACGTAGCTCCAAAGTTGTCGGGAGACACGGCGGGAGGGCGCGAAGCATCCTCATAATCAGTTGGAACAGAGGTCGCACAGCCACAAACGGCAATCGCCATCGTGAACACGACAGCAACGAAGCTGAATATGGAGACAATTCCTTTCAATCGTTCTTTATTAATCGTTTAATCATTAAATCGTTTAATGCCTCAATTTGTCTTCAACCCATCCACGAAGAAATAATAGTACCAGTACGTATTGCCGAACTCCGGGCGCAGGGCAACGGCATTAGCAGCATTATCGCCCATGCGGGCAGAAGCAGCAATAAGTTGCTGAAAGCGCTGTTGGATGGCTGGGTCAAAGGGGATGTCTGAGACGGGAGCACCTCCTTGCAGCTGTGCCACCATGAGGGCAGCCTCCTGATAATGTGTAGGTATGCGCCCTTGCCACGTAGGCAACAGGGCCATGAAACGGGGCCAGAAGCCCGAGAGGTTCTTGGTGATAAGTCCGTCCATGAGGGAGAGTTCCACCATCTCTCGCGATCCGCCTTCGCTGAGGGCAAAGCTGTTCAGTAGGTAGAACTCCACAAGGCCGTCGTCACCGTCGAGCTGGTCGGTGTAGTTCAGCAGGGGACGGATAGAGAAGAATTCTGATTCTTTGCTCGCTTTACTCGCGCAAATATGTGCGACATTGGACTTATAAAATAAGGTACGCGCGAGGGTGCGCTCGTAGCGCTGTGCCAAAGCTTCCTCGCTGTTCAGCTGGGCTACGCTATGCAGATAACGCAGGTAGGCGGGGCGCTCGCCGTATTCCACCATATCCTCCATCGCCCAGCGGTAAGCAAAACCCGTCTTGCCGTAGTGGTAATACAGCAGCGGCCCTATCATTAGGCGCAGCCACTGGTTCTGAGGGGCTTTATAGGCTGCAGCCCCTTCGGGATACATAAATAGTTCATCGCCCATGCGCCCTGTCTTGAAGAGGGCGAGACGGGTGAGGCACACTTGAGCACGGGTGGGTTCTTGTTTCCCTTCTCTTGCTATCTGCAAGACTTGTTCCCACGCTCCGTCCTCTGCTGAATGCTTCATCCGCAGAGTGTTGATGAAGTTGTGGTCGAGGAACGAATAGTGGTAGGAAGCAGCGCCTGCTACTATGAAGACGACAGCCGCCGCTATCAGCTGCCAGAGGCGGTTGCCGCTCAGACGGAAAAAGAGGAAGATTGTCAGAGGCACCACCGTGAAGATGGCGGGCAGACGCAACTGGCGTTCGGCATTGCTGAAGGACAGCCACCCGGTTTCAAAGTCCAATGGCTGCTGCAGTACGGCCCTGAACAACACGGGCAACAAGAATCCCAGCGCAAAAAGCGCCAAGCCCCATAGCATGTGATACCCACGCGAGTGGCGGGTCAACTTTTCACGCAGCCCCCAACGCTCAACGCCGGCTTCGCTGAACATTGAAGAGGTTTTAAATGATATGGACGAATCTTCACGCAGCCCCCAACGCGCAACGCCGGCTTCGCAGAAACCCAACAACGGCAGCACAAGCAAGCCATAGGCACCCAAGAGCCAAAAGCCGACAATGGGGACTAACAGTACAAAGGCCACGTTCCACCACCACGATTTCAGCCGCAACCACAGGCCCATCAGGGCGATGGCGGCCAACATACCGAGCGCAGGCGTAAAGGCCACGGCCGGGTGCTTCAGCGTGTAGATGAGATAGCCCAGTTGGGTGTAGTTGGTCAACAAGGCGAAGGGAGCCACCCAGCACAGGCCGAACCACGCATCACTAATGCGGAAGGCCCACCGCTGTACGTATGCAACAGCCACGAGCACTGCGGTAAAGAGGATAGCACCTAACCACGGACGTGCGAAACAGCTCTGCATGCCTGCCGCCACTTGGAAAAGGAGGCCACAAGGCTCGCCAAGCAGCTTGCTGAAGGTGAACTCATCGGCGTAGAACGGCGTCAGCGCCCCCGTTTCACGAAGGTATGGTTGCAACGGCCCAAGCAGAAAACAGAGTGCGAAGGCCACAAAGGCGAGGACGAGGGGCAGACGGAGCTTCATGCGAATTACTTAATCAGTACTTTCTTTCCGTTGAAGATGTATAGGCCACGACGCAAGGTGGCTTGAGCCCTGCGACCACTGATATCAAAGAACACGTCTCTACGTAGAGTCTCAACGCTTACGGTCTCGATGCTCAGAGCCAGACTCTGCTGTTGCATCGCCTCTCTGTTTGCTTCAAGATAAGCACGGCTCCACATATCTGCTTCCTCATAGTCGGGGTGCGCAACGGAATCGAAGTAGGGAGCAAAACTCTGGTGAACATTCTTCGAGGCGGAAGCCATATAGATGGTGGTACCAGCCTCCGTCGTGTTGCCTGATACTGAGAGGCATACGCCATCAGCAGCATTCTCGATACGGAAGTAACCGTCCTCTTCAAGCCAGAAGACCCATTCCTGCGAGGTCGTGTCGGCTTCTGCCTGCCAACGCGTGGTGCCAAATACGCTTTCGAGATATTTACCCGAATTCTTGTCTTCTATCTTATAGGTATAAGGCTTACTGGTCTTATGGAAGATGAGGGCGAGATTCGATGCGCCGTCATCCTCTATGGTGAGCGAGCTCTTCGGACGCGAAATGATGCGGTTGCTGTATTTCTCCAACAGGTAGCCTTCAGCTCCGTCCTCGATGGTCTTCATGCGCTTCATACGATACATCTCGTCGAAGACAGAGAGCGTCCAAGAGTCATACCAGCGAACGGTCGGATAGCCGGAACGAACGCTCAGAGGCAACCAAACGTGCTTGCTGGACTGAACGTTCGACGAGTTCCAGCGGTCGCCCATATAGATGAAGCATTTGTCCTTGCCAGGAACAGGGAATACGAAGTTGCTTTGGCTCTGATAGCTGTTGTTCTTGCCGTTGTCGATGCAGAAGTTGATACCTGTACTGCCGTCGCTGGCCTTGAAGTCTGCGGGAGCATTCCACGTCTCGTTCATCAGATCGTAAGTCCACATATAGCGGCCGGGATTGGGATCCCAGCCTGTGCAACCGGAAAACAGGCCATAGTAGATGTCGCCCACTTTGAACAGCGCAGCAGCTTCAAAGCGACGTCCTTTCAGTTGAACGACGAAGTCGGATTCAGGCTGCAGATAGTCGGGAGTGAGTCGCTCAATGTTGGTATTGCTATTCATATTCGTAGAATAGACATGATAGGCAGCACCGTCGGTATCCACGAGGACTGTCTGGTCGCGAGAATCACAGCCATTGGGGCGGAATACATCTACGAGGGTGTAGGGACCTTCGACCTTATCAGCTGTACATACAGCACATTTGGCCTGGCCGTAGTCGCTGCCGTTCTCCCAATGAATCCACATCACCCATTTACCTGTCTGCTCGTTATAGACCACCTTCGGACGTTCGAGCGTACGGCCGCTGGCTATGTCGCGGTTTTCATCGGTCTGGGTGCCTGTGGGCGATACAGCACGACTCAACTTTGTCCAAGAATAAAGGTCGCTGCTGCGGTAGCAACTGATACCATCGCTCTTGCTGTTGTTGCGTTGCTCGCCAAACCAATAGTACTTACCGTCATGAAAGACTACACATCCACCATGGGCATTGATGGCAGAACCATTTACATCATTCCAGGTCTGACCGGGCTTGAAGGTCCCCTGCCCTCTCATCGAGAGGGAGGGGATCAAGGCTAATGCCATCAACAGAATCTTTATCTTGTTCATTTTACATCACCTTAATAACTTGCTTCTTTCCATCCTTGAACACTGCCACGACATAAATGCCGCGACGTGGAAGAGCGATGCCGCGTTTACCAGAGTAATCGTTGAGAGCAGCAACCTGCCTGCCATCAACTTCATAGACAACGACCCGTGAATGGTCCTCGACTCCAAGGAGCTCGAGCCGTCCGGCTACGATGCGACCACGAAGCTTGCCATCCATATTGGTAGCAGTCTTCACGGCATCGTTAATATCCTCAACCGTCAAACCGGGCAATACGGGAGCATAGGCACCGGAGGGATCGATTGCGAAGTAAGCTATCTCAGCATCCAGGTTCTCGAAACCTACCTGAGCCGTCGGAATACGACTAGTTCCTATGAGGCGGGCATCATCAATCTTGAAGGCGGAGGTGCTGGCACCCCACTTCGCACGTCCCAGCTGGAAGGTGATACGAATCTGCTTGGTGTTCGCCTTCGTCTCGAAGTCCACGCTGTACTGCTGATAGCTATCGCTCGTCACATTCAGGCGGACGTTGTTATTGTCGTTCTGAAGGTCCTGAATGCGGATGCTGCCAAGAGCACTACCGCTGTACTGACCGCCCTTCGCAAGAGCTGAGAAGGTGTAGATGTCATCAGAGGCAACATCGACTATTTGTGAGATCTCTGCATCGGCCCAGCCGTCGTTCCACATATAGCGGTGGATGCTCAGCACGTGATTGTTCTGGTCCACTTCATTAGAGCGCTCCTCACGGTCGATGTCTTGGTAGGAGTTGTACTGATCGTAGGGGTAGACGTCCCAACCCTCGATGAACTTCGTGATGTTCTGCGACTCGGAGAAGTTGTATTCACCCTCGAAGTTACCATTCCTCAGCAGGTTCTTCTTAACAGGTCCGTTTGTTTCACACCACTCGGGCTGCAACGCCAAATCGGCAACACGGAAGGTGTCTATTGGCAGGCCGTCGCGATAGACAAAGATCCGGCGGTCGGGAGTAACGGCATAGCGGTAGGTGTGGAACTGGCCGTCGGTGTTATAGAACGTGCCGCCGTTTGAGGGATTAGAGAGACCCTTCTCCGAG
>CACZAN010000051.1 GCA_902779165.1 uncultured Bacteroidales bacterium
GAACAATTATGCCCTCTTCCTCCATAGCCTGCAGGATTCTTACGACCTGCATTCTCTGGTATCCATAGGCGTTTGCATATCCGTTCACGCTCAGCCGCAAGACTCCCCTCTCGTCAGCCTTTGCCAGTAGGTAGATGAACAGCTGCAGCCGTCGTGGGTCTTCGAAAACCCACGATGCTACAATCTTGCGGTGGAGGTGAACGTATTCGCGCATAATATTTCTTGTTTTTTGTTTTTTTGAATGAATGTTGGTTGTATGATTTTTTTGCGGGATTTGTCCTGTTTTTTTTCAACGTGGATGCTCTTTGCGGAATGCTGGTGCAAAGGTGCGGACAAAAAAAGAGCGGCGGAAGCACACTTCCACCGCCGTCCTGTTTTTGCGAGTTTTATGTTCTGTTCTGCCCTTTTGCGGGCATCTCCTGCGAGTTTTTTCTGATTTTCAGCGAGTTTTTGCGAGTTTTCTGTGAGTTTTTAGTTTTGAAGTCTCAGCAGCTCCAGTACTCGGAGCATTGTTTTACTATCTGCTTTTTTTTGAATCGGTCGGGGATGACGGGACGTGTGGGGTGTAACGAATGGACGTCTTGGCGAAGACAAAGGTACGTCTTGACGAGGACAAGGGTACATCCTAGTCAAGACGACGGGTCGTGTCGGACGAAACAAAGAAACGTCTTGCCGGAATCGACAGGTCATCCGCGGCCAGACAAGGGGCTCCGCTGGCCTTCGGGCGGGACGGAAGACGGGAAGTGGTTTATACTTCCTCGTTTTCCGTGCGGGCGATAATTTCGTTCTGCAGCTGCTCGGTCATGTCGTTGAAGTAGTCGCTGTAGCCGGCAACGCGTACGAGGAGGTCGCGGTACTGGTCGGGGTGCTGCTGTGCGTCGAGGAGGGTGGCGGTGTCGACAATGTTGAACTGGATGTGGTGGCCGCCGAACTTGAAGTAGGTGCGGATGAGGTGTCCGAGTTTGCGCATGTCTTCCTCGCGCTTCAGCAGGTTGGGCACGAAGCGGACGTTGAGGAGTGTGCCGCCGCTCTTCGTTTGGTCGAGTTTGCCGAGTGACTTGATGACGGCGGTGGGTCCGTGGCTGTCGCTGCCGTGGGCGGGCGAGGTGCCGTCGCTGATGGCAAAGTGGGCGAAACGGCCGTTGGGTGTGGCTCCGCAGACGCTGCCGAAGTAGTTGTGGCAGGTGGTGGAGAGCATGTTCAGCTGTGTCTTGCCGCCGCGGGTGTTGGGGCGTCCCTCGATGGCTTTCACCAGGTCTTCGTAGACGCGCACGGCGATGTCGTCGGCGTACGGGTCGTCGTTGCCGAAGAAGGGGGTGTGGTTGCGGATGTAGGTGCGGAGTACCTCCTCTGTCTGCCAGTTGTCTTTGCAGGCGGTGAGGATTTCGTCCATGGTGTAGCGTTTGTCCTCGAAGACGTGCTTCTTCAGGGTGGTGAAGCAGTCGGTGATGGTGCCGAGGCCGGTGCATTGGATGTAGGTGGTGTTGTAGCGTGCGCCGCCGCTGTAGTAGTCTTTGCCTTTCTCGATGCAGTCGTCGATGTAGAGGCTGAGGAAGGTGGCGGGGGCGTAGAGCGAGAACATGCGTTCAATGTAGTTGTTGACGCTGAGTTTGAGGTTGACGAAGTATTCCATCTGGCGGTGCCATGCGTCGTAGAGTTCCTCGAAGCTCTGGAAGGTGCGCGGGTCGCCGGTCTGGAGGCCGAGTTTCTTTCCGGTCTCGGGGTCGATGCCGTTGTTGAGGGTGATTTCCAAAATTTTCGGAGTGTTGAGGTAGCCGGTGAGCAGGTAGGCTTCTTTTCCGAAGGCTCCGACTTCGATGCAGCCCGAGCAGCCTCCTTCGCGTGCATCATCGAGGCTTTTGCCGGCGCGGGTCATCTCCTTCACGTAGGTGTCGGGGTTGAAGACGGAGGGGTAGCCGTGGCCCTGACGGATGACGCGTATGCCTGCGAGGAGGAAGTCGTCGGGGGTGTTTTCGGCGATGTGGATGCTGAGGCCGGGCTGCAGTTCGTGGAGCTCTTCCTGGACTTCCAGGATGATGTAGGAGATCTCGTTGGCGGCGCTGTTGCCGTTGCGGTCTATGCCACCGATATTGATGTTGGTGAAGTCGTTGTAGGTGCCGCTCTCAAGTGCTGTGACTCCGACTTTGGGCGGTGCGGGCTGGTTGTTGAACTTGATCCAGAGGCAGGAGATGAGTTCCTTGGCTTGGTCGCGGGTCAGTGTGCCTTCTGCGATGCCCTGCTGGTAGAAGGGGAAGAGGTGCTGGTCGATGTGTCCGGGGTTCATGGAGTCCCATCCGTTGAGCTCTGTGACGGTGCCCAAGTGCACGAACCAGTACATCTGAATGGCTTCCCAGAGGTCGCGGGGTGCGTGGGCGGGCACATGATGACAAACGTCTGCTATTTTCAGCAGCTCCGCCTTGCGGAGTGGGTCGTTGGTTTGGGCGGCCATCTTTTCTGCCAGTTCGGCATGTCGCTCGGCGAAGAGGATGGCGGCATCGCAGGAGATGGCCATGGCCTCGAGTTCCTGTTGCTTGTCGGTGGCTTCGGGGTCGTAGATGTAGTCGAGCTGGCTGATGCGCTTCTGGATGCGTGCTTTCACGTCGAGGAGGCCTTCGTGGTACATCTTGCCGTCCATGGCGGTGTGCCCGGCGGCGCGCTGTTCCATGAACTCGGTGAAGACGCCTGCGTGGTAGGCTTCTTCCCACTCCTTGCTGACGTGGTTGAAGATGCGCTCGCGCTGGGTCTTGCCGGCCCAGTAGGGGATGACTTCGCGCTCGTAGGTGTCGATGTCTTCCTGTGAGATGTGGTAGCTCTGGAGCTCGCGGGTGTCGAGGGTGTGGAGGTCTTCGACGCTGTGGCAGGTGAGCTCGGGGAAGGTGGGCACGGCTTTGGGCAGAGGTCCGCGTTCGCCCACGATGAGTTCGTCGTCCCCGATGTAGATGGTTTTCTTCTTGCAGATCTCATAGAAGTTCTTGGCGCGAAGCACGGGGGTGGGCATCGTGCCGTAGTTCTTCTTGTAGAACTCGGTTTCGATGAGGGCGCGCTCGATGCTGAGCGTGGTGGGGGTGTCGAAGTTCTGCTGGCGCAGGCGCTTGATGCGCTCGTTCATGCCGCCTTCGTTGGCGGGGTATTTAATACTGAAATTCATGCTTGATTTTTTAATGGGGGATTAGGAATTCCTGTGCTGAGATTTCCTATGATGTCTTAAGTCTTCTTTGGTTCTCTTGGGATTTCAGGAATTCTTGGCTTCGTAGACTTCCTCTATGCTCATGGGTTTCTTGATGGTGCCCAGGAGCTTGACGGTGCCGTCGGGCAGCACGGCGTAGTTCAGTTCGTTGCGCAGGCCGGTGAAGTCGCGCCATGGTTGGAGTTTGTCGTAGCAGATGAAATCGGTGAACTGGTGCTCGGCCTGCCACTTGTCCATCAGCTCGGGAATGAAATAGATGCCGGGCTCCACGGTGAAGACGAAGCCGGGCTCCAGAGGACGTGCCAGGCGCAGGCTCTTGAAGCCGAACTGTGTACTTTTCTTGTCGCCGTCGAGGTAGCCGACGTACTGTTCGCCGAGGTTTTCCATGTTATGCACATCGAGGCCGACCATGTGGCCCAGTCCGCAGGGGAAGAAGAGGGCATAGGCGCCGATGCGTGCTGCCTCGGCGGGGTCACCCTTCATCAGCCCGATGGCTTTCATCCCTTCGCAGATCTTGGTGGCTGCGGCGATGTGGGCTTCGCGGAAGGGAACGCCGACGGCGAGGGTATCTACGGCGGCAAGGAAGCTGGCGAGGTGAATCTCGTAGATGGTCTTCTGGCGCTCGGTGAAGCGGTCACCAACGGGCATGGAGGACGAGAGGTCGCCGCAGTAGTGCGAGCGGGTCTCGGCGCCGGCGTCGAGGAGGAAAATGTTGCCCTCTTGGCAGGTGTGGATGAAGCCGTGGTTGTGCAGCACCTGTCCCTGCACGGTCGCTATCGTGGGGAAAGCGAGGGCGTTGCCGTGGCGACAAGCCACTTCCTCAACAGCAGCGGCCACCTGAGATTCGTGAATCCCCGGCCGCACAGTGCGGTAGGCGGCGAGGTGCATCTCCGTGCTGAGGTCTACGCTCTCTTCGATGAGGCGGATCTCCTCTAAATTCTTGTAGTTGCGCTGCGCAACGATGGCTTTTATGAAAGGAACGCTGGCGCGCGAAGCCTGTGCGGCAGGTTCCACAGCTAATAATTCCCACAGCCACACTCGGTGATCGCCGCGGTAAGGAGGTAGGAAATGAATGGGCTGTCCCTTGCTGCGGGCACTGTCGAGGTAGCTCTTCAGATCGCTCATGGGACGGGTGTCGGTGATGCCGTAGGCGCTGGCGCGTTCCTTCAGGGTGGGCAGTGTGCCGGTCCACACGATGTCGTCTATCGTCAGCTCGTTGCCGAAGACGATTTCGCGGTCCTCGTCGATGTCGATGATGGCGGCGAGGTCAGGATTGTCGATGCCGAAGAAATAGAGGAACGTGGAGTCCTGGCGGAACTGATAGGTGTTGTCGGCGTAGTTCATGCCCACCTCGGCGTTTCCGAGGAAGAGCAGCAGTCCGCTGCCGAGGTCAGACTTCAGTTTTGCGCGGCGGCGCAGGTAGCTTTCTTTGGAGATGTGCATAGGTGTATTGTGGGGGTTGAGGGTTATATTATATGTTTTCTTTACTTTGTCGTGCCATGCTTTCGGCAACGGCATTGAGGGAGGTGCATTCGTCACGGGTGATGCGGCGCTCCTGGGCGTTGCCGGCGGCCAAGGTGAGGAGCAGCAGGTGGCCGCTGGAGCAGTGCTCGATGAGCTCGCCGGGAGGCTTATGATAGTCCGAGAACGGCTCGGAGCATAGCTGGATGCAGAATAGCCCCTCGCGGAATGCCTCGTCGCGCACCCGCTTCTCATGCTCGCTGATGAAGGGGCTGATGAGGATAGCACCGCGGCGGGCTGCAAGGATGCAACCATTCATGTAGTCTCGCCGTTGCTCGGCGGTGAAATAGCGGCGCACATGCACGGCGACGAGGGGAGCATCCAGCAGTTGCACCTGGCCAATAGCAGAAAATGCCCAGCGGGCATAGCGAACATGGCGCTGCACGATGAAGAGCTTGCGGTGCTGGCGGCGGAGCATGAGGCGACGGGGATTATCGCGGACGTAGTCTATCATATTCTGCAGCTGGCCCTCGTGCAGGAGAAGGCGGTCGTGGTAGCCTTTTTCCCAGAGGGGGCGGAGGGGGGAGGTTCCGCGCGAATACGCGCGGCACCCGACCAGGGAGGGAGGCTGGGAGGAGGGCTGCAGGGAGGCAGGCTGGGAGGAGGCAGGCTGCGAGGAGGGCTGCAGGGAGGCAGGCTGGGAGGAGGCAGGCTGGGAGGAGGGCTGCAGGGAGGCAGGCTGGGAGGAGGCAGGCTGGGAGGAGGGCTGCAGGGAGGCAGGCTGGGAGGAGGCAGGCTGGGAGGGAGTAGTGGTTGGGTGGAGCGCGTATTCGCGCGGATCTCTGCCGTTGAAAGCTTTCGTGCAGCCCACCATGAAGCCGCGAATGATGTCGCCGAGGGCGATGTCCATGTCCTTGCGGACGAAGATGATGCCGTGGAAATGGTCGGGCATCAGCTGGTAGTCCAGCAGGCTGATGTCGCGCTCGCAGGGATGCCCTGTCTTTGCCGCCTTCTCCGCTGCCAGCTGGCGCTGGACTTCGGGAATCTGCTCCCAGCATCGCAGCACCTCGTGGCCTAAGGCTGTGGGCGCTATGGCTGCTTCGTCGAGGCTGCTGCCCACCAGCGTTCCCAGCAGGGGCTTGCGCCCTTCGGTGCAGAGGGTGATGAGGTAGATGCCTCGGCCATGATAATCATGGTGGATGCTGCGCTGATGCATCTGGGGCACGGGGCGGCAGTCATTGAGGTGGGGAGGGGGGCTCATTTCCATATCAGGGGCGCACAAATATCAAATAACAGTGGCACGCAGAGATGCAACAGAGATGCAAATAACAGGGGCGCACAAATATCAAATAACAGTGGCGCGCAGGGATGCAACAGAGATGCAAATAACAGTGGCGCGCAAATATCAAATAACAGTGGCACGCAGAGATGCAACAGAGATGCAAATAACAGGGGCGCGCAAATATTAATAGGGGCACGCAGCTGCGCAACAGATGCCATCAGGGTTTGTGGCAGTTGTTGATTTTCTGGTGCTTGCTGATTTGCATGTCGGTCTCAGGGAAGTACTCGGAGAGAAGGGCATAGAGGTCGGGGTCGTAGTCGCGCAGTTCCTCGCGCGTGTTGCACCAGTTGTGCTTGCCGTCGGGGTGAGGCATCTCGGCGTTGACGTTGAACCAGTCCTGCACGGCTTCGGCGAAGTATTCCATGTGGTCGGTGATGCGGTAGGTGCCATCGAGGATTCCGCTGGCCTTAGCGTTCTCATAGAGCTGCTTGAGGCGGCTGTCGAATTCCGGCTCGGCAATCATCAGTCCGATGCAATGGATAGCGTGGGCAAACTCATGGATGAGGATGTCCTCAGCGTGATATTTGTCAATCTGGTAGGCCAGCACATTCTCCTCTGCACAACTCGTCAGCGGTTCCTCGACGGTGCCGCCGAGTCCGCGGGCACGGAGGTCCCAGTTGAGGGACGTGTCGTTGATGAGGTAGTGGTGCTCGGGCAGGTCGGTGGTGCCTTCATAGCGGGCCATGATGGCCACGCGGGCTTTCGCCTGTATCATTGCCTGCAGTACTTCGGGCTTCAGCATACAGGTCATCGCGTACAAGGTCCTGTGTGCTGCCACGAAGGCAGAGTCGGGAACGCGCCACGACGACACCAGCGGCAACCCGTTGACATCGACATACTTTACGTAGAAGGAGTCCAAGCCAAGGGAGTCGGGAACTGACGACACCACAATAGTAGGCTCGCTCCCGTCAGCGCCACCTCCCACTGCTTCTCGTGAGGGAGGGGTGTTGCAGGCAGTTATCAATGTTATGATACTTATAGCAAAACAAGTCAAAAATTTTTTCATAATGGAAAGCTATAATTAGTTATGGGATGATGTGCAAACCCTCCCTCCCCTCCCTTTTGGGAGGGGGCGGGGGTAGGTCTTTTATTTCATATAAGTGTAGCGGTAATCTGTGGGACTGACAAGGGTCTCCTTGATGACGCGCGGGATGATCCAGCGGATGAGATTGAACTCGCCGCCAGCCTTGTCGTTGGTGCCGCTGGCACGTGCTCCGCCGAAGGGTTGCATACCGACTACGGCGCCCGTGGGCTTGTCGTTGATGTAGAAGTTGCCGGCGGCGTAGGCCAGGCGGTCTGCAATCTTCTCTACGGCCAAACGGTCGCGACCGAAGACGGCGCCGGTGAGGCCGTAGGGTGAGGTCTCGTCGCAAAGGGCTGCGGTTTCGTCCACCTTGTCGTCGTCATAAGGATAGACGGTGATGATGGGACCGAAGATCTCTTCTTCCATCGACTTGAAACGCGGATTGGAGGTCTCGATGATGGTGGGTTCTACGAACCATCCCACGCTCTTGTCGCAGGTGCCGCCCAGTACCACCTTTGCGTCGGCAGCAGCCTGTGCGAAGTCGATATAGCTCTTGCACTTGTCGAAGCTGGCCTCGTCGATGACGGCATTCACGTAGTTCATCGGGTCGAGTACGTCGCCCATCTTGATTTCAGCAGCCATGCGCTTCATGTCCTCCAGCACCGTGGGCCACAGGCTCTTCGGGATATACATGCGACTGGCGGCAGAGCACTTTTGGCCCTGGAACTCGAAGGCACCGCAGAAGGCAGCCGTGGCGACAGCCTTCGGGTCGGCAGAGGGATGCACGAAGATGAAGTCCTTGCCGCCCGTCTCGCCCACGAGGCGCGGGTAGGAGATGTAGCGGTCGAGGTTCGAGCAGGCCTGACTCCAGAGGCTCTTGAAGGTGGCCGTGGAACCTGTGAAATGGATGCCGGCGAAGTACTTGCTTTCGGTGCAGACCTTGCCGATAAGGGCTCCGCTGCCAGGCAGGAAGTTAATGACGCCGTCGGGCAGTCCGGCTTCCTTGTAGAGCTGCATGAGGTAGTAGTTGGAGAGCAGGGCCGTGGTAGAGGGCTTCCACACGGCCACATTGCCCATCAGCACCGGTGTCATGCAGAGGTTGGAGGCGATGGAGGTGAAGTTGAACGGCGTCACTGCCAGCACGAAGCCTTCCAGCGGGCGGTATTCCGTGTGGTTGATGTTGCCCGCGCCGTCCTTGGGCTGCATGGAGTAGATCTTCGAGGCGTAGTGCACGTTGTAGCGGAAGAAGTCGATGGTTTCGCAGGCGGAGTCGATTTCTGCCTGATAGATGTTCTTGCTCTGGCCGAGCATACAAGCAGCGTTCATGATGGGACGGTACTTGGTGGCCAGCAGTTCTGCCATCTTCATTGCGATTCCGGCACGAACGGTCCAGTCGGTCTTGGACCATTCTTCCCAGGCTTTCATGGCTGTCTCGATAGCCAGCTGCACTTCTTTCTCGCTGACCTTGTGGTAAGTGGCGAGCACGTGCTTGTGGTCGTGGGGACAGGTCACGGTGCCCGTGTTGCCTGTTCGGATTTCCTTGCCGCCGATGATGATGGGGATATCAACGACGATGTTGCTTTGACGTTTGAGCTCGGCTTCGAGGGCCACACGTTCGGGGGAGCCAGCTAAGTAGCTCTTCACCGGCTCATTAGCCGGTACGGGGAAGGTGATAACAGAATTGCGCATATCTTTCTTTAGTTTTTAAGTGATGATGTATAAATAGTGAAGTTTGAAATTCTATGGTCTTGATAATCATTGCTTTTCTTTAGCATCTCAGACCTCGTTTCCACAGCTGCAGGCGGCCAAATCGTTGTCGAAATGCTGTTTGAGCGTGTAAAGTTACACTTTATTTTTTTTACCCCGATGATTTTCCCCGTTATTTTTTGTTAAACTTCTCGTTGTACCCGCTCATTCCTTCGGGAAGACATGTGAACAAAGAAAGCCAAGGAGGCGGGGGAGCGCGTCCTTGGCTTTTTAGGAGTTTCAGGATAAACCTAAATTAAGCGCGGGTCCATCCCACGACTTTGCCTGCTGCGAGGGAACGAGGTACGTCGATGAGGCGTTGGTTCTTGGAGCCGCGGAAGAGTAGGGTGGTGTCGCGCTGAGCTTCGACAAAGGGCCCGTCGACAAGCACATCGAGGAGTTCGAGTAACTTGCGCTGGGCAGGCATGTTCAGAAGCTTCTCGAAGGTGTAGCCCGTGTAGCACCAGATGTTCTTTGTGGTGCGTTTACGAATAGCCTGCGCGAGGGCTGTGAAGCCTTCGGCCTGCTGCATGGGGTCGCCTCCGCTGAAGGTGACATTGGCGAAGGGATCGGCCTCAATGACCTGCATAATCTCCTCCACGCTTTGCTTCTTTCCGCAATCCTTGGCCCAGGATTGCGGGTTGTGGCAGCCTGGGCAGTGGTGGGTACAACCTGCACAGTAGATGGAGGTTCGGAACCCGGGTCCATCAACCGTGGTGTCTTCAAGAATATCCAAGACTTGAAGACAATTTTCCTTATTTTCTTCCATTTTACTGTCTTTATCCCCTCTCCACGCTTGGAGAGGGGTTTCCGTTTCTTTATTCCTTAAATTGTAAATAATCAGTATTATGGATGACTCGATCGTTGAGCTCGGCGAGTTTGGCACGGTTCCAGCGATCTGTGGTGCCTACGAGGTAGCCGGTGATGCGCTGCAGGCGGTCGAGGTTGGTGCTATGGCAGTGGGGGCACTCATCGATGTGGTCAGCGGTCTCATAGCCACAGTCCATGCAGCGGACACGGGTGTGATTGACGCTGCCGTAGCCGATATCCATAGCATCCATCATATCGACAATGTTCATCACGGCCTCGGGGTTGTGGGTGGCGTCGCCGTCAATCTCCACGTAGAAAATGTGTCCGCCGCGGGTGAGGCAGTGGTAGGGTGCTTCGATTTCAGCCTTGTGGCGGGCAGAGCACTTGTAGTAGACGGGCACGTGGTTGGAGTTGGTGTAGTACTCGCGGTCGGTGATACCTGGAATCTTGCCGAACTCCTTCTGGTCGCCGCGTGTGAAGCGGCCGCTGAGACCCTCGGCGGGAGTTGCGAGGACGCTGTAGTTGTGGCGGTAGCGCTCGCTGAAATCGTTGACGCGGTCGCGCATGTAGGTCACAATCTTCAGTCCCAGTTCCTGTGCCTTGGGGCTTTCGCCGTGGTGCTTGCCGATGAGGGCCACGAGGCATTCTGCCAGTCCGATGAAGCCGATGCCGAGAGTGCCCTGGTTGATGACGCTCTCGATGGTGTCGTTGGGTCCCAGCTTCTCACAGCCTAACCAAAGGCTGTGCATGAGCAACGGGAACTGCTTGGCAAAGGCGGTCTTTTGGAACTCGAAGCGCTCGTGGAGCTGACGGGCGGTAATTTCGAGCAGGTTATCGAGTTTGGCGAAGAAGGCGGCAATGCGCTGCTCCTCGTCTTCGATGCTCATACATTCGATGGCGAGTTTCACGATGTTGATAGTCGAGAAGCTGATGTTGCCTCGTCCAATACTGGTCTTCGGCCCAAAGCGGTTCTCGAAAACGCGTGTGCGACAACCCATCGTTGCCACCTCATGGATATAGCGCTTGGGGTCGTCTTCGCGCCAGTCGGGATCCTGGTTGTAGCTGGCGTCAAGGTTCAGGAAGTTGGGGAAGAAGCGGCGTGCGGTGACCTTGCAGGCGAGCAGGTAGAGGTCGTAGTTGGGATCCGTGGGGAGGTAGCTGACGCCGCGCTTCTTCTTCCATATCTGGATGGGGAAGATGGCAGTGACACCGCTGCCCACACCTTCGTACGTGGAGTTCAGGATTTCGCGGATAATGCAGCGGCCTTCTGCGCTCGTGTCTGTACCGTAATTGATAGAAGAGAATACAACCTGATTGCCACCGCGGCTGTGGATGGTGTTCATGTTATGGATGAATGCCTCCATGGCTTGATGCACGCGACCCACGGTTTTGTTCACCGCGTGTTGGATGATGCGCTCCTCGCCCTCCAGGCCGTTGAGGTCCTTCTTCAGGTAATCTTTCAATTCCACCTGATAAAGATGGCTGTAATCAGCACCGTATAAGGCTTCCAGGTTCTTCATTTCCTCGATGAAGGTGAGGCGTACGTAAGGTGCAAGGTAAAAGTCGAAAGCAGGGATTGCTTGTCCGCCGTGCATCTCGTTCTGGGCGGTCTCCATGCTGATGCAGGCCAGCACGCTGGCGGTCTCAATACGTTTAGCGGGACGGCTCTCGCCGTGTCCGGCCATATACCCTCCTTCGAGCACATGATCCAGCGGGTGTTGCACGCAGGTCAGCGACTTCGTGGGATAGTAGTCCTTGTCGTGAATGTGGAGGTAGTTCTTCTTCACGGCCTCGCGCACCTCGTCGCTGAGGAGGTAGTCGTCAACGAAAGGCTTGGTGGTCTCAGAAGCAAACTTCATCATCATTCCCGCGGGCGTGTCTGCGTTCATATTTGCATTTTCGCGCGTGACGTCGTTGCTCTTGATGTTGATGATCTCGAGGAACATCTCACGCGTCTTTGCCTTGCGAGCGATACTGCGCTGGTTGCGGTACTGGATATATATCTTGGCCACGTCCTTGCGGGCGCTCTTCATGAGTTCGAGCTCCACAAGGTCCTGGATTTCTTCCACGGTCATTTGCGGCTTGCCTCGCATGGCGATGCGGTCTGCAATTTGATGTACGAGGTGTTCGTCTTCGCCCTCGTCGGTGCGAAGCATAGCTTTGCGGATAGCGGCAACAATCTTCTCTTCGTTGAAACCGACGATGCGTCCGTCACGTTTGACTACTGTCTGGATCATATTGAGGTTTAATGTTTATTGTTAGAGGATTAAGTTCGTTTGAAATAGGGGTATTTTTGCTCTTTCGCCTACATCTTGGCCGAAATGACGCTGCAAAGGTATGAAGATTCTCCGAAACGTGCAAGAATTTTCTCTGTTTTTTTTCAAAGTTTTCCAAAATAATTTGTAAGTATACTGATTATCAGCGAAATGAAAATTCGCGACATGGTAAAAGTTTCCCAAAATGTATTGCATGGTTCACTTTAGGCTTTAAGAAAATGGGGGTAACTCTATGTATTAGAACTCTTCGCACGAAACATGAATTTTGAAGTCATCGTGAAGAAAAATCGCAGAAAATTTGGTCGGGCGGAGAACTTAGTGTATTTTTGCAGCAGAAATCAATCAAAACAGTACTGATATGAACAAAAAATCTCTTCTTTTGCCGCTTTGCGGTTTATTTATGGCCGCTTGCAGCACGGTCTCGATGACTGGTCGCAAGCAGTTGAGTCTTGTTTCGGAGTCTGAAGTGCTTGCTGCAAGTCTCGCAGAGTATCAATCTTATATGCAGACCGCACAGCTGTCGACAGACGCCCAGGCAACGGCGCGCGTGAAAGGGATTGCCCAACGCATTGCTGCCGCGGCCGAGGCTTATCTGAAGGTTTCGGGACAGGAGGCCGACCTGCAGAACTATGCATGGGAGTTCAACCTCGTCAACAGTCCGGAGCTAAACGCCTTTTGTATGCCTGGCGGAAAGATCGTCGTTTATACAGGAATGGTGGCTCTCGCCGGTAATGGCGCAGATGCTGACGATGAGCTGGCTGCGGTGATAGGACATGAGGTAGGGCACGCTATTGCAAAACACGGTCAGGAACGTGCCAGCCAGCAGATGCTGACGAGTCTGGGAAGCCAGGTGCTGGGAACGGTGACGGCTAACAGCAGCTCGACCATTCAGCAGGCGGTGGCTACGGCCTATGGCCTCGGAACACAATATGGTGCCCTGCTTCCGTTCTCGCGCAAGCACGAGCTGGAAGCAGACTACATTGGTATCGTCTTGGCTACGGTGGCAGGCTATGATGCAGATGCCGCCGTCACGCTTTGGCAGAAGATGGAGGCCGTAAGCACCACTTCCGTACCGCAGTTCGCCAGCACCCACCCCAGCAGCTCTAAGCGTATCTCCGAGCTTCAGAAGAACATTCCGACGGTGAAAGCCACCTATGGTCAGGCCGCACAGGCCGCAGCGTCTTCCACCTCCACGACTACGAGCTCTACTTCTTCCAAGAGCAAGACTCAGTCCAGCAAGAAATCTGGCACAGGCTACAAGATTGGAAACTAAGGCGCTGAAATACAGGGCGGTGGTCTTGGACCTCGATGGCACACTGCTCGACACACTCGAAGATCTGGCTGATGCTGCGAACTGGGCACTCCACCGAAATGGCCTGCCGCAGCGTTCGATCGACGAAGTGCGGCAGTTCGTGGGTAATGGTGTGCGGCGACTGATGCTGCGTGCCGTGCCCGAGGCGACTGCCGACGAACTTTTTGAGCGCGTGTTTGCCGACTTCAAAAGCTACTACGTTGACCACTGTCAGATCAAGACACGTCTCTATGACGGCATTCCTGAGATGCTTCTTGCGCTGAAAGACAAAGGATTACGTTTGGCTATTGTTAGTAATAAGTTGCAGGAGGGCGTTGATGAACTCTATGAACGCTATTTCCGCGATACCGTGGAGGTGGCCATTGGCGAGCGACCGGGCGTACAGCGTAAGCCCGCGCCGGATATGGTGCGACTGGCACTGCAGGAGTTGGAGGTTGCAGCGGGTGATGCTGTGTATGTCGGTGACTCTGACGTGGATCTGCAGACCGCCCGCAACAGCGGCCTACCCTGCATCTCCGTTCTTTGGGGGTTCCGCGACCGCCAGTTCCTCCTCGACCACGGCGCTACGACGCTGATTGCCCGGCCGGCAGATATCCTGCAGGAAATTGAAAATTGAGTTCATCCCGTTCAACCTTTCAACTTTCAACCTTTCAACTTTTCAACTTTTCAACTTTTCAACCTTTCAATTATTAATATCCCCATGCATCTCTACCTTATCCGCCACACCTCTGTTGCTGTTCCCCGCGGCACTTGCTACGGTTGGACTGACGTGCCCGTCTCCGAGAACTTCGAAGAGGAGGCTGCAGCTTGCAAGCGCCAGCTGGAAGGTATTCATTTCGACCGCGTCTATTCCTCCCCCTTGACACGCGCCAGGCTGTTAGCAGCCTACTGTGGTTATCCCGATGCTATCGAGGAACAGCGCGTGAAAGAGATGAATATGGGCGACTGGGAGATGCAGCGCTTCGATGAAATCAACGACCCGCAGTTGCGTGAATACTACGAGAACTACCTCGACAGTCCCACCCGCAACGGAGAGTCCTTTAAGGACCTCTACCGTCGCGTGGCGGCCTTCATCGAAGAACTGAAGGCTGAGGACGTCCGCCTCACTGCCGACGGCCGGTCATCCCACCGCATCATCGCCGTCTTCTGTCACGGTGGCCCCATAATCTGCGCTATGGTTTACGCCGGCCTCGTTCCTCTCGAGCAAGGCTACGCCAACATCCCCGACTACGCTACCGTCACCCACCTCACGTTGTAAGGGACTTATTGGATGCGGCTGCCGGAGTACTGGCCGGAAATGGCAAAACCATCACTGTCTGAACCACTGACGGAGCAGGTGACAGTGCTGCCATTGCGATGGAAGGTGTATTGGATGTTTCGTCGACAGTCAAAGTACCACTTAACTGCCATTTCGTTCCGGACCAGCTGCCTACATCGTAGTCATCATCATCGTCTCCTCCACCTTCTTCTTTACCTTCTTGATAGACCATAATCCGGCTACTGGTCGTATCGCCGTAATATCCTTTTGCAGTGAGGATGATGGCGTCTGAACGGTCGTCCGGTGCCTCGGTCTTCTGCACTTTGACGATGAGTTTGCCTTCCTGCGGAGAACAGGTGCACCAGC
>CACZAN010000052.1 GCA_902779165.1 uncultured Bacteroidales bacterium
ATCGTGGCGTCGGCGGTACATCTGTTAAACGAAATGGACAACTTCGCTCATGCAGAGATTACGAAATATTTTTAAACGCACGCTGGCGGCGCTGATGTTTTTCACGCGGCTGCCGCTGTGGCGGCTGGCAACGGTGGAGCGCTCCTTCTTTGAGCGTGTCGTACCGCTGTGGCCGTTGGCGGGTTGGCTCACGGGTGGTGTGATGGCGCTCGTGCTGTGGCTCTCCCAACAGGCCTCGCTACCTACGGGTGTCGGCGTGGCGCTGGCCCTGCTGTCGCGCTGTCTGCTCACGGGAGCCTTGCACGAGGACGGCTTTGCCGACTTCTGCGACGGCTTCGGAGGTGGCACATCGCGCGAGCGTACCTTATCTATTATGAAGGATTCCCATATCGGCACCTATGGCGTGCTGGGGCTGATTCTATATGTTCTCGTCGTGTGGAATGTGCTGACAGCCCTTTTCGATGCGGGTCTCTCACCCCTCATCCTTGTTGCTGCCGATGCCTTGGCCAAAGGGCTCAGTGCCACCATCATCTACTTCCTGCCCTATGCCCGCACGGAGGCCGATGCCAAGAACCGCCTCGTCTATGTCCGCACACCCTGGATGGAACGCCTTCTGAGCCTCGTCCTCGCCCTGTTGCCGCTGGCCGTCTGCCTCCTTGTCGCTCCAGAAGCGATGCCTGCCCCTGTGCAGTGGCTCATCGCTCTGTTGCTGCCGCTTTGCGGCTGTATCACGCTGTTTATGTGGATGCACCGTCGCTTGCAGGGTTACACCGGCGACTGCTGCGGTGCCACCTTCCTGATCACCGAAACCCTCATCTATCTCTCGTTATGCCTCATTGTCTCATGATAGCAGCGCCCTCTTCGGGCTGTGGCAAGACCACTTTCACGCTTGGACTCCTGCGCGCTCTACGTAACAGGGGGCTCTCTGTGCAGCCTTTTAAGAGCGGTCCCGACTATATCGATCCGCTTTTCCACCAGATGGCAGCCGGCGTAGAGTCTGTGAACCTCGACACCTATATGTCTTCCCCTGCTCATGTGCAGACCTTGTTCGGGCATTATGGCGGCGATGCCGATGCTTGTGTCATCGAGGCTGCCATGGGGCTCTTCGACGGTGCCGATGGTCCGCGTGGCAGTGCTGCAGAGGTCGCCCAAATACTTGACGTACCTGTGCTGCTGCTGGTCAGTGCCAAGGCGGTGGCTTATAGCGTGGCGCCCCTCATCTATGGTTTTCGGAATTTCAATCCCCGGCTTCGTCTTGCCGGCGTCGTCTTCAACTTCGTCGCTTCCGAGCGCCAGTTGGCTACCTTGCGTCGTGCTTGTGAGGATGCTGGTGTTCCCTGCCTCGGTTATCTGCCCCGCAACTCAGAACTCGTCATTCCAAGCCGCCATCTCGGCCTCACACTCCAAGAATGTGAGAAGACGGAACGTCTGATAGCCCTTGCCGCACAGGAGGTGACAAAGCACATCGACCTCGACAGGCTGCTGGAGGGGACTTATAGGACCAATGAGACTTATAGGGCAAATGGGATTTATAGGACTAATAAGCTTAATGCGCCTCGTTTTTCCCGCATCGCTGTAGCTCGCGATGCCGCTTTCAACTTCACCTATCGCGCCAATATCGATGCCCTTCGCAGGCTTGGCGCGGTATCCTTCTTCTCTCCCTTGCAGGATGCAGACCTGCCGCAATGCGACTTGCTCTATCTGCCTGGCGGCTATCCAGAGCTGTTTGCAGAGCAACTGGCCGGTAACAGGGCGATGCGTGAGCAGATTCGTGCTTATGCCGACGCGGGAGGATGTGTGCTGGCGGAGTGCGGTGGCTTCATGTACCTCTGTCGCGATATCGATGGTCAGCCCATGTGCGGCATCCTTCCCTATAGTGCCACGATGCAAGGCGCACGCCTCCATCTGGGCTACCGCGAGACCGTCCTCAACGGCGTCACGCTGCGCGGTCATGAGTTCCACTATTCCACCACCATTCCCGAGGTTCCCACACCCTTTGTCCACTACAAAAACATTCGGGCCGGTTATCCGCATTGGTACTGGGCTGATGACCCACAGAAACTATTATCACTCCTTGCTTCCTAAACGATAAACGAATGAAGAATATGCGTTCCGTAATGCTTGCCGGCACAGGCAGCGACGTAGGCAAGAGCATCCTTGCCACAGGCCTCTGTCGTATCTTCCTTCAGGACGGCTATCATCCCGCTCCCTTCAAGGCGCAGAATATGGCGTTGAACTCCTATGCCACGCCAGATGGTCTGGAGATTGGCCGTGCTCAGGCTGTGCAGGCTGAGGCTGCCGGCATCCCCTGTCATACAGACATGAACCCCCTGCTGCTGAAACCCAACTCCGACCACACCAGTCAGGTGGTGCTCAACGGCAAGCCGATAGGAAATAAAAGCGCTTATGAGTATTGGCGCAACGACCCCGCCCTGCGTGAGGAAGTTCATGCAGCCTATGATCGTTTGGCCGCCAAGTACAACCCCATTGTCATGGAGGGGGCTGGGAGTATCAGTGAACTGAACTTGCGCGACCATGATCTCGTGAACCTGCCGATGGCACGCTATGCCGATGCTGCCGTTATCCTTGTGGCCGACATAGACCGCGGTGGTGTCTTTGCCTCCTGCTATGGCAGCATCAAGTTGCAGACGCCCGAGGACCAGCAGCGCATAAAGGGCATTATCATCAACAAGTTCCGTGGTGACTTGCGTCTCTTCGACGAGGGGCGCAAGATGCTGGAAGAAATCTGCGGTGTGCCCGTTCTCGGCATTGTACCTTATTTCAAGGACATCTATATCGAAGAAGAGGACAGTGTTAGTCTCGAGCAAAAGCGTAGGCAATCAGCAGAGGGAAAGGTCAATGTTGCCGTTGTCCTCCTGCGACATATCAGCAACTTCACCGACTTCAACACGTTGGAACGCGACCTGCGCGTCAACCTCTTTTATACTAACAACGTCAACGATATCACCAGTGCCGACATCATCATCCTGCCTGGCACGAAAGCTACGTTGGATGACCTCCTGGAGTTGCGCCGCAACGGCTGTGCCCAAGCCATCCAGCGTGCCCATCGCGACGGCAAAATGATTGTAGGCATCTGTGGCGGCTACCAGATGTTGGGGCAGACAGTCAGCGACCCCGACGGCATCGAGGGCTCTATCCTCAGCCTTCCCGGTCTCGGTCTTTTGCCTATCCACACCATGATGACCCCAGAGAAGACAACGCGTCAGGTGACCTTTAAGTTCAACGGTCATGAATGTCAGGGCTATGAGATACATCAGGGCGTCAGCGACACCAGCGAGGCCGTTCTGCAGGCTGATCACTGCATCGGCACCTACATCCACGGTTTTCTCGACAATGTCCCTGTTATTGAGCACCTTCTGAAAGGGACAATAAAAAGTGAACGAGTAAAAAATGAAAAATGTAGAGAACTGAGTCTTGCGGAGTTCAAGGAGGTGCAGTACAACAAGCTGGCTGACCATGTCCGCCGCTATGTGGATATTCCCCGACTCTATGAAATCTTAAAAGATAAGAAATGATTAACGGACACGGCGATGACGCCTACAAATATAAAGATATTCGGATTGATTTCTCATCCAATATCTGCGCCCATGGCAGCCACGAGGCCTTGATGGCACATCTGCTAGCGCGGCCCGACCTGCTTGACCACTACCCCGAACCCGAGGCGTGGTCACTGGAGCAGATGATTGCCGAGCGCCACGACATAGAACCCGCCTGCGTCATTGTCACCAGTGGCGCCACCGAGGCTATCTACCTCATTGCTCATGCCTTTCGCTATCGGCCTGTCATCCCGCAACCCACGTTCAGCGAGTACGCCGATGCCTGCGAGATGGCGGGCGTAGAAGAGGGTGGGAGAGAGGTGATGTGGTTGTGCAACCCCAACAATCCCACGGGCGAAGTCTATGACCAGCTTTACATCGATCGGATGATGGCAGAACATGACCTACTGGTGCTCGATCAGAGCTACGAGGGCTACACCGATGCCCCTGTGATGACGCCACGTTGGGGATGCCGCACGACCGATTCTATTCAGATTCATTCCATGACTAAAATGTACGGTGTGCCGGGCCTGCGACTGGGATATATCACAGCCCATGAGCAGCTGGCAGAACAGCTGCGTCGCTATCTGCGTCCCTGGAGTGTGTCGGCGTTGGCCGTGGAAGCTGGCAAATATCTTTTGCAGCACGAGGAGTTGCTATGCCAACCAAATCTCGCCGAGGCTCGGCGACTGCGCGATGCACTGCTACAGCTTCCGGGTATCAGCGTGGCTCCCACGCAGACCAACTTCATGCTTTGCTGTCTTGCTCACAGCACCGCCGCAGCACTCAAGGAATACCTTGCCACCCAGCATGGTATCCTCATTCGCGATGCCGCCAACTTCCGCGGCCTCACCCCGCAGCACTTCCGCATCGCGGCTCAGGCTCCTGAAGCGAACGACGCCCTCATCAGCGCCATTTCCCACTTCCTCTAATCTTCAATTTTTCAATGTTTCAATATTTCAATCTTTCCATAATCGCCCTCCTCTGCGGTTGGCTCCTCGACCTCCTTTTCGGCGACCCCGCCTGGTTGCCGCACCCCATAGTGGCCTTCGGCAAATGGATCAGCTTTTGGGAGCATCGTCTCAACCACGGTCGTTGCCGCAAACTGAAGGGAGCCCTCTTCTCTCTCGTTACCATAGCCCTCGTCTGCTTCCTAACCGCTCTCATCAATTATACATTATACATTGTTCATTATACATTATTCATTGCGTTCAACGCCGTGATGATCTTCTTCAGCCTCGCCGGAACCACCCTCATCCGTGAGGTGCGTGATGTATTCCTTGCCCTCGACCGTTCCTTGGACGAGGGACGTCGGCAGGTGGCACGTATCGTGGGGCGTGATACCTCCGAACTTTCGGCACAGGAGGTTCGCACCGCCGCCCTCGAGACACTGGCAGAGAACCTCAGCGACGGAGTCGTGGCACCCCTCTTCTGGTTCGCTCTTCTTGGAGTACCGGGAATGTTGACTTACAAGATGATCAACACGCTCGATTCCATGATAGGCTACCGCACAGCCCGCTATCGCGACTTCGGCTGCTGGGCCGCTCACATGGATGATGTCGCCAACTACATACCTGCCCGCCTCACAGCCCTCCTGATGATAATATCAGATCAACTCCGCACCCTCTTCAGGACGAGAGTGGATCTTTTCTCCTTTGTAAAGAAATACGCACATTGCCATGCCTCCCCCAACAGCGGTTATCCTGAGTCTGCCCTCGCAGGAATCCTCAATTGCCGCTTTGGCGGTCCCCATTATTACTTCGGTGAACTGATAGAAAAGCCCTATATCGGGGACAACGACCGTCTACTCACCACCGCTGACATGCGCACCGCAATCTGCATCAACCGTATCACCGAACTCCTCGCCGTCGCCCTCACTCTGCTCACTGCGGCTCTCATGCATAACGTAAGCATCCGATAACTTCTCAGATGTTTTCTTACGTCCAGCCGTTCCGGCCAGTTCCACCTATGGAATTCGCGAGTTCCACTACTGGAACTCAACTAAGTATAGTTACTCGTGCAAGTAACTATAGTTCCACGCACGACCAACTACTACTTCGTCGCACAACGAAGTATAGTAGCCCCACCCGACAGGGCTTAGGCAACATCTTGCAAAAAGTTGACGCAAAAACACTCCGAACACTCCGAAACACTCCGAAGCTTATGGACGGTTTGCCATCTGTAGTTGACATTTTTGAGGGATCCATTCGGAGTGTTTCGGAGTGTTCGGAGTGTTTTTGCGTCAACTTTTTGCAAAATGTCATCTAAGCCTTGTTGAGCAGGGAACTATAGTTTGCTTTCGAAGTAACTATAGTTTGGCCGCTCTTCCCCTTGTGTGGGGTGAGACACGTTGAGACAACTATACGTAAAGGACGATATGTATATACGTAAAGGACGATATGTATATACGCAAAGGACGTGACGTCCTATTGTGGTCGGCGTGACGTCCTATTGTGGACAACGTTATGTCCTATCGTGGACGACATGACGTCTTGCCCTGATGATATTGTGGATTACAAAGATTTTAGGTTCCTCATTCTGAAGAAAGCGATTCGCCCCGCACAGTAGTTTGCACGGGGCGAGTTCATATTCAGTGTGTAGGCTTCAGTATTACCAAAGAAATAGCATAATAAAGAAAGAGGCAATAAACGCTGATAGGAGAAAGAAGATGAGAGTGATGGAGGCTATGGATAATCGCCAGATCGTGCCCCAATAGCCGTAGCCTGACAACTGCTTGATGGGTATGGTGACCAGTAGCAGGGCCAGAATATTGTAGATGAGTTCTGCTTTAAAGCTGAAGCACAACAGTGCGGGGAGAATGGTATAGATGGAGAGCATGTTGCTGATATATACCATTGCCACGAAGCACTCTGAAAGGCATAAGTCGGGGATGGCTGGACAATGGCGGAATAGTAGCCAGAGCGGACAGGAGAAGAGTAACAGGCAGATAAGCGCAAATGCCGACATGTGCTGGTCAATGAATTCCGTAGTTTTATCGACGAGTTCATCCACCTTTCTTTTCGCCTGCTCTCGCTTTTCCTCTTTGGAGAGCGAACTGCCAGTCGTTGGTGAGATATGTTTGCCTTGTACTTCAGCCTGTTGAGCTTCGTCCTTGTTGCCATCCTCGTGTGTAATAGATGACTGCTGTGGTTCCAGACGGTTTATACCCTTGATGTTCAATCCTGTATCTATCAGTAGTGTTAAAGTGATGAGCAGGAAGAACATATTGAAGGGCGGATAGTAGGCCATCTGCATTCCTCTGAGATAGTCGCGAATCATGTAGCCCGGGCGCAATATAAGGTCGCGGCAGGTGCGAAACATGCCTCGATTGCCTATGCCCCAGACATCAAGAAACAGCTTGAAGGCATTCTTGAAGGAATAGCGGCCGATCTTGGCAGACTGTCCGCAACGTGGGCAGTAGTTACCTTGATAGCTCGTGCCGCAGGTGGCGCACTTGTGCTCTTCCTCGGAGATCGGTGCCACCTGATAGGGCTGCAGTTGCCACTCCTTGAATCGTCTGTATTTGTCTTTCAGCCTTTCCATCGTCCCGAGATGTTTGCCATATCATTCATAGTTCGCCGTTATCCACTCGATAATCCTGAGGAAGAAAGTGAGGGCCGATACCTCATGGTTGGTGACGCCGAGTTCCTTTATCGTTTCGGAACTATACTCATCAACAAACTCTTCTGTTTTGATGCCATGATCCTTGAGGAACTTGCTCATAGCATAGAAGTTGTCCACGGGTACGACATCGTCTTTCGTATCGTGGAAGAGCATCACGTCGAAGTCGCTGCGGGGCGTCCAGCCGCTGGTGATTGCATCTGTCTTGAAGGCCTCCTTGAACCGGCGCGACATGGGGGTGCTGGCATCGAGGACAGCCTCGGTGCAGATGTCACTTGTCTTTTTGGTCTTTATAAGCTCCTCGTCAAGGGCTCTGCGCTTGTTCTTCTTGCTGAGGAACCACTCGTCGAAGTGGCTGGCCACGGGATCCTTCAGATAGTCGTGGATGTCGTAGCCCAGACGGAAGAAGTGGTTGTAGGCCCAGAGTACATTGCAGACGGTGCTGGGCATCTCGGTGCTGCCTTTGGCTACGGCGTCAAACATCGAGTTGATGTCGTAGGGACCGTCCCCGGCGAAGGCTCGTTTCACCTTGATCTCAGGATGGCGTTCCGAAATCTCGCGCAGCACGCTCATGGTGGTCTGTCCACCCTCCGAATAGCCTGCAATGACAAAGTCATCGCCTTTTTTCACTTGGAGGTCGTCTATTATCCGCTTGGCAGCGAGGTAAGCATCGAGCGAGGCGCGTCCGTTGGCCCGTGAGATACAGTAGGCCTGCGGCTCTTTCTCTGTGATGCCGAAGCCGTAGTAGTCGGGGGCTACGATGATGAAGTTGGTGAGGGCTGCCCCTGTGGGGAACTCGACGGCTCCGCGCGAAGGAGCCTGCGTGGTGGCGTAGATCGTGAAATGGTTGAAGAGCAGGATGCCGTTGTAGGGCTTATTGTCCTTTAAAAGCGACTTGTCGACCGTGATGGTACCGCTGAGTGTGCATGGATTGCCGAAGGGATCGACCGACGGGTAGTTGAACACGTAGTTCATAAGGTCGGGGAAAATCTCTACGGGGATGCTGTCGGTGATGCAGGCCCGGGGGAGGGTAGACTTCGCCATCCATTCCTGAATCAAATCGTTCTTATCGCTTCCAACCTTGTTGAGCGAACCTTTGTGGGAGGCACTGCTGTAGGCGATTTGCCCCTGTGTACAGTTCATCTCTATCTGACCAATATCGACAAAGTTGCTGTGATTCCCTTTACTACCAGTACGGGACGACATGATGGTCGTGCCAGTATCCGGATCCGTCAGGGTGATATGCCCTTTGTCTGTCACCTGCCATTTGAAAGGAGCATCCTTCGGACCACCGTAAATCTCGAGTGGCTCGTTGAATACGTTATCAAACACAGCCAGCGCTATGTAGCCCGTGTGGTCGGCTTTTGTCTCCACGACAATCAAGGCGCGGTTGAAGGGCTTGCCGTTCTCGGTCACGTCTTCATAGTTGAACTCCTCGTACCAGAGGCCGGTGAGACTCTCTTCCATCTCCTGTTGGCTGGGAAGTGCGGTATCGTCATTTTTGTCTTTGCAGGCGCCTATACCCAATAGGAGAACTGAGGTTGCAATGATTGTAAATATTTTCTGTTTCATGTTTCTGTACGATTCCTTTTATTTAAATAGGTGTTCAAAATTAGTCTTGGAACTCACCTACAGACAAAGATAATGTAAAATAATTCTGAATACCTACTTAACGACTTTTCTCAGTGTACTGGTTTCGGTGTAGAGTTTATCGTTGCGCACGACCACTTCCTTTATAATCATGATGCCGTTATCGTATGAGGCGAAAATACTGTTCTCGCGCTCTTCTTCCTTGCCCGGATATTTCCAACGTGTGCATAACAGGTTGCCATCAATGAAATACTCTGCGTAATCGGCCTCTACCCGCACCCACTGATCGTCAACGAGTTCATATTCGATGTTGGTGCCGTCGGTGAGATATTCCTCACAGAAGGGGCGTGGGGTGTACCCCGGTTCATCGCTGGTGATGGTGCCCTCCCAACGGCCGATGAAGATTTTGGAATAGTCATCTTTAACCTTGATGCAACGCAACTGGTATATCATGTCATCAAAGACCTTATCATTCTTATAGACGGTGTACTTGCTCGTATAGCGCAGGTCGTTGTCATTGACGGTGATGTCTGTCATCTCTTCCACCGTTGTCACGTTGCCCGAATGCATGGTAATTGTTATTTTGTTGCCGTCAATCTTCACCTCAGCGGGCTGGTTGTGAACCCACAAGTCATATTTCTTTGACGATTGGCTGATGTAGGCCTTCAGGGTGGAGCCTTCCTTGACGAAGGTGGTAACTGATGACTCTTCTGTCTCGACAGTTTGTTCATCGTATTCGACGTAAAGCCACTTGCCCACAATATTATCTACGAGTTTGGGGTCTGTCTGGTTGTCATCGTCCGATGAACATGCAGTGAATACACTTGCACTGCAGATGGTCAGAATGGCGGCGAACGCCCATAAAATCCTTTTTTTCATTATGTTGATGTTTTATCTTTTGTTATTATTTCAAGGGATTTCTCGCTTTGTTAAAAGTTCTGATGCGTTCCAGCATAGAGGCATTCCAGTCGGCAGAGCCGGGCTGTTGGTAGCGGCTGTTTCCTGTGACCAAGGGCGTAAAGATAATCTCGGCCTGTGGGGTCAGGCTGATCGTGCCGCGAGTGGAGAGCGTGAAGAGGTCGTCGCCCTCCACAGCCTGGATGACTGTCATCGGGTCCCACATCATCTGGCCCGTGTTGCAATTGTAGGTCATATAGACTTGCTTGATGGGGTGTGCATCCGTCCACGATATGTCGCTGATGACCTGCTCAGGCTTGTACTCGATATTCTCGCCCACCTCCTGAGGCGAGAACACCATATCAACATCCTCTGGCCAAAGGCGGAAGAAGTCCTGTGCGAAAGTGATGCTCTGCGAGAGATTGAAGTCGGGTTCGACAGACTTCCCGAAAACGCCGCCCATCAGATATAGGCACTTCACCTTGCGTCGTACCAGCTCCACACCATTGAGCGACGAATAGTTGTCGGGTTCAGACAGCAGCAGCTGCGACAGGCAGGTGACAAAACCGATGGAAACGATGCTTACGCTACGATCTGGCTGGGCGGCCAACAACTGGCGGTACAGCTGCCACCCGTCGGGCAGCGATGAATAGTCGGCAAGCGAGCGTTGGAACATCCGTTTTCCTAAGCTGTCGGTATGTGTGGGGAGCGCCTTGTAGTCAATCCATACTTTGGGATTCTTGATACCGTTGCGAATCAGGCCGATACGAGTGTCGCCGTGACCGTAATAGGTATTCATCACATCGGCGCAAGCCGCACAATCCTCACCTTCGCGATCTACCACGACCCCCAGCAGACGGCATCGTTGCTGGTCATGATAGCGGTGGAGCATCATCAAGGCGAAGAGGTCATCGGTCGATGAACCGATGTCTGTATCCAAGATGATGAGTGGCACGCCCGTGTATTCACTCGGCTCTTCCAACTGGTTGTCATCGTTGGAACAGGATGTCAATGAGGCTAATGCACCGCAGACGACCATGGCGAGTAACCATGGCCGGCTGGCGGCGATCATCCGAAGCATCAGATGTTCTTCATTGATTTTGTTCATTTACATTAAGAATCTTGGTTAAAGTCTTGGCTATTTTTATTACGTTGTTTCTCAATCTCTATTCAAAATGAGTTGCTAAATCAGTCTTTTTTGTCGTGCGCACTCATGTTCTTGATCATCAGATTCACCAGATGCTTCGTTATATAGGTATGACGGACGGCACGGCGTGCCTTGTCTGCAATCGACGGGCCGTCGGATTCTGGAGTGGTGTCGGCTGCTGCCACCTCCTGCTCGCGGCGGTCGATTTTCTCGCGCATGCTGGCCGAGACGTGATTGTAGAGAAATTTGTAGCACGGCTGAGCGGCTTTCATGATATAGGGTGTGAGGAACGTGGTCACCACACTGGAGGCCACGATGATGGGATAGATGATGGGGTCGAGGACACCCAGGCTGGTGCCCAGGGAGGCGATAATGAACGAGAACTCTCCAATCTGTACGAAGGAGAAGCTGGTGAGCATGGAGTCGCGCATGGTGGCGCCACCCCACCAGCAACCGAGGGTGGCGAAGAGGATCATGCCGACGATGACCACGAGGCTTACCCAGAGGATGCTATACCAATACTCCACCAACACGGGGGGATTGATGAGCATTCCCACAGAGATGAAGAAGATGGCGGCGAAGACATTCTTCAGCGGTGTCATCAGGTGCTCGATGCGCTTTGCCTCCACCGTCTCGGCAAGGATTGAACCCATCACGAAAGCGCCGAGGGCGCTGCTGAAACCAGCTTCCTCGGCCGTCAGCACCATGCCTAAACACAGACCCAAAGCGAGGATGATCAGCGTCTCGTCATTCAGATGTTTCTGGATCTTGCGCAGCAGCGTGGGGATTACCAAGATGCCGAGGATGAACCACACAGCGAGCGTGATAACCAGGACGATCACCTTGTTGAGCAGCTCTGCACCTTCGAACTGATGGCGGATGGCAATGCTGGAGAGCAACACCATCAGCACCACAGCCACCACATCCTCCACGATGAGGATGCTGGTGGCTCCCTTGACGAAGCGCTCCTTGCTCATGCCGGCTTCGTCGATGACCTTCATCACGATGGTGGTGCTCGACATGCAGAGCATTCCTGCCAGGAACAGCGAGTTGATCATATCAAGATTGGCATCCTGACCAACGAGGTAGCCCAGCACCATCATGCCCAGGATGATGGTGGCCGCGCCTACGGCAGCTATCTTTCCGCTGCTGATGAGGTTCTTGAGGCGGAACTCCAGGCCGATGCAGAACAAGACGAAGAGCACGCCGATGTCTCCCCACGCCTTCACGTTGTCGGCATTGACGAGGGTCTCGCCAAAGAGGTTGGGGCCAATGAGCACGCCGGCGACGATGTAGCCGAGCACGACGGGCTGCTTCAAGAACTTAAACACGATGCTGACCACAGCTGCTGTGATCATCAAAACATAGAGATCTTGTACCATGAGATTAAATTAGGATTTTAAGTTTCGCATTTGGTCAACTTTTTAGAAGTTAAGAAGTTAAGGAGTTATCGCTTCGCTCGCCCTTCGGGCAGAAGTTAAGACTTTCGTTTGTTATCTGCGCTTATTCCTTAATCAGGCACTGGCCCGTCATCTCCTTGGGCTGATGCAGGCCCATGATGTGAAGGATGCTGGGGGCCACGTCGGCCAGGACGCCGCTCTGCACCGTCGCGTTCTTGTTCGCGGTCACGTAGATGAAGGGGACGGGGTTGGTGGAGTGCGTGGTGTTGGGCGTGCCGTCGGCATTGATGGCATGGTCGGCATTGCCGTGGTCAGCGGTGATGATGGTCTCGTAGCCCATCGCCTTGGCCGCCTCCACAATCTCGTTCAGACATTGGTCGATGGTCTTCACTGCGGTCTGGATGGCGGTATAGACGCCCGTGTGTCCCACCATGTCGGCGTTGGCAAAGTTGACAACGATGAAATCGTACTTGTTTTCGTTGATGGCCGCCACGAGCTTGTCCTTCACCTCGAAGGCCGACATCTCGGGCTTCAGGTCGTAGGTAGCCACCTGGGGCGAGGCGACCAGGATGCGGTCTTCACCCGGGAACGGCTCCTCGCGCCCGCCGTTGATGAAGGAGGTGACGTGGGCGTATTTTTCAGTCTCGGCGATGTGCAACTGCTTCAGGCCCTTGCTGGCGATATAATCGCCGAGGGTATTGGTCAGGTTATCCTTGGGGAAGAGGATATGCACGCCCGTGAAGGAGTCGTCGTAGGGCGTCATGCAATAGTACTGCAGATTGGGAATGGTTGTCATGCCCAGCTCCGGCATATCCTGCTGCGTGAGCACCGTGGTCAACTCCCTGGCGCGGTCGCTGCGGAAGTTGAAGAAGATGATCACGTCGCCCTCCTGGATGCGGCCGTCGATGTTGCCATTGACCAGCGGCTCCATGAACTCATCGGTGTTCTTGTGCTCCTCGGTGTGGCTGTCGTAGCACGACTGTACGCCCTCCACCATGTCGTCCACCTCGCGACCCTGGCCGTTCACGATGAGGTCGTAGGCCTGCTTGATGCGGTCCCAGTGCTTGTCGCGGTCCATGGCGTAGTAACGGCCGATGACAGATGCGATGCTGCCTGCGCCCGTCTCGTCCATGTGCCGCTGAACGTCGGCAATGAAGCCCTTGCCGGAGTAGGGGTCGGTATCTCGGCCATCCATGAAGCAGTGGACGTAGCAGTTGAAGATGTTGTACTCCTTGGCTATGTCCAAGAGTTTCAGCAGGTGGTCCAGCGACGAGTGGACGCCACCTGTAGATGTCAGGCCCATCAGGTGCAGTTTCTTGCCGCTGGCCTTGGCGTAGCTGTACGCCGCCTTGATCTCCGGATTCTCTAAGATGCTGTTATCGGCACAGGCGCGGTTGATTTTCACCAGGTCCTGATACACGATGCGCCCGGCGCCGATGTTCAGGTGGCCCGTCTCCGAGTTGCCCATCTGTCCGTCGGGCAGCCCCACGTACCCGCCCGAGGCCTGCAGCTCGGCGTTGGGATAGTTGGTCTTCAGGTAGTCCATGTAGGGCGTGGCCGTCTGTGCTATCACGTCGCCCTGGCCCTTGTCGCCGATGCCCCAG
>CACZAN010000053.1 GCA_902779165.1 uncultured Bacteroidales bacterium
ATCTTGTTCATCAGCATACCCGTGGGCACACTGAAGATAAGGAACCAGAAGAACACGAGCGAGGGGAACACGTTGGCTACAGAGTCCGTTAGCCCCAGATCTTCCTTCACATAGTTGGAGGCGATGCCCACCAGATCCACGAAGCCCATGCAGAAGAAGCAGAGCATCACAGGAATCAGATAAATGGATTTGTTTTGATTGCCCATATTGTTTTAGTATTTGATTTCGTAAATAGTTACTTTTCCGCCCTTCACCTTAATATTATTATAGGGTTCCGAGGGGAACACGAGGTTGGTCATGGCCATCTTGCCGTCGGCATCGAAAGCCTCGATGCTGCAGCGGTCGATGAAGATACGCAGCTGCTTGATGGTGCCATAGGTCGGGGCCTCGGTCACACAGGGGAAGTCTGCGCTGAAGCTCACCTCGCCGCTCTTCGTTCGGTCCACCGAGAACGTCTGCTTCTGGCCGTCGTAGGTCATAGTGACCTGCTCGCCCTTAGCGTTCGATAGCACTATCTCAGCTTGTTTCTTTACGTCGATGACTATCTCGCAGGCTTCCGTTGGGGCCTTCAGCTTGGCTCCGCGCATGGCCAGCATCTCCTTTGAGGGTGTCACGCTCACGTAGGTCTCCTCGCCGCAGGTGAACAGCCCTAAGTCGCGGGCTATCGAGTTGGCGGAGCGGAACTGCATCGTCGGTACCTGGTTGGCGTACTGCCAGTTCGACATCCAAGCCAATACCGTGCGTCGGTTGTCAGGCGCATTGTAGAACGACACCGTGGCGTAGTGATCCTTGCCATAGTCCAGCCACTTCGTTACCTCGGGCTTCGACTCGCATGTGAACTTGTGGCCGTCGAACTGCCCAACGAAGTACTGAGTAGCACTGCCTCCAAACGGTCCGCCCGGGTTGATGTTGCAGATGAGCACCCACTTCTCGCCAATCTTCATCAGGTCCGGGCACTCCCACACGCCGCCATGGTTGCCATATTCTTTGCCGAATGAACTTTCATGTTTCCATTCTTTCAGGTCTGAGGACGAGTAAATGCGCATCTCCTGCCCCACAGCCAGGATGAGGTTCCAAGCCTTGATATCCTCGTTCCAGAAGGGACGTGGGTCGCGGAAGTCCTTGTCCTCGGCGGTCAGCACGGGGTTGCCCTCATACTTTGAGAATGTCTTGCCGCCGTCGTTGGAAAAGGCTATGCACTGTCCCTGCACATCACCGCCAAACGGTGTGGGACGGCTGGCCGTGTACATTGCCACTACGCCACCGTTATCCACTATGCAAGACCCGCTGAACATGGTGCCCCACACATCTGGAGCCAGCGCCACGCCCTCGTCCTTCCAATGGATGAGATCGGTCGAAGATGAGTGTCCCCAATGCATGTTGCCCCACATGGAACCATAGGGGTTGTACTGGTAATAGAGATTCCAAACGCCATCCTTATAAAACATCCCGTTTGGGTCATTCATCCACCCACGCTTCGGCGTATGGTGATACAGTGGCCGGAACTTCTCGTCGATCAAGGCGAAATCTGCATCGTCGTTCTGCGCCAACTTCTTGTAGCACACGCTACCCGTCGGCACATTCTGCACGCAAACCCTTAGCTCACCTTTACCCTGATAGGGCTGCAAGTCGAGCGCTACATAATATTCCACCTGCTCACGGGCCATGCGCACGTTCTGCTCCATCTGTAGCATACCGCTGACGATAACCTGCACCTTCCCCTCGGGAGCCTTCTCCTCGATGGGCAACCACAGGTAGCGTCCAGTCTCCTTCGGCATCACGATGCTCTGCTCACAAGCCTGAGGCGTCACCACCTGACCCCACCCCATCGTCAGCGTCATCACGGCCACCATTGTCATTAAAAATCTCTTCATCATGCTCATTTTTCTTTAGTTATTAATAATCTGCGGCAAAGTTATACGTTTTTCTCGTTTCTGGCCTGTTATTTCTGTTTCATTTTCTGCAAATAATCGTTCACTGCATCATTATTGCTATAAATGTTATCCTGAAAAGCAATCTTCTTTGCCAATTAACTAACTAAAAATATCTACTAACCTTTATTTGACAAAAACCTTTTTGCCATCTACTATATACAATCCTTTGCCAGGATTAACCATACGCTGGCCAGCGAGGTTAAAAAACTTGGAAGCATTGCTTGTAGAACGAGCTGTCAGGTCACGGACACCCGTATCCACATCTTTTCTGACGAGCACGATGGCCGTGAAGTTGAATGGATTACCACCTTCCTTGTTACACTGAACCATGAGTCTGTCAGTGTCAAGTCTTGCAGCCATATCAATGCCCTCAAGGCTGAGTTCTGCATACTCGTTAGTCATGGTCATCGTGGTCTGGTCGCCCAGCTTGCCACCCTCGTCCCATCTGGTGAGCACATTGATGACATAATCCGTACGGTTAGCCTCTGAATAGAAGCGGATGGCCTTGTAGTCGCTCCAGTTGATGCCATCGAACGAGGTCTTGGCCACCTCTAATGTACTCCATTCGTCCATCCAGAAGTAGCCTGTCCAGACTGTATTCTCATCGACATTGTCCTTGCCGTCGCCATACCATATCTTGGTTACGGTGAAGCCTTTGCCGCAAATCTCCATTCCGTAGGCCTGAAGACTTGCAAGCATTCCCGGGGTGATGAACACTTCCATTTCGTGCTGGTCGGCATAGAGGAAGTGGGCGTAGCGTGTACCGGGCAGCATGCCGCCGTTGCTGTGCAGTTCGATGACTTCTCCCGTGGCGTCGGTGAATTCAAAGACGATTTTCTGTCCTACCTGAGCTTCTGCAAACTTAGCAGCCTCAATAGTCAATGTGTTAGACCAATCTACCGCGTGCGTACCTTCCCAAAGATCAGTGGCCGTAGCGATGATTGTTGTTGCCATAAGGCATAAGAGTAAAAATGCTTTCTTCATAATGTTGTTGTTTAAAGGGTTAGACAATTAAATTTTCCGAGTGCAAAATTACTGCATACCAACCAAATAGACAATAAGATATGTTACATAGGATAAGAGAAATCGTTCAATGTAGCATTATTCTACTACATTGAACGATAATTCATAAAAACCGCTCAAGCCTTTACTGCTGACTGACTTTTACATCGCTGATGGTGACGGAACCACCGTAGTTATTGATGCTCCAGCAGTTCTTCTGGATACCGTAGATGCGCTGGGTGTAGGCACAGACATCGTTGATGTAGAGCACGAGGACGCTGTTGTCGGTGTAGATGTCGATGTGGTAGGTGTTATCGGCAGGACGCTCAAACAAGTAGCCGTCAGCGGCATCAATGAAGCCCTTGCCTTCTGTACCCTCCTGCTCGAAGTTCACCTTGCGGTGGTTCTCATCCTCGGGGTTGACGACAATGGTGTAGTACTTCTTAGAATCGGAGCCGCGGACGAAGGAGATGCCGAACTTATCCCAGTTATTGGAGGTCTTGATAGTGAATGAGATATGATTAGCCGTACCGAGACGTTTATAGAGGACGTAGGCATCGTCGCCGGAGAGGGTACCACCGTTATAGCCGTTCGACTCCATTACATTAGCACTAACAGCCTGATAATATTTCGAGGCCATAGCAGGCACGGCACCCAAAGTCAGCGTACCGTCAGTGTGCTGGATAATCTTGTGGCATACCAGCGCACCTGACCAATTGGGCTCGCCATCGGCACCAACGTTGATGTTTTTCTCATGAATGTCAGCACCGGTGCGGTAGGGACTCCAGCCCCAGATGAGGCGGTCGGCGCCGTTGGAAGCGGTCTTGGCAGCATAGAAGGCGCGGCTGTCGAGCACACCCTCATGGCCATCCTTCGGCCAGTTGGCACCTGGATCGTTGAAGCAGGCCTTCAGGGCATCGAAGGTGGGAGCCATCATGTACTTCACCTTGCGGCTCCATGCGGCACGGTAACCTTCGCTATAGACCAAGTACCACCAATCACCCATCTTGAAGATGTCGGGACACTCACACATGCGGTCCCATATCATGGGGAAGGAGCCTACGTGCTCCCACGTCTTCATATCGCTTGACTTGAACTCGGCGAAGCGGAGCTTACTGGCGATGACCATGTGATAGAGGCCATCCTCAGCGGTGAAAATCTGCGGGTCGCGGAAGTCATTGGCGTCGTAACCGTAATCAGTGCCCTTCAGCTGCCAGACATTATCCTTAGTCCAAGTCTTGAAGTCGGACGAGATGGCACGCATCACGACCTCGTGGTTGGGCAGCAGGACGTTGTAGCCAGTGTAATAAATATAGTAGAGACCGTCCTTCTCGTTGTAGATGGCGCAGCCAGTGCCGAGGGAAGCATCCTGCAGGGCGGTGCTGGTGCCAGTGGGGAGGACTTCACCGAGGGGTGTGTAGTTGGCACCGTCCTTGGTACTGATGCCCCAGAAGGGGTGGTAGCAGGCACCGTTGTTGTCATACTCCTGAAGGTAGAGCACCTTGTATTCGCCTGCCTTCTGATCGTAGAAGGGCATAGGGTCACCACAGCGTCCGATGGCGGGCATGTAGTAGGTATTAAAGCCTGCATCATCGGTGGGGGCGAAGAAGGTGGTGGTGCCAGCCCAGTCTTTTGCGGGATCCGGGCCAAAATTGTCCTCACTACATGCCGTCAGTATAGTGACAGACAGCATGATGGTGAATAATGAATTTATCATTGTCTTCATAGTCTTATTACTTGGTTAAATGGTTGATGGCATTCTGAGTGATGATCGCAATGTTCTTATGGTAGTTCTCCTGATAGCCAGGTTCGAGAGTATAGCTGTACCAGTCGTAACAGCCGGAGCCGATGCAGATGATGCCTCCCTTGCCGTCATGGGCGGGATATTCCCAAGCAACAACAGCGCCGTCGCCGCCAATGCCGAGGACTTTACCACCGGTGCGGGTCTCCCAAGCAGCATGGCTGTCGTAGCCACCCCAGTCGGTGCCGATGTGGTACTGGGCGGTGGAGTTGGTGATATGATAGCCAGCGTCGGTGCAATAGACCTCCTGCGGGTTGTCGCCCTGAATGAGATTCTGCCACAGCGGGTGGTTGTTCTGACCGTCGAAGATGCGGAAGCTCCACGGTCCGCCGCACAACTCGGCAGCGTCTTCATTCTGGCCCCAACAGTTGTTGGGTGTGGTCCACTCGTCATCACCGGTGGCGCCGATGAACGAGGGCAGGTTGGTGGCATAGCGGGTGAGGAAGAGTGCGCCGCCGTTCTCATAGAAGGCACGCAGCTCGTTCTTCGTGTCGAGGGCGTCGGTAGCCTTAGCCACAAACACGTCGTGACCGTCCACGCCACCATCGACATGCCAGTGCCACCAGATGACCTTACAATCACTGAGGTCGAGTGTTCCGGCACGCAGGTCGGCGAAGCTGGCATATAGTGAGTTGGCCACGTTGCCGAGCATCCACTCACATGCGGCCTTGGCCTCAGAGTCGAGTTCGCTCATGGTGGCGGCACTGCCAATGAAGAGGGCTGCGGGCTTGTCGATGCAGATGACAGTGACCGTGTAGGTGCTCATGGCCGAATTGTTGGTCACGGTATAAGTGACCGGCTGGGTGAAGTCTGTGGCAGCACCAGAGGCCGGGGTGATGGCGGCGTTCTGGCTATAAGTGATGGTGGGCACTAAGGTGGTGATGTCCACTCCTGCTGGCACATAGACGGTGATGGTCTTTGCTGCCTGGTCGATGGCTCCGGTGTAAATGTCGTTGATAACGAAGGATAGTATGCGTGCCTCGTCATGGAGGACGCTGACGGTCCAGTCGAGGAAGGTTTCGCCGTTGGTGACGTGCAGCACCTGGGCGGCATCCATGTTCAGGGTCTGACCCTGTGTGACGTTGCAGGTGGCACCGTCGCTGACGGTAAGTGCTGTCACCTTCATGGCCTTGGTCTCATAGACCTCGGGGAGGCGGACAACGATAGAGTGCGAGGCGAGGTCGATGGTACCCTCATAATTGTCGAGTGCAAAAGCCTCCACCATGCAGTCGCCAGAAAGTTGTAAATCGCTGGTATTGTCGTCGTTGCAGGCGGTGAGAGTCAGAAGGGCAAATAGCAGACCCACCCCCCTGCCCCTCCCTGTGAGGGAGGGGAGTATATACCTTTGTAGGCAGTTAAGACTCTTGGAAAATATATTAGTATTCATAATTGTATTGTTGTTATATTGTTATCAATTGCTTATGGTAACCACTCCCCTCCCTCACAGGGAGGGGCTGGGGGTGGGTCTTCTACCAGTTACCTATATTCTGGATATAATTGCCGTGGCTGGCAGAGACCTGCTCGAAGGGGATGGGCAGATACTCATCCTTGTTGGCGGTGAAGTGAGCACTGGCGTAGATGGCGCAGTGGGGAATCTCCTCGGCGTAGTACTTGTTGAGGACGGTGGCGGCATCGCCCCAGCGAACGAGGTCAAAGAAACGCTCGCACTCCATGCCGAGCTCCAGACGGCGTTCCATCTTCACAATGCGGACAGCGTCTTCCTTGCTGTAGTTGCCCTTGTAGGTGGAAGCGAACATCTTGATGCCGTAAAGGTGCTGGTAGCTGCTGATCATCTGTGTGCTACCGGCGGCGCGGGTACGGATCTGGTTGACCAACTTGATGGCTTCATCGGCCTGTCCCAGCTGTGCGTAGGCCTCGGCGCGCATCAGGAGCACGTCGGCATAGCGGAAGACAATGCGGTTCATGGAGGAGGCCCAATAGCTGCCCTTGATGAGGTATTGGCCGATGAGGGCGGGGTCAACATTCTGCTTCAGCGAGACGTTGTAGCCGTAGAGGCCATTGGAGCGGCTCCAGATGCTGGTTTCTTCCATCATGTAGTTGCGGTTGAACATGTAAGGCAGTCCAGGAATGCCGACGGTGAGGAACAGGCGCGGGTCGGCGTTGTCGGCGGTCTTGTCATAGTCCTTCTGGTTGAACGTGTCGATGAGAGGCAGGCCGTCGGCACCGGTGCGATAAGCGTTGACCAGGTTCTGGCTGGGCTTGTAGAAGTCGCAACCACCGTCGGTGGCACCAGGGATGTTGGGCGGGATGAGTCCGTAGCTCCAATTCAGGTTACCATAGGTGCTACCATCGTTGCGCGAGTACTGGATGGCCCAGAGGCTCTCACGACCATTCTCATACTGCTCTTCGGGGCGGAAGTTGTTGTGCATATCGTCCTCAAGGCCGTAGTTAGCGTAGAGGGTTGGGGTGGTGTATTCGATGACCTTCAGCAGGTCAGCCTCGTTGATGCTGGTCACCTGGTTGGTGTTGGCATCGTCCTGGCGATAAGCCTTGTAGAGATACACCTTGGACAGGAAGGCAGCGGCGGCAGCCTTAGTGGGGCGGCCCTTGTCAGCCTGCGTCGTCGGCAGGGTGTTGTAGGCCTCCATGAGATCGTCGATAATGAGCTGCCAGCCCTTGTCGTTGGTATAGGTGCGGTTGCTGAGGGCGTTGTACTCGTCGTAGCTCAGATTGGGGTCGATGACGAAGGGGATATTCTTGTAGAGGCGTTTCAGGAGGAAGTGTGCGTAGGCGCGGAGGAACTTCATCTCGGCCAGGCGCTGCTGCTTCATGGTGAAGCTATCGTCGCAGGAATTCAGGAGGGCGATGGCACTGTTGACACGGGAGATGCTGTTGTAGAGGCGCACCCACATATCATTAATATTCCAGTTGGTGGTCAGGACGCCCTGCTGCACCTCCAGCTGATGGAACACGTCGCCGTCGCTGGTACCGCTACCGCCCTTGTAGGCATCGTCCGAGCGGACATCGAAGTTCCACATAGAGAAGGAGGAGTTGATGTCCTCGGCAGAGGTGAAGATGGCGTAGGCGGAGATGGCCATGGCCTCTGCGTTCTCGGGTGATTTCACCTGCTCGTCGCTGAGGGTGCCCTGCGGGGTGTGCTCGTCGAGGAAGTCGGAGCAGGAGATGAGGGTTGCTGTGATACAGCAACATACAAAACCTTTGGTAATGAATTGATATATCTTTTTCATGATGGCTGCTTATTAGAATGACACATTAAGACCGAAGGTGACGTTGAGGGGGATGGGATAGCCGAAGTTGGCGTTCTCGGGATCTACGCCCGTGAAGCTCTTGCTCTTGATGGTGAAGAGGTTCTGGGCACTGACGTACACGCGGAGGCGGTCGGCATGGATTTTGCCGCAGACCTTCTCGGGCAGGTTATAGCCGAGCTGGACGGTGCGAAGTTTGGCGTAGCTGCCATTCTCGACGAAGTAGCTCGAGACGCGCTTCTCGTTGTTGTTGTCCATGGTGCTGATGGCGGGGATGTTGCTGCCCATGTTCGTGGGGCTCCAGGCATCGAGCAGACGGTTGCCCTTATTCAGGTTGCTGATGTTCAGACCGCTCCAGAGGTCGGTCTCACGCTTGAGGTCAGAGATGACATCTACGCCCTGCACACCCTGCCAGAACATGGTGAAGTCCCAGTTCTTGTACTGCAGGTAGATGTTCAGGCCCCAGGTGAAGTCGGGCACGGGGCTGTAGATCCATTTCTGGTCCTTCTCGTTGATAACTTCGTCCTCGTTGAGGTCCTTCCAGCGGATGCGGCCTAGGCCGGCACCGTTCTGGGTGGCGTGGTTGTCTATCTCGTCCTGACTCTTGAAGATGCCGTCATAGACGTAGCCGACTTGTGCGCCAAAGGGATGACCGACAACGCTCTCTACGCCGTTGCCACCAAAGGTGCCACGTGCGGCGATGGTCTCGGGCAACTTGGTCACTTCGTTGCGATAGGAACCGATGTTGCCCGTCAGGTCGTAGCTGAAGTGGCCCACGCTGCCACGATAGCCGATGTTGAACTCCACACCTTTGTTCTCCATCTCGCCGGCGTTGATCCACTGGCTACTGCCTTCACCCATGACACCGATACCGGGCATATAAACAAGGATGTCCTTGGTCTTCTTGTAGTACCACTCAAAGGAGCCGTAGAGGGCGTTGCGGAAGAGGCCGAAGTCCAGACCGATATTGGTCTGCGTGGTGGTCTCCCACTTCAGGTCGTCGTTACCGAGCTGGTTGCGCTTGAAACCGCTGGGAAGGGTCTGGCCGCCGTTGGTGCCGGCGATGTCGTAGCTGGTGCCGTAGCTCTGGCCACCAAAGCCAGCCTCGCCGTAGTTGCTCTCGTAGAGTGTGTAGCGGGCAATGTTCGAGATTTCCTGGTTACCCGTCTGACCCCAGCTGGCGCGCAGCTTCAGGTTGTCGAGCCAGTTAATACCCTTCATGAAGCCTTCCTCGCTGATACGCCAACCGGCACTGACGCTGGGGAAGGTTCCGTATTTATTATTCTTACCGAAGCGACTGCTGCCGTCATGGCGAACGGTGAGGCTGGCCAGATAGCGGTCGGCGTAGGAGTAGTTGATTTTACCAAAGAATGATGTGAGCGTGTAGCCCTCGCCACTGCCGTAAGCCTCGGCCTCGCCCACACCGGCGTTGGGCCACATATAGTCGGGGTTCAGGATCATGTAGTCATACTTTTTGCCACTGAACCACACGTCATCCTCGCGGTTCAGCTCAACGCCAGCGAGGACGTCGCCGCGGTGCTTGCCCTTCTCGAAATTGTAGGTGGCAATGGCATTCCACATCCACTTCGTCCAGTGCTCCTGCTTGGCTTCCACGCCGTTGATGGGGTTGGCCACGGTTCCCTCAGTGATGGGGTACTGGAAGATGCGCTGCTGTTTCTGTGCGTAGTCGAGACCAAAGGTGGTTTTGACGTTGAAGCCCTTGAAGGGGTTGATGTTCAAGTAGGCATCGCCGAACATGCGCCAGTAGGTGTAACGGTTATCGCTGTTGCGGTCCAGACGGGCCACGGGGTTCTCGCGGTCGGGATAGCCGCCCACAGGACCTGCGTAGTCTCCGCTGGTGGTGTAGACGGGGAGTGAGGGATTGAACTGCAACACATTCTCCAAGAAGCCGCCAGGCGCCTGCACCTCGCTGGTGCGGTTGACGGTTAGGTTCTCACCCACGGTAATCAGGTTGCGCTCGCCCAGTTTGATGAGCTTGTAGTCTGAGTTCACGCGGGCTGAGAAACGGTCAAAGTCGCTCTGCTTGATAATACCCTTATTCTTATAATAGCCGAGGGAGAAGAATGACGATCCGCGCTCGCTGCCGTTGCTCAGCGAGACGTTGTACTGCTGAATGACACCCGTGCGGGTGGTCTCGTCGAACCAATCTGTGTCGGCGGCAGGGGTGGTGCCGGCGGCATCCAGATATTTGCTCATGGTGATGCCGTTGAGGGTGGGCACGCCCTGCTGGTTGTAGGTCCAGTCGTAGCGGTAGCCGAGGCCGTTCTGGTTGGGGTCGAGGCCATCGTTGACATATCCCTGCCACATCACCTGTCCGAACTCCTTGGCATTGAGCACGTGCATCTTGTGGGCGTAGGTCTGCACGGCCACCGAGCCGTCGAAGTTGATTTTCACTTTGCCCTCCTTGCCCTTCTTGGTGGTGATGATGATGACACCGTTGGCGGCGCGGCTACCATAGATGCTAGCCGAGGCAGCGTCCTTCAGCACCTGTATACTCTCGATGTCGTTGCCATTGAGCTCGTGCATACCGGCCTTAGTGGGCACACCGTCGATGATATAAAGCGGGTCGTTGTTGTTGAGCGTGCCCACACCGCGGATGCGCACCGTGGCGGCACCCGAGGGTGAACCGTCGGCGGAGATGTTCATGCCAGGGACGCGGCCCTGCAGAGCCTTGATGGGGTTGTTCTCATTCTGCTTGGCAATTTCATCCACGCTGACCACGCTCACGGCACCTGTGAGGTCAGCCTTGCGCTGAACGGTGTAGCCGGTGACCACGAGTTCATTCATCTCCGAGGCGGCCTCGCCCATGGTCACGGTCATGCCGTCCTTGGCCGCAACCTCCTGGGTCTCGAAGCCCATGAAGGAGACTACGAGGGTGGCACCACGGGACACCGAAATCTTGAACTTACCGTCCATGTCGGTGATAGTGCCGTTGGTCGCGTTGCCTTTTTCTCTTACCGTGGCACCAGGCAGACCCTCGCCGAGGTCGTCGAGCACTGTGCCGCTGATGTCCACTTGCTGCGCCCAGAGCGCTGTGCCAGCAAGAATGAGCGCGAGGCTCATCAACAATCGTCTTAGCTTTTGCATTGTTTTGTTTGTTAGTGAATGATGTTTGTTGGTTTTGCTGGTGCAAAGGACGGTATAATATATAAAGGTGTAGATAAAGAATCGTTCATCCCCTTGAACATTTGTTACTTTGCAACAAATATGAAAGAGGATGAACGATATTTACAAGGTGGAAAAGTTGACAAGTTGACGAGTTGACGAGTTGACGAGTTGACGAGTTGACGAGTTGACAAGTTAACAAGTTGACAAGTTGACGAGTTGACAACGTTTCCGCTCGAGCTTGCTCGCTTGACACTTCAAGAACTTTTCCTGACTTCTCCTGGAACCATGCCAAATTCATCCTTGAAGCATTTGGTGAAATAGGCGGGGGCGGAGAAACCGACGTCGTAGGCCACCTCGCTGACGTTCTTATCTGTGGTCAGCAACATCTGGTAGGCACGATTCAGACGGGCGATGCGCAGGAGTTCCACGGGTGAAGAGCCCGTGAGGGCCTTAACCTTGCGGTAGAGCTGCACACGACTGAGGTTCATCTCAGCCGCCAGATCCTCCACGCTAAGCTCACTGTTCGTCATCCTCCGTTCCACTACTTCGCGAAAACGGGTAATGAAGAGAGGCTCTGTTTCTTTTTTTGGGTCTTCCTCCGGAATATCGGCGATTGCCGTTGGTTTCTCTGTGTTCTCTGTCAGCTCTATGCTCTCTGTGCTTCCCAGATTCCACAGGTTATTTACAACGCGTTCCCTGCGGATATTGACTTTACTGAGGTGGTAGAGGTAGAAAAGGACGATGGCCACGAGCAGCAGGATGATGACGCCGATAGCCAACCAGTTGACCACTCTTTGCACATCAAGTTTATGTAGATAGTTGTCCGCCTTGTCGTGCAGCAGGTCAAGACGGTCGGCTTGTCGCATCAGCTCCTCACTCTGCATCAGCAAGACCTTGGCATTGTCTCTTGTCACTAAGGCCGACATCAGCATCGTCTCCTTCTCGTAGGGCTTTCCTTCGAGAATATTAACGGCCAACTCGATAATCTGGTCGCCGTGTGTGGGATAAATGTAAGAGGCGTCAAGCAAAGAGTCGCGCACTAATTGTATGCCGCCATTCTCACCTGGTAGGCCGTCGATGCCGCAATATAGTGTAGAGTTTAGAGTGTAGAGTTTAGAGTTTGCTAACGCTTTTCTTGCTCCCATTGCCGTGCGGTCGTTGGCACCGAACACAAGGTCTACGCGTACATCTTTATTATTTAAGAGCCATTGTTTCGTACTCTCGTATGCGGTCGGCTCCGTCCAGTCACCCTGCAGCGAGCCCACCACCTTGATACCGGGCGCATCCTTGATGGCGTCCATGAAACCGTTGTGGCGCTCGATGGCGGGCGATGACCCTTCTAATCCTTTTATCTCCAACACATGCCCCTCTTCAATTTTTAAACTTTTCAACTTTTCAACAATGTATTCGCCCATCACACGCCCCATCTCGTAGTTGTCAGCACTGATAAAGGCGGTATATTTCTGCGAACTGGTCTTCCGCTCAAACACTATGACGGGGATGCCTTTGTCGTATGCACGGTCGATGGCAGGCGAGATGGTCTGCACCTGATTGGGTGCCACAATCAGCAAGTCGATGCCATCATTCATGAGGCTGTCAATCTGCTGCACCTGCCGCTCGTCGCTATCGTAGGCCGCAGCAAACTTGAGCTCCACGTTGTCATGGAAATAAGCACCCATACGCAATTCAGCATTCTGTTTGTCACGCCAGATGTCTTCCGAACACTGTGATATTCCGATACGATACTTCACCTTGCCCCCAGAGCAAGATACAAGTAACGTAGCCAATACAAATAAATAGAAGAATCTTTGTCGCATATTTGTTCGATTTAAGTGTTACTATTTATCCAACTATATCTCGTAGCACGTGCATTACCATGTGAAGCAATCAGTGGCGTTTTGCAAAGACCTTCGATGAGGTTACGCA
>CACZAN010000054.1 GCA_902779165.1 uncultured Bacteroidales bacterium
ATACGAAGAAATACTGATTCGACAAACCAAAAGTATGATTTTTCGTACTTCCTTAATTCAATTTAACTATATTCCTTTAATCTCTTTCAACTAATTGTGTCCAAAAATACATTCCCCACAAACTTATTTCGACGAAATATGACAATCCCCACAAATTTTGTATTCTCTATGGTTTTCTTGTTCATATAAAATTTCTTTATTATTGTACTTGTTTTCGTTTTTATTTCGTACCTTTGTCGCCGAAATCAATTAAACGGTATGGACTATGACGTTCTTGAATCAGTTTCACAAGGAAGCGACGGAGCGCAAGATGCGGAAAATAGCCGAATCGCAGCAATCGCCGATGAACTCCGTCGACGCAGCAAACTATATGAAGCGCAACATGGAGATGGCCAGCCACATGTAAGCCCTTTCGAAATCGAACAGCGCATCACCGAATCGTTTGCCAAGGAGCACGGTCTGTGGATACCAATAGATGCCGTGTTCGATTTGGGAACACCGGGACCGAGTGGGAACGAGAATGACACATACTCTGAAGCAAGATCTCGTAAAGAATGCCGAACCTGCGCCACAGATATCCATCGACACGTATATGGCAGCCCTTGGCTTCAACCATGAGAATGCTGTTGGTCGCTATTCCAACGGTACCTTTATCGTCTGGGACTTGATTCCCCGCAATGTCCTTGTTGACCGCGATGGCGACATCTTTGTGGTCGATGCGGAAATTAAACGCATCTGATGTATCCGCCACTATTACGAGGGCAAACAGGATGGTGATGATGGTTTGCTTCATATTCATTTTGGTTTTATTTCAGCCTTTCCTTCAGTCTCGCCAGTTCGTAGTCGAAGTTGTCGTAGCCGTCGATGCGGAGGTCATCGCGAACGCGACGGCAGTCGGGTGTGATGGTTTCGTAATGGGGGATGCCGTTGAACTGGAACAGCTCTTGCAGACGGGTGAAGTCGGCGTTGGTGACGCAAACGGTCTCTTCATTAGATAACCATTCGGCCACATACTGCTTGTAGGCATCACTGCCATCGGCAGTGCGCTCCCCAGCAATGAATATAAGTTTCACGTCGTCGCGCTTGGCAATCTCGGCACGTAGTTCCTTACTCGCTTGGATGGCACCAGGCCGCAACTCATACCCCAGAAGTCAATCATCAGAATCTTGCCTGGATATTTGGTGCAGAGTGAGCGGATAAGGTCGGCCATCGGCGCGTCAGGAATAGGCGTTGCCAATTCCGTCTGTGCCATCAATCGAGAGTAGAATTCATCGGCCCTGGCTTTGACGTGGGGATGCGTAAATGTGTTGCTGAACATCGTATATTTCGACTCTTTATCTGTCTGCCATTTGCGGGACTCCGTCAACATCTGCTGGTACAAACAAAGTTGCGCTATCAGTGTGTTGGCCTTGCTGCCGAGCATTTCACGCAAAACCGCATAGTAATTATCCATCCGCTGTTGACCTGCGGTGCTGAATAAGGCTCGCGTGGCAGGTTGGGCATACTGGATGCGGTTGAGCAGATATGGGAAGTCACTGCTGACGAAGAGCAGGGGATTGTCGAAGTCAATACGGCGCAGATGATAGTAGTTCTTCGCGTCAGCGAGGTTTTGCCACTCTGCACTCTCGTGCTGATTCTGTTTCATCAGTGCATATCTGCGATTCTCGGCGTATGACATGTAATAATACGCAAAACGCGTCTGTATGTAGGCCAGAGCCAGTTGCATTTCCATCGGCGTGTAGTGCTCGCGGCGACTCACGGTCTGCAAACGGTACATCACGTTCTGCCACATATTGTCGGCGAGGACGTTTCCTTCGTCAAAAGAGCCTTCGAAGAGCATCAAGGGAAAAAGGACGTCGGTAATCTCGTCACGTGTGCAGAGCCAGCGGGCAGCATCGCGGCTGGTGCCGTTGTTATAGACACAGACGTACCTGCCTCCAGCATCTTTGCGCACGGTGATGTCGATGGTCTCACCGGGACGGGCGAAGAATGGTATTTCACTGAAGCCCACCTTCGACTCCAATGTGTAGAACCGCTGACAGATGGGGTAACCGGCCTGGAACTTCTTATAGAATGTTCCGTCGGGTGCAATATCAAGTACCTGCGTTGCATCATCCTTCTCGAAAACATTCTGGAAAAAGCATTCCAACGACGTGAAACCGAACTGCTCGGCGTCGTAGCCCTCGATGCGGCCTTTTACGGTGATGGTGTCGGTCTTGAACTTTCAGTTTTGCCCTCTTATCGTGGATGCCTAACAGTTTGAATGCTCTGGTTCCGTCGCCCTCGATGAAGTCGAACATCTGTATCTTCTTCGGTAATGGCGCGAAATGCATGGTAAACTCGGTGATTCCACTCTCTGGTGACTGCACCCACGTGTTGAGTTTCAGTCCCTCGGCAGAGCGCAACGGGTAGCGGTTGCCGTCCTCGTCCATGAGATAGGATGATGAGAAAAATTGGAAACTCTGTCCCTTGGAGTACTCCATTGTGAAATGTACGGTTGTCGCCGTATCCCTGAATATAACCTCACGGGCTTTCAGTTCGCCGTTCGACACATTTACGCAGGCCATTGCCACGGGGTGCTTAATGGTCTTGAATGTCTTTGCCTGCCCCACCATTGTGACGAGGGCAAGCAGGATGGTGATGATGGTTTTCTTGTTCATGTTCATTTCAATTTATTTGTGGAATATCGCTCCTATAATATAGTAATGCGGACAATACTTGAAGAAATTGCTGTCCTTTTCTTTTTCTTCCGTCATCTCCGCATCTCCACAACAGCGATATACTCCATTGTCCCACCAATACGAACAATATAAGACAAGGGGGATAAATGTATTGAGGCAAAACGCAGAGGGTTGGTATGGAACAGCCCTATATTGATAAGTAGGCTTCGAAATACCAGGGATAGGTTTCTGCGTCAACGGCAATGTCATGGATTGAATACGAGAGGTTCTCAAGGTTACGTTTTCGATGGAATCCAATTGAACAGGAGAAAAGCCTACAGTAATGACTTTGGAAAGCCGGAATATGCCATGTTCTATGTCATCGGCAGCACCCTTCGTGGCATAGATTTCTTTTTGGTCTTCCTCGTTGAAGTCGGAAATCATAATACATGTCCTAAAGTGGGATGATTTCTCTTCGTTAATCATTACCGTCTGGTTATACTCGCGGACTACGATGGTGAAACCGGAGACAGAATCACGCAAGGAGGAAATGTCATAGGTGAAAACTTCATAGCCGTACATGGCCATGTGCTCCATGAAGCCCTCGAATACGGTCGTTACTCTCTTTATTTCTTGCGCCTGTCCCGCCATAGCGACGAGGGCAAGCAGGATGGTGATGATGATTTTCTTTTTCATTGTTCTTTTCCTTATTTATATTATTGCAATTCGTTTTTTACACTGAGGCAATGACATCCTCGAGCAGACGGTTGGGGTCGGTGATGCCGAAGCCTTCTTTCTTCAGTCTCTGTTTGCGGTGCTGAACGGCGGAGGGTGTGATGCTGTAGATGCGTCCGATAACGGGATTGGACATGTGCAGACGGACGAGCATACAGAGGCGCAGGTCATCCTGGCTGAGATTGGGACAGGCGGCACGGACACGTTCAATGCAGTTGTCGTCAATCTCGTTCAGCACACGCTCTATATCGAGCCAGTCTTTACGGGAGAGTGTGACGCGTGTGTCGGTTTCCGTCTGCAACTTCTTGGCTACGTCTAAGCGGTCGATGATGTAGCCCTGCAGGAAGCGGATCATGCCCTCCTTCTTCTGGACACTGTCTTGCAGCAACTCGCGCTCATGGCTGAGCAGTTCGTTCTCGCGGTTGAGGTGCTGAGTGGCCAGACGATGTTGTTTGCGCTCGTAGTGCCTCCATTGCAACAGCAGCACGACGAGCACCAGCAACGCGGCCACCGCAGCCCACATCCGGTGCCGCGACTGAGTGCGCATTTCCATCTGCGTCTTCTCGTGTTCGAGGGTTTGGTTGTAGTAGTCATCCTTGACTTTGAGGCTGTTGATGTATAATGCCTCGGAACACGTGAAAGCGGAGTCCAGATAGAAGGCGGCGGTGTCGGGTTCTTGCTGGCGCACGGCAATCTCGGCCAGCAGACGGGCGTAGAGATAGGCCAGCATCGGGTCGTCAATCCTGTGCGGCATGTGTAGAATCTGCTTGGCTTGCGCGGTGGAGTCGCAGGAGAAGTAGAACTGAGCAATCCGCAGGTTCGTGGTGATGCCTATTTCCGAATCCAAATGCTCTGAAATCTCCACTCGCTTGGCATAGTCGAGCGCCGTTGTGTAATCGTTCATGCACCAATAGATCATCGCCAGCGTGATTAACGCAGAATGCTGATTGTCTGTCCAACCGCTATCTACGGCCAACTGATAAGCTTGGTTTGCGTAGTCAATTGCTGACGTATAATCATCCGTGTCCTCTATGTATGCTATTGACGAAGCATGGTCGGCCGCATACAGGTAAAGCGAAATCAGGTTCTTCGGGCTGTCGTTGATCTTCCCGTAAATCTCTATGGCCTTCTCTATCAGCTCCAGCGCCTTCTTGTCGTTGCTAAAATGCACTTGGACTGAGAGCCGATGGTAGGCGATATAGCAGGTGTGCCAGTCTTCTACCTGTTCCGATGTGCGGATTGCCTGTCGGTAACAGTCATCGCCAGCCTTCGTGCTGTCCTGTGCCACATACCATTCGCCCATATACAATGCAGCCTGCCCGAACCGCCTGTTGGCAACTTTGTCGGCAGAAGAACCGCGCTGCGACTGTGTGGCATAGAAATCATACGCGCAACGGGCAAGCTCGCCGTCGATGCTGTCGGCCAGCAGATAGTCCGTGGCGATGCGCAACAGGGCATACAGCGGGCGCTCCTCCTCGGCGAGGCCGTTAACAGGAATAAGGTTCAGGCGTGCGTCCGCGCTGTCCGCTTCCATTGGCAGGAACGCCTCAGCCTGCATTAGCAACTCGGATGTAGAACCGTCCCTGCATCCGATGAAGGCAACCAGTGCCATCTGCATGATGGCTATAAATGCTAATCGTCTCATGACTGCGTTATTTATCGTGATTTGGCGGTGCAAAGGTACGGCAAAATAGCGAACGCTGCAATAATGCGCTATGGAAACGTGAAGCGCATAACTCGCATATAATCACCGCTGTTCCGAAATTATTTTCTCTCAACTATGGAACGTCGCCATCCTTGCCGCACAAAACCAACCTTTATATATACAAACAACGCTCAATGGTGCGATTTCATTACGTTGGGGCTAAACATTTACGAAGAATTAACGGGAAGGGGGGCTTCGCGGTTTGCTCCGCCTACCTGTCACAGGCGGGCGGAGCGGATGAAGAAAATTTACCTAATCTGTTGTTAGTATTAGTCCCCTATTCGTTCTATGATAAAGTCACAGGCAGAGAACCAGCGGCTGCCGAATTGGTGGGAGTTGGTAATCTCGGGACGAGTGCTGACGCCGTAGGTGAGGGTACCGTCGCGGACGATGATGTCATTGATGTAAATGCGGTTCCATCCGAAGCCCTGGCCGCCGTTGGCCGCTGCCTTGTTGATGTCCAAAGCAAATACCCCATTGTGTTCGGCTGCGCGGCGCTGGAAACGGCAGTAAGCTGAGAACCACACATTGCCGCCCGAATCGCCGTCACCTGGAATTTCACCTTGGTATAGTTCTGTGTCTATCCCCTCGCCCGACTCACAGAAGATATATATGCCTGAATGCTCGGCCTTATCGGCACGTACGACGGCAGACATACGATAGCGCCCAAGGGGCAGGTTACGGATGGTGTATTCGGCTTGGAAATTCGGGTACTCGTCAAAATGAACTTCTAAGTAACTCTGGTGTGTGTCGCCCGTGTAATGTTCCCCCTGAGCGGTAAAGAATCTCCATGAACCTAAATCTTTGTATTTCAAAGGCCCATGGCTGAGTTTCCAGAAGTTACGGTTCAAGTATTCCTGTTCCATCTCGCTTAGGCTATCGATGTCAGCTGTCTGATTCTCCAAGTACTTGATTTGATGATTGGCAAAGAGCACGTGTTGTTCCAATTCCTCAGGGATGACGTCGGCAATTTCCTTGACATAGCGCTGGAGTTCCTCCGCATGTCGGTGCGAGAGCATGAATGGATAGGAGTTCACTTCTTGATGCAACGTGTGGCAAATGGCTTTCAGTTCCGTGGGGTTGGCTGTGCGGCTCAGTTCAGCCATTCGACGGACTTTGGCAAGAAATGCATCGTAACCGGTATTCAGTTTTTTGGCGAAGGGTACATCAAAGAGTTTTTGTATCATCTTATGGAAAGAATAGGGGTATTCCTCTTCAAGCGTGTCTGAATTCAATCGAGCGGCGCGCTCGGGGTTGTTTTTCTTGAGGTCGTTCACTAAGTTCCTCGCTACGCTCAGGCCTGTGTTGGTCCTGTTCAGGTATTCGTCCGGGTCGTAAGACTTCACCTGCGGAACGGATGTCATCTTCGGACAATGGAATTCGTAGATAATACCTTCAACATCGTAGAATTTGCGGTGGCTGAGGGCGCCATGCACGACTCGAAATTCGTGGGAACTTCTTTCTGTATCGTCCGTCTCTTCGCTAATCCATGAGAGAAGATAGGTGGAGCGAAACCCGTCATCGTCTTTGAATCCGATAATACGGACGTTCATTTGTGGGTCGAGTTGCAAGGGAAAGGACTGTCCATTTTCACCCCAGGCAATGCTGACTCCTGGAAAAACCGCCTGTTCGTCGCCCGCCACGTAGCTATAGTAGCTGTTGGCATAACGGGCTTGCTTGTCGAAAGCGTCCAGAAGTGGGCGCAAGGGCAACACAGGGTCGTCGGGCACCTGCTCGAAACGGAATCGATGACCGTCGATGTACAATGGCCCTATGGCAGCTGTGACGTTCGACTTGCTCTTCGAGAGTTTCACCACGTGAATCTTTTCCTTTGGCACGAGTCCGCCGCCGTCAAGACAACCCCAATCCCCACGAGCCACCGTTGCAGAGTCTTCGTTCATACTTTCCAGCTTGGCTTTGATGTCCTTCGGAAACTTGCCGTTGATTGTCTCAATGAAAGCCGTATGCATAGCTTGGGCGTGCTTGTTCTCTTGAGCTTGCAGCCATCCAACGGGGATGAAGAGGAGGGCTGTTGTCAATAAATGTCTGATGATTGTTTTCATTTTGCTGATATGCTTTAAAAGTTGAGATAATCTGTGGTACTATCTGGCTTAGCGGCATTCAAGGCTTGTTCCACTTCGCTGCCTACGATACGGTTAACCAGTTGGCGCAAACGAGCATCCGCAGAGATGAGCTTTTCCAATTGTGCCGAGCTGACGCTGTCGTCCAGCGCATCCATTTCTGCTTCCAAGTGCGCAAGATAATAGTCGAAGCTATCGGTGCGGGTAGCCTTTGCGAGTACAGGTTCTGCGACTAACACAGGCTCATGTATTGCGTGTTGGGGTTTTGGCTCAACTGCAACGTGCTTCCTTGCTGAAACGTGCGTTTGGGCTGCAGGTACTTCTGCCCCAACGTTTTCTTTCGGCTCCGTCTTGGGCGATGTCACCTCAGCAATGACTGGCTGCTCCGGCTGTGTTATCGGCATCTCATGACTCTCCGGCCAGAAGAGGAAGGCAACGAAGACGGCCGCAGCAATGCCAGTGAGGGCCGCAGAGAGGCGGTAGCGACGGGCGCGTTGCCGACGGGCATTCATCTTGGCCATCACCCGCTCGGCAAAGTCATCGGCCAAGGGAGGCACCTGAGCAGCGCGGCGTTGCATCGCTGCCTGCAGGGCACGGTCTTGTTCTTTATCGGTTGTCTTGTTCATTTTCCTAAAAGCATTAAACTTGTTTACTCGTCCGCTCGACCTCTGGTCGCTTGATACTTCAAGAAATTGTCAACTTAATCATTTTACTGAGTTTCTGTCTGATTCTCTGAAGCCGGTTGGCCAGCGGGCCCGTTGCCACCTCCATCACCTCTGCAATCTCGCCGAGTGAGCGTTTTTCGTAGTAACGCAGGTGTAGCAATGTCCGTTCTTCAGGGCGCAGGCGGTTGATGGCTTTGTCAAGGAGCGAGAGGCGTTCGGCTTCGTTTGCCTGCTCCTCATCGTCCTGCGCCCACAGCACCGCATCTGGTGGAGCGTATTGTTCCTCATCGAGAGGAAGAGGCGCATAGTCATGACTGCGCAAGTGGTTCAGGGCGGCGTTGTACGCGATGCGACTGATCCATGTGCCGAAGGTGGCTCGCAGAGGGTCGAAGTCCGGGAGGTGTTCAAAGGCACGGACGAATACATCCTGCGTCAGCTCTTCCACATCCCTCATGTCAGAAACGAACTGTGCCACGATCAGTTGCACCTGCCGCCCGTACCTGTTCATCAGGTAGCGGTAGCCTTGTGCCTGGCCCTGTCGGGCAACGAGTATCATTTCTTGTTCCAGTTCAGTCATGAGTCTGTCTTCTTACCCTTATATACACACCAACGGCAAAAATATGTTGGTAAAAAACAAGAAAAATGCCATTGCCGCAAAAAATATATCACTTCTGCAACCGCTCGTTTAGCAATTCATAAAGATGTTGTGACTTCATGTGAGGTCGCTGGTCATAGCGACGATGGCGAAGAGGATGTTAATGATGGTTCCCTTGTTCATTTTTTATTGTGTCTTTTTAATATAACGCACAAATGTGCGGTTTCATTACGTTGGAGTTGATGAATTACGAAGATTTAACGGGAAAGTGTCTTTCACGGCTTGCTCCGCCTACCTGTCACAGGCGGCCGGAGCAGATGAAGAAAATTTACCTTAAAAGTATTCAACGTTTACTTGAAGATGTCTGGTCATGACTTAGGCTCCATGCCCTTGAAGTAGGTCTTTTTGCCGTTGATGTAGCTTTTCAGTTTCCACCACTCGCGGGGAACCCAGCGCTCACCCTTGTTTCGGAGTGAGAGGATGTGGAAGCCCTCCTGTGTCCGTAAGAAGCTTAGGTAGTACTCGTCGCTACCCTTGTGCTCTACTCCTTTGACCATGTCGCAAAGGTTGATGGGGAAGTATGGTGGAGTGAACTCATAGACGTAGGCTTGCTCTGGGTGAGCCGAGATGTAGCCGTAGGCCAACGAATCGAGCCTTTGGTAGAGGGCGTTGGCTTCTGTCTCGTACTTTAGGGGGATGAAATAGTGCGTACCTGTTGTCAGGCCTGTATGAGAATCGCCCCACTGCGTTGTTTTTTGCTGAAGCCCGCCATTCTCGCTCACTTCATCATCGAAGCCTTCGTCGTGCTGCCAATGTACGGGATAGGTCTTGGCTCCCTTCAGCTTCATCATGGGTTTCAGTTCGGGTAGTACCAGTGCCTCGAAAGCTGCTATGTCGAGAGGCTGCATATCATCCCATTCGACGCTGTTTCGCACGGAGAGTAGGTGAGTGTAAAGTCCCCATGCCTCCTCTCCGCCATCTTGGTTGAAATAGTTATGATAGTCGAAGTGTGCCATTTCGAGCCTCTTCTGACGCAGCGGGATGGTGTCTGTTGAAGAGCTGGGCGCTTCCTCGAACTCCTGGTTTATCAGCGAGTACTTGATGGTGTCTATGCCGAAACGGTGGTTCTCGTAGAGGTGACTTTCCGAAGCTTCTGCTCCAAGGCGGGTGAAGGCGAGGCGGATGGAGTCGATGCCCTTCACCATACCCTGTCGGCGCAAAGTGCTGATGCTGTCTATATGATGGGCTATTCGTTGGTTCTCCTCTTCGCTTTTACTCTCGTCCCTATAGGCTTTCATTGTATAGACGGTGTGGCTTAGGCTCCACTGGTGCGTGAGACCTTCGCCCCAAACGGTGCTTTGCTTGTGTTCTGGGGTGAAGCCCTGCTGCTTCAGGTACTTCTCAAGTTCCTGTAGCTGTTTGCTGGGCCCTTGACAAAGTGCTGCAACTGAAAATGCAGCCAATAACATGATTGCAAGTATTCTTCTCATAGTCTTATGTTATATTAATTGTGCATCATCATTGCAACCTCTCGGTCAAGACGCTCGCCGCGCGAACGAAGGTCTTGCAACTGAGCTGTAACAATTAGATACGGGTTAGACGAATTAGAAGTTGTCTCCTCAGAATAATTTCTGGCTGGAGCCTCCGTAGCAGGTTCTGCTTGTGCAAGCAGGGGTTCTTGGGGAGCCTTATGGGGTTTGTTAGCTGGATGGAATTTTTGTGATGGCTCAGAGGGCTTTTGTGGAGCTTCTTTCTTTTCTTCAACAATAGGTTCTGAGCTAGTGGACTGCGGAGTGTTCTGCTCTATCGTCTCTGTTACGACGGGCTGCGTTATCGGAGCCTCATGACTCTCTGGCCAAAGCAAGAAAGCAATGAGGATGGCAGCGGCTATGGAAGTGATGGTTGCGGCGAGACGGTAGCTGCGGGTGTGACGAGGTTGCGACTCTTCTTGTTTCACAGCCTCGTGCATCTTCTCCATAAACCCCTCCGGCAACTGTGGCGTTTCGGCATAGTTGCGTCGCAGGGCTTCGCGTAGGTCGGTATCTTCCAGCTTATTCATAGGGCTTTCAGTTTTTTATATAGTTTCTTACGTATTCTGTAGAGTCGGTTGGCCAAAGCCTTCTCGCCGATGCCTGTTATGAAGGCAATCTCCGTGAGCGGGTGGTCGTCGAAATAGTAGAGCGTGAGTAGCATCCGTTCCTCATCCGACAGCTGCTGTACCAACTCCTGCAAGCGCTCAATGCGCTGCTCGTTGTCCGTGGAGAGCTCGGCTTCCAACTCCTCGTCACTGATGTCTGTCTGCCATACCGAGCTGTCCTCCAAGGAGACGATGACGGGACGGCGGCGTTTCAGGAAGTCGAGTGTCAAGTGGTATGCGATGCGGCAAAGCCATGTACCGAGCGATGAAAGCCGCGCGTCGTAGCGGTCGATGTTGCGGAAGGCTTTCAGGAACGTGTCCTGCGTCAGCTCCTGCGCATCCATCTCGTCCGTGACCTGCTTGACAATCATGGCAAAGACCTGACTGGCGTAGCGGCGGACCATCTCGTCCTGCCCCTCGCGCTTGCCGCTGCTCACGGCCTCCACTATCTGCTTTTCTGTCTGCACGGTCTCGTTTTATTAATGACTCTCTACTTATTATACGACAATAATTGCAAAATATCCCGTATCATCTCCTTTTTTTTCAAAATTTACCATACCTTATTATATGAACATATTTGTCTTTTATATATTGTCTTCTTTCCCCGTTAAAGAAACTGTTAGGTGTTTTTGAAATTTATGTTTTTTCCTGGGAGTTATGGAATGACAAAGAACGGGTAGGTGGCCACGGCAGGGTGGATGTGTGGATGGAGCCTGCTGCATGGGGCTGAGGAGCAGGGTGGGTGGGGCAAAGAAGCCTGCTACATGGGGCTGAGGAGCAGGGTGGATGAAGCGATGGAGTTGAAACTCAGCGTGAATTGGGTGTTAAACTTGTTTAATCGCAGGAGAAGACGTGCGTTCCTTGCTGCACCTGCAGGATGCGGTCGGGAAGGTGGACGGTGGCGGTGCTGCCTACGGGCACACGGAGTTCCAGGTGGCGGAGGTGACCGTTGTGGCTGATGACGCAGGAGGTGATGAGACCTTGGGGCGTGGGGAGGCTGTAGTGGACGGTGTCGATGCCGGAGGCTGGGTAGGGTCGCACGTCGAAGTGGCGGTAGCCAGCTCCGTCGGTCGTCACGTTGATGCCTGCCAGCCGTCGTGGCAGCCATGTCAGCCCGCCTCCGAACATGGGATGGTTGTGGGAGTTCTCGCCGTTCCATTGCTCCCAGGTCACTGTGGCTCCCTGCGCCAGCCAGTGTCCGTAGCTGGGGTAGTCGGTCTTCAGCATGGCGGTGGTGGCTACGTCGTGCAGTCCGATGTCGGTGAGTGTCTCGAAGAAGAACTTGGTGGTGACGAAGCCCGTGTTGATGTGTCCGTCGTGCGTCTCCATGACCTCGCGGCGCAGGGCCTCGATGACCTTCTGCTTGCGCTCCTCTGGCACTCCCATATAGATGGCAAGGATGTTGGGTCCGAAGTCGCCGTAGCTGCCTGTGGCCTCGTCGTAGAACTTGCGGTGGAAGGCACGCCAGGTGCGCCGGGCTATGGCATCGCATTCCTGCCTCCCTGCCTCATCGCCCAGTACAGCAGCCGTGCGGGCCGCATTCGTGGCGCAGAGCCAGAGGTAGAAGGTGTGTACGATTTCGTCCGACGGCATCCCGTAGGGCGGCACCCAGTCGCCGAGGTTCAGCCAGTAGAGCAGTTCGCCCGTTACGGGGTTGCGCATCTGCTGGTACATGGTGCTGTCCGGGGTTAGCCACGTCTGCATATTGCGCAGCTGGGCGCGCATGGGTTGGTACGCCTGCTGCAGCAGCTGGCGGTCGCCGTACTGGAGGTAGTATTCCCAGGACATCGTGTTCAGCGCTGCGCCCCATGCCACGCCTCCTCCGCAGGTAGGTTGCCATGGAGCGCCGTTGGGGACGTAGCCTGTGGCGGGGTTCTGCGCATCGCGCATATCGCGGATCCATTTCTGATAGAAGGCTGCGGCGTCGAAGTTCAGCATCACCATCGCCGCTGCTATCTGTCCGTCGCCCGTGTAGGGCAGACGCTCGCGGTGGGGACAGTCGCTGGCGATGCCTCCGTGCATGTTGTCCAGCTGCGATCGCACCCAGGCAGCGTAGATGCTGTTGATGAGCGGGTTGCTGGTGTGGAACTCAGCCCAGGGACGAACGTCGGTGTTCACGGCTTCGGCCTGTATCTGCGTTGCCGAGAGACTATCCAGCCCGATGACCTCCACCTGCGAGAACACGAACCAGGTGAAGCGTGGGGCATAGCTGTGTTTTGAGTTTAGAGTTGAGTGTTTAGAGTTTAGAGTTGAGGGCTTTCCGGCAAAGAAGACTTGCTGCCCCAGCGGCGATTCGCTGATATATTTCACCTCTATGCGCTGTCCCTCAGCGGCTTGGAAGTCCTTCAGCCGCACCCATCCTGCCACCTCCTTCTCGAAGGTGACGAGGAAGGTGCTGTCACGGTGCTGGATGCTCACGGGTTGCAGCACCTCGGTGATGCGGTCGGTGGGAGCCGTGTGGGCGGTCAGCCGGCCTGTGGGTGGCGTTGCCAGCACGGCGTGTTGCCAGCCGCTCTCATCGATGCCCGGCTCGGCCCAGGCGGGTGTCTCGAGGCGTGCATCGTACACCTCGCCTTCGTACACCCCGTTCATCGTGATGGCCGAGGGGCGTGTGAGCCACGATTCGTCCGTAGCCACCACCTCCCGCGTGCCATCGTCGTAGGTCACCTCGATCTGGCAGAGCGCACAGGCCTTGCCGAAGGTCCTGACGCGCCCGCTCTCGGTGTCGTAGAATCCCCGACCAAGCATCAGCCCGACAGCATTCCCGCCCTCGTGGAGCTGCTGCGTGATGTCGTAGGCCAGGTACATGATGCGGTAGTCCGTGAAGCGCGGGTCGATGGGTATGCTCCCTTTGTCCAAGTCTTGGCGCACGGAGTAGTTGGTGAGGTTCGGCACGAGGTAGTCATCGCCCACACGCTTGCCGTTGATGTACAGTTCAAAGAAACCGCCCGCCGTGACGAACGCCTTGGCCCGCAGCACCTTGCGCCTGAGTGTGAACGCCTTGCGCAGCAGCGGTGCGCCCTGCGACGGCAGTGGCGAGGTAATCCAGCGTGCCTGCCAGTCGGATTCCTTCAGCAGCCCCATGCCCCAATGCCCTACGGGGCTCCACTTCGAGCGCTTGCCCCGTGCGTTCCACGTCTGTACCTTCCAGTAGCAGTCCTGTCCGGAGGCCAGCGTGCGTCCTCCGTAGGGCACCAGCACCGAGCAGTCCGAGGGCACGCGTCCGCTGTCCCACAGGTCATAGCGTCCGCGCCGCAGCCCTTCCTCCGTGGAGGCGACGACGATGCGGTAGGCCGTCTGGCGCTCGCCCTTCACCCGCTCGTCCCGAGGCTCATTGATCCACGAGAGGCGCGGTTGCCGCGCGTCCACCACGGCCGGATTCACCATGTGCTCCACCGTCAGTCCGGTCACTCGCAGCTGGGCGTTGGCCAGCAGCGGGAGTATTGCTGTCAGAAGGAAGAAGATACGTTTCATATTCCAGGGGTTTTAAGGCTGTTTCATTGGATATGCGGCACAAAGATAGTCATTTTTCCGCTTTTTCTTTGCTGTATGCCAAAAAGTTTCTACTTTTGTGTGTGACATTTCGCAAGAAAGTGCATCAAAAGGACAGAATGGCAAGAAAAGACGATGCAAAAATCATCCAGCGAGTGCTCGGCGGCGAGACTCAGGCCTTTGCCGAACTATGAATCACGGGACGGTTCTTTGATCCGCTGAAGATGGCTGAAAATATTACGGATTTACGGACTCACGAATATAAGGATTCACGGAAATAAGGCCGGAATAAAAACGTTATTGAAATATAGTAATTCAAGTAGAATTCACTCACGCACTAAACGGCGAATTTTGAGATTAGGATAAACCTATCGCGTAAAGTTAAAGAACGAGGAGGGAGA
>CACZAN010000055.1 GCA_902779165.1 uncultured Bacteroidales bacterium
AGTGCAAAGGAACATAGATAAATCAATATAAAATGAAGAAAATTTGAATTACAATCGAATATTAACAGGAGTTTAGTTTTGAGTATAATATTGCAGAAATTATCATACTCGAAAAGGTGTGTAAACAAAAAAGGAGCCTCTGTCGAGACTCCTTATATACATGGCAGCACAAACTGGCTACAATTCGGAATTAGGTTGTTTTACCAGATAGTCATTCAAATCGTTATAGGGATTGAATCTGTGCGTCTCATCAATGACAATATCACCAAGAATTTCTTTCATAGACAGAAATGTGCGCTTGCCACCATCGTCATTGTCGAGAAAAGAATGTACATATTTATATGATGGAAGCTCATTCAAAGCCTTATCAAGGCAGTTGATAGAGTTTAAAATCATATAATCACATTGATACGGCAGACAGATACGTTTGCTATTTATGTCGGTGAGCATCATGTATGATAGGAAATCCATAAAACCTTCGAAGATGATGATATGCTCCTGGATCTCCTCGTTACTCTTCCGAATAAGAGTTATATCCTTATGGCCTATACATCCTTTATAATATTGGTTTCTGATTTCGTACCCTCCAATTCTATTACGAAAGGCAATGCCGAAATAATGCTTGTCGCGCAGGTCATAATGGACTTCGCAACAATAAACACGGCTTAGATTTACATCAATCTTCCGCTTCATCATATATGATAACAAGGCTTGATGTGTAAGTGGATGGTACACTACATTGTGCATTTGCCCGGACTCCTGTCTTTTGGGTGGGGCATCTTTCCGATGATAAATCGCGTTAATGAATGAATTGCTTTTAGGAGCGAGTATTGTAAGGGCTTCACTGGTGGTCTTCACATTGTATAACCCTTTTATTAAGTCGAGGATGTCACCACCTTCTCCTAATCCATAGTCATACCATTCATTTCGACTGGAGTCAACCTTGAAAGAAGGTGTGTTCTCACTGCGGATTGGGGAGTTGTACCAATAAATACGTCCCTTTTGCTTTACTGCCTTGTGTCCTTCCTGTTCAAGGAAATCCACTAAATTGATGAGTTTGGCCTGTGATATATTCATAGTTTATAATGTAAGTATGCCAGTACATATATATAAACAGCCAAACTAAACTAAACCGTCATCATCAGTTTCTTCTGGCTGTTTTTCCAATTCCTGTTTCTGAGGGACGTACTGGTAAGCCTTATCCGTCTTTAGTATCAGTCCCATCTCAATCAGGTATCGAAGCAAGCTGATGATTGTGTTTCGACCTCTTGAATAACCGATGTTTGAATAACCATCCATCAAGAGATTGATCATCTTTGAATAACCCAGTGGAACATTATCGCCAACAACGCTTTCAATAGCCTCTCGATGCTGCTCTTCCGTTAACCTGGAGAAGTGCATCTTCTTGTCACGTCTGGCAAGTTCAGCCTTGTAGCCTTCCACATAGCCTGGAAGACCGTTGTTGTCGATTCGAAACGCAAAAGGGGCAAATTCCTTGTCTCTAATGAACATTGCTTTCACCTCGCTCATATTGCTGTCATCAATATTCTTGGTAATCTGAAGAACCGTCTCAGCTTTGTTGTTCAACTCCGAACCTATATGGCCACGAGTGTTGTCATCGCCTTTGTTCAAGTGAAGCACGGTGTGAATGTGTAAGTCATAGAAACTTGACCATCGCATTAGGTCATTGATAATGTCAAGTGCCTCACTTGGATTGTTGATGTCCCTAAGAAGGTCACGTACACCATCGATAACAACCAAGCCATATCGTGAATCACCACGTAATGCCAGGGTGATGATGTCTCGTCTCTGTTCTGGAGTGTACTCGCGCAAAACAAAGAAGTCGATGAGTCCGCTTTCTTTGTTCAATGGAAGGTTAGCCAACTTCAGTATTCGCTCCAGAACCTTATGGCAGTGGTACTTGCTCTGTTCTGTATCAATATAAAGAATCTTCTTCTTGTCTTCTGGCAAGTGTGCCTTATATCCAAGAATCTCTTTACCTGAAATGGCAGCAGCAACAATAGCAGAGACGTTGAACGTCTTTTTACTCTTTGGCTTGCCGACCGAAGCACTGAAGTTGCCCAGTGTGGCTATGGTCGCACCTCCACAGGTGATGATTTCAGGGGGAAATGAATATTCCTCTGTTACCTTCAGTTTGATGTGCTTTAATAACTGCTCGAATGTCTTCTGGTCAATTCTCTGATTGCCTAATGTTGTTATATCCATCATTATTTTAAGTCTTTATGTTTATAAACTCCTTTTAATACTTTCTCCATATGAGTGTCTGCATATTCTTCTATCTCCTCCTGAGAGAGAACCCTATTTTTTGCAATCCACCTGTTCAGGTCATCTCTTCGGATGTATATCACCTTACCGTTAGGCTTATATATAGGCAGTTCGTGCTTACTTGTAAGCTTGTACACAAGACTTGGTGATAGTGTGAGGTAGTCGGCTGCCTCTGTGACAGTCAGATACTCTTTGAGGAGATACATCTTTTTTTCTATAAAGAGCATGTGGTTGGCAAGTTCTTTAAGTGTCCCGAATCTTCTAAGAAAATATTCGAGATTATTGAGTTTGTTGATTGTCTCCTCAATATCTTCTGTCTGTTCGAGGACTTTCTTCGCTGATTCAAGCCTGTCCAGCAAACTCATGATGTGCATATTGTCAAGTGGATTGACTCGTTGAAATTCTTGTGGTGTCATGGTCTTGAATGATTTCGTTATACGTTCTGTTCTGTAACAACCAATCGTCAAGTTCGCTTCTGTCGAAGTACATAAGCTTACCTGTCGGCTTGTAATGAGGAATTTTACCTGCACTGGTCAGTTTGTACAGGTGTGATTCAGTGATACCCATATACTCACAGGCTTCTGCAACTGTGAAAACAGTCTTGACCTCGCTGTAGAATCGGTCAACATGCTCGATAGTCAATAGCCTTGGATTGATATAATCCAATTTTTCCTCGATGCAATGAAGCCGCTTGGGTAAGTCACTATTGACAAGTTCTGTGAGTCGCTGGTCTATGGAAACAATCATGTCCAGCGTACTGTCTGAAATTTGTGTTTTACGTCTGCCCATTCTTACTTATTTATCTTGTTAAATACTATGGAGAAAGCCCTCCGTTACCATTGTGAACCGGTTACGGAGGGCAAAAGTACATGGATAGTCAGGAATAAGAAAGAGAGAAAATAGAGACTCTACCTGATTCTCTCGGTCATTCCCTGACTATTTCTTTGCAGTTATTTATCAGTGTTTCTTTTTCTTTGATATTTCTGCCCAATAGGACGTACTGCTTCATCAATGATCTTCTCCTGGGCTGACATCTCCAAATCGACAATGGAGTAGAGCGCAGAGGACAAAGACTTCTGGGTCAAAGTGTCTTTGCCAGTGGAGCTAACAATGCAGCGTTGACGGGCAAGAACGTTCTGCCAGTTACGGATGATGAGATTGTAGAGGGACAGCTGATCGAAGAAAAAGGCGACAAGCCGATTGTTGCGAGAATGGAGTGGCATAGTCATCTTACCTTCCAAAAGAGAAAGAAGGTCACTGGCATTGATGACTTCGCTGAAGATTTGAGCCTCGTTGCAACAACGGGCAAGAATACCAAGGTCATCATTGTCGAGACAGGAACATAGATTAAGGTCGGATGTCTCTCTGACTTTCTTACGGGCAACAAAGGTGTTGGATGAAGGTAGCGTAGTGTTGAACAGAGTAAGCATTTCTCTCAGTTCTGTTTCGCTAATTTTGCTTTTGTTGAAATAGTTCTCAACAAGGTCACGTCGATTGGTTAGTAGTGAATCAAGAATGCGGTAGTTCTTCTGATGTTCATTCTTGCTCCATGCGTCGATGGCATCGTGGAACTCATGGCTATAAACAAAATCATCAGCATAACGCTGATAAAGTTTGCCTTGGTTAACAACTTCAACCTGATAGAGGTCATAAGCTTCGTTGAGCAGTTCGAGCAAGCCCGAATCACCACTCTTGGCAGCGGTCAGATGCCCTGTCCGCGTCAGTCTCTCAAAAAAGAGAGAGGAAGAATTTTTCTTTTCTCATGGTTCTTGATATTGATTAAAGTAAAAAATATAACAAAACGGCTTTCGCCGAATAATACTTTCTTTGTTTTATGGCGACACATGATTTCTCTCTCATAAAGCTTCATTTGTTGTCGTTTTAAAGACCAATGTTTAGTTGCCCTTACTACCTTGTTGGTGAGGGAACATACCATCTCGTTCTCACAAAGAACTATCTCATTTTGAGAAGCTATATTTGATTCTGAACTTGCCATAGTTTGCAAAATTATAATATAGAATTGTAATAACCATATCCATGTTAGTCCATCTTGCTTCAACCTGTTGGTAGAGCGTGATTTATTGCCTAACTTTGCTAATTTAGTTCATTCTGCTGTCATAATTGCACGTTTTAAAGACCCATGTATGTTGATTATTATACGTCGGATAAATAAACGCAAAAAGTGGGTAAATGATTTATTTACCCACCTCTGTGTTGTTGGATGAAATAATCTCCGTTAGTTTATCCATTGTTGTATTTTGATGCAATTCTCTTCAGGTCAACATCAAAGACTGCATAGTCTGGTCGCTTTTTTAATGCGGTAAGTCCTGTAACAAGACTTCCTCGATTGGGAGCCTGTCCGTTGATACTGAAACAAGCTTTTGCTTTCTCCCAATAATCTTTGTTCGTTTTCGAGAAAGCGAAAAAGATAAAGTAAGAGAGGTGGCGCTGGCTCTTAATCCATTCGATGGGTTTTCTCGTGGTTTGTTCTCCGAGATTGAAGATGCTAAGGAAAGCATCGACTGTAGTGTCCGGGCTAATATAGCCTTTGTCGTGAAGATCTTGATATAGACTTCGGACTCGTCGTGAACCATAGACTGCATCAAAATATCTCTCTTCATTAGGTTGAGTGAGTTCTGAGAAATCAACTTCTGGATAGAGTTTCATCACTTTCTCGTTCCGTTTGAATTGCTTTTCTGTTACAGGGAGTGATGAAAGCTTGTTAGATTTGTCGATATTCCATTGCTCCTCGAAATGTGACCATTTGTGGCGCATGGTGAGGTGCAGCATTTCACCTATGGCAAAGGCGAGAATCTTTAGTGTGTATAAGTCTGTGTCACCTTTAGGCTGGTACTCAGCGGTGAGATAACCTGCACTAACTGCACGATCGAAAAGGTCGGCAGCTTCCTCGTAAGCAAACTCGTTAACAAGATATTTGAACTTACCTTTGGACTCTTGGTTGAGGTCAAAGCACAAGGCATGGATGGACTTCATTGCTTGAACTACGCCAGAGAGAGCATCATAAGTGTTCTTTGGCAAAGTCTCTTTACCATCCTTAATATAGTTCTCCAACATTTCAGGGGAACCCAGCATTGCAATCTTATCTATGATTATTGGGTCTGGATTAAGGCTGGTATATAGCATTATATCCTCCTTCCATTGCTCGAAATGGAGCAATTCGTCAGCGTAGGTTGTTAACTTCGTGTTACCTCCTATGCAGATGTCATAAATGAGTTGCTTTGCGAACTTGTTGAACTTTACAAAGCTCAATACGGCTTCTTGTCTCGTTACCATATATAATAATGTATGAAGTTCTACTCGCTGATGCTTGGTATTAGGTTAACCGCTGCTTGCTTGTTTTTATCAAGCACTTTGGCATATATCTGAGTAGTGGAAAGCTCACGATGGCCAAGGAGTTTAGAGACTGTATAGATGTCAGCTCCAAGGTCGAGCATCATTACTGCGAAGGTGTGACGAGCGCAATGGAAGGTGAGATTCTTCGTGATACCAGCGGCGAGTGCCCAACGCTTCAGTTCAAGTGAAGTCCATGCGCCATAAGTGAATCCTTCGAACACACGGTCAACATCGTTGCGACGTGTGCCTAAATATGCTGCTGCCTGGTCTGAAATATCAAGATATTCCTGTCCACCAGTTTTCTTCTGTTTGAACACAATACGTGTGAAGTCGCCAAACTTCTGGATTTCGCCCCAAGTCAGCTTCTCAATATCGCTCTTGCGAAGTCCTGTCAGACAAGAGAACAGGAATGTGGCTTTTAGAATGGGGTAGTTGCATGGGGTAGCAGCCATCTTCTTCACCTCTTCGAGTGTCAGATATTCACGAGCCACTTCTTCAGCCTTGAAACCCTCGATGCCACGCATAGGGTTCTTGTCAATGATGTGCTCCTCAAAAGCCTGATTGAGACAGGCGCGTAGTTTGTTGAAGTAAGAAACCTTCGAGTTCTGTGACAATCCAACGAATACATAAGAAATTTTAGGATCCGTCTTCTTTTGGGCATCCTTCTCTGCTGTATTCAGATAATCCTTAAATCCCTGAATCCATTCGGCATCGATATCATCGAAGGTTGTTGCCTCGTCACAATATACCTCCAAATGCTTCAGACAACTATGCCAGTTGCCCCAATTACCATTTGAATCAGGAGTCTTCAGGCGCTCTTCACACATCTTACGATAGTAGTCAAGGAAGCGGACACCTTCCTGCTTGGGCTGGGTGATGTCAAACTTGCCGTTGATGATTTCCAACTCTCGTTTGGCTCTCATGGCATTGGCTGCTGCAAGAGCCTGACGGTTCTGTTCTCTTTCCTGTGGGGTAGTTGGAACTACCTGATAGAGCTTCAGGTATTCCTTATGACGCTTGCCACCTACATTGATGTCAAGGTACAGGCTCGAACTTCCATCTTTGAGCTTCTTTTCACGAAGCTTCACTTGTCCTCTTTGGACGCTTGCTGATTTTTTCTTTGCCATAGTTTGTTATCGTTTTTAAGATAACCACCGAATTTACTTTCGAGGGACACTTTTTCTGTCCCCGGGGGACAGATTTCGCGTCTTTGATGTAATCTCGGGGGACATCTGGGGGACAAAGTTAGGAAAAAATCTGCAAATAGACAATGCCTAAGTCAAAAATCTGCAAATAACCGAACAATCTTTAACACTTGAAAATAAGCGATTTACAGCGGTATATTTGCAGATTTTATAATTTTCTTTGCAGTGGGGTTTCCTGGGGGGTGATGGCTCCGCCGGTGATGTCGGCGAGGGAGTCGAGGGTGAGGCGGAGGTCTTCGGCAATGAGGTCGGAGGGGAGGGCGGAGGTAAGGCCGTCGACGACGCGGGTGAGGGTGTCGTGGGCGCGGCAGAGGGCTTCGTAGTGGCGGACACTGGTGACGATGACATCGGAATCCGTGGCCTTGGGGACGGCTGCTTGCAGGCGCTGGCGTAGGTCGTCGAGTCCAATACCATATTTGGCCTGAAATGCTTCTGTTTTGTTCTCGATGCGGATGACTACCTGATCCTTGCGAACTGGAATTTGCGGATAGGGAACGCCCGGCTCTGTCATCATTAGGATGATATGAGCTCGCTTGGCAGCAGCTATAGAGCGCTCAATACCAAGGCTTTCAATATGGTCTTCGGTATGGCGGATTCCAGCTGTGTCGATGAATCGGAAGGTGATTCCGGAGAGTTGGATGGTGTCTTCTATGGCATCGCGGGTGGTGCCCTGGATGTCACTCACGATGGCGCGCTCCTCGCCAAGGAGGGCATTGAGGAGTGTGGATTTGCCGACGTTGGGTGCTCCGATGATTGCAACGGGAATTCCGTTCTTCAGGGCGTTGCCAGCCTGAAATGTGTCGGCCAGATGACAGACGCGGCTGTCTATTCGCCGTGCCAGGTCGAGGAGTTCCGTGCGGTCGGCAAACTCCAGTTCCTCGTGGTCTGCGAAGTCCAGTTCGAGTTCCAATAGGGACGTGAGGCGCAGCAGCTGGTCCCGCAGGGTGGCGAGTTCGGAGGAGAAATGGCCTCGCAGCTGTGATAGGGCGATTCGGTGGGCTGCTGCGCTGTCGGCGGCAATGAGGTCTGCTACGGCTTCAGCTTGGCTGAGGTCGAGCTTGGCGTTAAGGAAAGCGCGTTGGGTGAATTCTCCGGGTTCAGCAATCCGTGCTCCGTGGCGGACGAGGACTTCGAGAACTTTGTTCAAGATGTAGCGCGAGCCGTGGCAGGAGAGTTCGACTGAATCCTCACCGGTGTAGCTGCCGGGAGCGGGGAAGAGGGTGACGAGGGCTTCGTCGATGATGTCGCCGTCATCAAGGAGGGGGGTGAGGACGGCGGTGCGCGCAAGTGTGTTCGCCGTGATGCGGCGACAGACTTGTTGGGTGATGGAGATGGCCTGTGGACCACTGAGGCGGATGATGCCAATGGCTCCGCCTGGTGCAGTGGCAATTGCGCAGATGGTATCCATCAGATGCGGTCGAGGACGAGCTGGATGAGGTGGTCGATGCTGCCCTTGTAGCGGGTGTAGGCTTCGCCGGCGAGTCGGTTGGCGATAACCATGCAACAGGTCATTGCGCGGTGACCCATAAGGCGTGCGAGTCCTGCGAGGGCGCTGGATTCCATCTCGAAGTTGGTGATCTTCCAGCCTTCGTAGCGGAAGCTCTGGATGCGCTCGTTCTGGTCGGGGTCAGCGAGGGCAAGGCGTACCTTGCGCCCCTGTGGACCAAAGAATCCTCCGCAGGCGATGGTGACGCCTCGCACCATCTCTTCGCCGGCGATGCGGTTGATGAGTTCGGAGTTGGCATCGATGACGTAGGGGGCACAGAGGAGGGGATTCCAGTCGAGATGTTTCTTGAAGGCTTCCTCGAAGGCGAGGTCACAGACTTCGTTGCGGCCGGCATAGAAGTTGAGTAGGCCGTCGAAGCCGATGCTCTTGCAGGAGGCGATGTAGGAGCCGATGGGATTCTCGGGCTGCAGTCCTCCACAGGTGCCGATTCGCACGAGGTCGAGGACGCGGAGATTGTCCTTGATGGTGCGGGTCTCGAAATCAATGTTGGCGAGGGCGTCGATCTCGTTGAGGACGATATCGATGTTGTCGCATCCGATACCGGTGGAAACGACGGTGATGCGCTTACCGTTGTACCAGCCCGTTATGGTGTGGAATTCGCGGCTCTGGATGTCGCATTCCATGCGGTCGAAATGGGCGGCCACGGTTTGTACTCGTCCGGGGTCTCCGACGAGGATGACCTTGTCTGCCAATTGTTCAGGACGGACGTGAAGGTGGAATATAGTGCCGTCTTCATTGATAATGAGCTCTGATGGAGCGATGACTTCTTTCATACGACAGTTCTTTTAGGGTTAGTTCATGTATTTGTTTATTTGTTCTTTACTTGTATGGGGCCTTTCGCTATTTCCGCATTGCGGATTTCCTTGGCGAGTTGCTGCAGGTGCTGGAGGTTGGGGTAGTGGGTACTCTCTAACTGCCTGATGGTTGTTGCGAGTTGCGAACGCTGGGCTGGCTGTGCGGTAGCATAGCTGTCGCGGAGTCGCTGAAGCATGGTTGCGTCGGTTTCCACGTTCTTGAAGAGCTGTAGCCATCGCTGCATCTTCTCGCGCGCCGTGGGTGACTTGAAATCAGACAGACGGGTGTAGGTGCGGCTGTCGTCGATGACGAAGGTGAAGTCAGGCGTCTCGGTCTTTCCGAATGCCTTGCCGGCACGCAGGTCTGCGAGGCGCTGTTGAGCCTGGGCTACCTTGCTCTCATCACTCCAAGTGTCACGGATACGGCAGAGGCGGGCGAAGTCCCGCAGCTGCTCGTCGGAGGTCTCATCGCCATAAGTCTCGCGGGTGTCGTTTGGGATAAAGGTATAGACACATACCATGTCCTCAGGTTGTCGGCGGTCTGTGATGAACCATCCGAGCTGAGCGAGTTCGTCGATAGCGAGGAGGTAGTCGTTGTCAAATGAGTTGAACGGGAATCCCATATTCTCAGGTGCGAGGAAACTACCGTCTTCTCCGTCGGATCGAGTGACGAAAAGGTCATAGCCTCCGATGCTCTCGGGTCCCTTGGCGGCATAGTAGAGTGTTACTCCGTCGGAGAGCAGGAAGGGGAAGTTCTGTGAGATGTCTTCTTCTCCCAGTCCGGAAAGAGGCGTGGGGCCAGACCAGTTCTCGCCAATCTTGTCGGAGACGGCGAGTCGCAAGGTGACCCCGCCCTCCGCTGTCGTCGCTGGAACAGCGAGATATCGCTTGTTTGCCAGCTCGTTCTCATAGATGGTGGCCCCGAGGGTGTCGCGCGAATGATAGGTGGATGCATAGGTGTCTAAGCGTCCGCTCTCGTGGGTCAGCCGGATGGCCTTCAGTGCTTCTGCTTCAGTGCATACTACACTGTCAATGATAATAATACGTTCGGTTGCATGAAGTTTTAAAGCAATGCTCTGTACCTTCTCAAGCTGTGCCTCTATGGAGTCGATATTCACCGTCGGTTTACGCTTCTTGCGCTGGGCTGACAATTCTTTGGAAAGGAGCTCTGCTGCATGGTCGAAGTCATAAATGTCTATGGCCTGTCGGGCCTGCTCAAGGACGGATACGGTCGACTTTGCAGTTTTTGCAGGTGTTCGCTTGCGGTTTTGTGCAGCGAGGGGGTGGGACAGGAGTATAGCCCACACAATGAGAAGGAAGAGTCTTTTCGGCATGATTTACTTCGATGTGAGGTATTCGTGCATGGCAGATGCAGCGCGTCGTCCGTCGCCCATGGCGAGAATGACGGTGGCACCTCCTCTTACAATGTCGCCTCCGGCGAAAATTGCGGGGATGTTTGTCTGCATGCCTTCATTGACAACGATGGTGTTCTTGCGGCCCAATTCCAGTCCCTGAATGCTGGTGGGAACGATGGGGTTTGGAGAGACGCCAACGGCCACGATGGCTTGGTCGATATCGATGGTCTCGGTGGCACCGGGAATGGGTTGTGGCGATCGGCGGCCGCTGGCATCGGGTTCGCCGAGTTCCATCTTCTGGAGGACGACGGCACGGACGTTGCCCTGTTCGTCGGCCAGGTATTCGATTGGGTTGTGGAGTGTCAGGAATTCGATGCCTTCCTCCTTTGCGTGTTTCACCTCTTCGAGTCGGGCCGGCATCTCGGCCTCACTGCGACGATAGGCGATGAACACGCGCTCAGCGCCCAGGCGCTTTGCTGTGCGACAGGAGTCCATGGCTGTGTTGCCGCCGCCGACGACCATGACGCTCTTAGCGCGATGGATAGGTGTGTCGGTTCCGGGATTGGAAGCATCCATGAGGTTGACACGTGTGAGGTATTCGTTGGAAGACATGATACCCTTGAGGTTCTCGCCGGGAATGTTCATAAAGTTGGGCAGTCCGGCGCCAGAACCAATAAAGATGCCAGCGAAGCCCTGCTGCTCCAGTTCCTCGACGGCGATGGTTTTTCCAATAATGCAGTCCTTAATGAACTTCACGCCCATCTTCTCCAGATTCTGGATTTCCACATCAACGATAGCGTTGGGCAGACGGAATTCAGGGATACCATATTTGAGTACTCCTCCAATTTCGTGGAGAGCCTCAAAGACCGTGACCTCATAGCCATACTTTGCCATGTCTCCAGCGAAGCTCAGTCCTGAAGGTCCAGATCCGACGACAGCAATCTTCTTGCCGTTGGCCGGTGCACATTCAGGAATCGACATCTGTCCGCTTTCGCGCTCGTAGTCGGCTGCGAAGCGCTCGAGATAGCCGATAGCCACTGCCGGTTCGTTCATCTTCAGATGGATGCACTTGCTCTCGCACTGTTTTTCTTGAGGACATACACGTCCGCAGACAGCGGGTAGGGCGGAGGTCATCTTCAGCACTTTGGCAGCTCCGAGGAAGTTGCCGCGTTCGATATTCTTGATGAAGGAAGGAATCTGGATGTTCACGGGACAGCCTTCCATGCAAGTGGGTTTTGCGCAGTCGAGACAGCGCTGTGCCTCGCGCTGTGCCTGTTCTACGGTGAGGCCCTGGTTGACTTCCTCGGTGCGCGTGGTTGCACGATAGACGGGGTCGAGTTCTGTCATCTTCACGCGCTCAATGGCGGTGCGCTCCTTGGCCTTCATGCTGGCGCGAAGTTCGGCACGCCAAGGTGCACTCCGGTCTGTGAGTGAGTCTGTAGCCTCGGCGGGAGTATTGCTGGGCACGCTCTTTTTCGTGGGGGCTGCCTGGGGTTCCTGGACTTCTGTCGCTTCAGAATCGCCAACGGATTCCGTGAATGCTGCGAGAGCAGCCTGTTCTTCCTGCTTGAATGCCGTCATACGGGACAACATCTCATCGAAGTCTACTTCATGACCGTCGAATTCGGGACCATCGACACAGACAAACCGTGTTTTTCCACCGACGGTGATGCGGCAGGCGCCACACATTCCAGTGCCGTCCACCATAATGGTATTCAGCGATACATCGGTGCTAATGCCGTATTTTTTAGTGAGGAGGCAGCAGAACTTCATCATGATAGCGGGTCCGATAGCGAACACCTTGTCGACCTTCTCGCGCTGGATGACCTGCTCAATACCTACGGTGACTACACCCTTTTGGCCATACGATCCGTCGTCGGTCATGATGATGACTTCATCGGAGTGTTTACTGACTTCATCCTCTAAAATGATAAGGTCTTTGCTGCGACCGGCAAGAACGCTGACAACGCGGTTGCCAGCAGCCTTCAAAGCCTTGATGATGGGAAGCATAGGAGCTACGCCTACGCCTCCTCCAGCGCAGACTACGGTTCCGAAATTCTCGATATGTGTGGCTTTGCCGAGCGGTCCCACGACGTCGGTGATCTCATCACCAACATTAAGGTTACAGAGTTTCGTTGAGCTCACACCCACTTTCTGCACCACGAGGGTAATGGTTCCTGCCTGCGTGTCGGCATCAGCAATAGTCAGCGGCATACGTTCGCCTTTTTCGCCCACGCGAACAATGACGAAGTGTCCTGCACGGCGTGCTTTTGCGATAAGAGGAGCCTCGACGACCAGTTTATATACCTTCTCGGAGAACTGCTCCTTAGCAACAATCTTATTCATTTTCTAATTGTTTTTTGTGTGTTGGTTCTTAAATTCTGGCTGCAAAGTTACATAAAATTTGTGAGATGAAGTGTCAGATGACCTCTTTATTTATGAATATGCAGTTATTTTGTATAGAAAATCATTCGAAAAGGTGCATTTTGTAATGTAAATAAAAGATAATAGAATGCGTTCAGATCGCAAAAGTAGATAAAAAGTGTGTTTTTTTGGAAGAAAAAAAGAGTAAATGAAGCCAAAAAGGTGGAAGTTTAACGGAAAAAGCGTATCTTTGCACCCGTTTTCAAAACATAATAAGTAAAAAGATGAATTTATACATACGATATTTTGACGATGAGGTAGTCGTGAAAAGCGTAGAGGAGGCTCTGCAGTTCATTTCCTGCATCCAAGGCTTCAACTTCACTCCTCAGTTTGAGAAGGATTTTCGGCAGTATGTTGAAAGTCCAATGCCTTATCCTAAAAGATATAAAGTTCGCGCACGCGTGTACTTTATTGTTATTAAGACGACGGCCGAAACGCTGGAGGAATTCAAGGCGAACGGCAAGGCCACTCAGGAAGGCACGTTCGATGAGGCAGCCTCCATGTCAGAGGCTGTTGAAGGAACACTGACGGAGAAGCCCCGCACTTATCTTCGTCCGAAGGAACAGGCTCTGATGCGTCTGAACGATGAGATGCCTGGCTGGTATGAGGCAACAGTGAACTTCAAACGCGTCATCAAAGTGCCTGAAACTGGCAAGTTTGAGTATATCGATACGACGTTTGTAGCACGTGTGAAGGCTATCAGTGGCATGGACTGCTACAACCGGGTAATCGACCACCTTCGTACCCGATCGGATATAGATCCACGAAGTCAGTTCCCGTCGGCCAGAGGTAAGAACTTCATCTACACCTATCTGGGTTTTAAACCTTACGCCGAACTCAACGTCTAAAGAGTAAAACACCGAGAATTAGTTCATATTATAGAGTACACATTAAAAAGATAATAGAATTATGAAAATTAAGAACCTTTTCATCGCTTTTGGGATGGCTTTGGTAAGCCTTCCTGCTATGGCACAGTACGAAGGAACCGAATGGGAAGACCGTATCGGAACTGGCGAGGACAGTCTCCGTGCGCGTCAGAATTTGAGCATGTTCAATATCGCCATTCGTAACAACAGCTTTGAAGAAGCTTACGAGTCCTGGAGGCCAGTCATCGAGAAAGCTCCCTTCGCCAACCTCCGCATCTATACAGACGGCGCCTATATGCTTCAGATGTTGATTCAGAACGTGCAGGATCCAGCAAAGAAAAAGCAGTTTTTTGAGGAACTGATGAAACTTCAGGATCTGCGTATGAAGAATCTCGATGGTCTGAACTCTTTCGCTAAGAGCGAACGCCTGAAAGCCACTCAGGGTGACGTGGCCTATCCGAAGGCATACTTCTATGCCGTCTATGGTCCGCAGGCCATTCCCGGAGAATACACCCATGATAAGGCTTATGAGATGTTTGCCAAAGCTAATAAGCTCCTGGAAGAACAGGGCGGCCGCGAGGTGAAGGGCTATATGCTCGACGTTTTCTTCCGCATCAGTTATGCCAAATATCAGGCTGACAACAATGGCTTCCGCGAGCAGTTCCTGCAGGACTATCTGGATAGCAAGGATCTCTGCGAGAAGATGCTGCAGCTGGCAAAGGAAGAGAGCGACCCCGAGAAGGCAAAGAAAATTGTGGACGAGTACGACCAGCCCCTGAACAATATCGAGGGTATCTTTGCACAGTCGAAGGCAGCCGACCGCGAACAAATAATTGCCATCTTCACCCCGAAGATTGAAGCCAACAAGGATAACCTCGCTTACTTGAAGAGCGCCCTGACCCTGATGGCTGCTAATGACTGCGATGATGCTCCCGTTTATTACAAGGCAGCTGAATATGCATTCAAGATCGAGCCCACCTTTGAGTCTGCTATCGCACTGGCCCAGAAATACTATAAAGATGGCAACCACAGTGAGGCTATCACTTACTATAACCGCGCTATTGAGCTCAGCCAGAGCGATGTTCAAAAGGGTAATATTGCCCTTCGCGTGGCAGCTGCTATGCGTAAGAGTGGCGACACGCAGAGTGCATACACCTATCTCGACAAGGCAGCTCAGCTGAATCCCGACCTCGAAGGCAAGTGCTATATGCAGCGTGCAAACATCGCAACGAAAGAAAAGAAATATGCAGAAGCTAAGGCTTATTGTGACAAGGCAGCTGCTGCCGACATCACCTTGGCCGGTCAGGCTCAACGTCTGAAGCAGAGCATCATCACTGTAGAGCAGCATAATGCCGAGTACGCACGTCAGAAGGCAGAGTACGACCGTCAGCAGGCTGAAATCAAGGCTGAAGAAGATTTCTGGAAGCAAGGTGCTAAGAAGTAAAACTTCACACTTTTGGATAAGCTGATCAAATGGGGCTTCATCGGTTGCGGTGAAGTCACCGAAAAGAAGAGCGGCCCGGCATTTAATAAGGTGCCGGGCTCCTCTGTTGTAGCGGTCATGAGTCGTAACGCAGACCGTGCAAAGAGCTATGCCACACGTCATGGAATTGCTCGGTGGTACGATGATGCGCAGGCTTTGCTCGACGACCCTGAAGTCAATGCCGTATATATTGCTACTCCGCCTTCTTCTCATGCCACTTACGCCATTATGGCAATGAAGTCGGGCAAGCCCGTATATGTGGAAAAGCCCTTGGCAGCGACCTACGAAGAGTGCCTGCGTGTGAATCGCGTATCAAGAGAGACTGGTGTTCCCTGCTTTGTAGCGTATTATCGCCGCTATCTTCCCTATTTCCAGCGTGTGATGCAAATTGTGGAAGCGGGGCAAATCGGTAAGGTCGTTGGCGTTCAGATTCGTTTTGCAGTTCCGCCCCGTGACCTGGACTACAACCGCAAGCAACTGCCGTGGCGCGTACAGCGCGATATCGCGGGAGGAGGTTATTTCTATGACCTTGCCCCTCACCAGCTGGATCTGCTGCAGCAACTTTTTGGCCCCATACTTCGTGTCAGCGGTTTTTGCAGCAATCGTGCGGGCTTGTATGAGTCTGAGGACACGGTCAGCGCTTCTTTTCAGTTTCCCGACGGTCTGCCAGGCAGTGGCACGTGGTGCTTCTGTGCTCATGAGTCCGCGAAGACCGACCGCATACAAATCATTGGAGACCACGGGCAGATATCCTTTTCGGTCTTCACTTATGACCCGATAGAGCTCATCACTGAGGACGGTCGGCAAATGCTGGAGATTCCTAATCCGCCTCATGTTCAGTTGCCGCTGATTCAGGAAGTCGTGGAACACTTGCAGGGAATTCGAGTGTGTCAGATGGACAGTGTTTCGGCGACGCCTGTTAACTGGGTGATGGATAAGATACTTGGAAAGCTATGAACTTATGATTGACAATCAATTTTATCTATAAATAGAAAACCGTATGAAAAAACTTATTTCAGAAAACCTTAAGATCTTATTCCTCATTGCTTCGCTGTTCCTTTGTCCGGCGATGGCTGGTGCTGCTACTGTTTCCCCGAATCCAGCCGACGCCCAGCCGCAAAACTTCTGGACGTTAAATGAGGAGGGTGGAATCACCTGGACCTTCGATGGACGGGCACATTCAGATCATATCGAGATGTCGGGAAAGCGGATGTCCGTAGTGCTGCGCTATGGATTGGATGCTCAGGGGCACTTCAGCCTCAGTCGGGGTATGGTGTGGCCGCTGCTCCGTACTGTTCCCAACGACACTCATGCCTCTTTGCAACGTCAACTTGCCTGGAATCCTCTCGAGGCGGTGAACGTCCGCCGTTCGATGGTGGCCGTTGATGAAAGCGTGAAGAGCATAAAACTGCGTGGGATGATGGAGGTGGAAAGCAGTTCGTGCGGGTTGGATATCCGTCGCATCATCGCTCCCTCGACGGAATTGCCGGCTTTAGTGGAATTGATCGTGCTGAAGAACAACACCCAGCGTGCTATTTCATTCCAAATAGATAACCGGGACTTCTCACAAACCGTACCGACGGAGTTCTGTGTAGATGGTCCTTATGTGATTCGTCAGACCTTGCACGGAGCAGGCGTCTATAGACTGGAACCAGGCGACAGCGTTGTCTATTCCGTTCTAACAAGTGCCTGGAAGCAAGGGACAGTGTTGCCTGAGTGGAATGCACAACAAGAGGTCGAAGCCCGCCGCTCCCTCGTGGATGAATGGATGCAGAACTTGGTGCTTGAGAGCCCTGATGCAGTGCTGAACCGGATGTTTGCCTTTTCGAAGATTCGGGCGCAAGAGAGTATCTTTGCCACTAAGGGCGGTCCTCTCCACGGTCCCGGTGGCGAGGCTTACTACGCTGCCATTTGGGCTAATGACCAAGCCGAGTATGCCAATCCTTTCTTTCCTTTCACGGGTTATGACTATGCCTCAGCCTCTGCGCTGAATTCCTATCAGCACTTTGCCCGTTTTATGAATGATGCCTATGAGCCTATTCCCAGCAGTATCATTGCTGAGGGAGATGATTACTGGAATGGAGCGGGCGACCGTGGTGATGCTGCGATGATTGCTTATGGCGCTTCCCGCTATGTCTTGGCTCGTGGTTCACGTTCAGAGGCCGAACAGCTCTGGCCGCTCATCGAATGGTGTCTGGAGTTCTGTCATCGAAAGCTGAATGCCGATGGGGTGGTGCTCTCGAATTGCGATGAACTGGAAGGACGTTTTCCTGCCGGCGAAGCCAATCTCTGCACTTCCTCATTGTACTTTGACGCCCTGCGCTCTGCTTCAATGCTCGCTCGTGATTTGGGCAAGGGGCGCAAGGTTGAGAAATTATATAAGGAACGTGCGCGCGCACTGGAATCTGCTATCGACCGTTACTTCCACGCCATTGTTGAAGGCTTCGACACCTATCGTTATTTTGAGGGCAACGATGTGCTTCGTTCGTGGATATGCATTCCGCTGACTATGGGCATTTTCACCCGTGCGCAAGGAACTTTGGATGCCCTCTATTCCCCCCGCCTCTGGACACAGGATGGTATGTTGACTCAGGCAGGCAGCGAGACTTTTTGGGATCGCAGTACCCTCTATGCCCTACGTGGTGCTTTGATGGCTGGCGATACTGGACGTACTCTCAGTTTCCTGCAATACTATTCCACCACCCGTTTACTCGGAAGTCATGTGCCCTATGCTATTGAGGCGTGGCCCGAAGGGTCGCAGCGTCATCTCTCAGCCGAGAGTGCCCTTTATGCCCGCATCATCACCGAAGGTCTCTTTGGCATCAGGCCTACTGGCTTGCGTTCGTTTACCGTCTCACCCCGTTTGCCTGCGGACTGGCCCTCGATGACCCTGCGCCGTGTTCATTTGTGCGGCGAGTGTCTGGACCTGGAAGTTCGTCGCAACGAAAAGGGAACCGTCGTCGTTCGTATGGTGCGTGAGGGGAAGGTTCCCGTGGAACGTTCCGCTACAGATAATCTCTCGTTTACTCTTTAATTTTATTAACTCAAGTTTCGCAAATATGCTCGCTCGAACTTTGTTCGCTTCGACTCTTCGAAGAACCAGCTGTAATACAAAGCCCCAGCGGGGCGTGACAATGGTAGCCAGCC
>CACZAN010000056.1 GCA_902779165.1 uncultured Bacteroidales bacterium
GGAGTTGTCAAGAATGACCAACGGCGTTAGCGTACCATTCGAGAGTGGACATAAGACCGCACGTCTGGTAGAAGCAGCCACGATGTCACGCGGGTCTGTTACTTCGAGAATGAAATTTGACATGTTGGCTGAAGAATGCAAGGACGAAGAGTTAGCTGCCGTCTATCATAGCTATAGGAAAGAAAGAGAGGACGTATGAACACATCACTAGGCAGAATCATTCTGCATTCAGCTTGGGTCATCTGGCCGTCCTCCCTCCCTCTTCCTTTCGTCTAATCCCTAACTTCCATACCTTCCTCTTGACGAGCCTAGGGTCGTCAAGCGCTACGTCCCGTTGCCTTGGCCAATTCGTCTGGTCGTTCTGCTTGACGACCCAAGGCTCGTCAAGACCCACTTCCAGATATCTAAATCAATCTCTCTCTATGTAAGCGGCTGAAAAACCGTCTTTCATTATGTTTTCAGCCTAAAACGCTCTTGTGACATGCAGACTATCAAGAATATGGCCAAACTCCGTCGTGTCTTTCACGAAATGGAGCTGAGAGTCATATTCAGGAAGGAGTTGGCGGGTGTAGACAATGAAGCTGTCGGTGTAGAGGCTTGTGTAGAAGTTCTGTGGGTTTTCTAGCCTGATTCTTACGGGATTCCGTGGACTTAGCTTATAGTCGATGACATATTTGAAAGCGACAATGGTGCGTGCGTCGTCTTTATAAATGGGAACATCGCTATCGGTGAAATGCAGGCGAGTGATAGATGCACCACGAAAACGGTTGGGGATAGCTATGTGCTCCGTGGAATACCCCTCGAAGGAGTAGTGCCGCTGGAGGTACTGTGTATATTTGTTGATGCGTGTAGTGTCGACGAGGTCGGTAGAGTCTGATGGCATGTACACAAACATGTGTGCCTGAGGCTCTGACAAGGAGTCGTTCAGGGCTTTCATCGTCGGGGACAGGAAGTTCTGTACATAACCGACCACAAGTGCATAAGGGAAGATGCCTCGTTCGAACCTTACGCGGGCATGTTCAATACTGGCTCTTCGCGTCTCTGCGATTAACCCCCAAGCCATAAGGCCAAATAGAAACGCCAGCACCAGCGCCATCATGACCATGCGGCGTCTCAGTTTCTTCCGTTTGTATTCTTCATAACGATTGTAGAGTTTGGCGAACTCCACTTTCAGTAGAAACTCCAGAATATGGTTGAAGCAGTATTTACGTCCAGTATGTCCGGCGTCTCCTTCTCCAGTCACGTAGATGGGACAATTTCTGGAGGCCACGATTTCATCAATTACGGGATGCATGCCGTTAAAGATCTTGTCCACATAAACCGCACAAATTAAGTCGGCATTGTTGTCGTGGGTGGAGAGGAAATAGTTGATTTCCCTTTGTACGAACTCAGACTTGGCGGAGTGTTGTGTACAAATGACTATCAGATAGCGGGATTCTGTCAGCCGCTCGCGAATCTCCTCTGTGAAGTCGCGTGCCTGAACCGACAGATCTGTCAGGTCCAAGAAGATGGAGCGCACGAATTTGTCATCGTATGGATAGTTAGCCTCTGCTACCCATTCTTTCGGATAGGCGTACTTTTCTATTCTCTTATGTAAGTCAATGGCTACAGCCCGGTCACTCCGTGAATAGGAGATAAATGCAAAGGTCTTTTTCTTTTCCATCGATATGTTGCTCAGGAAGCAATTGTTAGTTTTCGGCCACAAAGTTAGGAATCTTTCTTTAGTTGGCCAAAAGATTCCAGAGTTTTTTCGATGAGGGGGCTAAAAATAGGTTTGAGGATGCACATCCTTTCCCAAAAAGTTGTTAAAATGAAGTCTTAAAGGATGAAAAAGTACGATATTTCAAGGAGAAGAAGTAAAAAGGTAATATCTTTGCAGCCAGAAAAATTGACAATCTTTAAATCGTCAAATCTTGAAGATGTTATCGAAATCATCTTTGGCGATGTCTGTCATCGCTCTCTGTCTCCTCTCCTCGGCTGCAGTCCTCGCGCAAAGCGTGGATTTGGCGGCTGACACATGGGTGGCGCGGGATGCCTTGGGGCGTGTGATGCCTACGGCTGATGAGGCGCCGCTGCGCACCGACAAGTCGCGTACGGTGGGCATCTTCTATGTCACATGGCACGACGAGGGCAAGTTCAACCTGCGCGCTCCCTACGGCGGCGATGTCACTCGAACATTGTTGGAGGCACCTGAGGCGCGTCTTGACAACGATCATTCGGCGTGGAAAGAGGGGAGTCTGCACTGGGGCGAACCCGAGGCCGGCTACTTCCTCAGCAAGGACCGCTGGCTCATTCGGCGCGACCTTTCGATGTTGTCCGACGCGGGAGTGGATGTCCTCATCCTCGACGTGACGAATGCCGTGCGCTACTGGGAGGAATGGGAGGTGCTCTTCGACGAGATGCAGAAGATGCACGCGCTGGGCAACCCCGTTCCCCAATTCTGCTTCTGGGCTTTCAATGGCGCTGTGGTCGAGGTGGTCACGCAGCTCTACGAGCGTATTTATAAAAAAGGTTACGCGCGCAACTTCTGGTTCCTGTGGGATGGCAAACCGCTGTTGTTATATAATGCCGAGCCCGACCACGATGCAAACGGAGGCGGTTACCATGCAGGCTCCTACCCACCGGAGATATATGACTTCTTCACCCTGCGCAACTTTTGGTGGGGCTACTATGAATGGGGCGGACACCGCTATGTGGGCACAGAAGACAGTTGGAGCTTCGGCTACGAGATGAACGACAGCCGCGTGGCAGCACTGGGGCCTGCAGATCTCGCTTCTCGCCATCAGGGGCGCTTGGAGCAGATGGCCGTGACGCCTGCGCAGCACCCCATTAGCATCACTGGCAAGAGCTGGCGCCGCGAGACCAAGGAGCCGCCGCTGAACCAGTATGACCTGCCAGACTCGGCCTATGTACCCTGGTTAGGGTGCACGGTCAGCCACCCCGAGGGCTATGGCATTTATTTTCAGGACCGCTGGGACGAGGCCATCACCGTAGATCCCGATTTCATCTACATCAACGACTGGAACGAATGGACGGCGGGCAAGTACCGCGCCAGCTTCGCTCCCGGCAGCACGACTGATCCTGGTCCGACTGAGTTTATGGGCCGCAAGAACTCTTTCTACTTTGTCGATCAGTACAACGCCGAGTTCAACCGCACGATTCAGCCGATGAAGGGCGGCTACACGGACAATTTTTACTTTCAGATGGTGCAGAACATACGCCGCTACAAGGGTGTGAGACCCCAACCTGTCACCCGCGGTTACAACACTTATTCCACTTACCGCGACACTCGCGGCGACGTCATCCATCGCGACCACAACGGCTACGGCGGCCTGCACTACACCGACACCACCGGTCGCAATGACATCATCGAGAGCCGTGTCGGCGTTACCCGCAAGAACATCATCTTCGAAGTCACCACTGCCGAACCGCTCACGCCCTCCACAGACAAGAACTGGATGCTCCTCTACCTCGACACCGACAACGATGCCGCCACTGGCTGGGAGGGCTTCGACTTCTGCATCAGCGGCGGCCAGTTGAAAAAGTATGTTGATGGTGGTTTCGTCGCCGTCTCTCCCGTCTCCTGCGTCGCAGACGGCAACACCCTCACCATCACCCTCCCCCGCAAAGCCCTTGGCCTCACTGGCTCCGCCTTCGCCCTCGATTTCAAGTGGGCTGACAACCCCTCAGACCCTTGCGACATCATCTCCATCTCTACCACGGGCGACACGGCACCCAACCGCCGCTTCCGCTATCGTTTCTTGTGGCAAAGAAAATAATTGATAATTGAAAAAATGAAATATTGAAATCCGCAGTGTGGCTAGAGCCGAAACCTATTTAATTTAGAAAATCCTTTACGACTATGAAATATCAGACTTCTTGGAGATACATCTTTGTGATGACCGCAGCCATACTCTCCCTTGCCTCTTGCAGTAGCAATGACAACGAGCAGGAGAAGCCGTTTACGACAGACCCCGTGGAGCAGACAACGTTGTACGTTTGCGAAGTGAGTAGCGAGAGCCGAGGCTCAACCGCCTCCATTGACACCCTTTTCACAGAGGACGACATCGAGTGGTTCAATGTCAGCACCCGCGAAATCAGGTTCAAGAAGCAGGACGAGCAGCTTTTCAATAAGCTGATGAAGAACTATCACAAAGAGGGGCTGGAGTTTCGTCTTGGCGAGAGTTTCCTTTTCGAGGTCAGCCGCTTCGTTTCCGATTTAGACTGTCGCATATTCTACGACCTAGTGCTTTACTATTCCACGATTGGAGAGAATGAAGACACGCCCCACTACTACCTGAAAGACTGCTATCCTCCGCAGTTTATCAACGACGAGTGCACGCAGGCTAACATCAAGAAAAACGCCGCGCAGTGGGAAACATTCACCAAATATCTTGAGGGAAAGGGTAAAATCAAGAAGTAAAAAAGGCACCGCTCTATTGTTTCTATTTTTGTCTGTTCTTCTCTATTTTAGGAATAAAACAAGGTGGCGGAGCGCTAGATCCTTGCCAGCAAATTGTTCAGCTCCTGTAAATCCTTCACGATTACTTCTCGTGGAGCTGACCCTTGTGCCGGTCCGACTATGCCCAGGTGTTCCAATTGGTCCAAGATTCGTCCTGCTCGATTGTAGCCTAGGGAAAATTTGCGCTGGATGAGGCTCGTTGATCCTTGCTGGTGGGCTACAATCAATTCTGCGGCTTCCCTGAGAAGCGGGTCAAGAGTCCCGAGTTCAACAGTTTCCTCCGCAACGGTATCATTCGTAGTAGGATCTGGCAGCTCATATGGGAACGGGTGGCGTTCTTGCGCCGCGATGTATTCGTTGATGGCCATAATATCTTCTGTGGAGATATAGGCACAACGAACTCTCGTTAACTCTGTTCCTTGGAGGAAGAACATTTCGCCCACAGCCGATAGACGTTCGGCTCCGGGGCGGTCTAATATAACCGTCGAATCTCTCTTGGATACCATTTTGAAGGATGCTCTGCCAGGGATATTCGCTTTGATACTGCTCGTAAGGATATCTGTCGAGGGACGGCCCGTTGCCATTAAAAGGTGCATGCCTACCGGGCGGGCCATCTGGGACAGCTGTAGCAGAGGCTCTTCTATGGCTTTGCCCTCGTTCATCATCAAACCGGCTAACTCATCAATAATCACAACCAGATAGGGCAGGTAGTGGTGTCCCAGTTCGGGGCTTAGTTTCCTGTCGCAGAACTTCTTATTGTACGTCTTGATATCTTTTACTTGTGCCAGTCTCAATAGCTTCAGTCTTTGGCTCATTTCCATACAAAGGGCGTTCAGGACTTGTGTGGCCTCTTTGCTGTCAGATACAACTGGGTTGCCATCTGGCAAGGTGGCCAGGAAATGATGTTCCAGTGAATTGTAGAAACTCAATTCCACTTGTTTTGTGTCTATAAGCACGAACTTTAATTCTTCAGGATGTTTCTTGAAGAGTAGCGACGTCATGATGACCTCTAAGGCCGTAGACTTCCCCGACCCGGTGGTGCCGGAGAGGAGCAGATGGGGTAAAAGGGCAAGGTCAAAGATGAACGGCTTACCGAGGTATGTCAAACCCAGGGCACATGGTAATTCCATCTGTGCCTGCTGATAGTCCTCGCTGCTGAGAAGCTGACGAATACCTATGGAAGCTGCGCTTTCTTGATGGCTGTATTCTGCCAACAACTGATAATAAGGATATTGGTAATGTCCTAATACTGACCTGGGGTCGTATGGGGGTAAGTCTTCCATAGCCTGCATGATATCGGTTGTGGAAGATACTCTGGGCAGGTCATCGGACTCATTCCTCCATCCGCCGTTTGTTTCCGATTGCGGTAACTTCTCTATTTTAGACGGCTCAGGACTGGGCTTCAGTTCAATGGAGCCTTCTTGTTCCTCATTTAAAGTTTGATCTTGCCTTGAGTGGGTGCCACTGCCAAACAATCGTTTCAGGAAACTCATGGAATCAATTGTACTTCCTGATGGTGCGAATGATGTCCCTGACAGTATGGACATGTTTTTCCACCTTGGGCGGTGTGTGGTAATTCAACTGTTCGGCGAAAGCGATGAACAGCTCCACACAATCCAGTTCATCGCATCCGAGTTCATCCAATGTGGTTTCAGGACGAATCTCAGAGGCGTCAACGACCAGGAAGTCTGCGATAACTGGCTTGATCCTGGCAAGAATGGTAGATTCATCACTCGATAATGAGCTACTGGAGAAGAAATCAAAAAGTCCCATAGTTAATGTAAGTTTAATGGTTTCTATTCATGATTCTGGGTGCAAAGGTAGCAACATTTTCATTTTGCTCCAAGAAAAAAAGGAGTAAAAAGGTATAAAAGAGGAATAATACGAGGAAAAGTAGGAAAATAGTGAAGAACACGGCAGACTACCGTATCAGTTTGAGGATTTGCTTGTCGGTGGCCTGCGTGAGGAGGGATTGCAGATGCGACAGCATTGCACGGAGCGACTCTTCGGGAGTGCGCTCACAGTGGTAGTGGTTGTGACCCAGCAGCCGCTCGGGTGTGGTGAGCAACGACCAGCCCCATCCATATTCATGGTTATGCTTGTCGCGAGGATAGACGAAATCTTCCGTGACGATGCGGCAAGCCATCTGCAGGCGGGTGATATAGTTGTCGAAACGGCTGCGCATCTTGGGTCCCGTAAAGCCGCAGGCGGCCCTCAGCTCTCGCGTAATCAGACTGCCTTCTTCCTGTAGCGTTTGGAGGATGATGGCCTCGATGGAACCTTCCTCCGGGGTGGGGTAGACACTGCGTCGGTAGTTGCAGAGGTCGGGCCACCAGTCGAGACTTACGAATCCCGCCTTGCTGGCGAAGAACTTGCCGTAGACACACTGCCCGTCAGTGACGATGGGACCTTTCCATTTCCATAGCGGCCAGTCCCATCCGCCGTCAGCGAACACGACATACCGGCACTCTTCGTCCACGATCTCCTCGGCAGAATATCCTCGTATGCCACTGTCGAGCAGCGGCAGGAAGCCTACTTGCTGGATGAAGTCCATCAATTCAGGACAGGAATGAATCTCGGTGTTCATCTCAAACTGTTTGTTATATAAAAAAGAGATAGATACTTCTTTAATAAAGAGATAAATGTTTCTTGGCCTCTTCGTCCTATTGAACCGCATATGCCCAGATTCCGACGACAACGAGTTGATGCAGCAACTGGTCCAAGCCGTAAAGTATCCAATAGGGTTTGCCCGTGGCGTCAGCGAGTCTTGGAACGTGAGTGGACAGGCGAGCCTTAGACAGGTCGATAATGAAATGAGACATCGCCTCAGCCACCATCAGATACAGGGTCGTCAGTACACTCACGCCAAAAAGAAGGAGGCACAACCCCATCAATACAGCATGCACCATGCTGTGCAATACTATGGGCCACAGCTGTTTCCCGTTTGCCTTCGCCCGGATCATAATGGGCAGGGTCAAGCAGAAATCTGCCAGATAATGACAGACAAGCAGCGCAATAAGGGGTATGAGGCTATTCATTTCGTTCTGTATTTATGGCATAGCTATCGCTAACGTATCGGCGTGTAGAATGATTATCTCATCGTATTCTGGGCGCAAAGATAGCGATATTTTCTTGTTGAGCCAAGAAAATGCGGAAAAAGATAATGATAAGTGTGTTTCAATGCAGTCCGGTCGGGTGAAAACCATGATAGATTCCGACGGATTTGTCACTCTCTATATATAAAATAAGGAGTCCACTTTAAAAAGTTAGACGTTTATTTGTTAATACTTGTTTATCACTCTCAAATAGTAGCTTTGAAACTTGTTAATCTGGAAAGATCATTGTACCTTTGTAATGTAATTCAGACAGACAGTCATGTTCCGCAAGACAGAAACGAATCCACAGTTAGACCTCTTTACAGCTCCAAGCACCATTCTTCC
>CACZAN010000057.1 GCA_902779165.1 uncultured Bacteroidales bacterium
GCCCATGGCCTTGGCAGACTCAAACTCAAACGCCGCCGTATAATAGACGGGCATCGACAATGCCCCGTATGCATCAGGTTTCTGATACTTCGTCGTCAAGATTTTCGTTTCGTACAGCATCTTATTAATTCACAATGCAAAATTCACAATTCACAATTTATCGCTGCCCAACGATTTTGCGGACGGCAATCACGAGTTTGTCCACATCTTCGCGGGTGTTGTAGAGAGCGAAGGTGGGACGAACGCTCATCTCGTAGCCAAGGGCGCGAAGAGCGGGCTGGGCACAGTGGTGACCGGCACGTACGGCGATACCCTCTTTGTCAAGCAATGTGCCTACCTCAGGCACGGGAATGCCGTCGAGGACGAACGACACGACAGAGACGCGGTTCTTGGGATTGCCGATGAGCGTCAGGCCAGGAATCTGGGCGAGTTGCTCGCGAGCGTACTCTGTCAACTGGTGCTCATGGTGCTCGATATTACGAATGCCGAGATGACTCACGTAGTCGAGAGCAGCACCCAGTCCAATGGCGTCGGCGACGTTGGGCGTGCCAGCCTCGAAGCGGGCGGGGGGTACGTTGTACTCCGTACGCTCAATGGTCACATCCTTGATCATGTTGCCACCACCCTGCCAGGGCTGCATTTTTTCTAAAAGTTCCTTACGACCGTAAACGACACCGATGCCGTTGGGCCCGTAGATCTTATGTCCGCTGAACACGAAGAAGTCTGCACCCAAAGCCTGTACGTCGACGGGCGTGTGAGCAATACTCTGAGCGCCATCGATGAGCACGGGGATATTGTGTGAATGAGCAATCTCGATGATGCGCTGCACGTCGTTGATGGTCCCGAAGGTGTTGTTCACATGACCCACGCTAACGAATCTTGTGCGAGGTGTGATGAATCGCTCAAATTCCGAGAGAATCAGGTCGCCGTTCTGGTCGGTGGGGATGGCGCGAAGGGTTGCGCCGCGCTCCTGAGCGACACGCTGCCAGGGCACGATGTTGGCGTGGTGATCCAATTCAGAGACAATGACCTCGTCGCCCGGCGTCAGAAACTGCCGGCCGTAGGTCTGCGCCACAAGGTTGATGCCCTCGGTGGTGCCTCGCACGAAGATGATCTCCTCGCTGGTGGCGGCGTTGATGAACCGCTGCACCTTTTCGCGTGCCTCCTCGTAGGCATCCGTCGCACGGGCAGCAAGAGTATGCGCCCCGCGATGGATGTTACTATTATAATTACGGTAGTAGTCCGAGATCTTATCGATGACCTGGTTTGGCTTCTGCGTCGTGGCTCCGTTGTCGAGCCAGACGAGGTCGTGGCCGTTCACCTTCTGATTGAGCACGGGGAAGTCGCGCTTGATCTGCTCGGAGTTCAACGTGTCCGCCTCCTCGTAGTGCAGGGTGGAAAGCCCTTGGTCCAGACTCTCCAAATGCAACCCACCCCCGCCCGAGCGGGAGGGGAGGTTGGTTACTCCCGAGGAGGGAGTTTCCAAACCTGAACCGAGGAACGACTGAAACAGCGAAGCAAGTGACGAAAGGTCAAGCGCATCATCAGGAATAACCTCCTTCCGCTCCACCTGAAGCTCCTCTGGGCAGTACTTCTGCGCTACCTCTCGCAGCAGCGCGAAGCCAGGGTCCTCGATACCGTATCCGTTAATATTCTGAATATCTATCATTATTTCTCCACTTTGTTACGATGCTGATAGTCGTGATAATAGCCCACCTCGACATTCTCCAATACAGCGATGGCATCGTCGGTGAGGGCGGCCAGCGAGAAGTACTTTGTGAGCAGATAAGAGGCCACGCCGAACTTGTCGAGACCCATCAAACGGGCACTCAGCGATGGGGCAATCTCACCAGGAATACCACTCTGGTGCAAACCGATGACGCCCTGATTCTTCTCGCCGACGCGTACGAGGATGATCTTTGTGGTACCAACACCACGGCCCGTCAGGTACTGACCTTCTACCTCCACCTTGTCGCTAGGAATCAGTGGCACGCCACGCCACAGAATGACTCTAGTACCGAAGAGATCGGTGGTCACAGGGGGCACTCCACGCCATGTACATTCACGTTCGAAAGCTGCGATAGCTCGCGGATGGGCAATAAAGAAGGCGGGCTCTTTCCAGACTAATGACAGCAGTTCATCGAGGTCGTCGGGTGTGGGCGAGCCGTAGCGTGTGGTGATGCGGTAGGCTGGATTGGCAGCAGCCAACAGGCCGAACTGCTTGTTGTTGATCAGTTCCCACTCCTGACGCTCTTTGATGCTCTCGATAGAGAGGCGCAGCTGTTCCTCCAACTGGTTGTAGGGATTATTATAAAGATCGCTGACGCGGGTATGCACACGAACAACGGTCTGCAAAGTATTGAGACTATACTCCGTTGGATTCTCCTCGTAGTCGATGTAGGTCTCGGGGATGATGTTGTCCTCCTCATGACCGCTGACCAGGTCGATGTGCTTCTCGCCGTTGTCGTTCACTGATGCCTTCAGACGCAGCTGCTTATCAACGGCTTTCTCGAAGGTATCGCGGAAGTCAGGAACCTCCTTGATGAACTTGATCAGCTCCTTCAATTTCAGACCGAGGAACACCGTGGGTGTGATGGCACGTACGGAAACTGTCGATTCCTGCTCGTCAAGCAGATCAGCCTCGCCGAAATATTCACCATCGCCTAACAGAGCAATCCGCAAATCCTCGCCGTGAGGGCCTTTGCTGATGACCTCAGCCTGTCCGCTAGCCACGATGAAGAAGCGCTGCTTGTCTTTTCCTTCCTCTACGAAGAATTTATCGACGTCCACCTCCTTGGCCTCGAACGAGCTGACCAGTCGGTTCAGTATTTCGTCATCGAACTCAGAGAACAGAGGAATGGCCTTCAAGTTCTTCGCCGTAAACGACGGCACGCCGTTGACATATTGGATGGGCAAACGATCGTTCTTACGTAACTCGACCTTCGTTCTGTTAACGCGGAACGTACCGCCACTAACCTGCACCCAGGGCAATAACTTAAGGAGTAATCTCGGAGTGATGGAGCCCATCTGTGGGGCCGTCTTGGTGGTGGTTGCCAGTCTTCTGGCTGTTGCTGTAGTTACACTACGCTGAAGATTTGATTCTGCCATAATTAGTTTGAGTTTTTGGGGTTATACTTATGATTTATTTCTTAATGACGACCTTATGCGTTGTTCCCTTGACGTGCTCTATGGATAGCACGTTGTACCCCTGCTCCTTGGCATTGCGGGGAACATTGTCGAGGGGTTCGCCCTCAGAAAGCAGTACTTCCAGAATGTCGCCCGGTTGGAGCTTGGAGAGCTCGATCTTGGTTTTGACGAAGGTCATCGGGCAATGCTCCTTCGTGATGTCTAATACCTTTGTTGCCATATATAATTTTTAATGTTTAATCTTTAATGTTTCATATAAACAGCGTTTGTCCACCTTCGCTGAAGTTGAGGAACGATGCCACGCCGAGGACATCCTTCACCTCAGGAATAAAGTCCTCTTTCTTCAGACCGAGCACGTGCATCGCCATCTCGCAGGCGTAGAGGTTGATGCCGAGCGCCTTGGCAGCCTCGACGAGTTCCTCGAGCGTTGCCACGTTGTTTTTGCGCATCAGGTAGCGGAAGATTTTGGGACCTGCGCCGAGGAAGTTGAAGCGGCTCGTGGGAGTGACCTTCAGGCCGCCCATCATGAAGCCGAAGAGCTTCGTCAGCCAGTTACCACCAGTAAAGCTTCTACCTTGCTTTTTCTTAATGGCGTCGAGGCCCCAGAAGGTGAAGAAGATGTTTACCTCATAACCTACTGCTGCCGCGCCCGTACCTAATGTAAATACTGCCGTCAGTTTGTCGAAATCGCCACTGAAAGCGATGATGCTAAGTTTCTTGTTTTCTGCCATAAAAAAAATACGTTTGAGTTCACGCTGCAAAGGTACGGCGGTTTTGACACTCCCACAATCGCACGTTTGTGGCATTCTGCATACCCATGGTTTGGTATGCGATTTACCATCCCTATGGGATTGTGGTATCAGGGAAATCGCCGTACCTTTGCATCCGAATTCAAACTCAAACGATTATGGCAAAGATTTATGTAAATGGAGACGTGCAGGAAGTGAACCTGCCACTCAACGTGAGTGAACTAATTAAGCAGCAGGACGTGCAACAGCCTGAGATGGTCAGCGTTCAGGTGAACGAGGAGTTTGCCGAACGCGAGGACTGGGAGAGTATTCAACTGAAGGAAGACGACAAGGTGGACTTTCTATATTTCATGGGCGGAGGTTCAGAGTTAAGAATTAAGAGTTAAGAATTATGATAGACTTTACAGAAGAACAAATACAGCGCTATTCGCGGCACATTCTGTTGCAGGATGTCGGCGTTGAGGGCCAAGAGAAGATCATGAACGCACGCGTGCTCGTAGTGGGTGCCGGCGGACTGGGCGCTCCTGTGTCGCTCTACCTCGCTGCAGCAGGTATCGGCACCATCGGAATCGTCGATGCCGACGTGGTAGACCTATCTAACCTGCAGCGACAGGTGATACATTTCACAAAGGACGTGGGTGTACCCAAAGTAAAGAGTGCCGAGGAGAAGATCAAGGCCATCAACCCTGACGTGAAGGTAGACACCTATTACGAGTTCCTAGACTCGTCAAATGCGCTAGATATCATCAATGAATACGATTTCGTTGTCGATGGTACGGACAACTTCCCCGTGAAGTTCCTCATCAACGATGCATGTGTAATGGCAGGCAAGCCTTTCTCGCATGGTGGTATTCTGCGTTTCAACGGGCAGACATTTACTCATTTGCCAGGTACTGCTTGTTACCGTTGTATGTTCAAGGAGCCGCCTCCTGCTGGGGCTGTGCCCACTTGTTCGCAGGCTGGTGTACTGGGAGCTATCGCTGGCATGCTAGGCACCATTCAGGCTGCTGAGACACTGAAATATTTTACTGGCATCGGCGACTTATTAACAAATCGTCTACTCACTTTCGATGCCAAGACCATGCAGTTCCGTACAGTTCCTGTGAAACATCGTGATTCATGCGCCATCTGCGGCAGCCACCCTACTATCGACCATCTGATAGACTACGAACAGGCTGCCTGCGACCTTAAACACAATTGACAATTGAGAATGATTATTCCACAAAATATTATTAAAGAACTGATTGAGCAGGCTCGGAAAGAAGCACCTAATGAGTCGTGTGGTTATCTATTGGGAACAGACGACGAGGTCATCGAGAACTACTGGATGGAGAACATCGACCACTCGCCAGAACACTTTTCATTTGCTCCCAAGGATCAGTTTGCAGCCCTGAAATATGCGCGCAGCAAGAACTTAAAAATTCTTGCCAACTGGCACAGCCATCCAGCTTCGCCTTCGCGTCCCTCCCAGGAGGATTTGCGTCTGGCCAACGACCCTACCATCCGCTATGCCATTCTCTCGTTACTTGACGGAGAACCGAAACTGAACTCCTTCAAGATTCTGAACGGTGAGGTGGTAGGCAAGGAGATACATTTATAAGAGAGAATTAGGGATAAAGTAAAAATACAAACCGGTTTTCTCGCGATGCGTCAACTCGAAACATTTGCCGGTTAAGGTTTCTGAGTGCGGCGCATCGCTTTTTGAGTGCTTGCTTGTTAAATATACTTAAGTGTTTAATGGGAATTACCTACAGTTTATAAATATTCTATTACCTTTGCAAGCGCAATGAAGAAATGTAGCCACATATTGCTGTCTATACTGCTCTCCATGACGATATTGTTCATTGGAGCGGGAGTTGACATCGTACAATGCAGTTGTACGGGAATGACAAAGGTAGTTCCTTGTGGCATAGAGGTAGAGGATGAAGGATGTAAGCCAGATGAGGGCTGTCTGATGGTGGAACATGTACAACTGTCGCCAACGCTCACAGCGCAAACCGCCTCTTATGACTTCCATGCTCTACAGCCCCTTTTGGCCATTCTTCCAAGCCTTGTATCAGAATGGATGCAGCCTACCACTAACAAGGCAATGGTTCGGTTTACCCGTGTAGTGTGGAAGAGTCCACCCCGTGATTACCTGAACCTCATCCAAGTCTTATTGATTTGATACTTAATATGATTCCGCATTCTCAGGAAATTGCCTTTAGTTAGCAGTGTCCTGATTAGTAATTATATCATATTATCATCAAATAGAATAAGAATATACGACATGAGAGTTATAATGACCTGCATCATGACGATGTTATACCTGTCTGCTTCTGCTCAAGACAAAGATGCTTTGCAGACGGACACTATAAAGACACAGAACTTAAGTGATGTGACCATCACATCACG
>CACZAN010000058.1 GCA_902779165.1 uncultured Bacteroidales bacterium
GCGGGGTCCCACCTCTTCCCATCCCGAACAGAGAAGTTAAGCCCGCTTGCGCCGATGGTACTGCACACCCGTGGGAGAGTAGGTAGCCGCCACTTTTTAATCTAAGCAGCCTCCGCAGAGCAATCTGTGGGGGCTGTGTTGATAACTCTGCACCATAGTTAAAACGTTGTCTCATGGTACAACTTTCATTGTTCAACTTTCAGCTATTAACGTATTTCATGTACGCTTTGGCGCTGGTGGTTTTCATCTCGCTGTACTTCGTTACTGCCGGCTACGGTCAATTCCGCAGCAAGGCTTGGGGCTTGAGTCTCGACAACAAGGTGGCCTGGGTGCTAATGGAGGCACCGGTATTCTTCGTTATGGGCTACATTTGGTGGACGTCAGGCTGCAGCCTTCATGTTCCTGAGTTGGTATTGTTATGTCTCTTCGAACTGCATTATTTCCAGCGTTCATTCGTTTTCCCTCTGCTGCTGAGTGGTAAAAGCTGTATGCCAGTGGCAATCATGCTTATGGGCGTCTGCTTCAATGTCATCAATGGTCTGCTGCAAGGAGGCGGTCTCTATTGGTATCCGAACCCAGACTTTGCTGAAGGTGCCAGCTATCTGCTCCGTTGGAACGCCATCGTGGGTATTGCACTCTTCTTCGCAGGTATGACAATCAATCTCCATTCGGATTATGTCATCCGTCATCTTCGAGCCCCTGGTGACACTCGCCATTACCTCCCCTCGCGCGGCTTCTATCGCTATGTAACCTCTGCCAACTACTTTGGCGAACTGCTGGAATGGGTAGGATTTGCATTGTGTGCCAACACCCTCGTGGCTTGGCTCTTCCCCATCTGGACTGCTGCCAACCTCGTACCCCGTGCACATTCAATTCATAAGAAATATCGCGCTGAATTCAGCGACGAGGCAGTCGGCCGCCGTAAGAGGGTGATTCCTTTTATCTATTAATTCCATCTCCCAAACTCACTACTTCCTATGCTTGACAAGACCCACCTCCGCCACATTATTTTCAATGACGATACCCGAGCAGGCCGCATTTTTGATATCGCCGTGCTGGTGGCCATCGTTCTCTCACTGGTTACACTCTTCGTGGAAAGCATGCCAGGGTTGAACCCCATGCTGCGCCAAGTACTCAATATTCTGGAAGCCGTGCTGACAGTTCTCTTCACTGTGGAATATGGTCTTCGCCTCTATTGTGCCGAGAGTCGTCGTGGTTATGCTTTTAGTTTCTGGGGTATCATTGACCTCATGGCCGTGCTCCCACCCTACCTCACCTTCTTCTTCCCCGGTGCACGTTATATGCTGATTTTGCGTACAGCACGTTTTCTGCGTATCTTCCGCGTACTCAGGATGTTCGCCTTCATCAACGAGGGTCATTTACTGCTGCGGGCTGTAGGTAAAAGCTTGCATAAGATTGCCGTCTATTTCCTCTTCGTCCTTATCCTCACCAGCATCCTCGGCACGCTGATGTTCATCATCGAAAGTCATCAGCCCGGCTCCGCTTTTACTGATATCTTCACCAGTATTTATTGGGCCATTACCACCCTCTCTACTGTCGGTTACGGCGACATCACCCCCGTCACATTCCTTGGTCGAATGCTAAGTGGTTTCATCATGCTGCTGGGCTACACCATCATCGCCATCCCCACGGGTATTGTCAGTGCCAGTTTCATTGATGAGACAAAAGAACCTGTCAAAGACGGACGTTGTCCACGCTGCGGTACCAAAGTGAAGAAGAGTGACCGCTACTGTTCCAACTGCGGCGAGAAGCTTTAAAAGCACCACGATATACACCAACAACAAATGGATTTCTGCTGCTTATGCGAGTGCTGCTTTTCAATCCCGAGAACGACTTGGCGTTAGCCAGCAACGATCCCAACTATACTCCTCCCGCCTCTGCGAGATTATTGGCAAGTGACCTGAAAGACTTCCCCGAATGGTGGCATATTGAGAAGGATATTATTCTTCCTTGGGGATGGAGCCCATTGGCTGTTAGGCAATTACAGCAGCTCGGAGTTCCAAAAGCGTTACTACCCACATCAGCTGAAATTGCCGACTACCGCACTAAAGCATCCAGACAAACAGCCGTTTTTCTGCTTGACCATCTTCGCAAAGCATGGCCAGAACCATTCCACTCCCATCTCCTCATAGGCGAAAGCATCTGGTGCGAGACTGACAGGAATGTACTCCGAGCGATCGAATTATTTGGCAGTACCGCCATGCTAAAAGCCCCCTGGAGCGGCAGCGGAAGAGGCTTGCATCCTGTCAGAAGCCTTCCGCTCAACGAGAAAGATTACACTTGGATTCGACGGACGTTACGACTGCAAGGTGGTGTCGAAGTGGAGCCCTTATATATTAATAAGGTGTGCGACTTCGCTATGGAATTTTGGGTAGAAAACGGACAAGTACGCTACGAAGGCCTGTCGCTATTCGATACAACCGACGGAGGCGTGTATGCAGGCAACTTGGTGGCGAACGAAACGGAAAAGGAAACTCGTCTTTCCCGCTATCTCTCCCCTGCCCTCCTTGACGAAGTCAGGTCCCATCTCGCGCATCTTCTTAATGAAGCCGAGATTCCTACTTGGTACAGAGGACCATTGGGGGTGGATATGTTGGTGGCCAATTCCGTCAGTTCTACCCTCCCCTCTCATAACTTCTATTCCCTCCATCCCCTACTCGAAATCAATCTCCGTATGACCATGGGGTGGGTGGCACTTCAACTGCAGCGAGAATTAGCCGAAGGAGAAACGGGAATCTTCAAAATAGACCACTCAGGCGGTCACTATCGTGCTGTTTTGCTAAAAAAAGAAAGATAAAATGCACTTTTTGCCAACTCTGCTTTGCACTTTCATGGATTTTTCATACCTTTGCCCCCGTTAATTAACAGATACGACACATTTTCTATCCTTTGGAAGCATTCTTCAGAACACACGCTTATCTGGTGGAACACACGGATCTTCCCGTGCGTCGTGCCTTGATGGACGAAATTGACTGGCGTCAGCCACTGATAGGCATCAAGGGCACAAGAGGTGTGGGCAAGACCTCGTTCCTCCTCCAATATGCTAAGGAGCATTTTGATGTGCGCAAGCGCAAATGCCTGTACATCAACATGAACAATTTTTACTTTCAGGGCCGCGGTTTGGCCGATTTTGCCCGTGAATTCCGCCTCGGAGGTGGAGAAGTGCTCCTGATTGACCAAGTCTTTAAACAGCCCGACTGGAGTGCAGAACTGCGTCGATGTCACGACGAGAATCCCAGTCTGCGCATCGTCTTCACTGGCTCCAGCGTCATGCGCCTGAAAGAAGAGAATCCAGAGTTGAACGGCCTTGTTCAGAGCTATAACCTTCGTGGCTTTTCGTTCCGCGAGTTTCTGAACCTTCAGACGGGTAATGACTTCCCCACGTTCACTCTCAATGACATCGTATATCATCACGACCGCATCGCACAGAACGTTATCGCTCGAGTGAATCCCCTCGAATACTTCCAAAGCTATCTTCACCACGGTTTTTATCCTTTCTTCCTCGAAAAGCGGAATTTCTCTGAGAACCTGCTGAAGACGATGAACATGATGATTGAAGTCGACATCCTGCTCATCAAACAGATAGAACTGAAATATCTTCCGAAACTCAAGAAGTTGCTGTACCTGCTGGCCGTAGATCGTCCATCGGCTCCCAATGTGAGCGCTTTAGCCCACGAAATTAACACATCGCGTGCAACGGTGATGAACTATATCAAGTACCTCTCCGATGCCCGTCTGTTGAACCTCATATATCATCCTGGCGAGGAATTCCCCAAGAAGCCGGCACGAGTCATGATGCATAACAGCAACCTCATGTACGCCATCTATCCCAACCGCATGGAACGCATCGATGTGGTGGAGACATTCTTCCAGAATGCCCTTTGGGCTTACCACGATGTACGTCTGAGTGACCGCCCCGACACATTCCTCGTCGACGAATGTCCCTTCCGTGTCTGTCTCGAGGCTCCTCATCGCGTGAAGTCTGATATCTACTACGCTCAGGCCGACCTAACTAAAGGCAGCGGACAGCAAATTCCCCTTTGGCTCTTCGGATTCCTGTATTGAGCAGAGAGGTAGCAAGCCAAAAAGATTTGAAACATTTAAGTATTACATATAAACCAAATTGAATATTATGGCAAAAGAAAAGAAATTTATCACCTGTGATGGTAACGAGGCTGCGGCTCATGTGAGCTATATGTTCTCCGAGGTAGCTGCTATCTACCCCATCACCCCGTCTTCGCCCATGGCGGAGCACGTTGACGAGTGGGCTGCCCGCGGCCGCAAGAACCTGTGGGGCCAGACCGTCTATGTTCAGGAAATGCAGTCCGAGGCTGGTGCTGCCGGTGCCGTTCACGGCTCGCTGCAGGCCGGTGCGCTGACCACCACCTTCACCGCTTCTCAGGGTCTGCTCCTGATGATTCCCAATATGTACAAGATTGCCGGTGAGCTCATCCCCTGCGTCTTCGACGTCAGCGCCCGTACACTGGCCAGCCACTCCCTCTGTATCTTCGGTGACCACCAGGATGTGATGGCTTGCCGTCAGACCGGTCTTCTCTGGAGACCTGCGTGCCCTTCGTGAACTTCTTCGACGGCTTCCGCACCTCCCACGAGTACCACAAAATCGAGCTCATGGACCAGGAGGACATCCGTCCCCTCGTCAAGGAAGAGTACATCCAGCGTTTCCGCGACCGTGCGATGTCGCCCGAGCGCCCCATCACCCGCGGTACTGCCGAGAACCCCGAGACGTTCTTCACTCACCGCGAGGCTTGCAACCCCTACTATGACAGCGTTCCCGAAGTGGTTGAGAAGTACCTCGGCGAGATCTCCAAGATCACCGGCCGCGAGTACCACCTCTTCAGCTACTACGGCGCCGAGGATGCCGACCGCATGATCATCCTCATGGGTTCTCTATCGTCCCTTCAGCGTCAAGCACCTCCTCGCAGCTGTTCCCAAGAGCGTGAAGCGCATCGCTGTGCTCGACCGCACGAAGGAGCCCGGTGCCAACGGCGAGCCACTGTATCTCGACGTGAAGGATGCCTTCTACGAGGTTGAAAATCGTCCGCTCATCGTCGGCGGCCGCTACGGTCTCGGTTCTCACGACACCACGCCCGCACAGATCATCAGCGTGTTCAACAACCTCGCCCTGCCCGAGCCCAAGAACCACTTCACCATCGGAATCGTGGACGACGTCACCTTCACCAGCCTGCCCGCTGTGGAGGAAATCGCCCTCGGCGGCGCCGGCATGTTCCAGGCTAAGTTCTACGGCCTCGGTGCCGACGGTACCGTGGGTGCCAACAAGAACAGCGTGAAGATCATCGGCGACAACACCGACAAGTACTGCCAGGCTTACTTCAGCTACGACTCCAAGAAGTCCGGCGGCTTCACCTGCTCACACCTGCGCTTCGGCGACACGCCCATCCGCTCCACGTACCTCGTGACCACGCCTAACTTCGTGGCTTGCCACGTTCAGGCTTATCTCCACATGTACGATGTCACACGCGGCCTGCAGGACGGCGGCACATTCCTCCTCAACACCATCTTCGAGGGCGAGGAGTTGGCCAAGTTCATGCCCAACAAGGTGAAGCGCTACTTCGCACAGCACAACATCACCGTCTATACCATCAACGCCACCAAGATTGCTCAGGAAATCGGTCTCGGCAACCGCACGAACACCATCCTGCAGTCGGCCTTCTTCCGCATCACAGGCGTCATCCCCGTGGAACTCGCCGTGGAGCAGATGAAGAAGTTCATCGTCAAGAGCTACGGCTCCAAGGGCGAGGACGTGGTGAACAAGAACTACGCTGCCGTAGATCGCGGCAACGAGTACAAGCCCTTCGCTGTGGATCCCGCATGGGCTCAGCTGCCCGACGATGCTGAGAAGCAGGACGACGCTCCCGCCTTCGTCAAGGAGGTGGTTCGTCCCATCAACGCTCAGGCCGGCGACCTGCTGCCCGTCAGCGCCTTCGCCAAGTTCGGCACCGCCGACGGCTCCTGGGAGGTTGGCACAGCCGCCTACGAGAAGCGCGGCGTGGAAGCCTTCGTGCCCGTCTGGGACAAGGAGAACTGTATCGAGTGTAACCAGTGCGCCTACGTTTGTCCTCACGCTGCCATCCGTCCGTTCGTCCTCACCGACGAGGAGCTGGCACAGTTCGAGGGCCTCGACAGCCGCGAGATGAAGGCTCCCGCCGCCATGAAGGGCATGCACTTCGTCATCGAGCCCAGCGTGCTCGACTGCCTCGGCTGCGGCAACTGCGCCGACGTCTGCCCGGGTCGCACCGCACAGGCTGCCAAGCTGGGTGTGGAGCCCGCTTCGCTGAAGGCCCTGAAGATGGTGCCCTTCAACCCCGACAAGGCCGAGATGAAGAAGATGGCTGCCGACTGGGACAAACTCGTGAAGGTGCCCAGCAAGCAGGACCTCGTAGCTCTTCGGCGACCGTCAGATGGTGGCCAATGCTACGGGCTGCTCCTCCATCTACTCCGCTTCCATTCCTTCCACACCTTATACGAAGAATGAGAAGGGCCAGGGTCCCTGCTTCAACAACTCCCTGTTCGAGGACTTCTGCGAGTTCGGTCTCGGTATGCAGCTTGGCCACAAGAAGATGCGCGGCATCTTGCGCGAGAAGGCTGAGGAACTGGTCAAGACCACCGCTTTCGACTGGATGCGCGAGGCCACTCAGAAGTGGCTCGACACCTACGAAGACTCTGCCGCTAACCGCAAGGCCACCGATGAATTTGTGGCAGCTCTCGAGAAGGCCATTCTGCCCATCGATGGAGCCATCGAGTTCTGGCAGGGTAAGGGCATTGAGCTCTATGGTGCCGAAGTGGCTGCTCAGAAGCTGCAGGAAGCCAAGGATGCCAAGGCAGCCGGCAGCCCCATCTGCCCCTGCCGCGGATGCGCGCTGGAGAGCGAACTCCTTAAAGGCAAGGCTCATCTGGCCAAGCGCAGTCAGTGGATCATCGGCGGCGACGGTGCCTCCTACGACATCGGCTACGGCGGTCTCGACCACGTCATCGCTACGGGCGAAGATGTCAACATCCTCGTCCTCGATACGGAGGTTTACTCCAACACCGGCGGTCAGGCTTCCAAGGCTACTCCTCTCGGCGCCATCGCTCAGTTCGCTGCTCAGGGTAAGCGCATCCGCAAGAAGGATCTCGGCATGATTGCCACCACCTACGGCTACGTCTATGTCGCTCAGATCGCTATGGGCGCCGACCACGCACAGACCCTCAAGGCCATCCGCGAGGCCGAGGCTTGGCACGGACCCAGCATCATCATCGCCTACGCTCCCTGTATCAAC
>CACZAN010000059.1 GCA_902779165.1 uncultured Bacteroidales bacterium
CGTCAACTTCCGCCCCAGCGACGACCTCTCCGGCCTGCGCGCCGACGCCGAGTTCGAGCAGACCACGACCCGCGCCGCTCAGAAGGCTACCCTCAAGGCTCAGAAGGCTGGCGAGACCACTGCCGACTGGACTCCGAAGGACGACGAGGAAGAGCAGGAGGAGCCCGAACCTTAAGAAGGTTGAGACGTTGAAAGATTCCCGGTAACACATTAACAAATCAACAGGTTAACACTTTAACATGGTAACACATTAACGAAAGGTCCCCGCCCGTCATGGATTGATGCAGCGGGGATTTATTGTGCTCGGCTTCCACGTATCTGCGTGAACTATTATTATGTATCTGCGTGCCTGCGGGGGAAAATTATGGATTTGTCTGTCGAAACGGAATCCCGAAGTGCTAATATCGGGGTGAAAAGGGAGAAAAAGACGGCATCAGGGTCTGTTTCGCGGATAAAAAGGGACTTTCCTTGGTAATTTATCCGACAAAAGATGTATCTTTGCGCCAAATTCCCCGATTTAATCCTTTATTTATATATCGTTATGAAAAAGTTCTTCTTTAGCATCGCAATGGCGTTGGTGGCCACATTGGCACTGACGGCACAGGATCAGTTCAGCGGCAACATGGTGGCCGAAGAAGGGGCGTGGTGCTGGTTTGCAGACCCGCGAGCCCTGCACTACGAGAACACCTCCGGCACCATCAATGCCACCTGGCTGGGCTACATCGACATCCACGGCAACGTCAAGGCCACGCAGTATGATTGGGTGGCTCGTCGGAAGTCCGACGTGCTCATTCGCAGCTTCTTCCAGCCCGACGACCACAACAACCCCACCTTCGTCGTGCTGCCCGATGAGCGCGTGATGATTTTCTACACCCGCCACACCGACGAGCCCAAGATTTGGTATCGAGTCTCTCGCAAGCCTGGTGACATCACCACCCTGGGCGACGAGAAGTTCCTGGCCACGGCCAACAACACCACCTATCCCTCGCCGTTCATCCTCAGCGACGACCCCGAACACATCTACCTCTGCTGGCGAGGCATCAACTGGCACCCCACCATCGCCCGCATCACCATGCCCGATGCCAACGATGACTGCCGCTTCGACTTCGGACCGAAGCAGATTGTGCAGAGCACGGGAGCACGGCCCTATGCCAAGTACCAGAGCAACGGACGAGACAAAATCTACCTCGCCTACACCACCGGGCACCCCGACAACGAGATGCCCGACTGGCTCTACTTCAATGTCATAGACATCAACAAGGGCAAAGGACCCATCCTGCGCGACATCAAGGGCAACCAGCTGAAGAAGATTGCCGACGGGGCGTTCAACGTCAGCAAGCAAAGCAGCTATGCCAGCAGCTATCCCAACACCATCGTGGACCGGAGCGACAACATCCGCAACTGGGTGTGGCAGGTGGCCTTGGACAAGGACGAGAACCCCGTCATTGCCTATCCCCACATCGACAATGCCAAGACCACGCATGTCTACTGGTACGCCCGATGGACAGGAACGGAGTGGCGGCGCACGTGGGTGCAGTACGGCGGCCACGCCTTCCACCAGAACTGGAATCAGACGGAGCGCTGCTACAGCGGCGGCATGGCCATAGACCCCGACCATATCAACGACCTCTACCTGAGCATCCCCACCACGAATGGTGAGTACAACAAGGATGGCGTGTACGAGATCTGGAAATATACCATCAACGATGCCGGTGAGGTGGCAGCTGCCGAGCAAATCACAAGGAACTCGGCGAAGAACAATTCACGCCCGTTCTTCATCCCCGGTACGGCGAACTCGCCCATGCATCTGAGCTGGATGAACGGCGACTACTACTATTGGATGGTGCAGAAGGCGTATCCTCGGGGCTACCCGACGAGCATCCGCTGCGACTACGAATGGACCGAGGAACTGACACCCGAGGAGGATAGCGACGTGAACCCGCGCACAGACTGCTGGTGCTTAGGCAAAAACAAAACTCTGAATCTGGCCTTCGCTATGGATGCCACCCACTACGACGGCAAGCTGTTCACCATAGGCTCTGCCAAGCCTCTGGTCTATAGCATCGACGCCGACTTCTACCCCGTCATCACGATCGACGGCGTAGCCTATAAGAGCCAGAACCGACTGCTCACCTCCGACAACTGGGCCACAAACTCCACAGGCACCTCCGGCGACAGCCACCCCACAAAACTCACGACATGGGTGCTCAGCCTCACCTACAACGGCAACACCCTGACCACTTACCGCAATGGACTCGTCGACCAGGTCATTGAGGTCGAAGGACTGGAAGCAGGGGCGGCTGACGCACACGGCGATGAATACCACCACACGCTGCTCTACCAGTCGGATTACTACGCCTGCGCCTCGCCCCTCACTGTGCAGTCCTTCGTCGCTGGCATCCAGAAGTCCCTCGATGCCGAGAAGGCCAAGAACGCACTGATGATGCTCGACCTGCCCGCAGAGACACGCACCGACCTCGTGCTGCCCACCACGCTCCTGGACCTGGCAGTGCAATGGACCAGCAGCGATGAACAGACCATCAGCAGCAGCGGCATTCTCTGCGCCAGCGACAAGGATAAGGTCGTCAGCCTCACAGCCACCATCGCCGATGAGAGCCGTGAGTTCGAGGTGAAAGCACTCGCACGCGACATCACCCAGAACGTACGCTATGCCCTGCCGGCTCCCCTCGACCTATCGGCCAACACCGCCACGGGCTTTGCCACCAACACCTGCGGCATCGCTCCCGAGGGACTGCTCAGAGGTCTGCGCTCCTACACCGTCATCCTCACCGCCAAGGCCAAAACGATGACCAAGCAGCCGCGCCTCTACGACTTCGGCAGCGGGTCGGGCAACAGCCTCTTCCTGCGTGCCGACGCCCTCTCGGCAGGAATAAAGTACAACGGAGGAACTACGACCATGGTCAACTCCACCACGAAGCTTGAGGCAGGAAAAGAGTACAAACTCGCCGTGACCTACAATGCCGCCACGAAGTTCACCACCATCTTTATCGACGGACAGGAGAACGCCTCCGGCACAGACAATCAGGTGGAACCCTACCAACTTGCCGAGATTGCACCCGATGCACGCAACTATATCGGCCGCACACAGTGGTGGGACGGCTCCTACAAGGCCGACAACCAGGATTTCTGCGGCGTCATCAGCGATCTGCGCCTCTACGATGTAGCCCTCACACGTCAGGAGATATGCGAGTTGCAGGACATCCCTTTTGAGCCAGTGGGGTTGCCCACGGAACTGAAGAACGGCGACTTCGAAGGCAGCTACAGCGTCCTCTCCGGAACAGGCGTGAGCAGCGACAGGGCCATCTACCAGCCCGAGGGGTGGAACGTCAGCCGCGCCAATGGTGACCCCAACGACCTCACAGCCCTCAAGGAGGGCGACTCCTTCTACAGCAACTTCTTTTCCGCCCTGCCCAAGCCCGAAGGCGGAGGCAAACAGACCTACTGGATCCGACAGAACTGGGGCACACCAACCCTCACACTGTGGCAGCAGATGCTCTTGCCCGAGGGACACTACACCCTCAGCTGCAACCTCTGGAAGAGCGGTCTCGGCGGCGACGCCAAGGTCTATATCGTCACCGAAGGAGGAGCCACAGTCACATCGCCCGCCCTCGATAACAAAGAAGAGTGGCAGACCGTGAGCCTCGATTTCGAGAGCGACGGCAAAGCCGCCACCACCGTACAGCTTGCGGCCATACACAACTCCGCCGGCAGCGAGAAAATCATAGGATGGGACAACGTCGTCATCACCAACAAGGGAACCCCTGATGCCATTGCCGCACCACAAACAGGCAATGCCAGCCCCCACACCTCCGACGTCATCATCCACGACCTCAGCGGGCGACGTGTGGACAGCAGCTTCGACCAGCTCCCGTCCGGCACCTATGTCGTGAATGGCGTAAAGATTATCAAGCAATGATAAAACTGGAACATCTCGAATTCTTTTCCAGAACCTTTACCGCGCCTACGACACAGCGAATGTGATGAAAACTCCTCTTGCTACGGGATAGACCTGATGCAAGGGGAGTTTTACTGAATGATGGAATCAGGCTAATGCAAATTTCTCTTCGTGTGCAGGTACGGTGATGATGTCCTGCCCAAGGGCGAGGTTCCCATAGGAAGATATTTTTTCTTATAGATAGGACAAAATGATAAATTGGAATTTATGATGGTTCAGGGTTATACCTCCTCTGCCTGCATAGGCTTGTATATCGTGTCTACCACTCTGCGCTGGCATTCGTCGGCATCGGAAAGAGGGTGGGTACTGATAAGCATAA
>CACZAN010000060.1 GCA_902779165.1 uncultured Bacteroidales bacterium
ACAGGTCGCCCTCTCGTGGGTTATGGCGCAGAAGCCTTGGATAGTAGCCATTCCCGGCAGCACGTCGTGGGGACATCTGACGGAGAACTTTGCTGCTGCCGACACTACCTATACCGACGAGGAGATGCGCGAAATTAACCGTCGCCTCTCAGAAATCACCCTCTCAGGCCATCGATATAACGCAGATAGCCAGAAGAACATTGACAGTGGATATTAATAGACACGAATACAAAACGAAACGACAATGAAGAGAACAATGACGATTGCCCTGCTGATGCTTATGGCTATAGGGCAACAGGCACAAGGAAAGAAAATGCTCGTGACCTATTTCTCATGGAGCAACAACACGAAGGCACTGGCAGAGGAGATTCAGCGGCAGACGGGTGCGGACATCTACCGCATTGAGCCACGCGAGGCCTACACGACGGACTATAACACGCTGGCGTACAGCATCGCCAACGCGGAGAAGGATGCAGGCGCACGGCCTGCACTGAAGGACACATTACGAACGATGAATGACTACGACATCGTGTTTGTGGGCTGTCCCGTTTGGTGGTTCGACGCGCTGATGATCATCCACTCGTTCCTGGAGTGTGAGGACTACGGAGGTTTCCGGGGGAAGACCATCGTGCCGTTCTGCACATTCTTTACGGCTACCTATCAGACGCTACAGGACATCGTGACGGCAACGCCAGAGGCCAATCACCTCGACGGCCTGGGACTGCGCGGGGCAAGCACCTACAGCGAGGCGACGGTGAAGGAGTGGCTCGACCGCATTGGCATCAGCGACATCGTGGCAGGGATTGAGGCAATTGATAATGGACCATTGACAATTGATAATTCTGTCTTCGACCTACAAGGCCGGCGAGTGAATGTGGAAGCAAAGGGCCTTTACATTAGGAATGGGAAAAAAATGTTGATGAAGTAATGACTATTCAGATGAAACGGATGACAATCCTTTTGGCAACATGCGGTATGCTGTCATGTTCGGGCAATGCGGAACCGTTGCCAGATGAAGTTACCAACGTTAATGCAACTACAGTATATACGCAGTTGGTGAACAAGACGCAGGCGATACCTGACGGCTATCTCAGCGAGACGGCCCGGCAGGGCGAGGTGGTACGTATAGACTACGACACGCGGGACTATGCGGACGGGACTATGGCGGTACGGCAGAATACGGCTTACGTCTATCTGCCATACGGCTACGACACCGACACGGAAAGGCGATACAACGTGCTCTACCTCGTCCACGGCCATTACGGCACGGCTTCTACCTACCTGACCGTGGAGGACGGGATGCTGCGTCGTGTGCTTGACCAGATGATAGCGCACGGCGACATCGACCCGCTGATTGTGGTCACACCATCGTACAATTACGGCAGTCCGACGCAGAACTATGTTGATGCCGACAAGTATTGCAAGGCACTCCCGCTGGAGTTGCAGCACGACTTGATTCCGCTGGTGGAGAGCCGCTATCGCACCTACGCCGAGACGACCGACGAGGCTGGGCTGAAGGCATCGCGCAGTCATAGGGCCATCGGTGGTTTCTCGATGGGCGGTGTCACGACGTGGTATGCTCTGGATGAGACGCTCAGTCTCTTCCGTTGGTTTCTGCCCATCAGCGGCGATTGCTGGTCGCTCGGAGCCTTCGCAGGGATGAATCGTCCCGATGACACGGCGGAATATCTCGCAGGGCGAATTACTGAACAGGGTTACACGAAGGAAGACTTCTACATCTGGGCGGCTAGTGGCACTAACGACTCGGCCTACCGCGAGACGCTGAATCAGGTTGAGGGCATGGCCGGACTGACGGAGATGTTCACCCTACAGAACATGACCTTCCACGAGAAAGATGGCGCACAGCATGACTACCGTCCGACTATCGAGTACATCTACAATGCCCTGCCGTTCTTCTTTCCACCCACAAGTACTGAGACAATGACAAACTACTATACACGTCAAAGTCGCATCAGCGACGTGATGAACGACCCTGTCTTTGGCGACTATGGTCGACTGATTTTCCCTATGAATACTGGCTACTGGAGCGGCACTACGCTGGAACAACTCGCCTTGACGTGGTATAACTACATCGACCCTGACAAGACGGTGGAGGTGTGCAACTATCTCCGCGCTCATGCCGACAACTGTTTCATCGACATCTATACAGAGGCCGAGAAACAGGCTAATCCAGATTTGCGCAACACTGGGTTGTTCTTCTTCCAAGGCAACAGCAATGCCCCTTTCGCCATCTGCAATGCAGGTGGTGGCTTCTCCTACGTGGGAGCCATGCACGACTCGTTCCCCCATGCCCTTGAACTCTCGAAGTTGGGCTACAACGCCTTTGCGCTCATTTATCGTCCGGGCGATGCTTACGAGGACTTGGCTCGTGCCATCGCCTACATCTGCGACCACGCCGACGAGTTGGGTGTCAGCCGCACAGGCTACTCGCTCTGGGGTGGCTCCGCTGGCGCACGGATGGCAGCGTCATCATGCAATACACCGGCTACACCACCGTTTCGCAATACGACGGCCCCACCTACGCCTGCTGCGGCACCAGCGACGGCATTGCCTCGTGGCGCACCATGCAGAGCCGCCTGCAATCGCTCTCCGCCCTCGGCATCCCCACCGAGTTCCACTTCTACAACGGTCTGCCTCATGGTTTCGGTCTCGGCACAGGCACCGTCGCCGAAGGCTGGATAGGCGATGCCCTCCGCTTCTGGCAGAGTCAAATCTCTGGCACCAGTGGCGTACGCTCCATATCTTCAAACACCAACCAGTCCAAAGGCATCTATGCCCTCGATGGCACTCGCCGTGACACCCTTCAGCGGGGCATCAACATCGTAAATGGTCACAAGATTCTGATGAGATAAAAACAGCATGACGATTCATGGCGAAGCGGGCAGCAATGTCCGCTTTTTGCATGCCATACCGCGCAAAACGAACCATCACGGCCTAATATATTAAAAGGTGAAAGCATTTTGGCGATTATTCCAAAACTCAACGGCGTGGACTTCGCCCCCGAAAGGCTGTACGAGCTGGGCAAGGCTGCGTAGTAATTAACGACAACAATCAACGACATGAAAGGCTACGGGTAGGCGCGGGAACCGCGGGAATGCGGATAGACGGGCTTCGGCACTATCCGCTTTCTTAATCAAAACGGACAATGGCGCACCAAACGGACAAGCAGTTTAATTCTTACAAGGAGGGGCTGGACCTGAAGGAGATTACGTTTGGCAAAGAAAAATAGCCCGAATTTATAAAATTAGTTTCATATTTCGCCCTCGGCACCCGACTTCAGGGTTTTGCTGAGGGCTTTTTCGTGCATATTCGTCTAATAAATATTAAAAATATAGGGTAGGGTGAATGAATTTCAAAAAAAAAGCCGTATCTTTGCACCCGCAAAAAAGAATAATGGACTTTCTACGCCTAAAATGATGCCGAGACTGGGACATATCATAAAGTATGTTAAGGACACGAAAATAGTGGCCTCGATGTTTGGCGGTCTCAATATTTTTGCTACTCTCTCTCTCTCTCTCTCTCTCTCATAGCTCAGACAAGAGAGACACTTCATTTTTATTCATACGCGGGCATCCGCGCGAAGATAGGCTTTCCATTGTAACAGCAATGGGAAGCCCTATTGTTTTTTATCCCTCGTGAAGGAATTTTATCCCGACATAAATTATCACCAATCATTAACAAAGAACACAAAACAACAAACAAATGAAAAAAAGAATGTATCAAGTACCGACGATGACAATCGTCAAGTTGCAACACAGAAGTCACATCCTTACTGGCAGCCCTGCTACTGCCAGCGTGCAGGACTACACCATGCACAATGAAACAGAAGAAGTAAAGTCTAACAGGCATTACGATGTCTGGAGCGATGACTGGTCTAACAATTAATGTAAGGAGGACACGGAAATGAAAAAGACAATGAGATTGCTTAGCTTGGCTGCCCTCGCACTGGTGGGCGCAGTAATGACCGGATGCTCGAACGAGGACGATGTCACCGTCGAGCCAGAGAACAAGAGCAATGTAGTAACCCTGACTACCACAGTAGGCATCGGCGGTGGTGCCGAGACCCGCGCACTGACCGCCGAAGGCGTGAAGACGTTCGCCGCAGGCGAGACGATGGCCGTGATTTATAATAACGGAACATCTACGGTAAAGGCCGTGAGCCATACCCTCGAAGCTGGCGACCTCATCGATGGCGGCAGGTCGGCTACCTTCACCTTTGACCTTGAAACTCCCGACAAAGGTGTGGCCGTGACCTACATCTATCCCGCAGCGATGGCCAACAGCGACGGCTCCATCAACTATGCCGCCCTCAACTCGCAGAACGGCACGCTGGCTACCCTCGCCAGCAACCTTGACTTGGCCACTTACTCCGGAGCTTGGAACGCAGGCTCACTGCCTACTGGCACGCTCACGAACCAGCTCGCCATCCTCGCCCTCACCCTCAAGGACGCCGGTGGCAGCAACGACATCACCAGCAGCATCACGAGGATGACTCTCAAGGCTGGCGACAACACCTATACCGTCAGTCCTTCGTCGCTGAGCACTATCTACGTGGCCATCCAGCCCACGGCTTCGGCCCAAATCTGGGTTACTGCCACCGACGGTTCAAATGAGTACAAGTACACCAAGCTCTTGACCGGCAAGACCTACGAAGCAAGCAATGGCTATCCCCTAAGCTGGAGGATGGTTAGTCCCACAACGCTGGGCGAGACGTTCAACACCGCCGGTGGGGCAGTGAAGGTGAACTTCAATTATCATGATTATGTATGCTATTGCCTGTTCGCCAGCAACGGCAATGGTACGTACACCTTCCTGAGTGGCGACGAAGACTTCGGAGGCAACTCACGCCGCTCCAGGGACCTTGTAGTTGAGGATGGAAAACTGGTATTCAAAGCGAACTGGCAAACTCCAATCACAAAATGGTGGGATGACAGGGGATATTCTGTCACCTTCGACACGAGCAACAGCACCTATAGCGAATGGGTAGGTGGAGAGAATGATGACAATCCCTCCTTCATCAGCGTGGAAGTGAACGGCACGACGATTTCATTGAGCAAGAGCGAAGCGTCAAAAATCACCGTTGATGACCTCACTGGTTTAGAAGACGGTCGTGCGTGGAGTTCGATAGCCGAAGATGATAACTCTGACAAGATTTATATTGATGGTAATTATATAAAGAGACTTTCAGATGGTGCTGTGTTGATGCAGAAACCATGGTGGGGAGACGACTGGGAACCGGTCAGTATCTACGACAGTTATGACTCATCAGAGTATAGCTACAAGTTCGAAGGTGATGACTGATACGCCTTGCTCCTACCTCGTGGGTTCAGATAGATGCCTTTGGTTCCTTCAAGCACACAAGGCTGCTGACATCCCGTGAGGCAGGCGACAAAACCCACGGAGGGCGGCCCCGAAAGCCACGGCTGACGGCACCGCCCTCCTTTTCTCCCTGACTCCGTAGAACAGAAATCCTGAGAGTATGAATAGTATGTCGAACCATTTGATTAAGCGAGGGCAGAGCCGAGCTCGCTCGAGGTCTGCCGAGCGTGAAAATGGTCGGACGAAGTCCAACCCTTTAGACGGCGGACGCCCTCCGCCTGTGTAAATTAGAGAACCGACCTCGGAACTGCGCCCCGCAAGGCTGCGACAAGGAGAACCGACCTCGAAACTCGGCCCCGCAAAGCTGCGACAAGGAGAACCGACCTCGGAACTGGGCCCCGCAAAGCTGCGACAGGGAGAACCGACCTCGGAACTCGGCCCCGCAAGGCTGCGACAAGGAGAACCGACCTCGGAACTCGGCCCCGCAAGGCCGCGACAAGGAGAACCGACCTCGGAACTGCGATTTGAAGGGTCGCCTACGGCTCAAAATTATAAAAAAATTCTTGCTTAGGCAAGCGTCACCCTGACGGGATGCCGAGCGGAATAAAAAAATTATAAGAACTATGTAGCCGCAAGGTTTTGATAATTTTCGAAATAAATTTTCTTGCAATTTTGAGCGAAGCGACCAACAAACATGTTAAAATAAAAACGAAACAATTATGATAGAAGACATTCTTTTGGTTCCCTACATCGACCTTGGGAACTTCCCCAACGACCTGCATTTGCAATTCAACCAGACGCAGGACGAGCAGATGGACGCGGAGTTCGACGTGGACAACCCCGCGCCGGGAAAGCTGGCCACAGCCATCGCCGACCACAAGGCTGCCGTCGCCACGGAGAACTCGGCCTACATCGTGTCGCGCTCGTCAGAGTACACGGAGCAGATTGCCGAGCAGGACGCAATCCGTGACACGAAGATTGACGAGGCGACGTCGGTGGCCAACGCCATGTCGAAGGTGGCCTCGCTGCCCGCCATGCAGCAGGCGGCTCAGGTGTGGCTGCGCGGCTGGAACGTCTATAAGCCCAACCCGAAGTCGGCCTACGAGGCTGAGACGACGGCCATTCAGCAGTGGAGGCTGAGACGACGGCCATTCAGCAGTGGTACGAGGACTACCAGGCCGACGCCGACCAGGTGCAGGCCGCTCAGACGCTGGGCATCACGCAGATTATCGCCGACATGGTGGCTGCCAACAACGAGGTGCACCGCCTTATCGTGCTGCGCGAGAACACGCAGGGCCAGCAGCAGAATACCACCGTCTCGCTGAAGGACGCCCGCACGGCCACGGACAAGGCGTACAAGTGGATGATTCTGTGCCTGAACTCGTACAAGGTGGTCGACCAGGACCCCGACCGCTTCACCGCCGTCACCTCGAACCTCATCGCCCAGCAGGAGTACTACCTCGGACTGGTGAAGGACCGCCAGCGCACGAACAAGCGCGTGCAGGTGAAGAGCGAGGAAATCGGCAACCACACGTATGCCGTCTCTACCGGCTGGACGTGGGCGAAGCTGGCTCAAGAGAACGCGAAGGCATTTGCCCTCGACCCAGAGCCGAGCGCACCGGGCGAGGAGCCGGTGGTCGTGCCCCAGCGCATCGTGTCCGTCGATAAGAAGGCCGCGCAGTACGGCACGCTCGCCGTCGCCCTCAACGGCGTGCTCGTCAAGCCGACCGACGAGGTGGACGTGAACAAGACGTACCAGCTGGTGGTTTATACGCCGGAGTAATTTCCGAGGATAAAAAAGCCCCAAAACTTACGTTTCGGAAAAAAGTGAAAGAATCCCCGTAATTATTGTCAAAATAGTTGCGGGGATTCTTAGTACCTTTGCCGTCGGAAACCAAACATATACGCAATATGAGAAAGAGTTATCTTTTCGGCGCATTGGCTGTAGCAGCCGTCGCCATCGCAGCAATCAGCTGCACGGAGCAAAAGCAGGAG
>CACZAN010000061.1 GCA_902779165.1 uncultured Bacteroidales bacterium
GATGCCAGCCAGCAGAATGAGCACCGAGAGGGCACAGGCGAAGATAGGACGTGTGATAAAGAAACGACTGATCATGATTGTTCCCCTCCTTTCTTTTCTTTCTTTTCTGTTACCTCTATTCCGTCGGTCACGAATCCGGCTCCCTCGGCAATGATGACATCGCCCGGAGCCAGGCCTGCTGTCACCACAAAGTTCTGGCCGTCATCGTAGTGCAGGACGTTCACCTCTGTCTCCACAGCCTTTCCGTCCATCACTTTATATACGAGGTACTTATCATGGATATCCACCACGGCTTCCTGCGGTACGACGATGACCCCGTGCATGACGTAGGGCATCTCGATGTAGCCATTGCTGCCGCTGCGGAATATCTCGGTGGTATTAAAGAACGAAGCACGTATGTAGGTGGCACCATTATCGGATTCCACGGTTCCGCTGATGGCATCAATGTGTCCTTCCACGGGCGTCTTTTCGCCCCAGTTACTGTAGAGCGTGACGGCGGGCAATTTGGTCGGGAGCTCGTCGAGGGAGCTGCAGTCGAAGTCCCTGAGGAGTTCCGACAATGCTTCCTCCGAGAGGGCACCATAGGCATAGATGTAGTTGCTCTCTGAGGCGAGGGTGAGGTAGGGGCCAGAGCCGGGATCTACGAGGTCACCCACGCGATAGGGTATCATGCCAATCACACCATCCACGGGACAGCAGATGGTGGTAAAGCCCAACTGTGTGCGTGCCGAGACCAGCTGTGCCTCCGCGGCCTCCACCTGCGCGCTGGCTTCCTCCTTGGCATGGCGGGCCCTGCGGAGGTCATACTCGCCCACCATCTGCTGCTCATAGAGTTTCTGCTTGCCCTCCAGGTTCAGCTGTGCCGTGGAGAGAGCGGCGCGGGCAGTGGAGACCTGAGCCTTGGCAGCATCGACGGCGGCAAGGTAGGGGGCCTGGTCAATGACGAACAACGGCTCGCCTTTCTTCACACGGGCACCCTCCTTCACGTAGATCTTTGTCAGCCTGCCGCTCACCTGTGGGCGCAACAGTATGTTCTTACGGCTTTCTAACTTCACGGCAAAACTGCGGTACAGGGTATAATCCTGACGTTCCATCCGCAGAGTGCGATAGCAATCCTTCGTTTGCTGGCTTGCCTCTTCGCCACAGCCGGTACAGAGCATCGGAAAAGTCAGCACGGCTGCCAAATAGAGTATAGTGTGTAGTCTTCGACGCATAACAGACTTTTATTTGGATTCTTTCTCTTCTCTTTCCTGGGTAATAGCCATCCCCTCGGTCACCAGCCCCACGTTCTCGATAACGATGACATCACCGTCCTTCAGACCGCCGGTCACCACAAAACTCTGCTTGTCCACGGCAAGCTTGCCCTCCACCTCCGTAAACACAGCCTTGCCCTCGACGACACGATAGACGAAGCTCTTGTTCTGAATGCGGATGGTGGCATCCTGAGGAATGACAATAACCCCGTGTTTCGTGGTTGGCAACACCAGATATCCATTGCTGCCGTTGCGGAACAGTTCCGAAGGATTGTCGAACGATGCACGCAGCAGGACTGCTCCAGTTGCAATATCCGCGTTTCCGCTGACGGCATCCAGATGGCCTTGCTGCGGAAGCTCTTCGCCCCAGATGGTATAGAGCCTCACGGCAGGCAGCTTGCGCAACAGTTCTTCCGAAGAGCTACAGCCATACTCCGCGAACAACTCGACCAGCATTTTCTCTGACAAACTGGTATAGGCATAGATATGTTTGTTCGCTGCGATGACGGCAATAGGAAATTCCATGGACGGTGCCACAAGATCGCCTTCGCGGCACTCCAAAATGTTGATTGTGCCGTCAACCTGGCTGCAGATGGTGGTGTAGTCCAGATTGGTGCGTGCCGAAGCCAGCTCTGCCTGAGCCGTCTCGAGCTGTGCTGCTGCTTCATCCTTGGCATGGCGGGCCCTGCGGAGGTCAAACTCGCCCACCATCTGCTGCTCGTAGAGCTTCTGCTTGCCCTCCAGGTTCAGCTGTGCCGTGGAGAGAGCGGCGCGGGCTGTGGAGACCTGAGCCTTGGCAGCATCGACGGCGGCAAGGTAGGGGGCCTGGTCAATGATGAGCAGCGGCTCGCCTTTCTTCACGCGAGCTCCCTCCTTCACGCAGATCTTTTGCACAATCCCTGTAATAAGCGGACGGACGTCTATGTTCTGCTGGCTCTCGATCCTGGCAGTGAACTGGCGGTCCTGGGTAAGGTCCTGCTGCTCCACCCTCAGCGTCTTGAAATGGCTAGTCGACGAGCCTGGAGACGTTTCGCCACAGCCGACAAGCACCACCAGCAATATGCCCCAAAGGATATGTTTCATTTCTTCTTGTCTTTTTAATTTTTTCCCATAAGGAATCCGATGGTATCGCACATTTTTCTGTGCAAAAATATGAATTTTGGCTGCAAAGGTAATGTTTTTCCATGATATTGTGTCTATACTGCCCGTTTTTCTTGTGGAATAAGTCTGTTTTCAATATAAATTAAGGTATAAAGGACGACAAATTTGTCCTCGTCTGCTTCGATTAAAGGAAAACGGATGGAATTCAATGCAATAAGTTTAGGTTTAAGTTTAGATGTTCTTATATATATAATAAGGTATCGTAAACCCAAATCAAGAGATTGAAGGTTTAATGTTTAAGTTTAGAGAGGCATGTATATATACATGGGTAAACGCAAACCTAAACTTTGCTGAATGAGGCGAAGTTATCTTTTCCAATAAATTCATTTTTCTTTTTACTGAAGATGAACTATAATGTTCCCCAAGCCTTCTTATTCCCTTTTCCTTTTGACAGAGAAATGGTGTCGGAGATATCAAGTCACATTTTGAGTTAACTTTAGCAATTTCAAAAAAACTCGCCGAAATGCAAAAAAAATGCAAATTGGCGAGTTTTATTACGCAATTCGGATAAAAACCTAATTGCGGTTATCATTGATAAACGTTAAGATTAACCATCATATTTGAGCATTACTTGCACTCCTTCAGGATTTCAACGATCTCGTTGGGTGTGAGTTGCCTACAGCAGCCAGGGGTGATGATGGTGCTGGTAGCAATAGCGCGGATGGTGTCATCGTCGAGAATGATGCCCATTTCGGTGAAAGTGGTGGGCAGACCTACCTCACGAATGAAGTCAGCAAGGAAGTCAATACCTTCGTCAGCATCCTGCACCAGCCATACTTCCTGCGCCCAACGACGGAACTTTTCTTCTGCGCTCTTGTAGATATGTCGATAGAGGACAGGGTGTAGTACAGCCAATCCCTGACCATGATTGCAGTCGGTATAGGCTCCAAGCTGATGCTCTATCATGTGGCACTGGAAGTCAGTCACCTTGCCAAGTTTCAGAATGCCATTTTCACCCATCGCCGATGCCCACATCAGTTCAGAGCGGGCAAAGTCATCATCAGGATTGGCGATGATGGCCTTCAGGTTCTTGATGACGCTACGCTGCACGGCCTCGTTGATGCGATCGCTGAGATTGCATGTGTGCGGGTGGCCGAAATAGGTCTCCATACAATGGCTCAGCGTATCGAAGGCTCCACTGATGACCTGCTTCATCGGCACCGTCTTCGTCAGGCCAGGGTCGAGGATGGCGAAGTCGGCGAAGCAGCCCCAGAGCGGACTCTTTAGTTTCTTTTCCTCATTCGTAATCACAGCACCATTGTTCTGTTCCGAACCCGTGCCGCTGGCAGTCACGATGACTCCGAGCGGGATAAATTCGGTTGGAATCTTGCGCTCCGCATATTCATAGTCCCAGATGTCGCTGTCGAGCCGCGCCTGTGCCGAGACTATCTTGCAGCAGTCGCTCACCGAGCCACCTCCCACAGCGAGGATGAAATCGACATCCTGCTCACGAGCCAACCTTGCGCCCTCCAGCACCTTTGCATAAGTGGGATTAGGCATGATGCCACCAAAGTCCGTCACTGTCTTTCCAGCCTCACCCAGCATATCCACAATGCGGTCATACAGTCCCGTGCGTTTCAATGAACCGCCGCCGTAGGCCAGTATTACGTTCTTTCCGTATTTCTGCAACTCCTGCTTCAGCGAGTCCTCGAAGCACAAATTATGTTCTTTCAGCCATTCACCCACGAGGTCGGCAATCTCAGCATTGTTCTTCTCCTGGAACATGAAGTGGCTGTTGCCGAAGATCTGTTTCTCGGGCAGATAGATGACCGTGGCATCGCCTCCGTCGGCATTATACTGCTTGGCGAAGTCGCGGCACTGCTGGAGCACCATCTTCCAGAAACCTGTCGATTGGATGTCTTCGGGTCCATTCTCAATGTAGTCACCAAAGAGGAACAGCATCGGAATCTTCGCGGCCACGAATTTCTTGTAGGTGTCGCTGCCCACCTCGGGAGCGAAGCCAGGCTCTACGGCAATAATGGCAGCCATGTTGTCCGTGTCCGTCGCCCAGCCCACGCGACCGCCCTGCGAGTGAGTCACGTAGATGCTCTTCCTGCCCGTCATCGTCTGCACGTCTTTCAGCACCGCGGTGAGTGCCTTGCCGAACAAAGGTTCGTCATAGTTGCCCGTGTTCGGTGTCATCTGGCAGAAGAACTCCTCTAAAGCCTCGTCGCCCTCGGGGAACTGCGAGCCTTCATAGCGCTCAGGAGCCACACGACCTATGCGGAAGTGGGTGTACCAAGCCTGTTCGCCCACCTTGAATTTACCATTAGCTACATCGCCCGGGTCGTTGACAATCTGCTCCGTAGCCCCCGCAGCACCACGTCGTGGCTGGTCAACGAGGAACACCGAGTAGCCTTTCTTCAGGAACAGGTCGCTCCATCCCTCGCGCCCGTCGGGAGTCGATTGCCAGCCTGTCCGCGTCTGTCCGTAGCCATGAAGGAATACCATTGGCGTGCCACTGCCACCAGCTGGAATCTGATACATCGTGTTGGCATGATCCACATGTGTCGTCGTGCCCTTGCGCTCCTGGTCGAGCCAGTTCTGCGTCGGGTCATACTCGCCCGGAATGGCCTCTGTCACCCGTCCGCCCGACGAGAACACGCCCTGCTTCTCAATCACCAAGCCCTGCGGCTCCTGCTTTTGCTCCGTGCAGCTGATTGCTGCGATGGCGACGGCTGCTACAGCCAATGCGCCGAAAAGATAACTCTTTCTCATATTGCGTATATGTTT
>CACZAN010000062.1 GCA_902779165.1 uncultured Bacteroidales bacterium
CCTTTAGGTACGCGACATCAAATCCCTGTCGCGTACCTACGGCACGCTATCCGTTAACATCCTCATTACCAGCCATTGAAATGGCTGGCCGCTCGACCTTGGTCGCTTCATACTTGAAGAACCATTGTCAGATGCCTACGGCATCACTTGCGAAACTTGAAATCGTAAAATAAAGATGATTGTGTAACAAAGATGATTGTAAAATCCGTAAAATCGTCAAATTAAACCATGTCAGAACTTGAACCCCTGATAGCGGACCTCGCGCTCATCCTCATCTGTGCCGGTGCCATGACACTGCTTTTCAAGCGCCTGAAGCAGCCATTGGTGCTGGGCTACATTGTAGCAGGCTTCATCGCCTCGCCCAATATGCCATATATGCCCAGCGTCACCGACTTGGAGGGCGTTCACCTCTGGAGCGACATCGGCGTGATCTTCCTCCTCTTTGCCCTCGGTCTGGAGTTCTCGTTCAAGAAGATTCTGAAGATGGGCGCTGCGCCCATTATTGCCGCCTGCTGCACCATACTGAGTATGATGATCGTGGGCATCTTCACGGGTCATGCCTTTGGCTGGGGGCAGATGGACTGCATCTATTTGGGCGGGATGCTGGCGATGTCATCTACCACCATCATTTTCAAAGCCTTCGACGATATGGGTTTGCGCCAGCAGCGCTTTGCGGGAATGGTGTTGAGCGTACTCATCATCGAAGATATTCTCGCCATCGTGCTGATGGTGATGCTCTCCACGTTGGCGGTGAGCAAGCAATTCGAGGGTATGCAGATGGTATTGAGTATCCTGAAACTCATCTTCTTCCTCATCCTCTGGTTTGTCGTGGGCATCTATCTTATTCCGCTGATTCTCAAAAAGACCAAGCGGCTGATGTGCGACGAGACGATGGTCATCGTGTCCCTCGGACTCTGCTTCGGAATGGTGGTGCTGGCCTCCTCCGTGGGGTTCTCGCCCGCCTTCGGAGCATTCATCATGGGCAGTATTCTCGCCGAGACGGTGGAGGCCGAGAAAATCGAACACCTTGTCAGTCCCGTCAAGGACCTCTTTGGCGCCATCTTCTTCGTGTCGGTAGGTATGATGGTGGATGTAGCCCTCATCGGACAACACATCGTGCCCATTCTCTGTATCATTTTAGCAATCATGCTGGGGCAGACCTTGTTGAGCACGGGCGGCTTCCTGCTCTCCGGCCAGCCGCTGAAGACCGCCATGCAGTGCAGCTTCTCGCTGACGCAAATCGGCGAATTCGCCTTCATCCTCGCAGCACTGGGCACCTCCCTGGGCGTCACCAGCGACTTCCTCTACCCTATCGTCGTTGCGGTCTCTGTCTTCACGACGTTCACCACTCCCTATATGATTCGCCTGGCAGAGCCTGCCTACAATGCCCTCGAACGCCGGCTACCTGAGAAGTGGAAGGCATCGCTGAACCGCTACGCCTCGGGCGGGCCCGACGTCGTAGGACAGCAGAACCACTGGCGCACGTATCTGAAACAGGTGGCCCTGGTGGTGCTCATCTACGGTGTCTTGTGTATGGCCATTCTCGGACTGATGATCTACTTCGGCGAGCCGTACCTTGCTAAATGGCTGCCCACCCCCTGGGGCGACATCACCACCGCCGTGGTCTCTATTCTGCTGGTATCTCCCTTCCTGCGGAATCTGATGCTGAAGAAGAACCACACGCCGGAATTCCTGGCACTATGGAACGACAACCACTTCAACCGCGCCCCGCTGGTGGCCGTGCAGCTGCTGCGCTTCGTGCTGGGTGCCGCCTTCGTCAGCTATATCCTCGGCCACACGGTTCACTGGAGTGGCATGTTAGGCATCTTCATTGTCATCGTGGTGCTCTTCGCCATCATCTTCTCCCGCAGGCTGAAGAAGCAGGGACAGCTTCTGGAAAAGACCTTCACCGAGAACCTCACCCAGCGCGAACGCCGCGTGAAAGTGGGTGATGCCACCTTCGCCCGCGGACTCGTCGACCGCGACATCCACCTCTCCACCTTCGCCGTTCCCCTGGGCATCGACTGGGGCGGCCGCTCGTTAGCCGAGCTGGGACTGGGACGCCGCTATGGCGTTCATGTCGCCAGTATTCAGCGCGGACCGCAACGCATCAACATTCCCTCTGCCCGCACCCTCATCCTCCCTGGCGACCAGCTGCAGGTCATCGGTTCCGACAAACAGCTGAGTGCCTTCGGACAAGCCTTGGAAGCCAAGAGCGAAGAGGCCGCGGCACAACAGAAGCCCGTAGAAGAAATGATGTTGCGCAGAATCATGCTCACCTTCGGTTCCTACATCGTCGGCAAGACCATACGCGAAAGTGGCATTCGCGACCAGTTCCACTGTCTCATCGTGGCCGTAGAAGTTGAAGGCAACGAGGGACTGCTGGCTCCCGACCCCACGCAGACGCTACACATCGGCGACATCATCTGGGTCGTGGGAGAAGAAGGCAACATTGCTGAACTGGAGAATGCCAGAGAGATGCCACATCACAGGAAGATGGGCAAAGGCAAAGTACAGAGTTGAAGTGTTGAATAGTTGATAGTTAATAGTTAATAGATAATAGTTTAAGAGGTTTAAGGAGTTTAAGAGGTTTAAGAATAAATCGTCAAATCGTCAAATCGTCAAATAGTGAAATCAATCCATGCAACCACTGCTTGATTTGCACACACATACCATCGCCTCCGGCCACGCCTACAGCACCATTCAGGAAATGGCGCAGGCGGCAGCCGACAAAGGCCTGCAGATTCTGGGCATCACGGAGCACGCTCCCACCCTGCCCGGCGCCTGCCAATCCATCTATTTCCGCAACCTCCACGTGGTGCCCCGCCAGATGTATGGCGTGCGGCTGCTGATGGGCGTGGAACTCAACATCCTCGACACCCACGGCACCCTCGACCTCGACGAAGCGCACTACCGCTGCTGCGACCTGCGCATTGCCGGCATCCATATCCTCTGCTGGCAGGGAGGCAACCGACAGCAGAACACCGACGGGCTGCTGGCTGCCATCTACAACCCCTGGACACATATCATCAGCCACCCTGGCGACGGCACGGCGGAACTGGACTTCGAACCCGTGGTGCGCGCTGCCAAGGAGACGCAGACACTGCTGGAAATCAACTCCTCAAGCATGATTCCGCGGCGGGGCAAGACCTCCGCGCGGCCCAATAACCTCGAGATCCTGCGCCGCTGCCGGCAACTCGACATCCCTGTCATCCTCGGTTCCGACGCCCATATCTCCTTCTCCATCGCCGACTACCGCTACGCCCTCCCCCTCCTCGCCGAGGCCGACTTCCCCGATGAACTGGTGATGAACTACTGGCCTGAGCGCTGCCTCGAATACCTCAAGATAAACCTCGATAACGATTGAGATGGATTTCAAGTTTCGCAAGTATGCTAACAAGTTGTAATACAAAGCCCCAGCGGGGCGTGACAATGGTAGCCAGCCGTTTCAACGGCTGGTATAAAGCGGCCAGGAAAAAGCGTGCCTTTAGGTACGCGACATACCATTGTCAGATGCCTACGGCATCACAAGCGAAACTTGAGGATGGATATAAATATTGAGAGCCGACGTTGCCGTCAGCTCTCAATTTTCTTATCACTTCATTAACTTCTGTCACAAAGTGACTTAACTCCTACTTCTCAAACGTCAGCTTGATCTTCTGTTCAAGGTCCTTGTAGTGTGCGCGGGTGGCAGCGTCGCCGCCAGCCTGCTTCACGCGCTCATAGATCTGCTGCAGCGCCTGGGTGACATAAGCATGAGCCTCGGACGTGGTGCCGGTCGACCAGTTCTCGATGAGGGTGTCCACAGCGCGCGACTGCACATAGCGGCGCCAGCGGCTGAGGTTCTGACCCGTCATCGTCTCGCGGAAGATCAAGCGCACCATGTCGTTCACGTAGTCTGCGGGCTGATAGGCTTTGGAGTCATAACTGTAGCGCACCACATTGTTGAACGTGCCGGCCGAGCAGAGGCTGGAAACAGCCTGGTTGGCAAGGGGCTGGATCACGGACTGCGGGTCGGTTGTCAGGCGGCGGATATACGAGACGTTGATGATCCAGGTGGGCTCCGTCAGCACCTGTTCGTCCAGCCACTTCATAGCACGCTTCACGCGGTCCTTCTCTTCGGGAGCATACACATCACCGAATTCCTCCACACTCTTGTAGGTGTGGTACACGCCGCCAATATTACGTCCCACGTGGCCCACATAGCGCTGCATCTGACTGATGACGCCGGAGTAGAGCTGGCTGAGATTCAGGTCCAGGTCGCCCTCTTCGCGCACCCAGTAAGGCAGTTCGCCTACGATGCGCTTCAGGTTCTTGATACCATATTCGTTCGCCCGCATCTGGTCATCGCCGAGGTCTTCGGTCTGTGCGCGCGGGTCGTTGTCATAACCCTCGCCGCCAAACCAGTAGCGGCGGCTCCGTGCCAGTCGCTCGATGGTCATCTTGTTCAGTATCCGGCGCTCCTGGTCGGCCTCGCTCACATATTCGCCGTCGTCGTAGAGGATGGGTGTCGTCACCTCGGGGAAGTACTTGTAGCCCCACTCAATGGCCCACTTGTCGTAGGTGTTGATACGGGGGAACAGACCCACCTCGCTGATATGGTCCTCCGGCTGTGCCACGTAGTTGAAGCGGGCGTAGTCCATGATACTGGCCGTGTGGCCGTTGGCCTCCACCCAGGCTTTGTCGCGCAGGCTGTCGACGGGCGTTGCAGAGCTGGCACCCATGTTATGGCGCAGACCCAAGGTGTGACCCACCTCGTGGGAACTGACGAAACGGATGAGCTGACCCATCAACTCCTCGTCGAACTGCATCTTGTGCGTACGCGAATCCACAGCACCAGCCTGGATGAGGTACCAGTCGTGAATGAGCTGCATCACATTATGATACCATCCGATATGCGACTCGATGATCTCGCCGGAACGGGGGTCGCTGACATGAGGGCCATAGGCGTTGGCAATGGGCGATGCCAGATAGCGGATGACCGAGAAGCGGGCGTCCTCCAGGCTCATGCCTAATGAATCGGCATTCTCGGGCCACTCCTCAGCGTGGATGGCATTCTTCCAGCCGGCCTGCTCGAAGGCCACGTTCCAGTCGTTGACACCCTGTATCAGGTACTTGCGCCACTGTTTCGGCGTGGCGGGGTCGATATAATAGACGATGGGTTTCTTCGGTTCCACCAGCTCGCCGCGCTTCATACGCTCGATGTCCTCGTCAGACTTCGGCTCCAGACGCCAGCGCGTGATCATACTCCTGCGGCGCACCTGCTGCTGGCGGTCGCTGTATTCGCGATGACTCTCTGTGAAGTAACCCACGCGGCTGTCGAAGTATCGCGGACGCATCGGCTCCTTGGGCAGCAACACGAACGACGTGTTCAGGCGGAACGTCATCTGCCCCGTCAGCTCGCCGGCAAGGTTCGACGACTGGTTGCGGCCAGGGCGTGCGCCGTAGGTCTTCACCGTCTGGATCTCTGTGTTGATGGGATAGGTGTGCACGAACTCCACATAGCTCTGGTCGGGCTTCAGACCCGTCACACCCACACCTTCCTTGGCGCGGTCGGCAAAGCCCGTGATGAGGTTGTCGCCCTTCAGGAAGTCCGTCACCTTGATGCTGATATGATGGCGGTGAATGGTGTCGCCGCTCTCCTTGTCGACCTTGAAACTGGCAATGATAGGATTCTCCGTCGAAGCCAGCAGCGCGCGGTGGATATCATCGGTGCTGTCGGCAGTGGCGTCGTAAGCCATAGCGCGAAGCAGGATCTGATCGTTATGCTTCTCCCAGTAGAGCACGTGGCTCGACACCAACTCGCCACCATAGGTGCCCATATTCACGGGCGTGCTGACGAAACGCGTCGTGGCGAGGAAGGGATGACCCAGCAGCGAGTCGGGAATCTGGAAAAACCAGTCCTCCTTGAACTGCTGCACATTGAACAGACCCTCGACGGGTGCAGGCCGCTGTTCCTTTTTCTCCTGAGGCTTCTGAGCCTCGGTCTGTGCGGCCTTCTTTTTCTTCTTTCTGAACAGTCCTGCATCAGCGGGAGCCGGCAGGAGCAACATGGCTGCGAGAGCCACCAAAATGATTCTTCTCATTACTTTTGCTTTAAACGGTTTGTTAATGGTTGGATTTCACTATTTTACAATCAGTTTAATTTCACGATTTTACTTTTGAACTTTTTGAACTCTTGAACTCCTTGAACTTCTTGAACTCTTGAACTCTTGAACTCTTGAACCCTTGAATCATATTCAATTTTCATTGACGTTTCGCAAGTGATGCCGTAGGCATCAGACAATGGTAGCCAGCCATTTCAATGGCTGGTAATGAGGATGTTAACGAATAGCGTGCCGTAGGTACGCGACGCCCCGCTGGGGCTTTGTATTACAGCTGGTTAGCATACTAGCAAAACTTGAGTCAGTATAATTTTACGATTTCACGATTTTACGATTTCACTCTTGAACTCCTTGAACTCTTGAACTCTTTGAACTCTTGAACTTCTTGAACTCTTAAACTCCTTAAACTCCTTGAACTCATATTCAATTTTCAATTCCCTGCCTGATGCACCGTCACCTGCGGGAACGGGAAGTTGATGCCCTCGGCATTGAAGCGGTTGTAGATTTTCTCGCGGTTCTGGAACAGCACATCCCAGTAGTCTGCGTTATCCGCCCAGCAGCGCACGATGAGGTCCACCGAACTGTTGTTCAGTTCGCCCACCCACACCGCAGGCTCCGGATCCTTCTGTATCCGTTCGTCGGCCTGGATAACCTCGAGCAGCACCTGCCGCGCCTTCTCCACATCCTCGCCGTATTCCACACTGATCACCCATTCTACCCTGCGCGTGGGCGTCTGCGTGAAATTCATAATGGTGCCGCTACTCATGGCGCCGTTCGGCACATAGATGGTCTTGCCGTCGGCCGTCAGCAGTATCGTGTGGAAAATCTGTATGGCCTGCACCGTGCCCGCCGTACCCTGTGCCTCTACCCAGTCCCCCACCTTATAAGGCTTCAGGAACAGGATGATGATACCGCCGGCGAAGTTCTGCAGGTTGCCACTCAGCGCCATACCTATAGCCACGCCGAACGATGCCAGCAGCGCCGCAAAGCTCGTCGTGTTCACACCCAGTGCACTCACCACCGTGATAATCAGCAGCACCTGCAGGAGGATTCCCACGAAGTCGCGGACAAACGTCTGCACCGTGACCTCCACCTTCCTCCGTTCGAGGAAGCGGGCCAACAAGTAATTCAGCAGTTTTATCAGGTAGTGCCCGATGACAAACAGCACTACGGCGATCAGGATATGCTTGCCGGCATCCAGCGACCAGCTCACCAGCTGAGTCATCACCTGATCCCAGCGCACATCGCCGGATGTCAGCTCCTGTGCCACCTGTTCCACCTTAGGAACAGCGCCCAGCGAGTCTGCCACCAGTTCGGTAGATTGAAGAAGTTGAAACATGGTTCTAAATAGAAGTTATGCCGCTAAGCGGCGGGAAGTATGCGGCGAGGCCGCGGAAGAAAACGGCCACAAAAATACACTTTTTTCCCCACATACCACACATCCCGTGCGCTAAAAATGTTAAAACCCATCAATAATTATGCCTTTTTCACACTTAAGGCGGATTCTATGAAATAGCTTTGGATAGCTTTGAGACACTTGTCGAGCAAAATCCACTCCTACGGCAGAACATCAGGCAACAGGTCATGCGCTGGGACGTCACACACGCGCGGAAGCGCTGGCAGACACACACATTGTCAATATTTTTCATAGTTTCTAAGCGGATAATCTCCCCCACTCACACCCCTTGGCCTCTAACTTCGGCAGCATGTAGCTCGAACCAGTCCCCTGAATCAGAGCAGTGGTTTTGTCGTCCTCATCGACATGCATCGAGATTGCATTGAGAGGCTTGCTGTACCCCAGTGCCGTAGCCACATCCTTGCCCACGAACATGATTTGGTTAACTTGGCAAGTACGAATCACGCCGTCAAACATCACTTGCAAAACTTGTCCTCTGACGTGAAGAGTGGTGGCGCGGGGCGCCAAATGAAGAGTGAACAATGAAATTCGTCTAATTCGTGTAATTCGTTGTAAAAATCAACTTTTGAAGGTGTTGTAAGAACAACGAATTACACGAATTAGACGAATTCTTGTCCTCTGACATGAAAAGTGAAGAATGAAGAATCCGTGTCATTC
>CACZAN010000063.1 GCA_902779165.1 uncultured Bacteroidales bacterium
TTTCGGCGACATCGTGCATGTCACTTTTTGTGAACGGGATAAAGAATAGCCGTGGGGACAGATCTGAGTCATACCCAAGCACCTGTCCCAGTGACTACATCAGAGAGTTCGTCAGGATGCTCGGCGAGAGTACTTCTGTCTTGCGAATGGATATCATACAAGATAACCGCTGACGGTATCACATAAACTTCCGTCCTTCCACCCAGGCGTTTCCGGCTTTTTCACCAAGTGAGAAATACTGGTTGTTGAACGACTCATAGAAGATCATGCCGATTTTTGACGTGTCGATCTTGCTATTGGCGCCCAGCACCGATTCGTCGGCTTTCAGGTTTACCACACGGGCCACGATGCAGTTGAAGTTGGGAATATCCACAAACTCAATCACCTCGCACTCCAGCACCACCTTGCTGCCTACGATGATGGGCGCATCAACCAGGTCGCTCTTCACGGCCTTCATACCGGCTTTCTCAAACTTGTCAGGCACACGATAGCCCGACACCGTACCCATATAATCCACTTCGGCCATCATCTCCTTCGTGGCCAGTGTCAACGTAAATGCCCCTCGCTTCTCGATGTTCTCGTGCGTCTTCTTGGGTTTGCCGATACACAGTGCCAGATGACCTGCGTTTGTACGGGTACATTCGTGCAGGTTCATCACATTTACGCTGCCGTCGTCATTATACGTGGCTACCATCAATACCGGACTTGCATAACCGTAGTTGAATGCTCTTGCTCCTAAATCTTTCATCATATCTTTCATTATTTAATTGTTTTCGGCTGCAAAGATAAAAACAAATTTCTGAATATCACGCCCAATTACCTCACGGAATGCTGTATCAAGGCGAGCCATCATAATGCCAGTTTCTTCATCGAGCACTTCACTGCCGAAGAAATTGCCCGCCTGCTGAAGCGCGAAGACCTATCGATTACGGATGTAGCCTATCAGCTGGATTTCAACACCACCAATTACTTCACCCGCTACGTGAAGCGCGTTCTTGGCATGACTCCCAGCCAGTATAAGGCAAAGTTTAGCGTAAAAAAATAGGGAAAATCACCCCATCAGTAATTTGTATACACCTTTCAGTAATTTGTTTAGCGATGGGTCGGTGAAATCGTCGTACCTTTGCAGCCGAGAACAAATAACAGTATTAATAACTTAAAATAATTGCGGTTATGAAGAGAACAATTATCATTACGGGTGGTACAACAGGTATCGGTAAGGCTACGGCTTACCAGTTTGCAAAGAACGGTTGGAATGTGGTTATTACAAGTAGAAGTGAAAAGAAGGGTCAGGCATTCGTCGAGGAAGCCAAGAACGAGGGGTTGGATATGACCTTCTTCCAGTTGGATGTGACGAACGAGGAGCAGGTGGCTCAGGTCATCGAGCAGACGGTGGCCAAGTTCGGCAAGCTGGACAGCATTGTCAACAACTCTGGCATCTCGCTGGGTGCCGCACCGCTGGCTGACACCGAGACGGACGAGTTCAAGCAGCAGCTGGACACCAACGTCCTGGGCGTTTATTACGGCATGAAGTATGCCATCCGCGCCATGCTGAAGACGGGCGGTGGCACGATTGTCAATCTGGCATCTATCGCAGGACTCAACGGACTGATTTACACCGCACAATATTGCGCAACTAAGCACGCCGTGGTGGGACTGACCAAGGCTGCTGCCATCGACTACGCCCAGCAAGGTATCCGCATCAACGCCGTTGCTCCCGGTGCCATCAAGACCGACATCCTGAAGCACGCTATCGAGGCTGGGGCTTATGATGAGAAGGGCATTGCTGCCATCCATCCGATGAATCGCATGGGCGAGGTGCAGGACATTGCCCTGGCTATCTATTATCTGGCTAGTCCCGACAACAAATTCCTGACAGGTACCATCCTCAACGTTGACGGCGGTTATAATTGTAGATAATATGGAACTGATTGACTATACCAACAAATGGTTGACTGGCGAAATTCAGGAGGATCTGGCAATGGTTGCAGGAGGCGTGGTATGCCTCCTGCTGGCCCTTGTGGCATGGCGTTGGGGCTCGTCGGAGTCGGCTCGCGCCATCATTCTGCCATTGACGGTGGTGGCGGTAATCTTTATCGGAGGAGGAGCTGCATTAGCCTATAATAATCATCAGCGGAGCAAGCAGTTCGTGGAACAATACCAGGAGTCGCCTGAGAAGTTTCTGGAGAGCGAGAAGGCTCGCGTGGCTGCTTTCATGAAGATCTATCCGCAGACCATCATCGTCTCTGCCGTCATGATGGTCATCGCTGTCTGCGTGTTCACCTTCTGCGATAAGCCCTGGCTCCGAGCATCTGCCCTTGCGCTCATCCTTGTAGCCCTCGCCGCCCTGACAATTGATTTCTTCTCGAAGGAGCGTGGCGTGATTTATCAGCAAGAGTTGGACACCGTGAAGATAGAAAATGTAGGATGATAGTCATTATCTGCGAAAAAATTTGTATCTTTGCGCCATGAAGATAAGACAAATCCATTTCCCCACCGTGTCGGCATTCATGCATGCCCTCGGACGTGACGATGTCCGCCATCCGCTCATTGAGGTCATCCATCTCGACGACCTTGCTGATTGCAGCTCGTTTGGCAACACCCGCTATACGTTTGGCTTCTACTGCGTGGTTTACAAGGATGCACGCTGCGGCACCGTGCGCTACGGGCGCAACGAGTACGACTACGACAACGGCACGCTGCTCTTCTTCGCCCCCGACCACGACGTTGAGCTGGGCACGCTCGAACAGAGCTACCAGGGCGTGATGCTCATCTTCTCGCCGGCACTGATGCAGGGATTATCGATGTCGCCCTACACCTTCTTCGGCTATTCAGTCAACGAGGCCCTGCACGTATCGGAGCGTGAGCGCCAGCAGCTGCACGACATCCTCGGCAACATCGAGACAGAGTTGGAACGCGGCATCGACCGCCACACCCGCCAGCTGATGGCGCAGAACGTCGCCCTGATTCTGAACTACTGCGTGCGCTTCTACGACCGCCAATTCATCACCCGCGAACCCGTCGACAGCCAGCTCATGCAGCGCTTCACCGTCCTGCTCGACGACTATTTTGCCCGAGGCCTAGCCGCACGTCAGGGAGTGCCCACCGTGCGCTACTTCGCAGACGCGCTGAACCTCTCGGCCAACTACTTCGGCGACCTCGTAAAAGCCCAGACGGGCAATAGTCCGCAGCAGCTCATCCAGCAGCACCTCATCGCTCAGGCCCGCCACCGCCTCACCACGACCACCGACACCGTCAGCCAGATAGCCTACGCCCTCGGCTTCGAGTACCCCCAGTACTTCTCCCGCCTGTTCAAAAAGCAGACCGGCCAGACCCCGCAGGAGTTC
>CACZAN010000064.1 GCA_902779165.1 uncultured Bacteroidales bacterium
GAGCGCACGGAGTCGTCGTTGCGAACGTAAGGCAGTCTCTCAGCCTCGCAGAAGGCGCGCATCTGCATGTCGAGCTGCATCCAGTAGGAGCGGTCTTTCTTCGTGTAGATGTCATGGTAGAGCTGGTCCAGTTCGGGGTGATGCTCGTGAATCCACGCGAAAATCTTGCCTTTGTAGTCGCCACGCAGATTCAGGTTCTCCAGCCAAACGAGGTTACAGCAGTCCTTGGCCTTGCGGATGATGGCTTCGACATCGGTGATGCCGGGGAATATCGGAGAGATGAAACAAGTGGTCTCTACGCCAGCCTCGTAGAACTGGCGCATGGCATCCAGGCGGCGCTCGATGCTGACGGCCACGTCCATCTCGCGGCGGAACGACTCGTCAAGCGTGTTGATGCTCCACGACACACGGGCATGGGGAAAGGTCTTGATGAGGTCAAGGTCACGCAACACAAGGTCAGACTTCGTGGCGATGCTCACGCTGATGCCACTGCCCTGAAGCTGTTCCAACAAGGCACGGGTGCGCTTATACTTAGCCTCGTGCGGCTGGTAGCAGTCGGTCACGGAGCCGAAGAAGGCTTCCTTGCCTGCATACCGTTTGACATTCTTGATCTCTGGCCAGTACTTCACGTCGATGAACTCGCCCCACGGCTCAGGGTGGTTCGTAAACCGCTTCATAAACGAGGCATAACAGTACTTACAGCCGTGCAGACAGCCCACGTAGGGATTCACCGAGAAGTCGGCCACTGGCAGGTTCGACTTCGTCATCACCGACTTCACTTCAATTTCTTGTATCTTCACCATATTGTTTCTTATTTTGACAATGCAAAGGTACGACAAATTCCCCATACCATTGCAAGACAAACAGCGACTGAAATGTCACTTTTCGGGACTATTGATGGTTCCCTGCAATATGACTCGTCATGAACCCGATGTTAGCACGTCGGGCTTGCACCATCTGCTGGCTACGAGGTATGCGATACAGACGGCCATCCTTTCGGAACAACGCCCCCGTCTGCTTGAAATGAAATGGGACATTTGACTCGACGCACTGGCGGCGGATGTCAAGTACCCAGTCATAATCGCACATGCGAGCATCACGGCCAGACTCTCCACCAACAGTCACTTGTTCTACCCACAGGCCAAGACAGCCACGGAAGTCAATACGCTCCAACAGCGGTTCACAGATGATGGCCTTATGATGGATAGGCAGTTCACGAAAGATGGGCAGTCGCTCGTCTGTACGACACTGATTCTCCATTGTGCAGCAGATGGTGACATTTTCATAGCCATTGCCCCAATCCTCTGGCAAACAACAGGCTATCCGCTCTGGCCGCTTAGTGACGATGTAGAAGTGCAGATCGCTCCTACGCTGAATCATCAGCCAAACATCTTCGCGCCAAGCATCGCCTTCCTCAATGAAGAAGTCCGATGTGAAACACGTCCACATCAGCGTGCCTGGTGACACCTTCCACTGTCCTTGACGGTCACGGCGGACGGGCAGGTTGAACGCGGCAGTCTTATGCACCACGTTCGAGTCCTTCTCAAACTCTGCATCGCGCCGATAGACATAGCAGTGCTGACAACCTTCGCTCTTCTTATGGCATCCATGCCACAGATTCCACATCTGGCTCATCGCTGGCACACCTTGTCAATGCACCATGCGAAGCCTTTGGCGGTACGGCGGGCACCATCCACGAAATGATTGCCCGTGTTCCATTCCAGCGTCGTGTGGTCGGAACCGAGCGTCTGCTTCAGTTGCTCATGCTCCCAACGGATGTTATTGCCCACCTGTGCTATGGCCTTGTCCCGACAGAACTCCTCACGGTCGCCAAGGCTGAGATATACGTAGTGAGTTTTGACGGGATGCTGGCTGGCATAGTCTTGCCATCCTGCAATCCACACCGAGGGTGACATCGCTGCAATGGCAGCAAAACAATCGGACTCCGAGCCTGACCAAAGGGAAAAGAGACCGCCAAGGCTGTAGCCGCCTAAGACAATGGGAATCTCGCCGTATTCCTGATGCAAATAGGGAATCAATTCTTCTGTGATATAACGGAGCGACTCTCCCGCATGTTCGCCCACGGCCTGACGCTTCGAAACGGCAGGGTCGTGCCACGGTGTGAGTTCCACCTCCCAGTCGCCGATGGCAAAGGCTGCCATCACGAACGATGTTCCCGAAGCCTCGCTAATCATGGTCACCTCGCTGTCAATGCTGTCACGCTCCTGTGCGCCCAGCGTCTGGATGAGTAATAATTTTGGCTCATCACCTTCGTTATACAACAGGCACTCACGCCCACCGATTTCTACAATTTGTTTCATATTCGTTGCAAAATAACGGTTTTATTCTGAAAATGACAAATGCATCATGTCCTTCATGTCACTGAAGCCGAGAACCGAGTAGAGCAGACGGCCAGCCTCAGAGGTTTCGAGGTAGATTTTCTTGATGCCACGGGAGAGTGCCGCGCCCACAAGCCAGCGGACGATACGCTTGCCCGTTCCTTGTCCCTGATGCTCAGGGCGCACATAGATGTTCATCAGATAGGCACAATGACCTGTGGGATTGTCAGGCGAGGGCATCTCATCGTAGAGGCACAATCCGCCACAGCCCACGATTACCTCGTCTTCTACGGTGAAGCAGGCGATATGACTGCCATTGTCCAATGCCTTGCGATAGTAGTCAATGTTCTGCTTACGGAGTTCGGCGGTGTCAGCATCGGCGGGGATGGAGAATACGCAATGCAGCACCTCCATGCGCCATTGAATCAAAAGGTCAAGGTCATCGAGCGATGCCTGACGGATGGTGATGTCGTTAAGCATAGAGCCGCCCCTCCTTTCTCACAATGGGCAGAGCCCGACGGTCCACCTTGCCGTTGGGAGTCATCGGCAGCGAGGGCATGGTGACGAAGAACTCGGGAATCATAAACGAAGTGAGATGGTCGGCCAGCGAGCGCTTCAGCGTGTTCAGACTGAACCGCTTGCTGCGAGGTACGACATAGGCCACAAGGTACGACAGCCCGTCGGTGTCGGTCTGTGGACACACCACGGCGGTCTCCACCTCCCGCTGGTCGCACAGCACGTTCTCCACCTCATCGCTCTCCACACGCTTGCCCATAATCATCACCTGCTTGTCCTTACGGTGGAGGAAGGCCAGATTCCCGTCGGGCAGCACATAGCCGAGGTCACCACTGCGATAGACGCGAGATGCAGATTTCGCCTGTCTCGCCGTCCTTTACGGGTTGCAGACGGTCATCGAGAATCTCGATGCTCGTGCCGAGGACGGCCTTGCCAATCGGGAATGTCCCGTCGGCCAACGGCTGGGCATTGTCCACACGGAAGTAGGAGGCGCAGACGGTGGTCTCGCTGGGGCCGTAGGTGTTGTAGATCATCACGCCCTGCGTGCGCAGACGATCGATGTATTTGGCACGGATGACATCGCCACCGCTAATCAACAGGCGCAATGAATGAGGAATCCGGGGAAGTTTGTTAATCTCTAATAATAAATAAGGAAAGCTGCTGAGCATCGTCACTTGGTTGCGCTCGATGTAATCCATTAGCCGGTGGATGTCGGCCTTGGTCTCTTCCGAGGGGATGCAGAGCGTGGCACCGCTGAGCAAAGTCGTAAAAACCTCCTCCACGAAGATGTCGAACGAGCAGACAGAGTGTTGCAGCATACGGTCGCCCGGCTGGGGATTGAACTCATGCTGGAAGGCACGGACGTAGTGCAGCACATTCTCGTTTGTCACCATCACGCCCTTGGGCTTGCCTGTCGTACCGCTGGTGTAGAGGATGTAGGCGAGGTCGCTCACCTTATTTATATTGTTATGTATATGCTGTATGCCCTTGTCCGTCACCACAAAGTCACAGTCCTCCATCATATACTTGATGCGCTCCTTGGGGAACGAGGGTTCGGCAGGCACATACGCAGCCCCCAACTTCAGTGCTGCCAGGATGGTGGCAATCATCTCCACCGAGTGGTTCATCACGATGCCCACCTTGGCTGGTTCCTTAACAGGGAAACCGTCGGCTATCTCTGTAGCCAGTGTATCCAGTTCGCCATACGTCAGGCACTTCTTCTCGTCCATCACGGCCACTGCATCGGGCTGCGCCGTCACTTGCTGTTTGAATACATCATAAATCGTCTTGGACTCTTTCCCACCATTTTCACGCTCGGCAGAACAAGCACGTTTGTTCTGCTCTCTCTTAATCAAATGCTTCATATCTGTCTTGCTTTTATTGTTTCTTGTTTTCGGTTGCAAAGGTACGGCCTTTTCCCCAATGCATTGCAAGACAAACAGCGACGGAAATGTCACTTTTCGGGACTAACCATTCTCCCTATACTCCAAAGGTGTCATCGCCATGTGTTTCTTGAACAGGCGGACGAAGTAGGTGGCGGTATCGAAGTGCAGCTGGACGGCGATGTCGGCCACCGGGAGTGTGGTGTATTTCAGCTGTCGGCAGGCTTCGGCCAGTATCTGGTCGAGGATGTAGGTCTTGGCCGACTTGCCGAGCGACTGGCGCACGATTTTGTTCAGGTAGTTGGGCGTGATGCAGAGGCGGTCGGCATAGAACTCCGTGCCGTGCTCCTCGCGGAAGTGGTCACTTACGAGTTGTACGAAGTCATCCACATAGCGGCTCAC
>CACZAN010000065.1 GCA_902779165.1 uncultured Bacteroidales bacterium
TATGCATCAGGTTTCTGATACTTCGTCGTCAATATTTTCGTTTCGTACTGCATATTATCTCTGTCCAACAATCTTTCGTACTGCAATCACGAGTTTGTCCACGTCTTCGCGGGTGTTGTAGAGGGCGAAGGTGGGACGTACGCTCATTTCGTAACCCAAAGCGCGCAAGGCGGGTTGGGCACAGTGGTGACCTGCACGCACGGCGATACCTTCTTTGTCGAGCAGGGTACCAACCTCAGGTACGGGAATGCCGTCGAGGACGAACGACACGACAGAGACGCGGTTCTTGGGATTGCCGATGAGTGTCAAGCCAGGAATCTGGGCGAGTTGCTCACGGGCATACTCCGTCAACTGGTGCTCGTGGTGCTCGATGTTACGAATGCCAAGATGACTTACGTAGTCGAGGGCGGCACCCAGTCCGATGGCGTCGGCCACATTGGGCGTACCTGCTTCGAAACGAGCGGGCGGCACGTTGTACTCCGTACGCTCAATGGTGACATCCTTGATCATGTTGCCACCACCCTGCCAGGGTTGCATCTTATCCAAGAGCTCTTTACGACCAAAGACCACGCCGATGCCGTTAGGTCCGTAGATCTTATGTCCACTGAACACGAAGAAGTCTGCACCCAAAGCCTGCACATCGACAGGCGTGTGAGCAATACTCTGAGCACCGTCAATCAGCACGGGGATATTGTGAGCATGAGCAATCTCGATGATGCGTTGCACGTCATTGATGGTGCCGAAGGTGTTGTTCACATGCCCCACTGAGACGAACCGTGTGCGCGGCGTGATAATGCGCTCGAACTCCGAAAGGATGAGGTCGCCGTTCTGATCCGTGGGGATGGCGCGCAGGGTGGCGCCTTTCTCCTGAGCCACGCGCTGCCAGGGCACGATGTTGGCGTGGTGATCCAATTCAGAGACAATGACCTCGTCGCCCGGCGTCAGAAACTGTCGGCCGTAGGTCTGCGCCACGAGGTTGATACCCTCGGTGGTGCCGCGTACGAAGATGATCTCCTCGCTGGTGGCGGCGTTGATAAACCGCTGCACCTTTTCGCGCGCCTCCTCGTAGGCATCCGTCGCACGGGCAGCAAGGGTATGCGCCCCGCGATGGATGTTCGAATTATAATTACGGTAATAGTCCGAGATCTTGTCGATGACCTGATTTGGCTTCTGCGTCGTGGCACCGTTGTCGAGCCAGACGAGGTCGTGGCCGTTCACCTTCTGATTGAGCACGGGGAAGTCGCGCTTGATCTGCTCGGAGTTCAGCGTGTCGGCCTCCTCGTAGTGCAGGTCGCGCAGCTTCTGCGTTTCAGGGATGCCGATGCCGAAGCCGTCGTCCTTGGGCAGCGAAGAGGTATGGGCGTCCACGTCACCGATGTAGGGCAACTCGCCATAACCACTACCGCCTGCCAGCAGCGCATTGAAAGCTGTCTCCAGTTCCGTGAGATTCAGCACCTCGTCAGGAATAACCTCCTGACGCTCTGCCTGAAGCTCCTCGGGACAGTACTTCTGCGCCACCTGCCTCAGTAGTTCGAACCCAGGATCCTGTATACCGTATCCGTTAATATTCTGAATATCTATCATAAGCATTACATATTACTCCCCTCCCTCACAGGGAGGGGCCGGGGGTGGGTCTTCTTATTTCCTTTTCTGATAGTCATGATAGTAGCCCACCTCGACGTTCTCGAGCACGGCGATGGCATCGTCGGTGAGGGCGGCCAGCGAGAAGTATTTTGTGAGCAGATAAGAGGCCACGCCAAACTTATCGAGACCCATCAGACGGGCACTCAGCGACGGGGCAATCTCGCCGGGTATGCCACTCTGGTGCAGACCGATGACGCCCTGGTTCTTTTCGCCAACACGCACGAGGATAATCTTTGTGGTACCAACACCACGGCCTGTCAGATACTGACCTTCTACCTCTACCTTGTCTGAAGGAATCAGGGGTACACCACGCCACAGAACCACGCGAGTACCGAAAAGGTCGGTCGTCACAGGCGGAACACCACGCCAGGTGCACTCACGTTCGAAGGCTGCGATGGCTCTCGGATGAGCGATAAAGAATGCGGGCTCCTTCCAGACTAATGACAGCAACTCGTCGAGGTCGTCGGGCGTGGGCGAACCATAGCGTGTGGTAATGCGGTAGGCGGGGTTGGCAGCAGCCAATAGACCGAACTGTTTGTTGTTGATGAGTTCCCACTCCTGACGCTCCTTGATGCTCTCGATCGAGAGACGCAGCTGTTCTTCGAGCTGGTTGTAGGGATTATTATAAAGATCGCTCACGCGGGTATGTACACGAACCACCGTCTGTAGCGTATTCAGTGAATACTCCGTCGGATTCTCCTCGTAGTCGATGTAGGTCTCGGGGATGATGTTGTCCTCCTCGTGGCCGCTGACGAGGTCGATGTGCTTCTCGCCGTTGTCGTTGACCGATGCCTTCAGGCGCAGTTGCTTGTCAACGGCCTTCTCGAACGTGTCGCGGAAGTCGGGTACTTCCTTGATGAACTTGATGAGTTCTTTGAGCTTCAGCCCAAGGAATACGGTGGGAGTGATGGCGCGGACGCTGACGGTAGATTCCTGTTCATCCAGTAAATCTGCTTCACCGAAATATTCGCCATCGCCTAACAGGGCAATCCGCAAGTCCTCGCCGTGAGGGCCTTTGCTGATGACCTCAGCCTGTCCGCTTGCCACAATGAAGAAGCGTTGTTTGTCCTTGCCCTCCTCTACGAAGAACTTATCCACATCGACCTCCTTGGTCTCGAACGAGCTGACGAGGCGGTTTAGAATTTCGTCGTCAAACTCAGAGAACAGAGGTATCGCTTTCAAGTTCTTTGCTGTAAATGACGGTACGCCGTTGACATACTGAATGGGCAGGCGGTCGTTCTTGCGAAGTTCGACCTTTGTGCGGTTCACACGGAACGTTCCGCCGCTGACTTGTACCCAGGGTAATAACTTCAGGAGTAATCTCGGGGTGATGGAGCCCATCTGCGGGGCGGTCTTGGTGGTGGTTGCCAGTCTTCTGGCTGTTGCTGTAGTTACACTACGCTGAAGATTTGATTCTGCCATAATTCGTTTGAGTTTTAAATGTGTCGTACCTTCCACATGTTCTACTGAGAGAACGTTATACCCCTGCTCCTTGGCATTGCGGGGAACGTTGTCGAGAGGCTCGCCCTCAGCGAGCAATACTTCCAGAATGTCGCCCGGCTGGAGCTTCGAGAGTTCGATCTTGGTCTTGACGAAGGTCATCGGGCAGTGCTCCTTCGTAATGTCTAATACCTTTGTTGCCATATTCTTACCCTTTTAAATGAATAATGTCTGTCCACCTTCGCTGAGATTCAGGAACGACGCAACGCCGAGGACGTCCTTCACCTCAGGAATAAAATCCTCTTTCTTCAAGCCGAGCACGTGCATCGCCATCTCGCAGGCGTAGAGGTTGATGCCGAGGGCCTTGGCCGCCTCTACCAGTTCTTCGAGGGTTGCCACGTTGTTCTTGCGCATCAGGTAGCGGAAGATCTTCGGGCCTGCACCGAGGAAGTTGAAGCGGCTCGTGGGAGTGACTTTTAATCCGCCCATCATGAAACCGAAGAGCTTCGTCAGCCAGTTGCCGCCTGTGAACGAACGCCCCTGCTTCTGCTTGATGGCGTCGAGACCCCAGAAGGTAAAAAAGATGTTTACCTCATAACCTACTGCTGCCGCGCCCGTACCTAATGTAAATACTGCTGTCAGTTTGTCGAAATCGCCACTGAAGGCGATGATGCTTAGTTTTTTGTTTTCTGCCATAAAAAAATACGTTTGAGTTCTGGGTGCAAAGGTACGGCGAAATCTATACTCCCACAATCGCACGTTCGTGGCATTCTGCATACCCTTGATATGGTATGCGATTTACCATCCCTATGGGATTGTGGCATCCGTAAAAACCATGTAATTTTGCACCCAGATTTCAAACTCAAACGATTATGGCAAAGATTTATGTAAATGGAGACGCGCAGGAAGTGAGCCTGCCGCTCAACGTGAGTGAACTGATTCAGCAGCAGAACGTGCTGCAGCCCGAG
>CACZAN010000066.1 GCA_902779165.1 uncultured Bacteroidales bacterium
ATTTGTTGGCCACATGATGTTAGGACAAGGTTTCCTTTGGACAGACCTTGTGGCTTATGTGATAGGTATAACTATCATTTATTGGGTGTTCAAAGCATTAGAGATTAAACAATAAAGATATGGTATACAACAGATTTGAACAGACAGAAGAAGTCCAGCGTGAAGAGCTGATACGGAAGATTGAGGCAACTGTTATGAGCATGTATTCCGATATTATCAGGGGAATTAAATATTGTTTTGTGAAAAGTGGTTTTATGTGAGAATTATTATGTAATTTTGCCACGGATTAACAAAAATTGAAGTTAAATTTTATTTTATTAGTACATTTATTAATGTCATAATTGAATCAATATGAACCGTTTCTTTTGTTTGCTCGTAACTGCTTTTGCGGCGCTCATGTCTTTTTCCGCACAGGCGCAGGATCAGGCCGTGGATAATTCCGCATTCATCCTTACCCCTCCAGCTCCTGACGCTCCCCGTATCAACGGGCCCAAAATTTACGGCGCCCGTCCCAAGGCAGAATTCATCTTCCGCATCCCCACCACCGGAGTACGCCCCATTCACTTTGAGGCCAAGGGACTGCCGCGTGGTCTTAAGCTGGACGCCTCCAAGGGCATCATCAAGGGCCGTGCAAGCAAGGCCGGTACGTACAAGGTGCTGTTGCGCGCAAGCAATGCCGCCGGCTCGTTCGAGCGGGAGCTGCGTATCGTCATCGGAGATCGCATCGCTCTCACGCCCCCGTTGGGCTGGAACTCCTGGAACTGCTGGGGAAACAGCGTCAGCCAGGAAAAGGTGATGAGTTCGGCCCGCGCCATGCTGGAGAAGGGCCTCGCCGACTACGGATGGAGCTACATCAATATCGACGATGGCTGGCAGGGGCTCCGTGGCGGCAAGTACAACGCTATACAGCCCAACTCCAAGTTCCCTTCCATGAAGGAGTTGGCGGACTTCTTGCACTCCGAGGGGCTTAAGCTGGGCATCTACTCTGGGCCTTGGTGCGGCACCTATGCGGGGCACATCGGGAGCTCGGCTCCCAATCCGGAGGGCATCTACCCCTGGGTGGAAGCTGGCATAGTGGACAGCGTGTACAAAGTGGATCGCAGCCGCATGAAGCGTGACTCTGTATGGTACTTTGGCAAATATTCGTTTGCAGCTGCGGACGCGCGCCAATGGGCCGACTGGGGCGTGGATTACCTAAAGTACGATTGGAACATCAACGACGTCTGGTGGCTGAAGGATATGCGCGCAGCACTGCTCGCTACCGGGCGCGATATCGTTTACTCCATCTCCAATTCGTCCAGGGTGGTGCTTGGGCCGTATCTGCGCGATTATGCTGAGTGCTGGCGCACCACCGGAGACATACGCGACACGTGGGAGAGCATCTTCAAGATCGGCTTCGGCGGGCAGGACCGCTGGGCCGGATTCAAGGGTCCGGGCAATTGGCCCGATGCCGATATGTTGGTGGTAGGCAAGGTGGGATGGGGTCCCAAGACGCATTGGACCAAGCTCACTCCGGATGAGCAATACACGCACATAACTCTTTGGTCTATACTGGCTTCCCCTATGCTGATTGGCTGCGATATGGCTGAGATGGACGACTTTACGGTGAGCCTCCTTTGCAATAGCGAGGTGATTGACGTGAACCAAGATCCGCTTGGTGTCCAGGGGGTTAAGCAGTATGGAGACGGGACATACGCTACCTACGTTAAGCCTCTTGAGGACGGCTCGCTGGCGGTGGCTATGTTTAACCTTACGAAGGAGCCCAAGAAGATTGGCTTCGTGCCTCATTCCCTCGGCCTCATGGAGACGCAGACCGTGCGTGATCTTTGGCGTCAGAAAGACCTAGGCACTGTAGAGCGCAAAGACCGCTGGGAGACAGAAGTCGCCCCTCACGGCGTTGTCTTTGTCCGCCTCTCCCCCGGCCTCACCGACACCAAATACGTCGGCTTCTGGCGCTAAGAGCGTTTTATCGAAATTATATAGGGATGTCGATTCGAACATCATTAGACCTACACCACCCCTCCGACATCCACCATTCCTCCAGAGTACTCACTTTGGGGGAATTTTTCACATCCGATGAACAATGTATCGAAAGCATCAGTGCCATCGGTACGGTGTTCGAGAAGATCCTCTTCCGACTCAGCCAGCTTCTCACCGGCTTTATTCTTGTGAAAGCCATTACGTCCTCGTGTCACTCCAGCAGCCTGAATAGCGAGAATCAGGTCATCGTTATTCTGGCGATTAAAGAACGGCATGAGGCGCTGTTTCCCAGCGAAAGCCTGGTTGATGAGCAGGTATTTCTCATCATGCCGCATCGGATTTCCGAGATAGACATCATTGACAGTCCATCCATGGCGTTCAAACTCATGGATGATAACCCATCGGAAATCCTGCTCGTTCACTGCATAGTTTGAGCCAAGGGCAGTCGTGTCATAGTAGAACACGACTGTCTTATTCTGGTGAAACTGGTAATACGAGCAGAAATCATCAATGAGTGCCGGCAACTTACGCTCGAACTTCACATAAAAGGATTTGAGCACGTTCAATCGTCTGCCAGACGGTTGACCTGCGACAATCCAGTTGATGTTCGCGTTATAGTCCATGCCGATGCAGATAGGGGCCAGTCCCCGCCAAAGCCCTGTCCCTCGTTCTCAGCATAGAATGACTGTGCCACCTGATCCAGGTACTCAAAGTTCGAAGCATCATACTTGTGCTTCTCACGCATAGAAGAGTAGAACCCATCCTTAGCGATGCCTATCCGCTGGCAGAGGATGGAAGTCTGAAAAGTCAGCGGCGTAAGGTCACGCTTCATCTGTCGGATGTAGTTCTCACCCAGCAGCTGCAGATTCTCTATGGAAGAGTATTCTTTGTAATACGTAGCCACAGAACGCAGCTGATTCAATTGCTTGTCCTTATGCCGCAGCTGATAGACAAGGGCCTTCGGGACATCCTTTCCAGAAGCCTTTATGCTCTTCATACGCTCTTTGAGCTTCCAGATGTCATAGATAAGCCCCTCGATGCCCCGAATCACCTCCACGTCCATCTTATCCTTGTAGTGGAGGAACCACGAACCCTTCTGAGTCTGTGGCATATCTGAGAGGATAAGGATAGAGTGATTGCACGAATGCTTTCCGAAGTGCGACTTGATACCACCATTCGCCGGAAGCGTTTCCTCCTTCAGGCGATTGTAATCAATGAACTTCGCTTCGTCAATCAGGAGCCACGAAAGGGTAAGGGAGTTAGAAGAGCCAGGCCTGTCCTGTGAGATAATCACAGCACACGAGCCGTTATAGAAGGATATGACATGCTCATACTCCGCAGGCTCGATGATAGGCTTTGCAAACGTCTTAGGCGGCTTGCGTCCTATGACATAGTGAACGCCTCTGATAAATCCCCACCTCTTCCAAGCCGCAAACAGTCCGGGCAACGTGTTAGTCAGACCATGCTTGAATGTCGGTACCACGATGCCCCCAGTACTGCCAGGCATCCTTTGCATGTTCCGCAGAACAAAGGGAGCAGCAATGGAGTCCGTCTTACCAGTACGGCGGCCAGCGACAATCACAGAGATATTGGCTCCGATGAGCTGAGTGAGCCTTTGCGGCTTGTTAAAATAGACCTTGTTCATAGAAAATGAAAAAAATGAAGAAATGAAAGAATGAAATCAGGTGGACAAAATGCTTTTGAGGTTGTAAAAAAATCTACAATTTATTGTTGATTCCGCAGAAGAAAACAGGATTCTTCCCGAGTGAGTGCAGCATGTTCTTCATAGCAAGGATAGTGGAGCCAGTCGTAACAAAATCATCGAACACAATCACGTTATTTTCGACAGGCACGTTATGAGGATCGAACACTGCACCGACACGCTGCTTTGAGCGACATCTGGCACAATCAAAGTAAAACGGAATGTGCAGAAACCCAGCTAATTGCTCTGTAATCATTGAAGCAAAGTTTCGGTCTTTGTGTCGGCGCATGGGAGTAGTGACAATTGCCCAATCGCCATGTTCCAGATTGTACCCAATCATCTCTTGGATGACAGGCAGAATATGCTCCACAAAATAGGGCACCATCGCATCATCCGATTTGATTTCCGTGAGTGTTTTCCCGAACACCGACTTCTGCCAAATCGTGATGAAGTTTGTGGAAGCCCGACGTGTTAGACGCAGGTGGTACTGGAAATCACATCGTGCTTCAAGAGACTTGTCCCAAGCTTTTCGTTCTTTAGGCGAAAAGATGTCCTTCTCCGAATTACAATCATCAGAGATTGTTATATCAGGCATGACAGGCACAGGAATATCCGCAGTCAGTGAGTAAATGTCTGCAGGAGTAGGTATTTCAGAAGTAAGTTCATCAATCATAGTTCATCGATGATAATTAAAACGCCCGAAGATGCGAGAGCACATCCCCGGGCGCAAACACGAAGAAAACGCACGAACCGACAGAAA
>CACZAN010000067.1 GCA_902779165.1 uncultured Bacteroidales bacterium
GGTGAATTGGATACGGTCTTTGTCAATCACCATGGCGGAGTAGTTTGACTCCTTCACCATGAAGTCGTCGGCTTTGGCTGTTGAAGTAAACAGTGCCAGCATGATGGCTATGCAAGCAAACTTGATGTGCAGCCACGTGTGATTTCGGTTTTGTGGTCGGTTCATTGTGTTATTCTTTTTTAGATGTACCTAAATTCCGTAGCACTTTAGTTTAAATTACTTTATAAGTTCCTAAGCAACAAAAAGTTCTTGCTGGGGCAAGCGGCAAAGCCGAGCGGCCCAGGATTTGGTCATGTCAGACTTTTCACTTACCTTAGTGCTGCAAATCAAGACAGGCAAAATCATCAATGACATGGCAAAGGTACAACTAAAATCTGAGAAAATCACCGCTTTTGGTGGAATATTTTTCGTGGTTCTATTGGATTTAGTATAAATTAACAGGGAAGAAACAACGGAAGAGCTGAAAGACTCAATGGAGACATTCAGGAACTCAAGACCATCGGACGAGGCTTCAAGGACGTGGAGCACTTTAGAACCACGCTGCTTTTCTTCCATGGGGGATTGGTACTGCATAAGGACTTCTTGATATGTTAATTCACACTAAATCCAATAGAACCAGAAATATAAAGAAAAGAAACCGCCCGAAAAGCGAACTAATGCTTTCGGGCGGTATTGTGAACCTATCAAAAACCATAATACTTGGTCAAGAAAAAGGTTCTATCCCAATCTACAATCTTTACATCTGATTCCTTTGCCTGATGGATATTGAATTCATCGAAGACCATCACTTGCTTGTCCTTTAGGTCATAGAGCGGCCACTCCTTCGCCTTGCCGTCGGGAGATTCGGCTGCGCTGAGCGACGGATTACCGGTCTTGGCAAACTGTACCCACATCTTACGCATGGTTTTAGAGAAGGTTGCGTCGAACTCCCTGCCCGTATCACCTTGCAAATCCGGATGCTTGAACAAGGGTGCCAGTGCTATTCCATGGCAACTCTTCTTCAGCGGCTCGGCGGATTCCACCGTGAAGTAGTAGGTGTACGACTTGCCGCCAGCCTTGGCCTGCTCCTCCGATAGTCTGAGGCAAGGTGCGTTGAACATCAGCTGACTGAACCACTTGCAGTATGGCTCATAGTTCTCTCCCTTCACATCACTACAGAAACTTTCTGCCAAGGCTTTCTCCTCGTCTGTCATCAGAGCAAGTTTCTTTGCCTGACGGTCAGCGGCCCACTCATTGAAAGGCTCCGGTCCGCCCATTCCAACCAGGAAGAAGTTCATCTCGTCCTTATTAACACCATGTAGGTATGTGATGTCCTTCACTGCACCATTGGCAACAGCCTCCCACGGATTGCGAGGCAGGAAGTTTCCGTCTCTCTCCGGAGCTAAGCGCAAGGGGAGCAATTCTGTCGCTACGCTCACGAGCTCCTGAGCATCGACCTTCTGCAAGTCGGCAACGGTCTTGCAGTCTAATGCTTCCATCAATTCATTCGTGCTGGCGATGGCTTCTTCTGTAGATGTCGACAGGCCAGGATTGCCGCTCAGGGCAATGACCTTGTTGAAATACTGATGCGAACCCTTGACCAGTGAGAGACTCGTCACACTGCCGCCTCCTGCCGATTCTCCCATGATGGTCACATTGTCAGGATCACCACCGAAGGCGGCGATGTTCTCATGCACCCACTTCAACGCTTTCAGCTGATCCATGAGCCCTAAGTTCTGTGCGTCGGGATAATCCTTGCCGTCGGGCAGGTGTGACAGGTGGAGGAAACCTAAGACACCAAGCCTGTAGGCGACGCTAACGACGATAACGTCGGGGTTTTCCTCTACGAAATTGTGGAAGTCATACAGCAGATCTACCGTTCCACCATACGCGTATGCACCGCCATGAATCCATACGATGACAGGCTTCTTCTCTGCTGTCGCCTTGGCAGGTTGCCACACATTCAGGTACAGGCACTCCTCGTCCTGATAGTAATATGACGATATTTCAACCTCTGGCTGAGGAGCTACTTTAGCATTGTAATAGGCCTCATAGACGCTGTCGCAGGGCGTAACATCGACTGGTGCTTTCCAACGCAGTTCCCCTACAGGTTGTTTGCCTACATACGGAATTCCCCTGAAGGTTATGACATCATCAGTCTTCTTACCGACGAAAGTACCATTGATACACTTGACGGCCAGCGATTGGTCGTATTTGCCATCGGTAATTGTTTTGTTCTCGCCGTACCAAGATCTGACGATCTTTTTGTACTCTGCTACCTCGTCGCTCGTTTCGTCCTCAGCCTGTTTTTTCCCTTTACATGCTGTCAAGATCACACCTGCGCCGCAAATAAGGATGGCGGCAAACATCCATAATCTGCTCTTTTTCATTGCAACCTATGATTATAATTTTACATTGGGAAGACCTTCTTTCCTTCGAAATACGTGGCAGCGGGCTTTGCCTCATGAATCTCTGTCACTGGGCAGGTCAGCACGTCCTTG
>CACZAN010000068.1 GCA_902779165.1 uncultured Bacteroidales bacterium
CTAAGAAGGAAGAGAAGAAATAATTCAAGGAGTTAAAGAAGTTAAAGGAGTTAAGGGAGTTAAAGAAGTGAGGCATGGACATACAGAAAATTCTGACTAAACTCCATATCTCAGAACTTAACGAGATGCAACAACACGCCGCCGAAGCCATATTGGGCTCCGACGGTGATGTTGTTTTACTGTCACCCACTGGCACAGGAAAAACGCTGGCCTATCTCCTACCCCTGGTACAGCTGCTGGACGGCACATCCGATGCTGTTCAAGCCCTCGTCATCACACCTGGCCGTGAGCTGGCACTGCAGTCGCATCAAGTACTGCAGAGCATGGGGTGCGGCATCCGCTCTACCGCCTGCTATGGTGGTCGCGCGGCCATGGATGAGCATAAAGTGCTGAAAGACGTACGCCCGCAAATCGTTTTTGGTACGCCAGGACGACTGAACGACCACTTGGACAAGGAGAACATCTCACGCTACGGCATCCGCTATCTCGTCATCGATGAGTTTGACAAGTGTCTGGAGATGGGCTTCCATGCTGAAATGCAGAAACTCATCAAGAGTCTGCCAGGCTTAGAGCGTCGCATTCTGTTGTCGGCCACCAATCTGGAGCAGATTCCGCAGTTTGTCAACATGTCGAAGAAGGGCACGCTGATAGACTTCCTGCCTGACGACGAGCAGACCTCTGAGCGCATCACGCTCTACGAGGTGCATAGTCCGCAGAAGGACAAGCTGGAGACGCTCAAGCAGCTGCTTTTGGGTTTTGGCGACGCCAGCAGCATCGTCTTCCTCAACTACCGCGAGTCGGTAGAGCGCGTCAACAACTATCTCGTGGAACAAGGATTTGTTACCAGTTGCTTCCACGGTGGACTGGAACAGAAAGAGCGTGAGGCGGCCCTCTACCGCTTCAGCAATGGTTCGGCTAACGTGCTTGTCAGCACCGACTTAGCCTCTCGCGGCCTGGATATTCCCAATATCGAGAACATCATCCACTACCATCTGCCAGAGAGCGAGGATGGCTACATACACCGTGTAGGACGTACTGCCCGCTGGGATGCCAAAGGACGCTCGTTCTTTATCCTGAATAGCGAGGAGCATATCCCTGAATATGTAGAGGGCGATGTTGAGGAGTATGTTGCGACCGAGTCGCAACACACAGAGCCAGCCCTCCCCAAGATGGCCACCATCTATATCGGCAAGGGTAAGAAAGACAAGATTTCAAAGGGCGACATTGTAGGGTTCCTCTGCAAGTCTGGTGGACTGAAGGCCGACGAGATTGGACGCATCGACGTGAAAGATCGTTACGCATACGTTGCCGTGAAGCGACAAAAGTTGCAACAAGTATTGCGCCAGACACGAGGCGAAAAGATAAAAGGAATCAAAACAATCGTGGAAGATTTGAGGTAATTGCTAGGCAGAGTTGACAAAATGCAAGGAAAATCGTATATTTTACTTAATTTATGCTCAAATATTTGCCCAATTCAAATAAAAAGTGTAATTTCGCACCGCAAAAACAGAAATCATAGAAACGTATCACAAATAAAAACAATTTAAAATGAAGAAGTACAACTTTAACGCCGGTCCTTCAATGCTCCCCCGCGAGGTCATTGAGAAGACTGCACAACAGTGTTTAGACTTCAACGGTTCTGGTCTCTCGCTGATGGAGATCAGCCATCGTGCAAAGGATTTCCAGCCCGTCGTTGACGAGGCCGTAGCTCTGGTTAAGGAACTGCTGCAGGTTCCCGAGGGTTACTCAGTAATCTTCCTCGGCGGTGGTGCCTCATTGGAGTTCTGCATGATTCCCTACAACTTCCTGATTAAGAAGGCCGCCTACCTGAACACTGGTGTATGGGCTAAGAAGGCCATGAAGGAAGCTAAACTGTTTGGTGAGGTAGTAGAAGTTGCTTCTTCTGCTGATGCCAACTATACATTCATTCCTAAGGATTGGAGCGTTCCCGCTGATGCAGACTATCTGCACATCACCACGAACAACACCATCTACGGTACTGAGATTCGCAAGGACCTCGACGTTCCCGTTCGTCTGATTGCCGACATGTCTTCAGATATCTTCAGCCGTCCTATCGACGTTGCTAAGTACGATGCTATCTATGCTGGTGCTCAGAAGAACCTCGCTATGGCTGGTGTAACCATCGCCAT
>CACZAN010000069.1 GCA_902779165.1 uncultured Bacteroidales bacterium
TCGTAAACAACTGGAGGGCAAGTTAGGACGTAGTGTCATTTCCTCAGAGAAGGCCAGCGACTATCTGCTGCCTGCTAATGATAACAATGAAGAAGAAAAATAATTTGAGATATGGCTTATACATGGATTCCATTTTATAAAGAGTTCTTACTGCTCACCGTGTCCAAAAACTACACTTTTCAATAACTTTTTGCCTCCAAAAACTACACTTTTCAATGATAAATATCAAAACTACAGTTTCAAAATGCAGTGTTATTATGTAAAATATCGTATTCTGAAGCCACGTTTTTATGTAAAATATCGCGTTTTACATATTTTCTTCGTATCTTTGGACGCGAATTGGTATGAAAGTCATTCACGTGGATATGGACCAGTTTTTCGCGGCTGTAGAGCAGCGCGACAATCCTGAGCTTCGTGGCAAGCCGATAGCGGTGGGGCACGATGCCGAACGGGGTGTGGTGTCGACAGCCAGCTACGAAGCACGGCGGTTTGGCGTGCATTCGGCACAGTCCATTCAGGTTGCCAAGCGTCTGTGTCCGCAACTGATCATCGTGGAGCCGCACTTCCAAAAGTATAAGGAGGTTTCAGCACAGTTACATGAGATATTCCACGACTATACCGACCTGATAGAGCCTATATCCCTCGACGAAGCCTTCCTCGATGTGACGGAGAATAAGAAGGGAATTGAGTTAGGCGTGGATATTGCGCGAGAAATCAAGCAGCGTATCCGTGAGACGACGGGACTGACGGCATCGGCAGGCGTGAGCTACTGCAAGTTCCTGGCAAAGATTGCCTCCGATTGGCGCAAACCCGACGGGCTGACAGTGATTCACCCTGACAGGGCTTTGGACTTCATCGCACAACTGAAGATAGAGAAGATTTGGGGTGTAGGCAGGGCTTTGGACTTCATCGCACAACTGAAGGTGGAGAAGATTTGGGGAGTAGGTCAAAAGACCGCTGAAAAGATGCACCGCATGGGAATCTTTACGGGTCTTGACCTGAGAAACATGTCGCTGAGCAGACTGACTCAGGAGTTCGGCAAGATGGGACAGGTGTTCTACGATTTCTCGCGAGGCATCGACAACCGTCCTATTATCAGTGAGTGGGAACGGAAGAGTGTCAGCTGTGAGCAGACCTTTGAATCGGACATCAGCGAGAATGCCTGTATCACACGGTGCTCGAACTGGTCAGGCGCATAGAGAAGAACGATTTCGAAGGTCGGACGTTGACATTGAAAGTAAAATTCTTAGACTTCCAGCAAATCACCCGCAGCATCACCGTTGACCATATTCTCCGCACCAAAGATGAGATCCTGCCGTTGGCGAAACAACTGATGCAGCAAGTGGAATTCCACTCACACCCCATCCGACTGTTAGGATTGGGCGTTTCCAATCAAAAGATTGCCACACCACAGGAAGAAAAACAATGGATTGAGTTGGAATTGGAATTTGAGCCATGGCCAGAGAAATAAATAAAAGACGTAAGAACAATGCGAAAAGTTGCAGATGAAAAAACTTTTAAATCATTTCTTCGTATATTTGACCTTTACAATCTCGTATGAATTTCGTGTCAGTTCCTGCAGCAATTCATCAGGGGCAGTCTTTGGATTGATGCCAATCCAGTGTTTGGGTGATTCATTGTATGGATTGCCGATACAGCCATGTTGCGCTTTCAATTCCTCAATGCGCTCGGGTTGGCATTTCAGCGAGATGACGGAGAAGTCATTGCAGTCGAAGAATGAGAACATGTGGCCCATGACGTAGAACACTAAAACTCCTTCGCCGCTTTTGAACTTCTGGAAAGGAAGTTTCTCTTCCACGTCTGCACCTAATGATAGGCAATACTCACGATAATCCTCTATGTTCATTTTGACAGATAACCAATTAGTATGATTTGGATGATGAGAATCAGCGGAAGTCCAAACTTGAATTTCTTATGCATCGTCTTATGATGCCATATAGGATACTTCCGATATGCGCCAGCTGCCTTGCTTGGCCTTGACCTTCGGTCGAGGCTGTTTACGCTCGGCATAGCTCAAACGAGTTTGGCTCTGCCCTCGCTGATTCACAGCCTTCCACTTGTCAATGCCATAGACCAGGAAGGTCACAATATTGATAACTATCAGGTAATATAGCAATGCTTCTGTCATTTCAATACCACTTATAACCATGTTCCTTACAATAGTCAATCGCAGGCTGATAGCCCTGGAATGTGGCCTTGTGAATCCACTTCAAGCCCTTGATGACGAAGGCTCGTGGAGATAACTATTACTCTTTTCATATCATTTATTTTTATTGCAATATACTTTGTATGTTTGCCACGCCTCATTGACATCATCTTGACTGAAGGCATCATTGAAGAATGTCGCCTGACAGTCATCCTTGAATGGTGACCAATTGCCGCAGATGGTTCCGTCGTAGGCGATGACGGGCTGGAAGATGCCACTGTTGTTGTGGGCACGGTGCTTGTGTTCAGGAGGGAGTACGATGTCGCGGGACTTGTAGCTGATAAGGTATTCGTCGTATGGAGGAATCAGGAGGAACTTGCCCTTCCTGAAGCCCCGTGTTCGACAGTCATCCGTCAGGTAGAAGTCCCTGCCTCGCCACTTCTCCACATGGATAGTGTCGCCCAGGAGTGCAATACCCTTGCGACAATCGCTGACGTTCAAGCCTGACCACCATACGAAGTCCTCTAACGTAGCAGGTTGACGGCTTTGGAAGTATTTGCGAGTAAAGTATGCCAAGGCTTCGTCCTTCTTCATCTGCACTTTCTGTTTTACCTTATTAACAGTAAGCGCGTATGTAGCCTTCATCGGTAACAGTTCACCGCTGCATAGTGTCCCTGACATCTCTGCCATGCGGATATGGTACGACAGCCTATGATCATCCAAACTTATGCTTTTCTCTGCCAAGGCGCGTACTAAATCCTCCTTCGTCGCGCTTCCCAAGTCGGCAGCCGTCTGGGCGAGGATGTTGCGGATGCGCATCATTTCCTCGTCAGGAATGCAGATTTTATTGCTGCTCATCCAGCCCTTCGTCACGGCGATAGCCTTGGGTGCAAAGAGATCTATCATTAGCCAATAGTCCTCAGCAGAAACCAGTTGCCACGTGCCTCGCATCAGGTGAATACGAATAATCCTACCTTCGTCAAAAGCCTTCTTGAATGCTTTGTGTGACGGTTTGCTTGTTCGCATTTCCACAGCCCATCGCATCATGCGGTACTCCTGGGCTTGCATGGCACCCATATAATGGACTACCTCCGCAGGATCACTGAACTGAGGAGCAATCAGCTGTTGGTTGAGAAGTCGGATGGTTATCGGATTCATACGCTTCTATCTGGTCTATCATATCACAAAACATATTAAAACTGCGTGTAAAGGTACGAAAAAAAGGAGAATATTTCGTAACTTTGTGCCCAATTATTACGATACTTTAATGATTTCAGGTGGTTATGGCATACATGAATAGATTCAATCAGTCCGACGAAGGACGGCGTGATGAACTCATCCGCATCATCGAGCATAGTGTGGAAAAATTGACTCTGGCCGAGTTGGAGGCACTATATTACGACATGACCACGAAATCCTATATAAACGATTAATATGGCAAAACGAGAATATATAGAGGCCAACAAGGAATGGTTGGCTGCTAAGGCAAAGGTTTTGACTGGGATCGCTATGCTATCTTCGTGGTGAAGATAGAAGTGGAGTTCTTTGCCCAGATAAAAGGCACTGACCGTAATGCCCTCCGCACCTGTGCGCGGTGAAAATGCAGAAATGAAACAACAGATTGAATAGAAACAATAAACACAGACACAAATGGACAATCAAAAGAAAATGACGGTACTGCCCGAGCGAGGAGAACATCATCCGGATGAAGCTGGCGGAGCTGGGCGACGACATCGCGTCGCTCGACTTCGACCTGAGGAAGCGCACGCTGGCGGTGACCCACAGCGAGAGCGCGGCGGCACGTCTCGCAGATGCAATGGAGAGCGTGGACATGGGTGCCCAAAAAATCGAGACAAGGGATGCCGATGCTGCCGTCGGAGCGGCCAACGACACGTCGCAACGCCGTGTCCTGCACCGTGTGCTGCTCGTGAACGCCGTCTTCTTCGCCCTGGAGATGGCCATCGGACTGCTGAGCCGTTCCATGGGACTGGTGGCCGACAGCCTCGACATGCTGGCCGACGCCACGGTGTACGGCATGAGCCTCATGGTGGTCGGCGCCGCCGTCGGACGAAAGAAACGCGTGGCATGGTGGAGCGGGCTGTTGCAATCCTTGCTGGCCGTGGCCGGGATGGTCGAAGTGGTGCGGCGCTTCGTCTCGCCCTCCCTGCCGCCGGAGTTCGCGGCCATGATATGGATGTCGGCGCTCTCGCTGGTCGCCAATGCCTACTGCCTGTGGCTGCTCAACCGGCAGAAAAGCGGCGACGCGCACATGCGCGCCAGCGTCATCTTCTCGGCCAACGACGTGGTGGTCAACCTCGGAGTCATTCTTTCGGGCGTGGCGGTCTGGATATTCAACAGCCGTGTGCCCGACCTCGTCGTCGGAGCCGTGGTGTTCGTCATCGTCCTGCGCGGCGCCGTCCGCATCTTCAAACTTTCACGCTGAAAACTGTCGCACAATAGCCACCACAATGCACATCTCAGTCTTCTGCGGGGCGTCGCTCCCGCACAGCGAACAAATCACAGAGGCCGCGCGGCAGCTCGGCCGCGCCATCGCCCGCGGCGGCCACACGCTGCTCTACGGTGGCAGCAATCTGGGGCTGATGGGCGCCACCAGCGGCGCGGCCAGCCATAGTACAGACCCCGTGGAGCGCAACAGCCGTAGAGAGTGGGCAGAACCAGTCACCATTGGCAATAATGTATGGATTGGTGGCAGTGTGACCATCCTGCCTGGTGTGACAATTGGTGACAACGTGACCATAGGTGCAGGTAGTGTAGTGACGAAAGATATTCCTTCGAACTCCATTGCAGTAGGTAACCCGTGTAAAGCAATAAAGACCATATGACACTACGTGAACTCATAAATTCAATGGATTC
>CACZAN010000070.1 GCA_902779165.1 uncultured Bacteroidales bacterium
GCCTTTTTCTTCTTGGGTTTGGCATCCAGGTTCTCGCCGTCGCTACCATTGACGGTATACACCTTGTCTGTGTCTTTCTTGGCTATGCGTGTGCGTTTGCGCTTGTTGGCGGGTATGCCTGCGGCAGTGTTCTCTGCGGCCTTGTCCAGAATGGCGTAGATGACGCTTTCCAGCTCGTCATTCTGCGATACCTTGACACCCAACTCGCTGGCTATCTCCATGAGTTCGGGGATAGAAAGTTGTTCTAATTCTTCTTTCGTGTACATATAAGTATACAGTAAATCGTTATTAAAAATTCGATTGATGTGGAAAATGAAAACTTTTGGAAAGAATACTTCGCGGACGGAAGCATGTTTTCTTGAATTCGACTGCAAAGGTACACATTATTTCTGAAACTGCCAACTTTTTTACCTTATTTTTTTAATTACAATCTAAAGTATCTCAGCAACTCCTTATATATGTCTTGAGCTGTCAGACAAGTGTCTGTCAGATAACCATTAATGTGTCCCCACTCTTTGAGGCCGCGATAATAAAACATCTTCAGTTCATCGGTGATGATAAAGGGAACAATATGATTGGCCAGGCACTCCTTGAACATCAGCAGTCGACCAACTCTGCCATTACCATCCTGGAATGGATGAATACGTTCAAAGTTAACGTGGAAGTCCAGAATATCTTCTAACGATTTTTGGCCTTTACGATTATAGGCGCTCAATAGTGCTTTCAGCTGTCTGTGCACATCCTCTGGTGCACATGTGTCCTGACCGCCCACTTCGTTTGGTAGCCGTTTATAATCGCCAACGGCAAACCAATCTTTACGACTGTCTGACGTTCCTGTTTTCAGTAAAAGGTGCAGATGCTTTATCAAATCCTCAGTCAGCTTTTCTTCCGTATGGTCGATGATATAGTCGATACAACGGAAGTGGTTGACCGTTTCAAGGATATCATCCACGTTCACTGTTTGGTCAGTGATGCCGATGGTGTTTGTCTCAAAGACGTAGCGCGTCTGCTCATGGGTCAGCTTACTTCCTTCAATATGATTAGAGTTATATGTCAGGTCGATCTGTGTGCGATGGTAAATCCCTCCCTTCAGCTTCGAGGCTTTCTGCTCTCTTAGTGCCGCAAGTAATGGTGACACCTTCTTCTTTGTTTCGCCACGTTTAGGCACAACGGCATCCGCAGGAATATTCCAAGTCTTTCCTGTCAAGAAAGCCCCTTCAATCTTCCCCTGAGCGCAGTAATTTCTAGCTGTACGCTCTGAGACGCCATACTTTTCGGCAAATTTGCTAACTGATATATACTCCATACTTCAAGCTTATCGGCAAGTTTATTGCCATATTTTACTGCAAAGATAGCAATTTTTGCCGGTATCGGCAAGTTTTTGCGGTATTTTATTTTGTAAATATGCACATGTCTTCCCACTTTTTGCAAAATTTTCGTCACTCACTTGTTTTATATACCATAAATAAGACAGATGACGATGATGGAAATTGCCAGATAGGCCAGCTTCACGGGGAGTCCGATGCGCAGGTAGTCGTGCTGAAGGGAGTCAGGAAGGCTGCATTCACCGCCAGCAAGAGTGCGAGGGAAAACGGAAGTGGGTCGCAGCCCATGTTCACAGCAGCTTCATAGATGATGGGAAACATCAAGGCGATGGTTGCCGAATTGGAAATGAACTCAGTGACGATTGCTGCCAACAGACAAAGAGCAATCATCACCAGGAGAGGCTGGCCGCCGCACAAATGAAGGACACCCGTCGCCATCTGATCGGCCAGACCTGTCTTCAGAAGGGCCGTACCCAATGCAATGCCTCCTCCCAGGGATATCAGGATGTTCCATTTGATGGCGTTCATGGCCTGCGTTGGCGTACAGCACCCAAACACCAGCATGGCACCGGCGGCGAGGAAGGCACTCTGCAACAGCGACATGATGCCGGTAGTGGCCAAAAGCACCATGCTGATCATAATGACTGTCGAGACCAGCGGTTTCAGACCAGTCACAGGAATTTCAGGAGAATCAAAGAACTCCAGCTGTAATTTCATAGCTTCCGTATTGATCTTCTGGTGTGGCTGATGGACAAAGAGCAGTGAGTCGCCGGCATGCAGGACGACATCGCGTGGAGGCACCTTGATGCGTTCACCCCGTCGCGATACGGCAACCAGCGTTATCTCATGGTCTCGTTCGAAAGTAGTATCTCCCATTCGGGTGCCTATCAGGTTGCTGCCGAAACAGATGTATGCCGTCTTGAGACGCTGTTTGCCACCTGGCTCTTTGACGCTGAATACGGTATGGTCGGGAATGACTAACTGAAAGGTCTTAGCCAGTTCCAGCAGTTGGTCAATCTGACCCGAGAAGATGAGGCGGTCGCTTCCCAGCAGGGGCTCCTCTTCGCGCACCGGCAACACCAGCCGGTCGTTGTCGAAGTGAATCAGTTCCATGAGGCTGCCGGCAGGCACATGGTTCAGCCCCAGTTCGCCGACGGTCTGGCCAATATGACGATTGTTCGATGGGACCAGCATTTCCAAGGTGTACTCGCCGGTATTCTCAAAAGCCGACTCCGGGTTGTTGGTGTCGGGCAAGAGCCTGCGGAAGATGATGATGACCGACATGGCAACAGCCAAACAGACCAACGCTGGTAGCGTGGATGTAAAGATGCTCAGGGGCTGACCGGACTTGTATTCGTACATGTCGCTCAGCAATAAGGCCGTCGGCGTGGCAATAGCGGCCATAGGGCCGCCCATTCCAGCAGCATAACTCAATGGAATCAACAATTTGGAGGGTTGGATGCCCAATTTCCTGGACCACAGTTTGACAACTCCTACAAAGAGCGCCACGACGGAAGTGTTGTTCACAAATGAACTCAGCAGCGCCACGGGCACCATCAGGCGCAGCAGGGCATGGACCTCTCCCTTGGGCTGTCCAAGCACATGTTTCGATATCCACTGAAGAACACCTGTGAAGGACAGTCCTGTGACGACAACGAACATGACACCCACAATGATGACCGTCGAACTGACAAGGCCGGAAAAGGCTTCAGTGGTGTCCAGCACACCCGTCACGAATAAGATGCCGATGGCACCAAGAAAGACTACGTCAGACCTGAGCCGCGTAAACAATAGCGCTGCCATCACCGCAACGAGCGTCACGATGGTAATCCACGCGTCAAGGCCTAAGTCTATGAGCATCTTTCTT
>CACZAN010000071.1 GCA_902779165.1 uncultured Bacteroidales bacterium
TTTCCTCCCTGTGACTGTACACAAGGACTGGAACCGCCTGGGCTACACGCAAAACATCAACCTGCCGCTGGCACAAGCCATGAACGCCTATGCCGACGAGGCGAGCGAGGGCGACGTGGTGAAGTCGCAGGATGCGTTCGCCGTAGCAACAATGACTGCCAACGGCATCATCTGGAAGGGTGACCTGAAGTATATGGAGGCTGGCAAGGGCTATATGCTGAGACGGCTCGCCGCCGACAGCGTCTCGTTCTTCTACCCGAGTTACTACACCGACAGCCGCTACCAGAATGTAGCCTGGGCACCTCGCAGGGCGGTGAACTCTGCCACGACCATGAACATCGTGGCGAGCGTCAGCGGTGTTGAAGTGAAGGAAGGCGACAAACTGGTGGCATACCTCGGCAGTGAGCGGATGGATGAAGTGGTGGCTGACGAGGAGCAGATCTACTACCTGAACATCGGCACCGACACCCAGAACGCTGAGACCATCCACTTTGTGATGGAACGCGGCGGCGAGCCTGTCGTCACGACGCAAAGCGGCATACGCTATGAGGCAAACAAGGTGATCGGAACGCCCAACGAGCCAACCCTCATCAACTTCGTCTCACTCGACACGATGCCACAAGACGGCAAGTGGTACACCATCTCGGGCATCCTGCTGCCTGAGAAACCAACGCAAGCCGGACTGTACATCTACAACGGGAAGGTTCTCATGATTAAGTGACAGACAACAACTGATTTCAAGAATATGAAGACAAAGTTATTATTACTGAGCATGGCGATGGGACTCATGACATGGGGATGTTCGTCGGGCGACGACACGGAAACGGAACGTGTCATGGCGGAAGGCTCGGATGCCCGCCCCACTTGGCAGATGCCCAACTATGACCTCTACGAACAACTCATGGTGGTTGAGGTGCAGTTGCCGGACGGGCTGCAGAACTACGCCTCGGCGAACGACCTGATGTGCGCCTCTATCGGCGGAGAAGTGCGTGGCGTGACCGCTCCCAAGCAGGTGGATGGCGGCTGGCAGTTCCCCCTCATCGTGGCTTCGAACAATGCCGGCGCAAACGTCCAGTTGTCATACTATTGCGCTGCGCTGCACCGCATCTTCACCACCGACTGGACCACGTTCGACGCCTCTGTCGCGCCAACCGGCACCGGAGGCATCTACGAACCGTCATTCGGCGACTTCGAGTGAACCCGAATCGGTCATTGATTCATGGCAGATTGGGATGAATGGAACAACAGTTCGGTATAAGAGAACTCTCTTTCGGAGGTTCTTTTTACTGGTTCTTGCTGTGCAAGCGCTTCGCGATGACGCGGGCTTTAGAAAAAACAACCTAAATTCCGCAGTACTTTAAAGTGCTGCGGAATCTAGGAAATGACTAACTTTGCCGCATGAAACAACTACAAAGCGAACGGGTTTTCCTGAACATGGCCGGCAAGGAGTCGAGCCAAACAGTCCGACTGACACTTCACCTACAGGATGATGTGGACGGAGCAATTCTGAAAGAGGCCACCTCAACGCCTTCCTCAACGAACTGAGCCAGCAAGGTATCGACTATGAGATAGCAGACCGACACAAGGTCATGCTGGCACCCATTTCCGACTATCGCGAGAAGATGGATATAAATATTAACGAAAATAAAAGACGATGAAAAGACCGCTTCCGGAACCGGTGTCAAGCCTTACGGACAAGACCAGGAACCGGATATTTAGCCTCATAGAGGCTGTATTCGACCCTATGAGGGCCTCTTTGGACTCAATATTATAAATAATATTGAATGGACGGGGGAGACAAGCCTCATTTTCACACAAAATCGCCTGCATCAGTGTGTTGATGCAGGCGATGTGCTGTGTCAGGGTACTTCCCCTACTCGCTCCAGTCGTCGTCCCAGTCCACGGTATTGCTCTTCACGCGGGCGGACTGAGTGCTGCTGCCGCCGCCATAGCCGATGGCGTCGCCTTCGTCGAGGTTGGTGCTGACACGATTTACTAGGCTGGAACAGATGATGCTATGTTGCTGTAGCGTGACCACCATCATGGTGGGCTGCAAATATGTTTTCTTCATTGCTATGTCCTCCTTATTACTTAATGATTGTCTTTTTGCCATTGTTGATATAGATGCCGCGCTGAGTCGGCTTGCCGTCGAGCTTGCG
>CACZAN010000072.1 GCA_902779165.1 uncultured Bacteroidales bacterium
AGGAACTGACGGAAGAGAACATCATGGAAAGTGAATATTTCAAGCACTCGCCCCATTACTACGTCATCGGAGCGATATTCAGCGACAATACCGCTCGCGCGATACCGCTGTAGCACGCTATTATCATAACATCATAAAAGGAAAGCTGAACAATGAACAAGAAAAACATTATCACCGTCCTGCTCGCCCTCGTCGCAATTATGGGGCAGGCACAGACAAAGACAGCAACCATCTCTGGTTATTCACCCGCACTGAAAGATGGTACTGTCGCAGAATCTTCTATCGACAATGTCCGCGTGGCATCTGACACAATCATTGGCGGACACTTCACCCTGACAGTTCCCGTGGAGGGACTTACGAAGAGTTATTTATTCCTTGCGGGAGAAGGATGCCCCAATCACCTGATGACCATTTGGCTACAACCTGGTGCGGACGTGAAAGTAACGGGTAAGGACTGTCTCTACCCATTGTGGAAGGTGGAAAGTCCACTGCCCGAACAGCAGACACTCAGCCGTATTATGGAATATGGTCATGACACGCTGGCAGAATTTTTGCGACTCAATCTTGCCAATGCTCCGTGGGACGAAGAGAGGCCTGTCTATATGAAGTATTTGAAACATACGATGGATGTTCTCCCCTCCTTGCCGGTAGATGCTGCATCGCTCGAAGAGTTAGAAGGAGTGGCCATGATGGCAAGAAACTATACGAAGGACTTCCCGTATATGGAGCAGTTGAAGGAATTGGAGGCATCCACCGCCGCCCGTGCACCGAAAGGGTTTGAAGAGCAACTGGCACTGATACACAGTCAGGTTTATCCGCCGCATATCTTACAGGTAGGTGAAGAGGCCATCGATGCAGAACTCATTGACATGCAGGGTCAGAAACATCATCTTGCTGAGGTGCTGGGGCAGTCCGACCGATATGTGCTGCTCGACTTTTGGAGTCTGGGATGCGGCCCCTGCCGTATGGCTGAGCCAGAGATGAGAAGTGCCTACGAGCAATCGCAAGGGAAGTTGGAAATCATCGGCATTAATCAGGATAAACTCTCTGCGTGGCAAGAGGACAATTTCAGCAAGAACATCGTCTGGAAGAACTGGAACGACGGCAAGATGGGCAAGGGCGACATTGAAAATAGCTATTGTGATATGAGGGCTATACCCTATTATGTCTTGATTACGCCCGAAAGGCGCATTATCTGGAAGGGTGCTGGATATGGTATGGGATGGTTTATGGGTTTGCTTTCCGCCATCAACGGTTCCAAGCAAGACAACACTGCCAACCTCTCACTTACCATCCAGCAAGTGGATGCTGATGCCAGCGGTACCACCGTCAGTTTCCGCTATTATGGTCATAAGAACTTATGGTTCCGCATCGCCAAAGGTTCCTATCTTGAAGCAGATGGTAAGAAATACAAACTGACATCAGCCAACGGCATCACTCCCGACGCAGACATATATCCTCAAGTGAGAGCCACAGAAACCACAGAAGGCTATCTGAGCAACCTCTGCTACACCGACTTCACGCTCACCTTTGAACCCTTCGACACCATCCCGACCTCTTTCGACTTCAAGGAAGGCGACGGCGAGGGTGCTTTCGTCATCCGCAATTAACAACGATATGACCTAATTCGTAATTCCGTATGGTTTATGGACAACGCCCCAAAATTACCTAACATCTGGCTGATGCCGCTGAGCAACGCCCCACAACACCCCGGATTCCAAGAATCGGAGCAGGAAACAGCCCCAGCGACCTCGGATTTCTGGAATCCGACCTTGACGGCACACATGATGGAATTGGATTTCAGAAATCCAGACAAGAAAGGATAATAGTGTGGTCGGATTTCAGGAATCCAAGTAGGAAACGGACAAGGTTTGGTTGGATTTCGAGAATCTGAGTTGTAACATAAAGATTTTGAACGAGTTTTTCCCGAGAAATATAATAAAGGTATAACAATAAAACGAAACAAATATGAAGCAAACCATCATCACCATCCTGTTCGCCCTCGTCTCAATGGCAGGGCTAGCACAAAACTGGTCTCCTCTTGTGGAAGACAGCATCGACTTCATTATCACAGGCACGACGAATAGCACACAAGACAGTTTGATAATGTTTCCTTGCGCTCCGCTTGGAGTACGTGAGAAATACCCCATCCGCAATGGGAAGTTCACGGTAACAGGTCGTGTGCGCCGCCACACATTTATTCAGATTGATGACAATGTGAACAACAGCCTCCGCTTCATTGCCGAGGAAACGCCGACATATATTAACCTTGTCACAGGTGAGGTAAGAGGTAGCGAACTGCAAAAAAAGTATATCAGCTGTCAGATGAGAGAACGAGACATTGATAATAAGACCGACAGGAATGCTGTCATCCAGCAGAACATCCGTGAAAACATGGCATATTATCTCTATTCAGATTATCCTTCCTTCACACTCGAAGAGATGCAGGAGTTCATTCGTGAGGATGCACCCTACGCCCGCCACCCCGCTATGGAGTGGCCTTGGAGGGCATACTTGGCGAAACTAAAGCAGAAAGACATTACAGGCAAGCCGTTTATAGACTTCGAGGCAGAGGCTCCTGACAGTACCATACACCGTTTGTCGGAATTCGTGGGGCCTGGCCAGTACGTTCTGCTCGACTTATGGGCATTGCATCGTGGTCCTTATACTCCATCCTTCGATTCTATGAAACATCTTTATGCAACTTACAAAAGCCAAGGCTTCCGCATCATCAGCGTTTCATGCGAACAGAACCGCACATATTGGCTCAGAGGTAACGACAGGCTCAAACTC
>CACZAN010000073.1 GCA_902779165.1 uncultured Bacteroidales bacterium
AGCAGGGCGAGCTCTACCTGGACTCCTTGGCCGTACTGCCCGACTACCGCCACCAGGGCATTGCCACCCGTCTGCTCAAAGCCACCCGCCAGAAAGCCAATGCCATGGGACTGCCCCACGTAGGACTCCTCGTAGACAACGACAACCCCACCGCCGAAACCCTCTACACCTCCATCGGCTTCCGCCATGTTGACGACAACCAGTGGGGAGGACATGCCATGAAGCACCTGATACTCTGAGAGCAGTTAGCATGTCGTTTTCTTAAGAAAATGCGTTTATTTTTTCGTGGGAATCCATAAAGACCCTGTCAGTGGCAAAACAATCCAGAAGGGAGCTCAAATAGACCTGTTGATAGATAGGAATGATGATACCATCAATCTTTGTGAAATGAAATATACTAATGCTCCATATACTATTACAGAGGAAGAGAATGAGAAAATCAGGAACAGAAAGGAAACCTTCATTCGTGAGACAGAAACAGAAAAGACAGTACTTGTCACGATGATAACATCCTTTGGTTTGACTCCTGGAGGTTATGCTGATGATATCTTCATTCTTCTGATTTAGGTTTACTATACCTTATTGTATATAAAAGAACATCTAAACTTAAACTTAAACCTCCGGCATTGAATTCCATCCATTTTTCTTTTAATCGAAACAAGAAATTGGTAGTTTCCCAAATGTTTCCCAGATTCGCCGTAATGCGCTGATAATCAGCTCCTGTTAGCCGCCGCGCAGGCAGCAGTAGAAGAGTAAATATCACTCTGATATAATGTATAAAGGGACCTGTCCGTATGGGCAGGTCACTTTGTGTATCTCCAAGTTTCTACTAAAAGCAGTGTTCATATCGGAATAAAGCGTGATAATGTTGTGCATCTTATCGGAATTCAACAAAAATAATACTGCATTTTATCGGAGTTTGAATAGTTATTCGTATCTTTGCGGCGAGTTCATCATCAATCATAAGAAATGGATACGCTGAAAAACATTCTCATTGGTGCCCTCGTCTGTCTGGCATGTACCTCTTCGGCTTTGTCTCAGGCCACCGCCTTCTCGCGAATCTGAATGCAAGGAAATCATCTCACTCAATGGGCAGTGGCGCTTCTATTGGTCCGCTAATCCGGACGAGCGGCCCGCAGACTTCTATCGAACTGATTTCGATGTCAGCCAGTGGAATCACATCATCGTGCCGGGAAACTGGCAGATGCAGAACTTCGGTAAGCCCATCTATACCAACTTTAAGTTTCCCTTTCAACCGAATCCTCCCAGCGTGACCAGCGAACCGCCCAAAGAGTGGTATGCATACAACCACCGCAATCCCGTGGGTTCCTACGTCACCTTTTTTAATCTTTCGCGCAAGGAGCTGACACAGAATATCATTCTCCACTTCGGCGGCGTGAAATCGGCCTTCTATGTGTGGGTAAACGCTACGCCCGAGAAGGACAGAACCGCCTTGCAGTGGAAGTGTATCGCTGGAGTGATGGAGCCTATTTGGAGGACATCGACATGTGGCGTCTGAGTGGCATCTTCCGCCCTGTGCAGCTCTGGGTGAGGCCGCCCGTGCATATCAGCGATTACTATGTTACGGCTATCCCCAACACAGATTTCAGCATCGCAGAGGTCAAGGCCGATGTGGAACTGTGCAACACCAGCCGCAAAAGCGTGAAGGACCTGAACGTGGCCTTCCTCATTGAAGGGAAGGAAATCAAGGGTAGCGTGCATCGCCTTGCGGCCAAAGACACGATGCACGTGCAACTTCGTTGTGAGCTTCGGCATCCGCGTCTCTGGTCGGCAGAGAAACCACACCTCTATCCCTTTGCTGTTGAACTGCGTGACAGCAAGGGGACGACCATAGAACATTTTGACTATCACATCGGTGTAAAACGTATAGACATCGTGGGTGAGGTCTTCAAAATCAATGGACAGAACGTGAAACTGCGTGGCGTCAACCGTCATGACCACCATCCTCGCATGGGCCGCTACGTCGATGATGACACTTGCGAACTGGACATCAGACTGATGAAGCAGGCCAATATCAATTTCCTGCGTACCACGGTCTATCCCCACACAGCGCTCATTTATGAGTTGGCAGACCGTTATGGTCTCTACGTCATGGACGAAGCTTGCAATGAGAGCCACGGCTTCGGCATCGGAAACAAGGATATGGGCGACAATCCTACGTGGCTAAAGGCACATGTAGATCGTGCTTCCTCGTTGGTACTGCGTGACCGCAACCATCCTAGCATCATTCTTTGGAGTCTGGGCAACGAGGCAGGAGCTGGAGCAAACGCAAAAGCCATGCGCGATACCATTGTTGCCTTGGATCCAACACGTCCACCTTTCTACGATAGCGACCGTCGCTACTCTGCCATCTACGACGACAGCTACCTCTACCCCGAAGAAATGCAACAGGTGGCAGAACGCGTCAGCGACCGTCCGTTCATGATGCGAGAGTATGTTCATTCAATGGGTAACTCTACTGGCAATATGCAGGAATACTGGGATATTATCTACGCTGATTCCAGCATTCTTGGAGCTGCCATTTGGGATTGGGCGGATCAAGGGCTGGCCAAGCCTATCGACGGTGGCCCCCTGCGTTTCTCCGCCGATCTGTCCTTGCAGTCCGACGAGTTCTGGGCCTACGGCGGCGACTTCGGCGACCAGCCCAATGACGGACGATTCCTCATCAACGGCATTGTAGGCCCCGAC
>CACZAN010000074.1 GCA_902779165.1 uncultured Bacteroidales bacterium
AGCGAGGAGCGTATCAACCAAAGTGTACGCCGAATACTGAAGTTGAAGTTGCAGCGTAAACACTAAAACGAACCCACACCCCCTCCTTTTATAGGAGGGTTTTTTTGTGCAAAATGACAAAAATGGGAAGATTGTTTGGTTTTTCGCTCAATTATTCGTATGACAGGTACCTGTCATACCAGCCCAGCCACTGCCGCCGCCGGGACTGGTGCAGATGATGCCGCTGTGCTGAATCTTCACCACATGCCGCAAATCAGGATGGCGGCCATCATCCAATAGAAACTCTTCTTTTGCATAATTGTGATTGTTTGTTATAGACAATAATACTTGGTCAGGAAATAGGTGCGGTCCCAGTCGAGGATCTTCCGCTGCGATTCCTTCTCGGGGTGGATGTTGAACTCGTCGAAGATCATCAGCTGTTTGTTCTCTAGGTCAGCTGTTTGTTCTCTAGGTCGTAGAGCGGCCACTCCTTGGCCTTGCCATCGGGCGACTGATCGGCGCTGAGCGACGGGTTGCCGGTCTTGGCAAACTGTACCCACATGCGGCGCATGGTCTTTGAGAAGGTGGCGTCGAAGGTCCACCCCATCTTCAAGGTTATTTCCTGATGATTAAATATTACCGGAAGCTCCACCGAATGTCCGCATCTCAACAGCGGCAAAGAAGATTCTGGGGTGAAAAAATAGGTGTACGACTTGCCGCCGCTCTTGGTCTGGTTCTCCGCCTGCCGGAACACAGGCGCAATAAACCATATCTGATCGTATAGGCGGCAGAGGGGATCGTAAGCCTCTCCCTTGACATCCTTCAGGAAGTCCATAAAGGGCTCCGGACCTCCTGCACAGAACAAGAAATAGTTCATTTCGTCCTTGTTGCAGCCCTGCATGAAGTCAAGGTCCTTCGCTGCTCCGTTGGCGTAGGCCTCATAAGCATCCAGGGGCAGGAATTTGCCATCTCTTTCAGGGAGTACTCGCAGTCTAATCGCATCAGCAGCCTCCACCAACTTCTCAATATCGACCTTCTGAAGGTCGGCAACGGTTTTGCAACCCAATGCGCTCATCACTTCATTCGTGCAAGCAATTGCCTCTGCCTCCGACCTTGAAAAACAAACAGAACCGCTCTGTGCTATCACTCGTTGGAAATAGTTGTGAGAGCCCTCGATGAGCGGAAGCAGGGATACGCTACCTCCGCCTGCAGACTCACCGAAGATGGTCACATTATCCGGATCGCCGCCAAATGCCGCAATGTTGTTGTGTATCCACTTCAGCGCCATCATCTGGTCCATCAGTCCCAGGTTCTGAGCATCGGGGTAGTCGGCTCCGTCGGGCAGGTGCGACAGGTGGAAGAAGCCGAAAATACCAAGCCTGTACTCGATGGAAACAAGAATGACTTCTGGATTTTCCTGTATGAAATTGTGGCCCTCATACCACGGGTCAACCGTTCCACCCATTTCGAAAGCTCCACCGTGAATCCATACCATGACTGGCTTCGTGGCGGCAGACGAGCCTTCAGCCTTCCAGATGTTCAGGTACAGGCAGTCCTCGCCCTGAACGTAAAGGGAGGCCTTTTCGCTGGGTTCCTCCCTCTGATAGGGACTTTTCGCATTATAATAAGCCTCGTACACACTCTCATCTGCAACATAGTCCACTGGCGCCTTCCAGCGCAGTTCGCCCACGGGCTGCTGGCCCACGAACGGGATTCCCTTGTAAGCAACGATGCCTCCTGACCTTTTCCCCACAAAGGTGCCGTTGATGCACTTCACGGCCAGCGACTTGTCGTAGTTGCCGTCGGTGATCTTTTTGTTCTCACCATACAGAGTCATCAGCATCTCTTTGTCACTCAGCGGTTGCTCGGGCTCTGCTACTGCGTTGTCTGCATTGTCCGTGCATGAAGTGAACACCATTGTTACGGTGCATATGATAAGGGTGGCGGCCAGCACCCAGTTCTTGTTAAACAAGCAGCGTGAAAAACGGGGACGGTTCCGAATTTCTCACTGCGTGATACCATTTCCTTTGGAAAGTGGATCATCGAGTCCCCAATTCTCCGTGGGACATTCAATACGAATGATGCCATCCTCCGCTAATAGAGGATGAACAATCAAGCATACTGATTCAGCCTGTGATATTTTCTTGCAGTTTCAAGCAGTTTATTAAAACGTTCCAGCCTGTCAGCAGGAAACAGACCTTTAACGATCTGCTTCTTGTTGTATTTAATCCAGTTAAGCATCCTATGATCTTCCAGTCTATGTCTTGAAGGACATCGATGATTCTGCTCCATTCTTGAAGGACATCGATGATTCTGCTCCAGGAACAACATGATCTCATCATAGTGCTTTTGCCAGCTTTCTTCCTGTTTCATTCCAACATGCTTTTAATCCAAAGGCAGATAATATAGGCGTTCATCATTGTTCAAGAACAGTTTGCCACCTGCTATTCCTACACCACGAATGGGAATGGTCAGTTGTATCTCTGGAATACCCTGAAGAGACACCAGCCATATATCCTGCCTGCGGCTGGAGGTAGAATAGACACACATCCGGTCGCCAACCATGCAAAGAGGCCAGTAAAGTGAATAGGCCGGGAAAGTCTCAGAGATTCTGAGTTCCCTATCAACCATGAATATGTCGCCACTTTCAGTTATCACAGGAAAGTGTACGCCGTCCGTAGCGATGACATCAAACATGCTCTTGAGTTTATAGTAGGCATATACAGGCTGAGTGATAATTGCCCTCAACTGGCTATGTTCCTTCACATCCCAAGGTGAGACCGTCACTGTGGAATCGTCAAGTTCATGCTTGTAGGCAAGTCCGTCATCAAATAGCATGAAAGCG
>CACZAN010000075.1 GCA_902779165.1 uncultured Bacteroidales bacterium
CCGACGTGCCGTCGCCTACCCGTAGCCTTTCAGACGAGGCCGTAATTGGTAGCAAGGGCGAGGGCTTCGGTGATGTTCTGCACGTCGAGCTTCTCGAAAATCTGGCGGCGGTAGAACTTCACAGTGTCGAACGATCGGAGCATCTTCTCGGCTATCTCCTTCATAGTATAGCCCTGGGCTGAGAGTGTCAAAATCTGCTTTTCTTCGGGCTTCAGGGTGATGGTCTCGCGGCTCTTCCAGCGGTGGGCCTCCAATGAGTACTCACGTTTCTCGCCCGTGGCAAACTGACGGAACTCGATGTGTCCGGCCTCCTTGTGGGGTGAAAGCGAGACGGTGCAGAGAGCCAGCCAGACGCGGCCTTCGTCGGTCATGGCAAGGGGCGTAATCTTGTGATTGACGAGCAGCAGACGGTCGCCGTGGGTGATGTGGAAGTCGTAGGACATCATGCACTGGCGGCGGCTCTCCACAGGTTCGTCGTAGAAAGCGCGGAAGCCGGAGCGGTTTAGTTCGGTGAGCATCGGCACCTCGTCCTCGGGCACATGGCTCAGGTAGAAACCATAGCCCATCTGGCGTACCTCGTCGGCAGTGTGTCCGCAGAGGAAGAGCGGATTGTCCGACACGTAGAGGAAGTTCTTGCGGTAGTAGTCGATGATGTAGATGCTCTGGTAGGTGGTCTGCGCGAATGCCTGCGCCGCCTCCACTTTGACTCTGCTCTCGCTGCTCCGGATTTCCGTTCCATCGTCAGTCAGTCGTTACTTTTGGTGCAAAGGTACGAAAAGTTTCCGAGACAAAAGTAGACAATTGAGAAATATCTTCTTCCTCATCCTCCACGAGATGGGCCAGCGCGATTCCGATGGTCCACATCAGCCCGTACCATCGCACCGATAGCGGACCCAGTCTGAATGCCACGAGGTCTGGATTCCAGACGATATATAGCAATTGATTCATAGAATAAAACTCAGCAGTTTAAAATTGTTGTATTTAACAGAAAAAACAGCTTTCTCATCGGGACAAATGACTACCTATAATGTTTATCAATTGAAGATTCATGAATTTCTCTCTATAAATATCATTCTTCGGGGTTTACTGTATCGGACTTGGCTATTCTTTCTTGACAAAGTGAATCCTTTGGAATAGAGCAATTATCTTTAGGCGTTTGTGCCTGTCCCGCCACAGCAACGAGTGCGAGCAGGATAGTGATGATGGTTTGTTTCATTTTCATTTCGTTTCTTTGTTTTTTGTTGCGAAGTTACAAAAACGACACGAAAAAGCCCTCAGCATTGTCCAGAAATCGGGTGCCGAGGGTGAAAATCTAAAACTATTTTTAGTGAACATGGGGGCGATGACAATCCTACAGGTTGAGAAGATGTCTGGGTTGAAAGATTGCCCGGTATTCTTTGATCCAGACATCAGGATATAGCCTATGAGTATCAGAGCGCATGCAATGATGACGATTCGTTTTCCGCTTAAGCCAGCGAATATCAACTGTTTAACTTTGCTGATATTGTTTGTTGTAGAGTTCATATTGCTTGATGTATTGGTGAATGAATTGGGAGCGTTCAAAATGTTCTGCTACGACAAGTGCCTGCTCCATGGTCTGCATCCATGTATAGCGGTTATAAAGAGATCCGGCACGACGCGATATTTTGATGGTGTTTATCCAAGAGAGCCATTCGTCAGAACGGCACAGCAGGCTGCTGACAATCTCGTCACCCAGTTCCGGCTGGCGTGCCATATAATAGCAACGGGCCATCGACAACGCGTATTCTGTATAGGGCACGTTCTCCTGCGGCATTTCCTTCTGCCACTCGTTTCAAGTCACCTCGCTGAAGAAGAGAGTCGATAAGCACGCCCATGATGAGCTGATGAGTATTGGCCATACGCTTGACATCCTCATCTACATAGATTCCTTTCATGTTCAGACCGCCATAGCGGAAACGGTGCATGATGTTGTCATAAAGCCTCTCCACATCTATCCTCTGAGTGGTAGCCGTTGGAGAGATGCGATAGGCAAGTCCTTCGAGTACCAAATGGTCGCGCAGGAAGGGCAGAATGTCGGAACCCATGCTGATGGACATATAGACGGAGCGTTCCCAATTG